>NZ_DASXNL010000096.1:0-72462 GCF_036495085.1 Phenylobacterium sp. | reverse complement strand
CGATCCGCTCGTCGCTATTTCAAGCGACACCGCGGCCTTGCTGTCCGGCGCCTGCTTCGCCGGGGACCGTTTCACGCGAGGCTTTCGTCCCGCGCCGGAGCGTTCCTCTCCACAGGCTGTCACCGCAGAGCTTGCGGCCGGTCGTTCGAGATTTCGCGCGGCGTTGAGGTCGCGATCGGCCGCATAGCCGCAGGTGTCGCTTGTGAAGATCCGCTGCGACACCGCCACCCCGGCGTTGACCGAGCCGCAGCAGGCACAGGTCTTGCTCGAGGGAAACCATCGGTTGGCGACGACGACGGCCGCGCCGGACCGCCGCGCCTTGTAGTCGAGCCGGCGGCGGAACGCGTGGAAGCCGCCGTCCAGGATCACCCGCGCCAGGCGCAGGTTGGCCGCCAGGCCGCGGACGTGGAGGTCCTCCACGCCGATCCGCCGCCAGCTCCTGGCCGGCCGGGTGGTGGCCTTGTGGGGGGCGTCGCGGCGGATATGGGCGATGCGGGCGTGCAGCCGGGCGAGCCGGGCCATGGCCTGCGCGGCCTGGCTATTTCTCTACATGCCCCTTGACCAGCTTCAGGTGGATGGGGGCGCCCGTGAGATCTTTGGAGTCGATGCCCTTCGCCGGATCGGAAGGAAAGGTCTGGCAGAAGCTGCCAGGCAGGAACGGATGGGTCTGGTGGAGGCACACCTGCTCGCCTTTCGCCGTCCACTTGCCGGCGAGCGGGTTGCCGCGGCGGCTGTGACCCGTCCAGGTCCCGTCCGGCTGCATCCAGATCTTCTGGGAGCGGCCATCGGGGTAGACAGACATCACTGTGTTTCCGAAAGCCGCGGCGATCTCTTTCGAGGGTTCGGCGGCCATCGCGCACGACGCAATGAGCGTCAGGGCGATGGCGCCGGGGGCGAAGGGGATTTTGCTCATGACAGCCTTCAACGCGCGAAAGCCGGACTCGGGCTAATTCTGGATTCCGAATTACAGCGGCTTACGTCCAGTGCGTAAACCACCCGGCGCGAGTGCTGCTCAGTGGGCCTCCACAAACGCCAGGATGGCCTGCATTACGCCCGGCGCCAGCGGACGGGTTGGATCGGCATAGGTTTCATAATTCCCAGCGCGATCAGTGGGCGCGGTCTTCAGGACGTGGTTGGCGCCCGGCAAAACGACGAGCTTGGCGTCGGGTCTCGCCGTCGCCAATAGGCGAGCGTCCTGCACCGTCACTTGCAAATCGTTGTCGCCCTGGAGAATCAGGACCGGAGCCTTGACCGCCTTAAGCGCTCCGGCCGGGTCGATGGTCAATACGGAGATGAGGTAAGGTTGGACGCTGGGACGAAACAGCGCTTCCAGCCCCGGTATGTTAGGAACCTGCCGGCCATGTTCCAGCTCGGTCAGGGCCGCCTCGATCTGGGCCGGGAGCGGCGCAGGAAGGTTCTGTGCGGCGAGTTGCTCCCGGATGACCACGCCAAGTGGCCGGCCCGCCCCTGAGACCGCGATGACGCCGCAGGTGTCGATCTTCTGCGCCGCCAGGGCGGCGACTAGAGCACCTTCCGAGTGGCCCAGAAGCATGACACATGTGACCCCGGGCTGGGTCTTCAGGAAGCGCGCGAACAGCAAGGCGTCGTCGACGCCTGTGGTGAAACGCATGTCGGCCTCGCTCGGCGCCGCCGGCGCGCTCTTGGCGATGGCTCGCTTGTCGTAGCGTAGGCTGGGGACGCCCGCGGTCGCGAGACCCTCAGCTATCAGCTTCAGGTTGGCAGGCCTGACGTTCGGAATGGTCGAATTGCCGTCGCGATCGGTCGGACCCGAGCCGGCGATCAGAAGCACCGCTGGTCCAGGTCGTGCGCCTTCCGGAATGAGCAGCGAGCCGAATAGCGGCGCCTTTCCGCCGTCTACGGTGACCTCCCGCTCCATGCCCATGACGGGGCCGGCAGACAGCACCGCCGCAGCGGCCCCAAGGATAAGCTTCTTCATCCCGCCCCTCCAACGGTTCCGAACCACGGAACTCGAATAGCCATGTCCCAAACGATCAGGTTCCAAACCGTACTTCAATTGCCCGAGCTCCGCCTCGCACACCGGCCGCTCCTTGGGCGCGCCAAAGCTGCTTATCCCTCAGGTCTCTCCGAAAAGGCCTTGCTGCACCGTCTCCAACTCCTTCGCGAAGCGTCGCACGACATAAACCTCGGCCAGCAGCCCCAGAACCCGACCCTGATCGTCGACGACCGGCAGGTCTTCCGTCTCGCTGGTGTCGAAGGTTTGCATAACCTGCTCGATGTTCATCTCCGGCGTCAGGGTCACCTCGCGGTTGACGGCAAGCGACCCGACGCTATCGCCATCAGCGAGGTCGTCGGCATATGCGCTCGCGGTCACCAGGATCCCGGCATAGCGCTCGGTGTCGTCAATCAGGACAACGCGCGTCGCCGCTCCCAAGGGGAAACGTCGGCGGAACTCGGCGAGCGTCGCGCTCGCCGACAGCGTCGGCACGTCCGTGCGCATCATCCGGCCGGCGGTAAGCGTGCGCACCCACCCCACGTCACGGGCGGAGCGGATCGTCTCGCCGCGCAGGTGCAGCCGCCAAGTTGAAAACGAGTAGCCGAACCGTTCACGCACGATGCTGCTGGCCACCAATGAGGCGGCGAGGGTGGCCGCCGCGACGCCAAAGTCCCGTGTCGTCTCCAGGACCAGGAAAGACATGGTCAGCGGACCACCGACCACCGCGGTGGCGAAGGCTCCCATGCCGACCAGGGCGGCGTTTTCCGGCTGAAGAAAAATGGGGATGGCGATGAGGGCGGCAAACCGCGCGTAGATCTGACCGATCAAGGATCCAAGGAACAGGGATGCGAAAAAGAGGCCGCCTCGGAAGCCGCTCGCGAGGGAGATGATGGAGGCCGCGGCTTTCAGGAGCAGGACGAACAGCAGGAGCTTGAGGGTGACGCCGCCCGAGAGATCGGCGTGCAGCGCGCCGTGGCCCGACGAGAGCGTCTGGGGTGAGAGGAACGCCAGCAGCGCCAGAACCCCGCCGCCGGCGAGGGGCCGCAGCCAGGCAGGAACGGGCAGGCGGCGGACAAGCGTTTCGCCCCGGGCCACCAACAGCATGAGAGCGACGCCCAGAGCGGCGCAGAGCCCGCCCAGTCCGGCGTAGAGGATGAAGTCGGCGGCGTCGGGGGAATGGAACACCGCGATATTGATCGAATAGGGCGCGGAACCCAGACCGCGGGCGGCGAGGACAGCGGCCAGGGCCGCGGCCGCCACCGGCGCGATCATCGACGGCGCATAGGACCCGATGACGATCTCGAAGGCGTAGAAGGCTCCAGTAAGGGGCGCGCCAAAGGCGGCGCCTATCGCGGCCCCCGCGCCGGCTCCGACCAGGGTCCTGAGGTCGCTGCGGCGCAGCCGGAGGCGGCGTCCCAGGGCGGAGGCGACGCCTCCGCCGGCCTGGGCATAGGCCGCTTCAAGTCCCACCGAGGCTCCAAATCCGTTGGAGATCAGGGTCTGAACGCAGATCACCAGGCTGCCGCGCAGTGACATGCGGCCGCCGTGCAGCGCGTTAGCTTCGACAACGTCGACCACGGGTTGGGTCCTGAGCCGCCCCAACAGCTGACCAAGGCCTCCCAGCAACAGGCCACCGAAAGGCAACCACGCCAGACGCCACGGCGAAATTGCTACAGCGGCGCTCAGGCGATCGTCGAAGGTCAGGCCAAACAGCACCACCTGCAGGCCATGGGCGAGCGTGCTCTGCACGACCGACAGCAGGCCTGCGACCGTTCCGACGACAATGGCGAGCGCAATGAACCAGGCCTCACTGGACCGGAACCGACCGCGCAGCCAGGCGACCGGGCGCGTGGAGAGGCGGGGACGAATCGAAGCGGACGTCATCGCGAAATCGTCTCCGTAGCGCCCGAATCCCCACTCGCGAAGACTAAGGCCAAGGCGACGAGCACGACCAGTGGGGTGGCCAGCAGGAGCTCACTGGACCGGGAGGTCGATCCTCCCCGCGACGACGCCGTTTGGTCCGGCGCTTGCCGACCTCGGCCTGGATGTGCTCCGCCAGGATCGGCGCCTCGGGCGGAGCCTCAACGTCCGTAACGGCCAGGTCACTCATCCAGCCGTAGCCCGGTCTATCCAAGCCGCACCTGGATCCGTTCGATGCGTGGAAATGACGCGGGACTTCAATCGCGCGGTTTAGGTATTTAATAGTACCTAAAGTTCACGACACCTCACCGGCGAAACTGCCCGCGGCGTCGCGAGACGGCCCGAACGTTCGATCCGCCACGAAGTTCGATTTTCCACGGGTTTAGAGTGCCGAGCAACGCGCCTCGTCGACGAATATTGCGGAATTCATTAGTGTTTGTTTCAGCGACGCCACGCGGTAAGCCGTATCATACCCAACACAAATCGTAATGACGTTGTCGTGGCGCGGATTTCCTACTTGTCAGCGGCGCCGATTGAATCCTTATTCCTGCGTCGATTTGGGAGAGCCCAGTACCGAATCCGTTAGGGATCGGAATGCGCTCGCCAACAAGGGGGAACCGAGATGGTTGAAGTGAGACGGCGCGCGGCTCGATCCGCGATGCTTGCGGCCGCTGGAACCGGGGCGCTGCTGATGGCGACCCATGCAGCTCGTGCTGAAACGGCGGAGGCGCAGGCGCCGGTCGTGGGCGAAGTGGTGGTCACCGCGCAGCGTCGCGCCCAGAACATCCAGGAGGTGCCCGTTTCGGTGCAGGCGATCTCCGGTGATCAGATGGCGGCAACCGGCATCAAGAGCACCCAGGACCTGGGACAGATCACGCCCAACGTCTCGATCCTCAGCCCCATCGGGGCCGGCAACCAGCCGCTGATCACCATCCGCGGGATCGGCCTGAACGACTTCGACACCAACAACGCCGGGCCGAACGGCATCTACGTCGACGACGTCTACATCAGCGCCCCGGGCGCCCAGAACTTCTCGATGTTCGACATCTCACAGGTCCAGGTGTTGAAGGGGCCGCAGGGCACGCTCTATGGCCGCAACACCAGCGGCGGGGCGCTGGTATTCACCTCGAAGCGGCCCACGGAATCGTTCACTGCCGACCTGAGCGCCGAGTACGGCAACTACAACACCCTGCAGATCCAGGGCGCGATGGGCGGGCCGATCGCCGAGTCGCTCACCGGGCGTGTTGCGGTGGTGGTGAACCATTCCGACGGCTACACCACCAACGCGCTGATCAGCGGGCCGTTCGACAACGTCAACAACGAGGCGATCCGGCTGCAACTGCAATACAAGCCGGATGACAAGCTGACGCTCTACCTCAACTCGACGATCGGCTACGTGCGCAACCACCCGCAGCCGTACGGACACATCGGCACCTATGTCCCGGGCACCGAAAACTCCGCCGATTCGGTGATGTGCACCCCCGAGCAGGCCCACGCCGGTGGCTGCGTCGACCTGTTCGGTTACGGCACGCCCCCATACTGGAAGGGCTCCTACAACCGCATGGAGGACCTGACCAACCTGGCGGCGATCACTCAGTTCCGCGCCGACTACCAGGCCGGGCCGATCGTGCTGACCTCGATCAGCTCCTGGCAATATGACGACAAGTATCATCCAGAAGAAACGGACGCGAGCCCCAACAACCTGATCCAAGCCACATATGGCGTGAAGTCAAACACTTACACTCAGGAGTTCCGCGCCGCGCAGAACGAGAAGGATTTCAACTGGGTCGCGGGTTTCTACTACCTGCACGAAAATCTAAAGCAGGATCAGCCGCTCTTCTTGTTCACTGATGGTGATCTGTTCGGCGGCTTTGGTATCCCGGCGGGGCCGGGCGCCTTCGACGGAATTGCGCAGAAGTCCTACGACTTCAGCACCCAGATCACCGACTCCGCCGCGGTCTTCGGCCAGGGCGACTACAACTTCCACGATTTCACCCTGACGCTGGGCGGCCGCTACACCTGGGAGCGGAAGACGTTCGACTACGCCGGGTCGACGCAGTTCCAGGATGGCGGCCTTGGAAACTACGGGCCGCTGCAGGACTTCATCAATGCGCATGAGTTGGAGTCGGCGTCGAATTTCACCTATCGGGCGGCGCTGGCCTACCACATCAGCAACGGCACCCAGGTGTACGGGAGCATCGCAAGCGGGTTCAAGAGCGGCGGCTTCAACGGCAGCTTCCTCAGCAACGTCGAGGAGCAGGCGCTGTTGCAGTTGGAGCCGGTGAAGCCGGAGAAGGTGACCTCCTACGAGATCGGCGAGAAGGCGACGTTGTTCGATCACCGGCTGATCTTCAACGCGGCTGTCTTCTACAACGCCTACCGCGACGAGCAGATTTTCGCCTCCGTTCCTCAACTACTGCAGGACGGCAACGGCGGCACCATCGAAGGCTCCACCCTCCTCCTGACGAACGCCAAGCGGGCGCACACCGAAGGCGCTGAGTTCCAGATCACGGCGGCGCCCTTCAAGGGGCTGACCATCGATTTGGCTCCGGCGATCCTGCGCACAAGGCTGGATGACGCCGGCCTGCCGGTTTTCGCCGGTGGCGTGGACCTCTCCGGCAAGGAACTCGCCAACGCGCCGAAGTTCAGCTTCACGGGCATTGTCGACTACCGCATGGACCTGGCCAACGGGGACAACCTCGACTTCCGCTGGAACGCGAACTACCGCAGCCATTCCTGGTTCGACACCACTAACGACCCGTACGTTCAGCAAGACGGCTACTGGCTCCACAATCTCAACGTCACGTACGCGAGCCGGCAGAACTGGGAGGTTGGCCTCTACGCGCGCAACATCTTAAACAAGCAGTATCAACTGACGTCGTCTGACATTTCCGTGCCGTTCGGCTTCCTTGAGCCTGTCGAAGGACCGCCGGCGACGTACGGGGTGTCGTTGGCCTACCACTATTGACGGCCATGCCAGGTCGGCGCGTCTGCGCCGGCCTGGCGCGGTCGGCTGCGGGGTGCGCGGCCTACGGCGTGAGGTCGCTTCTTCCGCCGGACTCTGTCAGTCTCGGCGTCTCGGCCTGCGTAGCTTGGTGCTGAGCCAAAGCGTTGCCGACCAGGCGCCCGCGCAGTCAGCGGGCGACTTTCATGGGCTCGGGGGCGAGTGAGGGGGCGATGGCGAGAACACCGGCGACCGCGGGCGCGACGATAGGGCCCTCGGAGCCGCGCAGGCCCTCACAGCAGCGCTCCCGCCTAAGATTCGAGATGCTGCTTAACGCAGCCGACGCGTTGCTGGCCGGCAAAGAGGCCACCGAAGTCGGCCTCTACGACATCGCGGCCGCCGCTGAGGTCCCGCCGGCGTCCGTCTACCACCTGTTTCCGACCAAGGAGGCGGCCTTCGTCGCGCTCGCGGAACGATATCTCGAAAGACTTCGCGACTGCATCATCGAGCCGATCGATCGCCGACGGCTGCGCCGATGGCACGATCTCGTAACGATCGAACACTCCCGCGCGGTCAAGTTCTACAACGCCCACGCCGTGATGCTTAAGCTGTTCTTCGGGGCCAACGTCGTCCACGACGTCCGCGTCCTGGATGTGAAGAACGTCGAAGCCGCGTCGGCCACGACGTACCATCGGATGAACAAGATCTTCGACATGCCCTACGTCGAAGACGGCGACACCAAGTTCGCCTCGCTCATCGGCATCTATGACGGCATCTGGATGACCTCGTACGCCCGCCATGGGCGCATCACGCCGGAGTTCGCGCGGGAGTCGGAGCTGGCGGGGATCGCGTATTGCGAGACGTTCCTGCCCCCGGCCATCCCGCTGCGTGCGCCGGGGCAGGGCTAGACGCAAGCCGAGGTGTCCGGCGATCGACAATCGCCAGACATCGATTTTATTCGACTTCTGATCTGTGGCGCATGCGGCGGCGCTGGATCTCGCGACGGCTTCCGGCTACCGACGCCGGCCGTCCATAATACGCCCTGCCAAGCGAGGTCGGACGCGGCGAATAGCTGCGGCAAGAGGGCCGACTGCTCGTCTTGACGCGTGGTGCGATCAGCGGTTTATTCGATAACTGTCGGTTATTGGCGAGAGAGTCGGAGCGCCGCTGGCGCACCGGCGTGGGAGCGGGGCGCGTCCAGCCGGGCGCCAGGAGGGGAAGCCGTGCGTTTTTTGAACTACAAGCGCCGTCCGCGCGTGATGGTCGTGGCCCACGGCCATCCTTACCAGCGTGACGCGTTCATGGGCATGTTCGACGCCTTCCCGGAGGCCGAGCCGTTCATCGTCGAACACCCGGTCGCGCCGAAGGTGCTGAATCCGGCCGGCGTGTCGGATGTCGATGCGATCGTCTTCTACGACATGCCCGGCGGCAGCCCCGCCGAGGGGCCTGACTACCACGTCGACCCCCCCGAAGACTTCAAAAGAGGCTTCCTTGAACTGCTCGATCGCGGCATTCCGATCGTCGCGCTCCACCACGCCATCGGCGGTTGGCCCTCATGGCCCGAATATGCCGAACTGCTTGGGGGGAAGCTGATCCACTTCCCCGATGTCGTCCGCGGCGAACACCTGCCCGACGGCGGCTACCGGCAGAATGTCACCTACGAACTCAGCGCCGTCGATGCGGCGCATCCGATCTTTGAGGGGATGCCGAAAAAGTTCGAGATCGAGGACGAAGTTTATCTATTCGACGTCTTTGAAGACTCGATCAATCCGCTGCTGCGCTCGAGCTATCCGGCGGTGAGTGAGAACTTCTATTCCCTGGCGCGCGCCGTAAAAGGCAAGATGAGCTCCAACGAGGGTTGGTCCCGGCGGCCCGGCTCCGACATCGTCGGATGGACCAAGATGGCCCGCAACAGCCCACTGGTCTACCTCCAGGCCGGGCATGGGCCCACCGCCTTCGCCAACACGAACTACCGGCAGCTGCTGCAGAACTCGATCAAGTGGGCGATCTCACAGTGTCACCCGCAGGTCTGATTCCGGGCGCGGGCGCCGCCACGGCGTGACCGGCCTTCGAAATTGAAATCAATCGCCGAGGTATTGGAATGAGCCGTCAAGACGCGCTGAAGGCGCGAGCCCTGAAGGTGTTCCCGCAAGGGATCTACGGACACCTGTCCACCAGATCCATGCCGGAGAACTATCCGCAGTTCTTCACCGACGCCAAGGGCGTGCGGATGACCGACGTCGATGGCAAGGTGTACGTCGACTACATGTGCGCCTTCGGCCTCAACCTGTTCGGTTACGGCGACGAGGCGATCAACGACGCCTTCGTCAAGCAGATGCGGAAGACCGACACCTTGACCGGCGTCTCCGAGGTCATGGTGGAGCTGGGCGAGCGGTTCACGGGCATCATCACCCACGCCGATTGGGCGATCTTCGTGAAGAACGGCACCGACGCGACGACGCTCGGCGCAGTGATCGCACGCGCCCACACCAAGCGGGACAAGATCATCATCGCCGAGGGAGCCTACCACGGCGCCGCGGCCTGGTGCGCCTCCACGCCCGGCACCACGGCTGGCGAGCGGGCCGGGCGTATCTCGTGCACGTACAACGACGTGGACTCTCTTGAGCGCGCAGTCGCCGAGGCTGGCGACGACCTCGCGGCGATCTTCGCGACACCGTTCAAGCATGATGTGTTCATCGACCAGGCCGAACCGGACGCGGCCTACGCCCGGCGCGCCCGGGAGCTCTGTGACAAGACCGGCGCCCTGCTGGTGGTCGACGACGTGCGCGCCGGCTTCAAGCTCGCCCGCGACTGCAGTTGGTCGGTCGTCGGCGTCGAGCCCGACATCTCGTCCTGGGGCAAGTGCATCGCCAACGGACATCCCCTGTCGGCCGTGGTTGGCTCGGACAAGTGCCGCAAGGCGGCGGCGCGGATCCGGGCGACCGGCTCGTTCTGGTTCCAGTCGGGCCCGATGGCCGCCTCGCTGGTGACCCTCGACCGGATCATGACCACGCCCTACCTCGAGAACATCAAGGCGCTCGGCGGGGCGCTGCGCACCGGCATGGCTGCGCTGTCGGACAAGCACGCCGCCGGCCTGCGCCAGAGCGGCCCGGTCACCATGCCGATGTTCCTGTTCGACGACGACCCCGACCTGCGCAAGGGCTACCGCTGGTGCGCCGAGATGGTGTCGCGCGGCTTCTACATGCATCCGTTCCACAACATGTTCATCTCGGACGCGCTGACCATGAATGACGTTCAGCTGACGCTGGAGGCCGCCGACGAGGCGTTGGCGGCGCTGGCGGCGGCGGGGCCGCTGCAGCCCAATACGCGCCTCACCGCCCTGATGAGTGCGTAAGGCGCCGCCATGGAAGGTTATGAGCTGTTCGTCTCGGTGGGCCCCAACCCGCGGGTGGCGCGCATGTACGCCGCCGAGCGGGGCCTGACGCTCGCCGAGACCGAGGTCGACATCGGCGCGGGTGAGAACCGGCGCCCGCCATATCGCGATCTGAACCCATCGGGGGACACCCCGGCGCTCCGGCGCCCAGACGGCTCGGTGCTCGCCGAAGCCACGGTCATCTGCGAGCACCTCGAGGAGCTGAGCGGCCCATCAAGCCTGATCGGCGAGACCGCCGCGGCGCGGGCGAAGACCCGGATGTGGGTGCGTCGCATCGACCTCAAGGTCGTGCAGCCCTTCACCGGCGGCTTTCGCTACGGTCCGGCGCTACCGTTCTTCCAGCCCAGGGTGCACTGCATTCCCCAGGCGTCGGACGACCTCTTCGAGATCGCACGGGAAGGCTTGGAGTGGCTGGAGGCGCAGGTCAGCGAGCAACCCTATGTGGTCGGGGAGACCTTCACTCTGGCGGACATCGTCCTCTTCTGCTTCCTGGACTTCAACAAAGAGCGGGTGGGACGCCCAATGACAAACGGCCTGAGCTGGATTTCGGCCTGGTTCGATCGCGTCGCCGAGCGGCCATCCGCCGCCGCCACGCGCCGTTGACGGTCTGGCTCGCCGGTGGCGTCCAGCGACGGCGATCGCCGTTGGCGATAAGGGTAGGCGTGCTGCGGTGATCGCGCCGCGGGAGACGGCTGAATTGCGACCGGCTCTGGGAGATAGCAGATGATGGACGAAGCCGCCGGGCGCGCCGAACTGGTCGCCCAATATCAACGCGCCGACAGCCTGAAGCTGAACGAGCTCGCCTCCGGCAATATCAGCCGACGGTTCGGCGAGGGCATGCTGATCTCGCCCACTGGGGCCTCCGCGAAGACGATCTCGCCCGAAAACGTTGTTTACGTCGGGCTCGACGGCGAATGGAGCGGCGAGCATGCGCCTTCGTCGGAGTGGATGATGCATGCGGCGATCTACCGGGATCATCCGGATGCGAACGCCGTCGTGCACACCCATTCCGATTACTGCGTCGCGGTCGCCTGTCAGAACAAGCCGCTGCCCGGCTTCCATTACCTGATCGGCGTGTTCGGCGGTGGCGACGTGCCGTGCGTCCCGTACACGACCTATGGCGGCCCAGAGCTGGCGGCAAACGCCGCCGCGGCGCTACGCGGGCGCACCGCCTGCCTGCTCGCCAATCACGGCATGATCTGTCGCGCGCGCAGCCTGAACTCAGCCGTCGACCTGGCCCACCGGCTCGAGATCATGTGCCGGCAGTACGTGCTGACGTGCCAACTCGGCGAGCCCGACGTGCTCAGCGAAGCCCAATGGGCGGAGTTTTTCGCCCGGTCGCGTCCGAGCAACTACGGCGGCGCCGAACGACCAAAGGCGGTCAGTCCGCGCCGACCCTAGACAAGCGACGTCTGCAGTCTGGCGAACATGATCGCGCAGTCGCGGGTCAGACGGTCCCGCTCCTCATCGCTGCTTTCGATCAGCAGTTCGGTGACGCTGTTGCCAAGCTCGGACAGGATCCACGACACCGACTGGATCCGTTCCTTGTCCGCGTGCGGATAGCTGAGCGCCAAAAGCTCGTTGTGGCGCGCTGCCACCATCCGCGCTGACGCGAGCCGGACCTCGCGCAGGATCGGCGAGGCCCGCATCGCTCGCAGCACCGCAATGCTGCCGGGAAACGCCGCGGTCACCTGGACGAGCTGCCTTAGCAGACTGTGGCCACCCTCGATCAGGGCGGTCTCGCTGAGTGGCGCTGAGCCGCGACGGTCGATGTAGGCGATCGCCAGCGCGTCCTGCGCGGCCATCAGCCGTTCGCCCAGTTCCTTGAGGATCGCGTACTTGTTGGGGAAGTAGCGGTAGACCGCCGGCGGGCTCAAGCCAGCCCGCTGCACCACGGCGTTGATGCTGAAGCCGTCGATGCCGCGCTCAGCCAGGATCTCGCCGGAGACGCGGATGATGGCGTCGAACGTCGCGCGCGAGCGGTCCTGAGAAGGGTGGGTCTTGGTTTCGAGCTCGATGGAAGGGGAGGCTGGCTGGGCCTTACTCGGCATGGGCGAATGACCGTTGCAACCACGATCTCCAATGCTATTAAACAGTATTATATCGAGGCAAAAACCTCGTCAACCGGAGCGGCCGCGGCGGCTTCGGTGGTGGCGCAGCTCCTCCTCGGCGTCCGCGCGGCCTGACGATCGATGTGCGCCTTGCCACGCCCCGGAAAAATCGGATAAAAATCGTATTAGGCCCGAGTGGAGGCCTGAGTTTCGCGCGCCGGCCCGCCAAGCGCCGGGCCACGGAGGATGCAGTTGGACACGAACTCAGACGACTTGGCGGAGGTCGAGCGGCGCGCCCGTTCGATCCGTAGGCGCGTCGTGACGGTGGTCGAGCGAATAAAGGTCGGATACCTGCTGCAGGGCCTCGGCGCGGCGGACATCTTCGCCACGCTGTTCTTCCGCGAGTTGCGGCTCGACGCGGCGAACGCGAGCTGGCCGGGCCGCGACCGGTTCATCCTCTCCACCGCGCACAACACCGCGCTGCTATATTCAACCTTCGCCGAGCGGGGGCTGATCCCTGAGAGCGCGCTCGAGAGCTACACCCAGGACGGCTCTGCCTTCGAGGTGAACGCCTCGGAACGGGTAGGTCCCTTGGTCGAGGCGACCTGCGGCTCGCTTGGACAGGGTCTCTCTGTCGGGGTCGGCATGGCGCTCAGCCTGAGGCGGCAGGGCCTGGATAGCCGCGTCTATGTGGTCCTGGGTGATGGCGAGCTGCAGGAAGGGCAGCTCTGGGAAGCCGTCCTCTCGGCGGCCTCGTTCCAGCTGGACAATCTGTGTCTGATCGTCGACCGCAACTACCTCCAGGTCGAGGGCCACACCGACAAGGTCGTGCGCATGGACCCGATCGCCCCGAAGTTCGCAGCGTTCGGCTGGCGCACACTGGAGGTCGACGGCAATTCGGTCGGCGAGATCGCTCGCGCCCTCGATGTCGCGCGGGAGACCAAGGGCGCGCCGACCGCCATCGTCGCAAGGACCACGCCCGGCGCGGGCGTTCCGTTCCTGGAGGGCCAGATGGCCCACGTCGCCTATCTGAAGCCCGAAGAAGCCCGCCGGGCGCTGGCTGATCTGGAGGCCGCCCAATGACCTTGACGATCCCCGATGGCATGGGCGGTTTCCGTGACATCCGCTACGCTGAAGCGACTGCCGGCGCACGCTCCTACGGCAAGGCGCTGCTGGCGGCGGCCGAAGTCGATCCGCGGATCGTCTGTCTGGGAGCGGACCTCAGCCAGCCGACGCAGACCACTTACTTCCGCGACACCCTGCCCGAGCGGTTCTTCATGGTCGGGATCCAGGAAGCGAACATGGTCGGCGTCGCCGGCGGCATGGCTCGCGCAGGCGACATCCCGTTCGCGCACAGCTTCTGCGTTTTCATCACCCGCCGGGTGTACGACCAGGTGGCGATGCAGGTGGCCTACCCGAAGCTGCCGGTGAAGCTCGTTGGCTTCATTCCTGGGCTGACGACCGAGCTCGGCGTTTCGCATCAGGCGATCGACGACATCGCCCTCATGCGCGCCCTGCCGAACATGGCCGTGATCGAGCCCTCGGGCCCCGAGCAGGTTGGAGCGGCGGTCGCGGCCGCCCTTGCTTTTGACGGGCCGGTCTACCTGCGCCTGAGCCTATCCAAGGGAGCGCCGGACGAGACGACGCCGTTGCAGCAATTCGAACTCGGGCGCGGGACCATCATGCGCGAAGGCGCGGACGTCGCGGTGGTCACCAGCGGGGCGATGGTCGGGCATGCGCTCGAAGCAGCGGAGATGCTGGAGCGCGAGAACCTGTCGGCCACGGTGGTCAACATGGCCTCGATCAAGCCGCTCGATTCCGCCCTCGTCGCGCGCCTGGCCAGGTCGCACAAGATGGTGGTCACCTATGAGAACCACTCCACGATCGGCGGCCTCGGGTCGGCGGTCGCCGAGGTGATCGCGCTTTCCGGATCAACGCCCAGGTTCGCCATGGTCGGCGTGAACGATGTCTTCGCAGAGGGCGGCAGCACGCCTTACCTGTTCGGCAAGTACGGCCTCACGGCGGGCGATCTCTACCGGGCGGTCAAGGGGTTGGCGAACTAACCGGGTCGGGCGAAATGCGCGACCGGCAGGCAGCCTGCCATGCGACGTCGGCGACGGTTGACAAGCAAATGGGGCGCCTCCAGAACTCAATTAATATCGAAGTGCCGCTCGGATGACTCGGCCTGCGGCTCGAGATGGCTGATGGGGGAAGCAGATGGATCTCGGGCTCGCCGGTCGGGTGGCGCTCGTCACCGGCGCGACCAAGGGCATCGGCCTGGCGGTTGCCCGAGCGCTTGCGGCGGAGGGCATGAACCTCGGCGTCTGCTCTCGCGATCCGGCGGCCGTGGCGGGGCTGGTCGACAGCCTGGCCGACCAGGGCGTCAAGGCCTGGGGCCGAGCGACCGACGTGAAAGACGGCGAGGCGCTCGGGCGTTGGGTGGCCGACGCGGCGGAGGCGCTCGGGGGCGTCGACGTGGCGGTCTCGAACCCCAGCGCCATGGTGTTTCAGAATACCGAAAAGGATTGGCGTTCGGTGTTCGAGCTCGACTTGCTGGGCTCGATCCGTCTGTTCGATGCTTGCCGTCCGCACCTGGTGCGGGCTGGGGCGGCGCAGGACGCTTCATTCATCATGATCTCGTCGATTTCGGCGCTGGAGGCGACGCAGCCATCACCCTACGGAGCGCTCAAGGCGGCGTTGAATCACTACGCCAAGGGGCTCGCGGTCGAGATGGCCGGCGCAGGGGTGAGGGCGAACCTCGTCTCTCCCGGCAACATCTTCGTCGAGGGCGGCTTCTGGGATGGCGTCAAGACGCGCGCGCCGGCCTATTTCGACCAGTCTCTGAAGGCCAATCCTACCGGCCGCATGGGAACCGCTGAAGAGGTGGCGGCCACAGTCGCATTCCTCGCCAGCCCCAGGTCCAAGTTCACCACCGGGGCCAACGTCGTCGTCGATGGCACGCTCACCCGCCGTGTCTGAGCCGCCGCAGGCCCGGCCGATCCGCCAGCCGCACATCGGCGAGAAAAGAAGTCGAGAGGGCCATGGTAGCCGCCGCGCCTGAGAATTCCGTCGTCGGCCAGGATGGCGTCGCAGCGATTTCGACCGCTATGTGGGTCGGCACCGCCGCGCTGATGGTGCTGGGCATCCAGCCGATCCTGCTTGCCGCGCTGGTCGCGGAGCATCGGATCACCGATGCGCTGCTCGGTCGCCTGGCCACGGTCGAAGTGCTCGCGATCGCCGGCGCCTCCGCCGTCGGGGCCATAGCGTTCCGGACCGGCGGAATGCGGATGAAGGCCGCCGTGCTCTCGGTCCTGCTCGGCCTGACGAATCTCGCCTGCTGCTATGCCCACGACGCGGCAAGTCTGTTCGGTTTGCGGTTCGCCGCCGGCGCGCTCGAAGGCGCGCTGCTGGGTTGTACGATCGTGATCCTGACCCGGACCCGGTCGCCGGACCGGATCAACGGGGTGTTCCTGGCCGCGCAAACCATTCCGCAGGCGTTGGCCGCGCTCGCCCTGCCGATCTACCTGATGCCACGGTGGGGCTCGAACGCCTCGTTCGTCATCCTGGCCGCGCTGGCTTTCATCGGCGTGGCGTTGGCCCCGCTGCTGCCGCGCGCAGCCGGCGTCAAAGCCGAAAGGACCGCAGCGCCGAAGTGGGTCTGGACCGCAGAGATCGGCTTCGTGCTGGCGGCGATCACACTGCAGACCGCCGGCATCGGGGCGGCGATGGAATACCTCGCGGAGCTTGCGACGTTGCACGGCTTCGATCAGCGGATGGTCGGCCTGGGGACGTCGGGGAACCTGATTTTCCAGGTGGCCGGCGCGTTCGTGGTGGTGGGCATCGCCTGGCGTATTCCCTCCGCCCTGGCGCTACTTGGCGGGGTCGCGCTGCAAGCCTCGATGGCGTTCGCGTTTCCGCTTGCGGCCTCCGGGCCGCTGTACGTCGCCCTGGCCTGCGCCTTCGGCCTGTTCCTCCTCGCGCTGGGGCCGTTCCAGGTCGCGTGGCTGATCCGCATCGAACCGACGCGGCGGGTGGCGCTGGTGATCACGCCGATCACGCTGATCGGTTGGAGCCTGGGCCCATTGGTGGCCTCGTTCTGGGTCAGCTCGAAGAGCAGCGACCAAGCGTTCCGAGTTTCGGCGTGCCTGTTCCTGGCCGCGGGCGCCGCCTACATCATGGCGCGCCTTCTCGGACGGCGCGCGCCCCGCGAGGCGCTTGCGACTTAGCGGCCGGCGCGGTCCCCATTGGATGGTAGATTTTTATAGTATTCGCTGATGAACAGGGCGCGGCCATGAACTCGGGACTCCTCGCAATCGGGCTCACCACGCTCGACATCGTGGGAAGACCCATCGAGGCGTTGACGCATACCGAGCGCGCGCAGCTGGTCGAAAGCATCGTCTGTGCGCCGGCAGGAACCGCGGCCGGCGCGGCCCTGGTCGCCGCGAAGCTCGGCGTGGCGGTCAAGCTGGCCGGCTCCATCGGCGACGACATGAACGGCGCCTTTGTTCGTGTCGGGCTGGAAAGGGTCGGCGTTGACGTTTCGCTGCTGCAGACCCACGCGGGGCTGAAGACGTCGACCACTTTGCTGACCGTCCCCGCGGATGGCCGCCGCTCGAGCTACCACATGATGGGGGCCGGGGTTTCGCCGCCGATCAACGAGGACGTCTTCGCCGCGGCCCGATCGGCACGTTTCGTCCACTACGCCGGTGTTGGCGGGCTAACCACCGACGGGGGTCCGGGCGAGGCGTTCCTTCGCGCGGCGAAGGAGGGCGGGGCGATCGTGACGTGCGATCTGATCGGCCCGAGGGCGTCCGCCGCCGCGGAAATCGAACGCTTGGCTCCGTTCATCGACTACTTCATGCCGAGCGCCGCCGAAGCGATGGTTCTAACCGGTACGGATGACTTGGCAGCGGCCGCGAGCAGGTTTCTCGCGATGGGAGCCAAGGCCTGCGTGATCAAGAATGGCCGTAACGGCGCCTTGGTATGGATCGACGGCCGGCACAGCGTCGTGCCCGCCTTCGACGTGACGCCGAAGGACACGACGAGCTGCGGCGACTCGTTCTGCGCCGGATTCATCGCAGCCCTGGCGCGCGACTGGGCCCCGCTGGAGGCGCTCCGCTTCGCCGGCATGACCGCAGGTCTCGTCGCCGAGGGCTGCGGGACGCTGGGCGGGATCGAAGGCTTCGACGAAACCGTGGCGGCGATGGCTACGCACGCCCCGGCGCCCCAAGCCAGCTGAGTCCGACCGGGCTCAGACCTTCAGCGGACGCGCATAGGCTTGGCGGAGTTCTAGGAACGCAAGCTCCGGCGAACGTGCGTCGGCGGCCATTGCGAGGTGATGACGATAACCCTTGATGTCGTGCTGCACGGCGAACGGCCGGCCGCCTGGGACCAACCAGTCTTTGAGCGATTTGAACGCTGAGGCCTGCACGGGGGCTCCAGATCCGACGACGTGGAGCCTCGACGCTGCGTCGGCATACCCCAGACGATCCCACGGAAGGTGGGGCACGAGATCGTTCGGGCGCACATAGGCATAGGGCTCGGCGCGTTCGACAGCCTGGGCGTTTCCGAACCGCGGTGACCCGAACACATAAGCGGTCCGGCCGCCCATTCGGGGCGCGAGGATCGCAGCGATTGCGCCGCCGAGGGAGTGGCCGGTGAAGTAGAGATTGGGCCGCACGAGGGCTGCCCTGAGCTTGGTTCTAAGCTCGAGCATGCCATCCCATGCCTCCATCAGGAACCCGGGGTGATACTGCGGCTCAGTTGTCCCGAGCCTCTCTGCGTTGAGGTTCGTGAGCCATTCGGAAGCTTTCGCCGTGCCGCGCACAGCGATGATCGCCAGGTCGCCTCGGCACATCGCGACAAAGGTGAGGAGCTGTCGCTCAAGGACAAGAATCCGGATCTCAGGATCAACGGCGGCAAACAATTGCTCGAGATCGACTGAAATGCGCGGGCTGGCGTTGAGCAGCTCGAAAAGTGACTCACTCGGAATGAAGTCATACCGGTCGGAGCCTTCGACATCATATCGACTGAGATGCAGATAGGAGAGCTCGGCAAAGCAAGACAGCGCATAGGCTTTCGCCGGCTCCTGCGCGTCGGAGTTCCAGTTTGGCCGTCCGAGAAGCTCGCGCAGCACGCGCAAGGCCGACGCCGTCGTGGTCGATAGTCCGCGGGCTTCCGAGACGCGCGCCAAGTCGTCGAGCACCTCCGCCAATGAAGGCTTAATGGTCTGCAACGCTTCAACGCCCTCAAAGTACTTGCGGTAGTAATTCTGCCAGAGGGACGATTGGACGTTGGTCTCCGCCAAATGGCGGCGGTCAGCCACAGCGACCAGCAGCGTTTGGTAGTCCTCGTCGGTCATTTCGAGCCCATTTCAGGATCGATTTTCAGCCGCTGCTCAGTCCAAGGGTCGGCGGTCCGATGCCCACCGGTGTTCGGCGAACATAGCGGAATATTGGGCCGGACGTCGGTTCGGTTTCGTCGCCAGAAGTCGGGGAATTAGCGACCCTTGTCGTGAAGGGCGCGCCCCGCGGGGCCTTAAGCTGCTGGCCCAGCGAGGCCATCGAGGTCATGCCTGTGTTCAGGGCCGAAGGACCGTAAGCTCACGCGGACCGGAGTTGGCCGCGGCGTAGGCGACGGCGTCGTTGGCGTCGTCCAGCGCGAATTCGGCCAGATCGAATTGCCGGAGGTCGATCAGGCCGTAAGGCAGGGTCTCAATCTTCAGCGCCTCGCCGAAGGCGTTCAGCACAGCAGCTTTCATGGGACCTTACGGCAGCGCGTTCAGAGCTCCGTCCCGCCGCCCTCAGCGTTAGAGGGTCAGCGCCGCGACCACGGCTTCGATGACGGCTGCCGCCTTCGCGCGCATTTCGTCATCCGTCGCGTCCTGGATCGGGTGATCCACCAGCACAAAGCGGGCGCCGTCCATGCCCAGCATCTTGCGCTGAGCCTCGGCGGCTTCGGCGAACTCGCTGGAGGCGATGGAGACGGCGGGAAGGCCCTGGATCTCGAACCACACGGTGTCGTGCAGACTGCACGTCGTGCATGATCCTCAATCGGCGAGGGCTTCGACCAGGACCTTGCACTCGGACTTGATCTGCTGCCGCAAGTCCGAGGGGCAGGGCTTGGCGAAGGTGGGCTTTGCGTAACGCCTGATCTCGGCCTCGGGGAAGCGGGCTGCCAGCAGGCGCTCCAACTCATCCAAGAGGACGTTGCCGCGCGGCTTTGAGATGTCTAGCAGGCCGATCACGCCCGGCGAGTTGCCGGTCCGCGGTGTGATCTGCCGGGCGACGGGCACCCTCTCGTCGGTGGGATCCAGGATTGTCGTCATGGACGTCCTCGCAAGGTCTTAGGCGAGGCTATCAGCATTCGATTTTCCGCGAAACGACAGCCGAGCCCGCCGAGCCCGTAAGCCATCCGTGGAAGGCGGCAGAAAACTTGCCGGCCTCCGAGCCGGCCACGACGATGTGTATGAACTTGGTATCGGCAAACTTCGGCGCCGGTGAGGAGAGCACGGCCTCGGTCATCTTGGCGGCGGACGCGAGCGGGATGCCGGCGCCGGAGACCTCATTGGCCACCATATCGCGCAGCGGCCGGGTCGTGACCGCCTGGATGCGGTCGCGCAGCCGGGCCTTCGGGTAGGGGCCGCCGCTCGTCAAGGTATTGACGTGCTCGGGGCAAACCACCAGCAGGGCGTCGACGGGCATCCGGTGGATCTTCGAGAGGAACACGCCCTCAAGGCCCAGCCCCAGGGTCCCGGCGATCTGGTCGGGCCCGCGGGACTCCTGATCGACGATCTGCACGGGGCCGCTGGTCATGGCGAATGCGGTGACCACCGAGTCCTCCCGCTGGAACCCGCGCTCAACGTGCAGCGGCTCCCAGGGCGAGCCCTCCTCCCACTCCGCAAAGCACATGGTGAACTTCATCGGACTCGACATGGTCGAGCGATCGGTGCCGCCGGGCCGCGCGCCGCCGACGTTGCGGACCACCAGCCGGACCGCGCGGCCTATGGTGGCGTTGGCGCGGTTGCCGTTGCCGAGCGCGGCCTGCTTCATGTTCATGCCGATGCGCTGGCGGATCGGGCCGTTGACCACCAGCACCGGCGAGGCGCCCATGGTCGTGGCGTTGACGCCATGGATGTTGAATTCGTCCGTACAGACGGCTTCGACCGCGGCGATCACCACCGGCAGATACTCCGGCCGGCAGCCAGCCATTACGGCGTTGATGGCGATCTTCTCCACCGTCACGGGGGCCATGCTGGGCGGGACGACCGTGACGACGTCCTGCGGATCGCGCGTCGTGCCCGACAGCATGCGCAGCACCCGCTCCGGGGTCGGCGCCACCAGCGGCAGGCCGTCGGAGAAGCCCTGGTCGAACATGAACTCGTCGACGTCGTCGGCCGGCGCGATCTCGATCCGGCGCGCCCGGATGGGACTGCCCCCGGCCTCGGCCAGCAGGCGGTCGTGGATGTCGGGGTCGAGGTGCTTCGAGCCGCAACCCGGCCGCCAGTCGGGGAGTTCAGACCAGGCTACCGGGGCGGGCGGCAGGTCCAGGTCCGCGGCGATCCGATGGGAGAGTGCCTCCCACTCCTGGCGGACGAATCCTTCGAGCGGCGCGCCCTGTTCACCGTCGGCGTCGATCCAGTAAACCGCCGGGACGATGTCAAACCCCCAGGCCAGGGAGGTCCGCAGTGCGCTGTCGTCCAGGATCGGCAGGGTCAGGCCGTGTCGGTCCTTCAAGATTGCGTTGCCGTCGGCGGTTTGACCCACCATCCAGATGTCGGCGGCCTCGCCCCAGGCCCGGTGGAAGGCCTCCAGCACTGGGGCGGCCAAGTTGCAAGTGGCGCAGTCCTCCTTGACGAACGAGATCAGGCTGGGTCGCGCGGTGGGGAACCGCCGGGGCTCGCCGGCCATGTCGAGCAGGGAGAAGGTCGTGACGGTCATCGGGCGCTCCTTCTCTCAGCGTCGCACGGATGGCGGAGGTGGATGGGAATCGAACCCACCACACGCCTTTGGGACGTGTCACCGGTTTTGAAGACCAGGGAAGCCACCAGACTCCAGTCACCTCCAGCGCAGCCGACACTAGAGCGGGTTCCGTGGAACCCCGAAGCTGTTTTCCACAACCTGGCGCGCGTCGCCCTGGCGGAGGGTGACGCCGCGCGTGTCGAGGAACTCCAGGACCGGCACGATGAACTTGCGCGAGCTGGCCAGCGCTTCGCGCGCCTCGCTGGTGGTGAACATGATGGGCGGCGGGAAGGCGGCGCCAAGGGCTGCGACCGCGTCGTCCAGCGCCTGGGCGTGGAAGGCCAGGTCTTGGCGGAGCGCGACGTTGCGCAGCGAGACCAAGCGGCCGGACTCGATCAGGAGGCCGATCAGGGCTTGGTCGTCGGTGTCCGGCTCGGTCACTGCGGCTACGGCCGGTGGGTTCATCCCGCCATCGCGGAACGCCGCCTCGATGAGGCGCAGGCGCGCCAGGCCGGCAGGGGACAGTGCGGCGAGGGGGTCGTGGCCGGGGAGCGCCACCCGGGCGGCCTCGAGGCGAATCTCGCCTTCGGCGGCGAGGCGCCTCTCGACGTGGGCGAGGAGGTCGCGGGAGGCCGCCCGGGCCAGGCCGCCGCGGATCGAGCTAAGCTGCGCCCATGCGCGGGCCGGAGCCTTGCGGTGGGCCTCGGCGACGGCCGCCAGGTAGGCGCGCCGGGTCTCCGCGACCGTGGCGCGGGCGGCGATCAGGTCGGCGCCTAGAGGTTCGAAGCCGCCTCCCAAGCGGTCGAGGACCTCCTCGGCGCTTAGCCGCGACAGCCGCGCGACTTCGGCGAGCGAAAGGGCTCCTCCGCGCCTAAGCGCCAACTGGGCGGCGACCTGATCCAGATCTCCGCCGAAGACGGCGTCCAGCAGGGCGCGATGGTCGTCGAGGCGGCGACGGACTGGCGCCGGCGCCGGGTCCAGCACCACTGCGCCGCCGATCGTTTCCGCGGGCGAGGGCCGGCGCAGGATGGCGCGCTGGCCGGCGTAGGCGATTATTGGCGCGGCAAACCGCAACCGCGCCAGGCCCCGTGCGCCGGGCGGAATCGCGTTCGCGCCGATCAAACGGACCTTCGCGATGTCCTGCCGCGCGCCCCACATCACCCGCACCTCCTCATTGGCCTTCAGCGGCCGCAGGCATTCGGGCGCGAGCGTCACCGCGACATCGGCCACCAGGCTGGCCTCGTAGGCGCCCGGCGCGCAGAGGACCTCGCCAGCATGGACCTCGTCGGCGGAAATGCCGCGCAGGCCGGCGGCGACCCGAGCGCCGGGCGGGGCGGCATCGACGGCGTGGCCGTGGATCTGCACCTGGCGAATAACGACGGTTCGCCCGGACGGTTCAAGCACGGCCGCCTCGCCGGACGTCAACCGCCCCCCCTGCAGCGTGCCGGTGGCGACCGTTCCGGCCCCGGCGATGCTGAAGACGCGGTCCAGGGGCAGCCAGGCGCCGGGCAGGCGATCCGGCGGCGGACTGCGCGCGCTGAGCGCCTGCAACTGCCCGTGCAGGTCGTCCAGTCCTGCGCCAGTCAGGGCCGAGCAGAAGACCACCGGTTCGCCGGCCAGAAAGGTCCCGTCGAGTTCGGCGGCGATCCGCTCGCGCAGGTCGGCCTCGGCCCCGTCCGCCAACAGGTCGGATTTCGTCACCGCCACGATGCCAGCTGCGAGTCCTAGCAGGGCGGCGATGCGCAGGTGTTCGCGGGTCTGGCGGCCGAACCCCTCGTTGGCGGCCACGACCAGCAGGACGGCCCGTGCGCCTGTGGCGCCCATGGCCATGGCGCGGATGAAGTCCTCGTGGCCGGGCGCGTCGATGAAGTCGACGCCGCCCGCCGGGTAGTCGCGCCAAGCGAACCCCAGGGTGATCGACAAGCCGCGGGCGATCTCTTCCTTGAGCCGGTCGGTCTCGATGCCGGTCAGCGTCCGGACGAGCGCGGTCTTGCCATGGTTCACGTGGCCGATCACCACGAGACTGAGGGGCGCCCGATCCGTCACCCGCAATCCCCTCGTCGAACAGGCACGACCGTCATCCGCTTGCTCCCGCTCTCCCCGGCTCTGTACAGTCGAGCATCCACCAGGGAGGCCCGGCCGTCGCGCGTGAAACCACAACTCAGGACCCGCGCCGCGCCCTGCCGGCCGTGGGAACCCTCTGCGCCGACCCTGCCGCGCGGCCGTTGAACGCCCGGTTCGGGACCGTCGCCGTGGCTGCGGCCTTGCGGCGCGTCCTGGCTGAGGCGAGGGCGCAGCTTTCGGCCGACCCGCTTGGCGTTCCCACGGTCGCTGATCTGCTCAAGGCCGCCGAGGCGAGGCTGGCCGACGGCGAGCGCGAGACCCTGTTCCCGGTGATCAACGCCACTGGCGTGGTGATCCACACCAACCTCGGCCGGGCGCCCCTGGCCCCGGAGGCCGTCGCGGCGATGCATGCGGCGGCAGGCTACCACAACCTGGAGCTCGACCTGGAGACCGGCCGCCGCGCCTCGCGCAACGACCACCTTGGCGCGCTGATCAGCGAGACTTCCGGGGCCGAAGCGGGGCTGGCGGTGAACAACTGCGCCGGGGCTGTTCTGCTGGCGCTGGCAGCGGTCGCGGAGGGCGCGCCGGTCATCGTCTCGCGCGGCGAGCTGGTGGAGATCGGTGGCGGGTTCCGGGTGCCCGACGTCGTCGCGCAGAGCGGCTCCGCCCTCGTCGAGGTGGGGACCACCAACCGCACGCATCTGCGCGACTACGAGCAGGCGCTCCGCGACCATCCGGAGGCAAGGGTGATCCTCCGCACCCATCCCAGCAATTTCCGCATCACCGGCTTCACCAGCGCACCCGCCCTCGACACGCTCGCCAACTTCGCCCACGCCCATGGCCTGCTGCTCGTCGAAGACCTGGGCGGCGGAGCCCTCGTCGACCTGTCGCCCTACGGGATCGAGGGCGAGCCGATGGTGCAGGCCAGCCTGCAGGCCGGCGTCGATCTGGTGCTGTTCAGCGGCGACAAGCTGCTAGGCGGACCTCAGGCGGGAATTGTGGCCGGTCGGCGTGAATTGGTCGATCGCTTGGCGCGACATCCGCTGGCGCGCGCGCTGCGCCTGGACAAACTTTCTGTCGCCGCGCTGGCCGCGACGCTTCGCCTCTATCGGCCGCCGGCCGACCCGACCCTGAGGGTGCCTGTCCTGCGAATGCTGACTGAGGCGGCCTCCATCGTGTCGACGCGCGCGGAGGCTCTCATGAACAGTCTCGCCGAGCTCCCCGCGCTGGAGGCCCATATCAAGGACACCCTCGGCTACGCAGGCGGCGGGGCCATGCCGATGCAGGCGCTCCCCAGCAGCGCGATCGCTCTGCGCAGCCTCCGTTTCAGCGCAGATGACCTTGCTTTGCGACTACGCATCGGCGCGACGCGGGTGCTGAGCCGTATCGAGCACGACCTCGTCCTGCTCGATCTGCGCACTGTCGCTGATGCCGAGCTTCCGGCATTGGCGGCGGCGATCGCCGCCGCATCCTGAGGCCCCGCGCCAGATCCCTTCATCCCGCGATCCTGGCGCCGGTCCTCATCGGGCGGTGAATTGCCCTGACATCGCCGTCAGACCGAATAGGCGCGTTCGCCGTGCTGGGAGACGTCGAGGCCGTCGTCGATCTCGCTATCGGTGGCGCGCAGGCCAATCAGCCGCCGCACCACCCAAAGGATCGCGATGCTGGCGACCGCTGACCAACCTATCACCGCCACCGCGCCCGTAATTTGGGTGACCAACTGGCCACCCATGCCGACCCCGGCCGAATAGCCGACCCCGCCGATGAGGGGACTGGCGAGCGCCGCCACAAGCAAGCTGCCAAGGATGCCGCCGACCCCGTGGACGGCGAACACGTCCAGGGAATCGTCGATCTTCAGGCGGTTCTTCATCAGGCCGACTGCCGCGAAGCAGACCAGGCTTCCCGCGGCGCCCAGGATCAGCCCTCCTAGCGGGCCGACGTAGCCGGAGGCCGGGGTGATCGTCGCCAGGCCCGCGACAACGCCGGTCACAATGCCGACCATGCTCGCCCGGCCGAACCGGAGCCGCTCAAGCAGCGCCCAAACCAGGCCTGCCGTCGAGGCGGAGACGTGCGTGACGAGCAGCGCCATCGCCGCGTCGCCGTTTGCCGAAAGGGCGCTCCCACCGTTGAAGCCGTACCAGCCGACCCACAGCATGCCGGCGCCGATCATGGTCATCCCCGGATTGTGCGGCGGGTGCAGGTCGCGCGGGAAGCCTTCGCGAGGGCCGATCATCACCGCCGCCACAACCGCCGAGACGCCCGCCGTCGCGTGCACGACCAAGCCGCCGGCGAAGTCCATCACATGCCGCTGGGCCAGCCAGCCGCCGCCCCAGACCCAGTGCGCCACCGGCGCATAGACCAGCAGCAGCCAGGCGCCGCTGAACGCCAGCACCGCGCCGAACCTGATCCGCTCGACGTAGGCGCCGACGATCAGCGCCGGGGTGATTACCGCGAACGCCCCCTGGAAGATGAAAAAGGCCGTCTCCGGGATCGTGCCATGCCGGGCGCTGCGCCCCACCGACAGTAGGAAAGCCTTGCCGAGTCCGCCGATTAGGGGGCCGGTTCCTTCGAAGGCGAGGCTGTAGCCGACGGCGAGCCAGAGGACGGAAATCAGGCAGGCGATGGCGACGCAGTGCATCATTACGGACAAGGTGTTCTTGACCCGCACCAGGCCGGCGTAGAACAGCGCCAGACCCGGGAGGGTCATGAAAAGGATCAGGGCCGTGGCCGTCAGAACCCAGGCGGTGTCGCCGCTATCGGCAGGCGTGACGCCCATGAATTTTCCCCACACCCGTAGAACCGGTCACCGACACGGGCTTTCGCCTGCCTAACCGTCAGGCGCTGCTTGTTCAAGATTTGGCAGAGCGCTGCGACGAGACGACCAGCAAATAGATTTTCTGATTGGCTCCTCAGCTTAAACCTACTCGTTTAGTAGGAATATGAGACCTAGCTTTCCCTCGCTCAATTGGAGGGACCGAGCTTGATCACGCGTACCCAAATTCGCCGGGCGATCCACGCCGCCGCGCTGGCTGGCCTGCTGTGCTCTGTTGCGCCGGCCGCGCTGGCCCAGGCGATTGCGACCACGCCGACGCAGTCCTCAGGCATCAGCCAGGAACAGGCGTTGGCGCTTTCCGCCCGTCTGGATGCGTTGGAGAGACACAATGAAGAGCTCGAAGCCCAGATCGCTGACCTGAAGGCCCAGTCGGCGGCCCAGGTGCAGCAGGTCCGCGACACCCAGGCGGCGCAGCCCACCGTTACAGTTAGCAACGGGCGGCCGACCTTCACGAGCGCCGATGGGAGCTCCAAACTCGCCGTCCGTGCGCTCGTCCAGTTCGACGCTGCCAGCTATTCGGAGGAGCCGCGCACCGCCGCCAACGACCTGGGCTCGGGGACCAACTTCCGCCGCGCTCGCCTCGGTGTCGATGGCACGGCTTTCAAGGACTGGAACTACGCCCTTTGGGGTGAGTTCGGAGGGTCCGGCGGCGAGTCGGCGATCCTGAACCAAGCTTGGCTCGAATACGCCGGCTGGAAACCCTTTGGGCTGGAGGAGCCCATCCGCCTGCGCGTCGGCGCCTGGGCGATGCCGTCGGGCCTGGAAGACGCCACCAACAATACTGAGGAGTTGTTCCTCGAGCGAGCGGCGATCGCTGAGCTGGTCCGCGGCTTTGCGACCGGCGATGGCAGGACAGGCGTCGGCGCCACCGCGCGCGGGGCGCGCTGGTACGCCTCTGCGCTCTGGTCAGGCAAGGTCGTCGGCGTGCCGGCGACGCCTGAGCTCGATCAGCAGTCGGGCTTCGCCTTCCGGGCGGCCTTCAATCCTATTCATGGCCCCGACTATGACGTGCACGTGGGCGCCAACATCCAGGGCATCCTGGAGCCTGCGGATACGACAGCCGGCCCGGTTACGACCCAGGCCGTGCGGCTGCAGGAGCGCCCCGAACTGCGGGTCAGCGGCGTGCGGCTGGTCGACACCGGCGCGATCAACTCAGACGGGCTGACGGCCTACGGGCTCGAAGCGGGCGCGAGCTGGAAGAACCTCTACGGCGCTGGCGAGTGGTACCAGGTCGATGTGAACCGCAAGGCCACAGCGCCAGCCCTCTCGCCCTTCGATCCGTCGTTCTCAGGCTGGTATCTGCAAGGCGCTTGGGCGATCACCGGCGAACATCGCGCATGGACCAACGCCAACGGCGGCTTCGTAGGCATCCGCCCCTTGAAGGCCTTCGATCCACAGCGTGGGACCTGGGGAGCCTGGGAACTTGCAGCGCGCTACAGCGAGCTGGATCTGAACGATCACGAGGGCGTCGCAGGCGCGGCGACGCCGGCCGGGGGCATCCGGGGCGGCCAGCAGAACATCACCACGGTCGGATTGAATTGGTACCCGAACAGCGTTGTTCGCTTCCTGCTCGACTACCAGTGGACTCGCGTGAACCGGCTCAACGCGGCCGGGGGCAACATTGGCGAAGACGTGAACGTCATCTCGTTCCGCTCGCAATTCGCGTTCTGACCCAATCCGCTCCGGAGACCTGAAATGAGCTCTAACAAAATCACCCGGCGCGGCATCGTCGCCCGCGGCGCAGCCCTCGGCTTTGGTGCGGCCGCCGCGCCGCTATTGTTTGCGCGCGAGACGCAGGCGCAGGCCAAGACAATAGGCCTGCTGAATGTGAGCTACGACCCGACACGGGAGCTGTACAAGGAGATCAACGCCGCCTTCGCCAGCTACTGGAAGGCCAAGACCGGCGAGGTTCTCGACATCAAGCAAAGCCACGGCGGCTCGGGAAAGCAGGCGCGCTCAGTCATCGACGGCCTTCAGGCCGACGTGGTGACACTGGCCCTCGCCGGAGACATCGACGAGATCGCCGCGCGAGCCAAGCTGCTGCCGGCCGACTGGCAGTCGCGGCTGCCCAACAACTCGACCCCCTACACTTCGACGATCGTGTTCCTGGTGCGCAAGGGAAACCCGTGGAAGATCAAGGATTGGCCCGACCTGGTTAAGCCCGGCGTGGGGGTCATCACCCCCAATCCGAAGACGTCCGGCGGCGCGCGGTGGGCCTATCTCGCGGCCTACGACTTTGGACGCAGGCACGGCGGTGAGCTTGCGGGGAAGGACTTCGTCACCAAGCTCTACAGGAACGTGCCTGTCCTTGGCGCCGGTGCGCGCGACGCGACGACGACCTTCGCGCAGCGCAATATCGGTGACGTGCTGCTGTCGTGGGAGAATGAAGCCTACCTGACAATCGACGAGTTCGGCCCGAACTACGACATCGTCTATCCGTCCAGCTCGATCCTGGCCGAACCGCCGGTCGCGTTGGTGGACAAGAACGTCGACCGCCACAAAACGCGCGCCCAGGCGACTGGCTATCTCAACTTCCTCTATAGCCCCCGTGCTCAGGACATCATCGGCAAACACCACTTCCGGCCGCGCGAAGCGGCCGCAGTCGCGAAGTACGCCGGCAGTTTTAGGCAGATCCCGCTGGCGACCATCGACCAGGCGTTCGGCGGTTGGAGAAAGGCCGGCGCCGCCCACTTCGCCGACGGGGCCTTGTTCGACCAGATCTATAAGCCGACGTGAGGAGGGGCCGACGGTTTCAACATCATGTCGCCCTACCGACCAGATGGCCCCGACGACATCGTCAACGAGGCGATGTCCGAGTCGCAGCGTCGTGGCGTCTTCTGCACTGAGAGGCGCGACCCTGCGAGAACCTCGGGCTAGCCCGGCCACGCAATCGCTTCTTCGACCAGCGCAGCCGTTGCAACGAATCCCGCATGTGTCGATCAAGGGCTGGGCGGCGGGTTGACGTCGCAGGTCCAGTCCCCCAAGCCTGCGTCCCCGAAGCAAAAGCTTTCTGACGGGCGCTATGGACGCCGTCGCTGAACGCCATCCCGACCAGGAGTAGGCCGTGCCTTCATTGTTCGATCCTCTGCAGATCGGCTCGCTGACGCTGAAGAACCGCATCGTCATGGCGCCGCTGACACGATCCCGGTCGGGCGCCGAACGTACCCCGGGTCCGCTGGTCGCGGAATACTATCGCCAGCGGGCCTCGGCCGGCCTGATCCTCACTGAGGCGACCTCGGTCACGCCGCTGGGTGTGGGCTATGCCGACACGCCGGGCATCTGGAACGAAGCGCAGGTCGAAGGCTGGAAGCTGACGACCAAGGCCGTGCACGACGCCGGAGGTCTGATCTTCATGCAGCTCTGGCACGTCGGCCGCATCTCGCATCCGACCTTCCTGGATGGCCTGCCGCCGGTCTCGGCCAGCCCCATCGCGGCGCGCGGTCACGTCAGTTTGCTGCGACCAAAGGAGCCCTATCCCACCCCCCGCGAACTTTCGTTGGATGAGATCGCCGAGGTCGTAGAGGCCTATCGGACCGGCGCGGAGAACGCCAAGCGGGCCGGTTTCGACGGCGTCGAGTTGCACGGGGCCAACGGCTACTTGCTCGACCAGTTTCTGCAGGACGGCTCCAACCGGCGCACCGACCACTATGGCGGATCGATCGAGAACCGCGCGCGGCTGATGCTCGAGGCGGTTGACGCGGCGATCTCGGCGTTCGGGGCCGACCGCGTCGGCCTGCACCTGGCCCCCCGCGGCGACGCCCACGATATGGGCGACAGCGACCTCTCGGCGACGTTCCACTACGTGGCCCAGGCCATGAAAGACCGCGGCCTTGCCTTCTTGATGGCCCGCGAACGGCTGGCCGACGACAGCATAGGCCCGGCGCTGAAGGCGGCCTTCGGCGGCGTCTTCATCGCCAACGAGGGCTTTGACCAAACGTCGGCCGAGGCGCTGCTGACGGAGGGCAAGGCCGACGCCGTGGGGTTCGGCAAGCTCTTCATCGCCAACCCCGACCTGCCGGCCCGCTTCGCCGCCGGCGCGCCGCTCAACCCTTGGCGGATGGAGACCTTCTACACGCCCGGACCGGAAGGCTACGTCGACTATCCGGCGCTGCAGGGCGCGGACGCCTGACCGTCGCGGTCGATCCGTTGTGAGTTCGACAAGCTCTATGCGAAGGGCGTGCGGGTGGCCGGTCGGCTGGCCGCGCCGGAAGCGGGGTGGCTGCCGTGACCGCGCTACCCCGGCTGTTTCGTTGTTCTCAGGTAGGGCTTCACGGTGACGTAGCCAGGGAACAGGTCCTTGGCCTGGTCGTCACTGACAGCGGCGGTGATAATCACGTCCTGACCCTGCTTCCAGTCGGCCGGCGTCGCGACCTTGTGGGCTGCGGTAAGTTGCATGGAATCAATCACCCGCAGGATCTCGTCGAAGTTGCGCCCGGTGGTCATCGGATAGACCAGGATGAGCTTGATCTGCTTGTCGGGGCCGATGATGAAGACGTTCCGCACAGTGGCGTTGTTGGCCGGCGTGCGCCCCTCCGACGTGCCTTCGGTATCGGCCGGCAGCATTCCGTAGAGCTTGGACACCGAAAGGTCAGTGTCGGCGATCATCGGGAAGTTGGGGGCGGTCCCTTGCGTCTCGGCGATGTCGCCGGCCCAACGGGCATGGTTATCGGCCGGGTCGACCGAGAGGCCCAGAACCCTCACGCCCCGCTTGTCGAACTCAGGCTTCAGCTTGGCGACCGCCCCCAGCTCGGTCGTGCAGACCGGAGTGAAGTCTTTCGGATGTGAAAAGAAAACGACCCAGTGGCCATCCGCCCATTCATGAAAATGCAGCGGGCCCTCGGTGGAGTCCTGGGTGAAGTCGGGAGCGATATCGTTCAGCTTCAAAGTCACGGCCGGGATCCTCATCAGCGGAGGGTGGGGAAATTATCGCCGCCGGCATAGCGGACAAACACAGTAAAACTAGCTCCAGTTTCACATGTGCTGGCGGCGCGGGGCTGCGCGGCCGGGTAGCGCAGACTGCGCAGGAAGTTCGCCCGGACCAGCGGGGTTGGGGGTGGTTGATGGGTGGGCGTCCCCTTTTTGATCGCGGAGATCGACAGGCCGGCGGAAAACGGCAGACTAAAGCGGGGAAATCGGCCCCGCTTATCTAGTGGATGCGGACGCCTGCCGGCGCCGCGAGGAAGGGAACGCCATGGCCGCCAAGAAATTCCCAGTGGAAGCGTCGCACATCCTGATGTTCGCCCGCTCGATCGGCGACGAGAACCCGGTCTACGTTGACGAGGACGCGGCCAAGGCGACCGAGGCCGGCGGCATCATCGCCCCGCCCACCTTCGTGCAGGCCTCGGCGCAGTTCGACCCGGACTATTTCCTGCGGCCCAAGGTGGGCCAGCCCTGGTTCGGCTCCGGCAAAAACCCCACTGGCGTCACCCGCGCGGCCGGCGGCGGCGGCGGCGGCGGCGGCGGCGGGGGCCTGCACGCTGAGCAGCACTACGAGTACCACCGCCCGCTGCGGGCGGGCGACGTCCTCACCGCCACCACCCTTGCGGGTAAGACCTGGGAGAAGGAAGGCAAGCGTTCGGGAAAGCTGCTGTTCTCAGAATCGATCACCGAATACCGCGACCAAAAGGGCGAACTCGTCGTCACCGCTCGCGGCGTGGGCGTGCGAACCGAACGCCCCGTCGAACAACCCGCCCCCGCCAAGACCTGAGGAGAGCGCCATGCCCCTGAAAGCTAGCAACCTGAAGGTCGGCGACGTCCACACCGCGCGCCTCGTCGAGGACCTCAAGCGCACGCAGATCGTCCAGTACGCGGGCGCGTCTGGGGACTACAACCCGCTGCATACCGACGAAGTCTTCACCACCCAGGTGGCGGGATACCCGTCGGTCTTCGCCCACGGCATGCTGACCATGGGTATGACCGGCAAGATGCTCACGGACTACGTCGGCGACGCCCGCCTGACCAAGTACGGCGTTCGCTTCACAAGCCAGGTCTGGCCGGGCGACACGCTGGAGGCGACCGCCACGGTGACCGAAGTCGCGGGGGGCCTGGCGAAGTTCGATGTCAAGACCATCAACCAGAACGGCGTCGAAGTGCTCTCCGGCTACGCCGAAGCTCGCGTCGACCCCTAGCGTCGGGCGGCGGCGTCAACGGGGGCATCCGGCGACCCTTCAGCGAATCCGCCACCCTATGCGGCGGATCCACGCCGACCAGTCAGCCATGTTCGGAGTTCCTCGCGGCGGCAGAATGACAACGAAAGGCCCGCCGACCGGCGGGCCTTTCGCCTACGTCAGCCGTCGTCGTTGACGACCGCGATGATCTTGCGAGTGTCGCGATCGATCAGCAGCCGCTGTCCGTTGATATAGGTCCAGCGGTAGCGCTCGTATCGCGGGACGTCGTACTCCTTGACCGTTTCCGGCAGTACGGTTCCGACCGTGATCGAGCCGTCGTAGGGCACAGCTTCGACGTGTTGGGTGCGGACGTAGGTCCTGACCTCGGCGGGCGGATCGGCAGTGTGACCGGCCGCCGCGCCGACGACGCCGCCAACCACGGCGCCTACGGGTCCGCCGACGACGGCGCCGGCAGCGGCTCCGCCGACAGCGCCAACGCCTGTGCCCGTATTGGGGCGCTTCGTGACGACGGTGGTGGTCTGCTCAGTCGTCTGAGCAGATGCGGGGATCGCCACGGCCAGCGCCAGCAAGCCCGCCGTCGCGACCAGAAGATTCGATTTCATGATGATTTCCTTTGTGACCGGGGGGCCGAACGCCTCGTGGCCGCGAGGGTTCCGACCGCATCCGGATGAGAGGCTCCGCCGTCCTAGGGCTTCACCGGATGGTTCTGGTCCGCCGCAGCTGGTCTCTATTCGCGGGAAGGGCCACGTGCTCCCCCTGCGCATGCGTCAGAGCGTGCGGCCTTCGCTGCGGGAGCACGCCATGGCTTTGACATCGACATCGGGGCACTGGGCATCGGTTCGCGGGCGCGCGCCCGGCCTCGCCGGACTCTCCTGCGGAATGGAGTTGTACGTCGCGAACGCGTGCGCCGGCGCCATGCTGATCGAGGAAAGCGGCGAGGTTCGCATCGTCGACGAGTGCAAGGCCGCCGGCCTGATCGCAACGGACAGGGAGGAGACGCTCATCGACCTGCTGCGAGGCGAACTGCCGCCGATCGTCGCCCACCTGCAAGGCCGGCTGAGGTTCGAGGGCGACGCGGACCTGGCCCTTCGCGTCCTGTTCGGCCTGCAGGAAGGATCCCCCTGGGCCGAGGCCCTAGAGGTGGGTGCAGCGTCATGATCTCGGACGCCATCAGCATCCTCGACGGCAACAAGTTCGTGGTGAGCAACCGCGAAGGCGACATGGAGGCTAGCCCCACCGCCAACCACGGACTGTTTCTCAACGACACACGCTTCCTGTCGCGCTGGGTGCTCACTGTCAACGGCATGCGGCCGAAGCTGCTCTCGGTGGACGACACGGCCTATTTCGCGGCCCAGCACTTCCTGGCTCTGGCGACGGGGACGGTCTACGTCGACTCGCATCTGACCTTGATCCGGCGGCGCTTTGTCAACGGCGGGTTCCGGGAAGACCTCGTCGTCATCAATCACGACCACGCGCCAATCGACCTGGAAGTGGAGATCGAAGCCGGCGCGGACTTCGCCGACCTGTTCGAGGTCAAGGACAAGCTCGACAAGAAGGGTGAGCTTTATCGGAGCGCCGGGGACGGAACGCTCACGCTTGGCTACCGGCGCGGCGAATACCGCCGGGAGACCCGGATCACAAGCAGCGCGCCCGCGAAGGTCGATGACCGGGGCCTGAGCTTCCACGTCCATCTCGAACCGAAGTCGGAGTGGTCGACGTCGTTGATGGTGCGCGCCGTGGCCGACCCCGGAGGCAAGGACCTCGACGACCGAAGCGGTCTCAAGGAAGCCAGCCTCCTGGAAACGGACGACGAGACCGCGCGAGCGATGTCCGGCGATCTGCGTGGATGGCTCAAGGACGCGCCGCGGCTCTCCTGCTCGTGGGAGCCGCTCGAGCACACCTATCGCCGCAGCCTGATCGACCTGGCGGCGCTGCGCTTCCGCTCGGGGATCTTTCCCGGCGCCTTGCCCGCGGCCGGCCTGCCCTGGTTCATGACCGTGTTCGGCCGGGACAGCCTGCTGACCAGTTTCCAGGCCCTGCCGTTCGCGCCGGAGCTTGCCGCCACCACCCTCGACACCCTGGCCCTCCTGCAGGCCCGTCGGGACGATCCGTTCCGCGACGCCGAGCCCGGCAAGATGCCGCACGAACTCCGCTTCGGCGAATTGACGGCGTTCCAGGAGACGCCGCACTCCCCGTACTACGGCACTGCGGACGCGACGCCGTTGTTCCTGATTCTACTCGAGGAATATGAGCGCTGGACCGGCGACCGGAAGCTCGTGCGCAAGCTGGAGCGCGCGGCGCGCGCGGCCGTCAACTGGATCGACCAATACGGCGATCGCGATGGCGACGGCTACATCGAGTACGCGACCCGAAGCCCTAAGGGACTAGGCAACCAGTGCTGGAAGGACTCCGGCGACTCCATCGCCTACGCCGACGGGAGGCTCGCGAGCCTGCCGACGGCCACTTGCGAACTCCAGGGCTACGCTTACGACGCGAAGCGGCGGACAGCGCGGCTGGCGCGCGACATCTGGAACGATCCGAAGTGGTCCGAAGACCTCGAGCACCAGGCCGCCCAACTCAAGCGCCGGTTCAACCAGGATTTCTGGATGCCGAAGCGCCGCGCCTTCGCGCTCGCCCTCGATGGGGAAAAGCGCCAGGTCGACTCGCTCACGTCCAACATCGGCCACCTGCTGTGGAGCGGCATCGCGGACCAGGAACACGCCGAGGACTGCGCACGGCACCTGACGGGCGAGGCGCTGTTCTCGGGCTGGGGTGTCCGCACCATGGCGGTGGGCGAGGGGTCCTACAATCCGATCGGCTACCACGTCGGCACCGTCTGGCCGCACGACAACTCGATCATCGCCTGGGGCCTGCGGCGCTACGGCTTCCGCGAGGAGGCGGCCCGGATTGCGATGGCCATGCTGGAGGCCGCGGAACTGTTCCATAATCGCCTGCCCGAGGCGTTCGCGGGCTACGCGCGCTCGAGCACGAAATACCCTGTCGAGTATCCGACGGCGTGCAGCCCACAGGCGTGGGCGACCGGCGCGCCGCTGCTTCTCATGCGCGCGATGCTTGGCCTGGAGTCGGACGGGGAGCATCTCTTGGTCGATCCGGCGCTGCCGGACTCGATCCGCCAAATCACCCTGCTGGACCTCCCGGGGCCCTGGGGACGTATGGACGCCTTCGGGCGCTCCCGGGCCACAGCCCTTCACGATTCGGAGCCGATCAGCTGACGCCTGCGTTCCTGAAGGCGCAGACCGGCCCCAACTTGCCAGCCGTCCCCGGCGCACCCTCTCCATCTCCGACCTACCGGGATCGGGCCTCTTCCCGCCCAAGTTTGGGGTAATCCCGCATATTCGTTAATCGCGTGCACGACTAGACGAAGCCCACCGCCGCCGGACTTGATCGGCGCTTGCGGCCGTGGGAGCGCGCCATGCCCAACTCAATGTTTGCTGTGCCATTTGGCATCGATGGTTGGTCGAAGCTGTTCTGGATTTTTGTAGGCCTGATACTCGCCGGTATCCTGGGCTGGATTATCCGGAGCCTCTTTGCGGGACGAGAGGCCACCTCCACGAAAACCCAGATCGCCAACCGGATGGTCAAGGTCGAGGATCCGGTGACGGAGGTCGCCGACCAACTCGAAGCGATTGAGGGCGTCGGCCCCGACGTCGCAGGCCTCTTCCATGAACACGGCATCCATCGCTTCGCTCAGGTCGCGGCGTTGAAATCTCCCGACATCCAGAAGCTTCTGGACACCGACAAGCGCAAGTTCGGGATTGCCCGCCCGCTGAGCTGGCCGTTCCAAGCCAGCCTATTGGCCAACGGGCAACTGGCCGCCTTCGGATTGGTGGTCAGCAAGCTGAAGGACGGCATAGTCCCCACCGCCGCGATCGAAGGCGTCGGCCCTGCGATGGAGCGAAAACTGGCCGCGATAGATGTGGCCTCCATCGAGACCCTGGCCGCCCACAATACGGCGGAGCTTTCGGCCAGGCTCAGGTCTACCGGCGAGAACGTCGGCGAAGACCGCATCAGCGGCTGGATCAACCAGGCGCGGGCCCTGCTCGCCGGCGACCACAGCCGATTGATTGAATACCTTGGCCTGGGGGGCGCCGCTCTGGCGGCCTATACCGGCAGAACCGTAGGGACCAGCAGCCGCGTCGTGGAGCGCAAGCTCGCCGAAACGATCACGGTCGAAAACGCCGCGCCGGCGGTCGGCTGGTGGGCGGGCCCATGGTGGCCGCTGCTGCTGGGCCTGATCGGTCTTCTGCTCCTGGCACTCCTCTGCGCCTTGCACATCTGGTGCCCGAGGATGCCGACGGAGGTTAGCCAGGTCACCCAGACGAGGACCATCGAAGTGCCCGGTGGCACCCATTACGAGGCGCTCAACATGCGGCTCGAAACGGACACGATGTTCGACACCAACAAGGCGACGTTGAAGCCAGAAGGGCAAACGGCGATCAACGAGAAGCTCGACGCGCTGAAGGGCTTCATGCCCGTCAGCATCATGATCACGGGCCATGCCGACGTGCGCGGCACGCCTGAGGCGAACCTCAAGCTGTCCAAGGCGCGGGCCGACGCCGTGGCCGCGTACATCACCTCGCAGATTCCCGTGCGCAATCCAGGCTGGCGCCCGAGCATGCAGGCCTATGGCGCGGGCGAGCAATATCCCGACCCGAAGGCCGACACGCCCCATAAGTGCGCAGCAATGCTCAAGGCTGATCCAAAGGCGGCTGATACCGACGCTTGCCTAGCGCCGGACCGCCGCGTCGAGGTCACGCTGTTTGCCGAGCGCTCGGGCGGATCGGCAGCTCCGGAGGGCGTGGCCGCGACACCCAAGAGCAACTGACCAGTTCAGGCCTTGCGGCGTCCCGACGGCTGGTGTTGTCGACCACGATGCGCTGATCGACATGCCGACGCGGCTCCTCCTTAAGGCCGCCGGCGGCCAAGCTTCCGATGACTTCCCCGCTCGCGGGCGAGGTCAGGAAGCTGGCCGCCGCCCTTCGTTCCGAGGTTGCCGACGCGCAGTGCACGGCGGCGAATTTCTGGAGATCTACCGCGCCATCGCTCGTTCTCGTCGCCGGATCGGCGGGTGGGCGTTATCCGCCCGGTTGTTCAGCCGGCGGCCCACTCCTGACGGTCGGTGGCGCCAATCTCCTTTGTGGCCGCGCCATGCGATCTGAGGCCCTCGGTGATGACCGTCCGCGGTTGGCCTCGGCGATTCATCGCGCGCTTGATGAAGAAGGTGAGGGCGGCGGCTTGTCGAGCGCATCGTCCCCGTGATCGACCACGCGCCACAGATGGCGCATCTCGCCGCTGATCTTCACTTAGACCTCGTCGATAGGCCATCGCAGTGGGTGGTGTGAGCCCGCATCCGGTCGACCCGCTTCTGGCCTCGGGATCGGGCCCGGAAGCGGACGCGCGCGGGCCTCAACATCCCGAATTGCCGGCGCCGAGGCGGGCTGGCGATCGAAGGGCGGGGGGGCGCGCCTCGGTCCAACCTCGACGCCGGGGAGGACGGCCCCGGCGCCGGCATCGAGTGGGCCGCTTTGGAAGGTTGCGGCGTCGTCAGCGGTTGGGGGGCGCTGACGAGGTGAAATTCCCATGGCGCGGGGGCGGCGGGAATGATCACAGTCTGGGGCGGGGGTATAACCGCGATGAATGGCCCGCCCCCGGGAGTCGCCTTGTATGGACATCCGAAGCCTTCGCCATGTGGTCGCCATCCGAAAATACGGCAGCTTCTCAAGAGCCGCCGAGGCGCTCGGCGTCTCTCAGCCGACCCTTTCCACCAGTGTCGCCCGGCTCGAAGACCAACTGCAGCTTAAGATATTCGACCGCACGGCGAAGGGATCGACCCTGACCCCGGTCGGCGAGCTTATCGTCGAGCGGGCCAACACGGTGATCTCGGAAACCCGGGACTTGGCGCGCGACGCCTCCCTGCTGGCCGGCGGGGAGACGGGCATCGTGCGGATCGGTTGCACGACGGGACTCCAGTCGCCGCTCCTGGGGCCCCTGCTGGGCCGCATTGTCAGCACGCATCCCGACCTGAAGGTCCACGCCGAGGCCGCATCCGGCGCTCGGTTGATCCCGCTTCTGGATTCGCGCGACCTCGACGTGGTGTTCACCGGCTCCGCGCCGGATCGGGACGCCTATGTCGCCGAGACCATCCTGGAGGCGCCCTCGATCTTCCTCGCCAGCCCCTGGCATCCGCTGGCGAACGAACGGAACATCCCAACCGCGCGTCTTGCGCAATTCAAGTGCGGCGGCTCCCATTCGCCGGGATCGAGCAACCCGAGGCTCCTGGGTTTCGAGAGCGAACTCCTGGGCATGTACACGGCAAGCCACTACGACATCCTCATGCCCCTGGTGCTCCGCGGGGACATGGCCCTCCTGATGCCCTCGTTCGTCGCCCAGCCCTATCTGGAGGCCGGCTCACTCGTCGCCCTGGATACCCAGTGGCGGCACGTGCAGAAGTATCTGTTCGTGACGACGCGTGGCACCAGCCATTCGCCCATCGTTCGCCAAATCCGCGATCATGCCCGCGCCATCGGCGCTCAACTTCACGATAACTGGCGCAACGTGGCGAGCCGGTTCACCGAAGGCTAGGCCATGCGCGAGAGGATCGCCTCGACCACCGGCCCGCCCACATTGAGCACGCCGGGTTCGTCTCGTTTGCATAGGCAACCGTCACTATAGATAGGATCAGAGCGAGGTACGACGCATGCCAACCGCACTTGTTACCGGGACGAGCACCGGGATTGGTCAGGCGACAGCGATTTCCCTCGCCCGCAAGGGCTACATGGTCCACGCCGCGATGCGGAACCTCGACGCCGCCGGGCCGCTGAGCGAGGCGGCCGCGGCCGAAGGGCTCCGCATCAAGCCGGTCGCGATGGATGTCGACGATGACGTCTCGGTCACCCGCTGTGTCGCTGGCGTGCTGGACCAGGACGGTCGCATCGACGTCCTGGTGAACAATGCCGGCATAGGCGGCCAGGGGCCCGTGGAGCTGACGCCGTTGGCGACCTACCGGCAGGTCATGGAAACCAATTTCTTCGGCGCGCTGCGCTGCACGCAGGCGGTCATACCGGCGATGCGCCGGCAGGGCAGCGGCTTCATTGCCAACATCTCGTCGGTCGCCGGCCGGGTGGCGCTGTCGCCGCACTCCCCCTATGCGGCCTCAAAGTTCGCGGTCGAGGCGCTGAGCGAGTGTCTGGCCCAGGAGATGAGCGGGTTCGGCGTGCGCGTGGTGATCGTCGAGCCCGGCGTCATCGCGACCCCGATCTTCGGCAAGATCGAACCGTCCCGGCCGGATCCCGGCTATCCGCAAGAGCGACGTCTGATGGCCCTCTTTGGCGCTGTCGCCCCTGACGCATCCCCGCCGTTCGAGGTTGGCGACCTGATCGCCGAGTTGGCGGTGAACGGCAATGAGCGGTTCCGGTACCGTGTCGGCGTCGCATCGACGGAGCTGATCGGCTGGCGCGAGAGCTTGAGCGACACCGACTGGGTGGCGCTTGGGGGGGCCACCGATGCGGAATACGCCGCAAGCATGAAATCTGCCTTGGGTGTGGACCTGAGCCTCTAAGAGCCGAGAAACATCTCCGTCAGGCGAGAAACGCCTCGAGGCCGTGATCAAGAACGGTCGCGTCAAGGCGGCGGACGGCGCAATCAAAGAGGCTTTCCGAGCGGGGCTGGGTCAGGTCGATCGCGGCGCCGGCCTGGATCACCTGGAAAAAGCCGACCAGCACCCCGCGAAAGTAGTCGTGGCGCAACATCTCATAGGGGTAGTCCGCGACGCCGTCGGTCAGGAGGCTGTCGTGATAGCCGCGCAGCAGGTCATCCTCATGCGCACGCCGAAGCGCCGTGGTGACGCTCATCGACAGCAGGTAGCCAACGTCAACAGCTCCGCGAGCCTGCAGCGCCCACTGCCAGTCGAGGATGATGAGGGTCGGGCGGCCGTCATCCTGGGACGCGAACATCAGATTGTCGGCGCGAAAATCGCCGTGGCAGAGCGTTCGAGGAGCCTGGGCCAGGCCGTCCATCATGGGTTCGATGGCGGCCGCCATCCGAGCGCCGATCCGGCGCAGCGCTGGCGAGGCGCGACCGTCGAGAAACCTCTCAAAGACCGGCCATGCCGCCGCGAGACGCGCGCCGGTTCCGCGCCACGGCCCCTCCCCGAAGGGCGGGATGGTCGCCTCGAGTGCTCTCAGTTCGGGCCGGTCCCACCATTTGGCGTGCAAGGCGGCGATTCCGTTCAGCGCCAACCGTGCATGCTCCAGGGGCAGGCCGGCGACCTGGTCGCCGTCGACGGCCGACGCCAGGTCCTCCATCACCAGCACGAAGCCGCGGGTCTGCGGATAGAATTCGGCCACATAGGCCTTAGGCATGCGGAGGGCGACCGTCGGGGCGATCTCGCGGTAAAACAGCACTTCCCGCTGGTAGATGCCCGCACCCTCGGCGATCACCCGCACGTCGGGATTCGATGATGGCAGCTTCATCACCAGGGTGGCGGGGCCCATGGCCGCGCCCGGCGCGTAGGAGAGGTGCAGGCGATAGATGTCGGTCGCGATGCCGACCCCTTCGGCCAGCCGTTCGGCGCTTACCGAGGTCAAACCTGAGAAGGTCGCCAGGTCGGCTGGTCGGACGACGCTACGCAGCCAGCCGGGATCCAGATCCTCGACGGCTTGCACGATCCCGACCATCCCACGCTCCTTCGGAACCGCACGTTTTTCACGGTTACCAACAGCGGCCGATGGCAAGCCTAGCTTCGCAATGGGCATCCGTCACTTCCAGTAGGTCCTTGCCATCCCGCGACCACGGTCTTCGTTCGTCGGCGATGCGGCGAGAGCGATTTCCTACAAGCGTCGCCGGTTCCCGGTGGTTGTCATCCGCTATGCAGTGGGTGGAGTTGAGTCTGCGGCTAGGCCCGGATAGGTCCTGTCAGTCCAACAGCAAGTTGTCTCCGGTTAGGCGCGGCGGCTGAAGTAAGCGCATCCTGGCGCAGCGGAGGAGCAGAGGCCGATCACGCTCTGCTGGCTCCGGCGCTGATTGCCGGATCCATGTCGTCCAGACTGACGGGCCGGGGTGGCTGCGGCAGGATCCCTTTCAGCGAGTGGATCGAGTGAGCAGCAGGAACGATGGCGCCGTCCAAGCTCGAGCCGCGGGCCTTAAAGCCGGATCTTGCGGTAGGGTGCTGTCGGTTTCTAAGGGCAACTTGTCTTCGCTAGGCACAGTGTATCCAACGGGCCCGGCGCGACTAAGACGGACGCTCGGTCATGATCGTGCATGCGCTTCTCCTGGGGGAGCGGCTGAACACCACGGGCCTTGAGCGCGATGGGATGATCGCCGCCGTCCCCTTGTCATTCCCGGTTCGCGGGCAAGGCATGGCGGCGCTCTTTCGATTCGGGGCGGCTGTCTTCATCGGCGTTGATCCCAAGCTCCAGGCCGAGACGCTTCGAGGCCTTGCCGACCGGATCGTGGGGCTGGAGGAGCCGCCGGATGAAGAAACCGCAACGATCGTTGTCCGGCCCGATCAGGACGAGCAGATCACGACGGGCGGGGCGATCCAGCTTCGCGACACCTCGCCGGAGCATCTCCTGATCGTCGCCGACGTCCTGGCCAAGAGCGTGGCTATGGCGCGGGACGAACGGCGGGTCGCTGCCGTGTTTGACGCCATCGAACCCTTCGCCCGCGGCCTGGCGAACACAGGGCGCTCGCCGAGCGGACGACGGCGCAGCGTTCTGCGCCTCATTGGCGAGGCCCTCCTCGTCCAGCACCGCGTATCCGGCCGCATCGCCGTCCGCGAGAAGCCCGACATCCTGTGGGACCGCCCCGATCTCGAGCGGCTCTACAGTCGCCTTGAGGACGAATATGAACTGATCGAACGCGCGGAGACCTTGGATCGGAAACTCGCCGTGATCGCGAACTCGACCGCCGCTTTCGTCGACTTGCAGGACGCCGCACGGTCCTTGCGGCTGGAGGTGATCATCGTCCTCCTTATCCTCGCAGAACTCGCAGTGGCCTCATTCCAACTCTTTGGCGCCGTTCTGCGATAGCGCCCAGGCGTGGGCGCTCTGCCACCGCCGCCCCCTGAAAATCAGAGGCGTGGGCCGACTGCGGGCTCGGCCGGATCAACCTGTCAGCACCGGTCGTGCAGCAGCGATTTCAGTGACGCGTCAGACCTGCAGTCGATCATCGGGCTGAAAGCTCGGTCAGCCGGTCCACATCGCCCTAGTGCCGGGAGGCACACGGAAAGCGCCGTCGAGGCGCAGCACGTCGCCGTTCAGCATCGGGTTCTCGAAGATGTGGCGCACCATGGCGGCAAACTCGGCCGGGTGACCCGGCCGCGCCGGGAACTGTACCTGGTCTTCCAACCACTTGACCATGCCGCCCCGGGAGGAGCCGCCCCGACGGAACATCGGGGTCTCGAAGATGCCGGGGGCGATCGTCATCACCCGGATGCCGAACGGAGCGAACTCGCGGGCTAGCGGCAAGGTCATGCCGTTGATCCCGCCCTTGGCCGCAGCATACCCGGCGGTGCCGAGCTGACCCTCGAGCGAGACGATCGACGACACGTTGATCAGCACGCCGCGCTCGCCATCAGCGTCGGGCGCAAGCTTGAGCATCTCCTCACCGACCTTCGTGCACATGATGAAGGAGCCGAGGGTATTGACCTCCAGCGCGCGCCGGAACTGTTCGACACCGAGAGTCGCGCCGGGTCCGATGCAGAGACCCGAGCCGCTGACTCCGGCCGGGTTCACAAGGCCACGCAGTTCGCCTAGATCCGGCTTCAGCGCGGCGAGGGCCGCCTTTACGCCAGCCTCGTCACTTACGTCCGCCTGGTGGAACGGGCCGTCCCATTCGCCGCGCCCGGCGACGTCAATGACGCCGACCTTGGCGCCGGCCTCCCGCAGCAGCTGAGCCGTGGCCAAGCCAAGGCCGGACGCCCCGCCCGTCACCACCACGCCGGCGTCTGACAGCTTCACGGTGACCTACTCCTCTTGCATGCACGAAGTCCTCTGAAAGTCAGGGCGGCCGGTACAGCTAGCCCTGCGTCTAGAATCTCATCTCTGCCTTTACTCCGACGGTGCGCTTGCTCTCGATGGAGGGGATATTGGCGTAGCCGATTGTCGAAAGCGGAGTGCTGTTCGCGGTGCCGCTGTCGAGTGAAGTCTTGAAGATGCCGCTCACGAAGTACTGGTTGAGCAGGTTTCGCGCGAACAGGCTCAGGCGCCAGTGTTCGTCATGCGGGCCGTAGCTGATGTTCAATCCCATCAAGCCATACGCTGGTGCGATGCTGTTGGGATCGGCCACCACCGTGTAGATTTCGTCCTGCCAGTGGTAGTTTAACGCGGCGCTGAAGTCGGCGTCGCCGATCGGATGTACCCAGCTAGCGCTGAGGCTATAGGTCCACTTCGGCGCGTAAGTCAGCGGATAACCCGCGGCGTCGAACTGAAGCTGGCCGAGCCTCGGATTGATGAAGGTGCACTTACCCGGCGTAGTGGCCGGATTGGTGTAGCCGTCGTTGCAGGGAATGGCGAACTGGGTGAACCTCGTCGGAGCGTATGCGACCGATGCCGTCAGGGTCAGTTCGGGCGTCGCCCGATAGGTCACTTCGCCCTCGGCCCCCTTGGTCTCGAGGCCGCCGGCATTGGTTGTGATATAGCCGCGGTTGCCGGGGTTGGCGGGATCGACATAGAGCGCCTGGCCCTGGAAGTTGTCGTATTTCGTATGGAACACATCGGCCGCGACGAAGAGTTTACCGTCCAAGAGCGATCCTTTCAGACCGGCCTCGTAATTCTTGGATGTTTCCGAAGCCACGGGAACCAGCGGCAGACCACGCGGGTAGGAGACCGAGGGGCCCTTCGCCCCGGTCGAGTAAGTGGCGTAGAAATTGAACCGCGGCGTGACGTAGTACTGAATCGTCGCCTTGCCCGTCAGATTGTTGTCGGAAATCCCCAATCCGAGCTTCGGCGAGGGCAAGCCCACGGCCGGCTTGCAGGGCCCGCCCAGGGCGAAGGCGAACTGGCAAATACCCCCCGTGTCGATCGCATGGTTTTCAAGCGAGTTGCGGTCGTGTGTGTAGCGCAGGCCACCGATGAGGACGAGGTTGTTCAGCAGGTGGTAGTTGACCTCACCGAACACAGCCTCGCTAGTGGTCCAGCTTTGGGTGATCGTGGTGCAGCAGGGCACCGGTCCGCCAACGCCGCTGGTGAGTAGGATCGGCGAGGTGGGAGGCAGGTAGTTGTACGTGCCAGCCTGGAGGCCGGGATAGAGCACGTCCGTATTATAGTAGAAGAGGCCGGTCGTGTAATCGAGGCGGTCCCCGATCTTGCCGTCGAGCCGGAATTCCTGGGTGAATTCCTTGTTGTAAAAGTTGCTGTGGTTGACCGACAGGATCGGTAGGGGCGATGAATCCACCTCGACGTCTTCATTGATGGACACGTTCTGATAGGCGGTGATCGACTTCAGGGTGGCGAAGCCGAAATCGTAAGAGACGCGGCCGGAGACCTCCCTGGCAATCGACTTTACGCCCAGTAAACCGTCCCAGGCCCCGGAAAGGTTCTTCGGTCCGGGAACCACGCCGTACTTGGCAACCTCAGCGCAAGGCGAGAAGACCCCAAGCCCGCCTTTGAAGCCGCTGCCGCAACTGCGTATGGTCCAAATGCCGTTGCCGTCGTCATGGTTGGCGACATAGGAGCCGATGACATACACCTCCGCCTTCTCGTTCGGCTGCCAGAGGAATTTTCCGCGGACGCCATAGTTGTCGTATCCGCTCACGTCCTGGTGCGTGTAGAGGTTGTGGACGAAGCCGTCGCGCCGGTAGCCGAAACCTGACAGCCGCACCGCAGCGGTGCTTCCGATTGGCGCGTTCAGGTTGGCGGTCAGTTTCAGCTCATTGTCGGTCCCGTACGACACGCTTGTGTCGCCGGAGACTTCGCCCAAGTGCGGCCTCGTGGTGACGATCTGAAGCACGCCCGCCGAGCTGTTCTTTCCGAAAAGCGTGCCTTGCGGGCCCCGCAGCACCTCGATGCGTTCTATGTCGGTCAGGGCCTGATACGACGGGCCCGCGAAGCTGATCTCGGGCAATCCGTGGACGACGTCGTCGATGACCACCGAGACGCTTTGCTCAACCGACGCTGTCACCGACTGGGTGCCGACGCCCCGGATCTCAAAACCGCCGCCGAAGTTGGTGTTGTAGCTGACGGAGGGGGCGATAAATTGCAGGTCAGTCAGGTTCGAATAGTTGGCGTTCTTCATCGCCAGCGCGCCGACCACGCTGACTGAGATCGGAACATCGACCAGATTTTCTTCCCTGCGTTGGGCTGTGACGACCAGCTCGCCGACTGCCGCCGGGGCGGCGGAGTCGGCTGCGTGAGCTGGCGCCGCTGCAGCGGTGGCGACGGCCAACACGAGACTCAGGGCCGAAGACCGTAGAAGATTTCCATGCCGGATATTCATGTCAGTTTCGTCCCCCGTTGCTGCGGTGGCGGGCGCTCCGCCGCGTCTATTTTGAGCTCTGCCCCAGGCAGCACTCTGAACGCATTGCGAGCGTCCTTGCGGGGACGATGACACGGACCGAATGTGGATGCAATATTGACGTTATTTGGTGCTCTTGCGCCAAGGGCGCTCTCGCCCGACGCCCAAAAAGGCCCGAGAGAGTCATATAAAACAATCATATAAGACGTAGCTAGGGCGAAGCGTCACCGCCGCCGACAGCGGTTTATGGATGCAATGGCTGCTCCAGAGATAAGCTTGTCGGCGCGAAGTTCAGCTCGTCACGGCTCAGCGGCCCAGCCGCCGACGTCAGCCGAATACCTATGGTGAAGCTCCGGCTGCTGGCACGGGCGTCGTGTATTTTTTCGAAATCCAGCGTTGGTGTGACGACACAGGGCCGTGGCCGCGGCCAAGTTGCAGTCGGAGTTCTCAGTCAATACCCCTTCGAAGCCGCCATCATGTGAGCTTCGAATTCCGCGTCACTGATTACGTTACGGGCCACGAGTACGCTGCAGTTCACGCGATCAATCAGATAACCGCCCGAATCTCCGGACCACCATCGTTCCAAGAGAGTGAGCCGCCGATGACCCACGACAATGAGATCCGCCCGAAACGACCACGCCGTCTGGGCGATAACGACCGCTGGATCACCAACTGCCATCTTTCCCTCGTTGGCAACGCCTAGCCGTCTAAGCCGCCCCTGGCCTAGGGCCAGGAGATCTTCGAGGGCAGCCGTGTCTCGGACCACGGGATGGATACCGCTCGCCATCTGAATGCCCTGCGTCTCTGCCTGCACGATCAATAAGAAGACTCTTGCGCCATGGGCCCGAGCCACCAGCGCGCCTTCCCTCAGCGCCACGAGGCTCTCCTGCGCGCCGTCGCTGGCAAGCAGAATACGTTTGTACATCTAGGCGTCCCTCGTGGATTGAAGTGAGTGTGCCAGGTCGGATCATGCGGGCAGGGTTCTATCGGTCAGCACCATTCCCGGCGAAGGCTTCGGGCCTCAACTGTTCTGGACGGCCTGCGCACGGGCGCGGGCCCGCTTCATCCCCAGGGCAATAAGCGTTGACGCCAGGGTCATGGAGAGGACCGTCATCACCGCCAGCGCCTTGCCAATGCCCAGGCGCCCGCCGAAGACGTAGTCCGTCAACATGGCGGTGAGTGGGGGCGCCACCCCAAGCCCGATGAGATTTGCGATGGTTAGGTAGAGGGCGGCGGCCTGGCCACGCATGCGGTTCGGCGCCAGGCTCTGCACCATGGCCCCCTGCACGCCGCCAATCATGCTGGCGACGAACATTCCGCAGCAGAACAGCACCACCGCCGGCGCCGTCCAGGGAGATAGATAGGCCGCCAGGAAGAGGGGAATCGCGAGCCCGGCGATCGGCAGCGCGACCCAGATGGGCGCTTCGACCCGACCGGCCTTGATGAGGCGGTCCGACCACAGGCCCCCGACCAACATGCCTGCCGTGCCGAACACTCCGAATCCCAGGCCAAGCAGAAGCCCGGCCTGAGCGACGCTCAGGTGATGCACCCGCATGAAGTAGCTGGGTCCCCAGACCGTGAAGCCATAGTTGTTGATCGCGAATCCGGCGAACCCCACGAAGATCAGCGCGAACATTGTGCGGTGCTCGACGAAATAGGCCACGACGTCCTTGAACGGGACGGCTCCTTTTGACGACGCGTTCACCTGGCGCCGGGCCGGCTCGCGGACGGCCAGATAGAGCCACGCCGCTACCAGCATGCCCGGCAGGCCCATGCCGATGAACATAACCTGCCAGGGAGCGAGTTTCCCCAGCAGAGGATAAGTCACCCTATGGGTCTCGGCCCATTTCAGAAGCAGGCTGCCGAGGAAGACCCCGAGCCCGCCGCCTACGGGCGAACCGGCGGAGTAGATCGCCATCGCGAAGGTGCGGCGGTGGGGGGGGAAGGTGTCGCCGATGATCGAATAGGCCGCGGGGTTGATACTTGCCTCGCCGACCCCGATCAGCATCCGGCTGCCGAACAGTGGCCAGAAGCCGTTGGCCAACCCGCTGAACGTCATGGCCAGGCTCCACAATGCCACGCCGACCGACATGGCGTTGCGCCGGCTGTGCTGGTCCACCCAACGGCCGAAGGGAAACGAAAACAGCACGAAACAGACGACGAAAGCCGTTCCCGCCAAGGCGCCGACCTGGGTGTCGTTTAGACCCAGATCATGGCGGATGGGATCGACCACGAGGCTCAGCGCAAGCCGGTCCACGAAGGCGAAGGTGTAAGCCACCATGATCACGCCCACGAGGAAGTAGGCGTAGAGTGGCGGCGGATAGGGCGCCTCAGCCGATGCAGGGCTGGATTCGTCGGCGCTCCGCACCTGGAGAAGCACCACCGATTACAGCCCGACTTCGCGACTGCAGGCTTCGAGAAGGGTGCGGACCGCCGCGTCCAGGTTGCTGAAACGTGGGTCGGCGGTCTGGCCGGTCGAGAAGCGATGGAATTTCTGCTGCTCGATCACGGCGCGGCGAAAAAGGCCGAAGCAGCGGTAAAAGCGGAAGTTGCTCAGCTCGGCCTTCGCCTGGCCGAGGTAGCGATCCAGCGCCTCCTGACGGGTTGGGATCCCTGGCTCGGCGCTGGGCATAGCGCGCAGCGCCTTTAAGTCGTCGGGATCGCTGTCTTCCATCCAGAAACTCAGCGTGCAGGCCAGATCCATCAGCGGATCGCCCAGCGTCGACATCTCCCAGTCCAGCACCCCGGTCAGCCGTTCGGGCGCATCCTCGGACCAGACCAGGTTGTCCATCTTGAAGTCATTGTGGATGACGCTCGCCAGTTGCCGCTCGCCTGGGACGTGATCCAGAAGCCAGGCGGCGATGTGCTCGCCAAGCGGGTCTTCGCCGGTTGCGGAGCTGCGGAAGCGCGTAATCCATCCCTCGGTCTGGCGACGGCGATAGCCCTCCGGCCGGCCAAAGCCGTCGAGACCTGCCGCGGCGACGTCTACGTTATGCAGCGCCGCCAACCCGTCGATAAGGCCCAGGAACTGCGCTGGCAGCGCCGCGCCGCCGTCAGCGGCGGTTCGCACGATGAGGCCGTCGATGCGTTCCATCAGGACGAAAGCGCCGCCGAATACCGCGGGGTCCTCGCAGAACGCCACCGCCTTCGGTGCTAGGGGATAGACGCCGGCCAAGCTCCGCATCATGCGGAATTCGCGGCCCATATCGTGGGCGCCCTTAGCCTTGGCGCCTGGCGGCTCGCGCTTCAGGACGTAGTCCTTTGCATCGCCCTTCACCAGGTAGGTGAGGTTGGAATTGCCGCCGGTGAAGCGAAAATAGCGGATGTCGTCGCCTAGCTCCGGCGCGGCCTGGCGCAGGTAGCGAGTGAGCGGTCCGGCGTCGAAGTCCGGACCGACTTCCAGGGGGACGGGGGTGTCTGCCGGTGTCGCCATGCTCTCCTCCATCAGGCGCCCACGTCCCCGTCAGTCGTCGCGCCACCCACGACCTCGGCGATCTCAGCCTCTGAATAGCCGAGCTCCGTGAGGACCTCGCAGGTGTGTTCGCCCAGACGCGGCGCGTGCCGACGCACCTCAAAGGGCGCGCTGCTGAAAGCGACCGGCCGCCGTACCACCCAGTAGGGGCCTTCGGTGGGATGAGTCATCTCGCGGAACAGGCCGACCGCCTGCACGTGCGGGTCCTCCGGCAGGTCCTCGAGAGCCGTGACCGGCATGCAGGGGATGTTGGCGCGGTCGCAGAACGATACCCATTCGGTGGTGGAGCGCCGCGCAGCCTCCTCCTCGACCATGCAGTAGAGCACATCGATGTGTTGCACCCGCTCCGCCAGCGTCTGGAAGCGGGGGTCGTCCCGGTATTCCTGGCGGCCGGTGAAGTCGTAAAAGTCCAGCCAGTTGCGGTCGGAGTACGGCAGGACACAGACGTAGCCGTCGGTTGTCCGGTAGGGTTTGCGCTGCGGGCTCATCACTCGAGCGAACCCTGGAGGGCCCAGCGGGGGCCGAAAGGCGAAACCGCCGAAGTGCTCGACGATATTGAACGCAATGGCGGTCTCGAACATCGGGACCTCGATAGCCTGGCCCCCACCGCCGTTTGCGCGCTGATAGAGCGCGGCCATCACCGAATAGGCGATGGCTTGCCCGGCGAGTTTGTCGCAGAGCACGGTGGGCGCATATGCCGGGTCGCCGTGGACGGCCTGGTAGAGCGCGGCCACGCCCGAGCCCGCCTGGATGATGTCGTCGTAGGCGGCCTTTTCCGCATAGGGGCCGTCCGAACCGAAGCCGTGGGCGGCGCAGTAAACGATGTCCGGCCGAATCTGGCGTACCCGCTCGTAGGCGAAGCCGAGTCGGCCGATGGCGCCGGGCCGCAGGTTGTGGATAAACACGTCGGCCGTCGCCAGGAGCCGGTCCAGCGCCGCCCGCCCGGCTGCCGTCTTCAGGTCCAGGCATATTCCGCGCTTGTTGCGGTTGAGGTTGAGGAAGGCGCCCGACATCCCGACGCCGCGTTGCGGCTGGTAGGCGCGCAGGGAATCGCCCTCCGGCCCCTCGACTTTGATTACCTCAGCGCCCAGGTCGGCCAGGATGCCGGTGCCGAACGGCCCCATGATCACCGTGGTCAGATCCACCACCCTGACGCCCGCCAGCGGCCCCTCGCGGCCTGCTTCAGACATGACGGGACTGCAGCCCGCGCGCGAGCCCCGACATCACGCGCCTCAGTCGCGGCAGAGGCGCGAACCGCGCCACGAATTCGAAAAACGGGCGCTCATTCATTCGTCTGGTTGCCTCTGGCGCAACTCTAGCTGTCTGCTTTTTGCATACAAAACTTTTTTCCCTCGCGGAGCATGGAGCATGATCACAAGGCTTCTCCGCGGGTTGATTGCATGCAATGTACCACCCGATTCTCAGAGTTACAAACGCGCGCCTCCGACCCGCCAGCGCACCGGTCGGGTCGGAAGACGACAGGAGGCCGTAGGGACTTTCGACGCAGATGTGCGCCCCGGCGACCGGAAGATGTGGACGGGTTAAGCCGGACAGGTAGGCTCTGTTTGTAGCCCCGGAGGTAAGCGATGGACGATGCGTGGGAGCAGGCGCGGTTGGCGTTGCGGGCCGGGGAGCGCCTGCTGGAGGTGGTCGAGCATGGCGACATGGATGACCTTCGTCAGGTGTTCGCCAAAGGCGCGATGGTTTGGCATAACACCGACGAGAGGCTGGTGGACGTCGAGCAGTCCATCCGGAACCTGCGGGCCATCAAGGCGATCGCTACCGACTTCCGCTACATCGACGTCAAGCGGGAGCCGACCCCGACCGGGTTCGTGCAGCAGCACACGCTGGTAATCAAGACAGCCGACGGCCGGGAGATCCGTGACCTGGCGTGCTGTGTCTGCAGGGTGGAGGACGGTCGCATCGTCCACATGGACGCATACCACGACTCGGCGAACGCCCCATCGCTGCCGGGGCGGGAGGGACGAGATTGGCGGCACGAAGACTAGCGCAGGGTCGCCACCGCTACCACAAGCTCGCAGCAAACGAGGCGGCGCCGTCCACCTCTCCGCCGGACCTTAGGCCTAGTTTGACAGCACGTTCAGCAAGGTGTGCCGGGCCGACAAAATGTGGGCAGCCATGACGTTCCGGGCCCACGCCGGGTCGCGCACCTCGAGTGCGCTCACCAGTTCGGAGTGCTGGTTTGCGCTGCGCCGCAATTCCTCGATCTGGTAGTGGCGAAAGGTGCTGAGGACCAGCGACATCTCGACAATGCCGTTCAGCAACTCCTGCAGCCGCGAATTGCCGGACGCCTTGAGGATGGCCTTGTGAAATCGGTCATTGACCTCGGCGATCGCCTCCCTTGACGGTTCTGGCGAAATCACCATGGCCTGCATCTCGTCAGCGATGGCGCGGAGCTCCAACAACTGTTCAGGGGTGACGTGGAGGGCGGCGGATTCCGCCGCAAACCCTTCCAGCAGCACCCTTAGGTCATAGATGTGCTGAATTTCATCCTTGTCCCAGTGAACCACGAAGGCTCCGCGATTGGGTATGATGCGGATCAGGCCTTCGGCGTCCAGGCGCCGCATGGCTTCCCGCACCGGAGTCCGCGAGAGGCCGCTGGCCGTCGCCAGGCCCTGCGCCGTGATGTGCGCCCCCTGGGCATAGGTTCCGCGCATGATCCCTTCGCGGATGGCCTGGTAGGCGCGATCGACGGCCTCCCCCACGCAAACCTCCTAAGTTCTTTCTACTAAAGGATGAGTACGACACTCAAACACTAAGGTCGATGCGAGACCGGACGGCCCCATTTTACGGAATGCCCTTCGATGCGAACGAAGAAGTGTGCTGCGATCCTGGCTTAAACCCGGGCGTTCCCTGTCTCCGGCGCCGGATGTAGTGCCGAACATCGCATCGCGCCCCGCTTCGTTAGCCTCAGTTCGTGCCACTATTCTCGCTCGCTTCCAAGGCGTTGGATTCCGAACCGATTGCTCGACCGCTGGCTCCGCCTCGCGGCGAGGAGCGTCCCGGCCGCTCACGCGGAGCCTATCGACCTTTTTCCGAGGCGTCGGTGCGCAAGACCTCTTTGATTGGATGCAATATGGCGCACGCGGCGATGGATGCACAAGCGACGATGAATGCACCGCTCAGTCAAGAAGAAGATCGACATATGGCGCCAAGCCCCGGCGATGCAAAGGAGATGCAAAATGTGCATGCAAATCCGCCCGCCCGGTGCCAGTGACCTCGCGATCGCCATACGAAGATTACGACATTAATTGATTGTAAACACTAACGAAAATGTCAATCATCGACAAGCGTTGGATGCCACAGGGGGATGTGCTCTGTCAAATATTGCATACGGTCCGAAACCGCGATACCAATCTGAAGGGCAAGAATGCGGCCGATGGGCACGCATCCTGGAGTCGGCAAGGAGATCGGCGATGGAGGACCTCTGGAAAGGCGCTCAGGCCGCTCTGGCTGCCGGAGAGCGGCTGTTTTCCACCGTCGAACATGGCGATCTCGAAGATCTGAGACAGATTTTCGCCGACGGCGCGATGATTTGGCACAATACCGACCAGAAACTCACCGATGTCGGGACAACGATCGACAATCTGCGCAAGATCCGCAGCAACGCCACGGTGTTTAAATATACGGAAATCCGCCGCGAACCGACGCCGACGGGATTCGTGCAGCAGCATTTACTGTTGGTCAGCGTTCCCGGCCGGGAGATCCGTGACTTGGCGTGCTGCGTCTGCCGGGTGGAGGGCGGCCGCATCGTCCACATGGACGCGTACCACGATAGCGTCGCGACCGGCGCCATGCCGCACAAATCACCAACGACCTGACGCTAGAGCACGAAGGAGCCGTTCACGGCGATGATCGAGCCTTGCCCATGCCAATGACCACGAAGCCGTCGAAGGTGCGGCCGGCAACCCGGTGGGAGGGCTCCCGGTGATCGAGGCTCCGGGGCAGCTTGGCCGGGCGCTGGAGGGCGTGACGGTGTTGGACCTGACCCACATGCTGTCGGGTCCCTATGCGACCATGTTGATGGCCGATCTGGGCGCGCGGACCATCAAGGTCGAACCACCCGGGACCGGGGAGGCGACGCGCGAACTCCTGCGGCAAACGCCGAAGTACGAACGGGATGGCATGGGGGCCTATTTCCTGACCCTAAGCCGCAACAAGGAAAGCGTCGCCATCGACTTGAAGGCCCCAGCGGGTCGCGAGCTGTTCTACGAACTGGTCCGGCACGCCGACGTCGTGGTCTCGAATTTCGGCGTGGGTGTGCTCGAGCGACTGGAGATCGATCACGCCAGGCTGACGGCGGTGAATCCGGGCATCATCACCTGCGCCATTTCCGGCTTCGGTGAGACCGGCCCCGCGCGTCATCGGCCTGCCTTCGACCTCGTGGCCCAGGGAATGGGCGGCGGCATGTCATTGACCGGGCGCGAAGGGGATGAGCCGACCCGGGCGGGCATTCCCATTGGAGACCTCGGCGGAGGTCTGTTCGGAGTGATCGGCGTGCTCTCCGCCCTGCAGGCGCGGGCGCGCACAGGGCTCGGCCAGCACGTGGATATTTCGATGCTCGACTGCCAGCTCTCGATGTTGTCCTACATCGCCACGATGTACCTGATGTCCGGCGAACTTACCGAAAGGGTTGGCAACGGCCACTTCGTGCACGTGCCATACAACACCTTTCGCACCGCCACCCGGCACCTGATCATCGCGGTGCTTACCGACACCATGTGGCGCGACCTTGTGGAGCTCTTGGACGACCCGGCGCTCGCGGACCCCATGTTCGCCCATCAACCGGGACGGCTAGCGGCCAAGGCCTTCATCGAAGCACGAGTGCAAGGCGTGCTCGATCAGCAGAGCTGTGAGCATTGGCTGGAGCAACTGGCGGCAAAGCGCATTCCGGTCGCCCCCGTGAATGATATCGCCTACGCCTTCGAGGACGAGCAGACCCTGGCGCGGGGCATGCGTGTGAAGGTGCCGCTGGCGGGTGGTGGCCACGTAGAGCAGCCCGGCAATCCGGTGAAGCTGTCGCTTGCCGCCCAGGACGTGTTCGCCCCGCCGCCCTGGTTGGGGCAGCATACCGAGGCGGTGCTGCGTGACCTGCTGGGTCTCGATCCCGGCCGCATCGATAGCCTGACCAGGCAGGGTATAGTCCAGCTCGGCCCGCTGGCGGACGCAAAGTTGACCTAGTTCAGGCCGCGGACCCTTCCGCTTTCTGGGCCGCGTCCAGGTCGGCGGCCAGGCGTCGACTGCCGAAAGCATACGCGACCACCGACAGTCCCCCGGCGACCAGGCCCGTAAGCACCGCTGCCCGCAGGCCTTCAGCGGCGCCCAGGCTCCGACTGTAGACATCGCTCAGCACCCCGACGCTCAGCGGGCCCAGGCCCATACCGATCAAGGTGCTGGCGAGCAGCACCACTGCCATCACGGTGGCGCGTGCGCGAGGACCCGCCAGTTTCTGGAACGCCAGCGTCCCCGGACCGGCCCAGAGATTGGAGCCCAGCGAGGGGACGACGAACACCAGGAGCCCCCAAGCGCCCGGCGCCGTGAACATCGCTACGTAACCCGCGGTGCAGACCAGCGAGCCCAGCGCCGGGATCAGCGCGAGGTTCCTAGGATCGCGCGGGCCATAGCGGTCACCCAGCCAGCCCCCAATCACCGACCCCAGGGCGCCGAATAACATTCCGGAAAGGCCCATGCCGGCCCCGATCAGCCCGATGGGGCCGAGGTGCGTCTCGGTCTTCAGCACCGCTAGGTCAGCCCCGTGGACCCGCAGGAAGTAGGACCCGGCAAAGGTCATGCACTCGTAGTTCATGAAGCTGAGCAGAGCGTAGCCCATCGCCAGCCACACGAACGACCGGCGCGCCGCCAGGCTTGCCAGCGTCTCGTACAGGGGCAGTTGGGGCGCCCGCGCGCCGTGCGGCGGGTCCTTAAGTGTCGTCAGCGCCAAAAGGCCGATCAGCAGCCCAGGGCCGCCGGCGCAGATCAGGGCGCCGCGCCATCCCAGGCTGTCAGCCAGAATGCCGCCGGCAAGCAGGCCGAGCGACGCGCCAACCGGCGAGCCGATGAAAAAGGTCGCCAGCGCCCCCGCGCGTTTGGCGGGAGGGTAGTGGTCAGCGATCAGCGATTGCGACGGTGGCGAACACCCCGCTTCGCCGAGACCCACGCCCACGCGCAGCACCAGCAGCTGCCAGAAGTTGGCCGCCAGTCCGCAGGCCGCGGTAAACACGCTCCAGGCGAGCACGGCCAGGCCGATCACCCGCACGCGGTCGCCGCGGTCCGCCACGCGGGCGATGGGCAGTCCGGCGATGCCGTAGAGAATGGCGAAAGAGAGGCCGGTGAGTGCGCCGAGCTGCCAGTCGGCCAGATGCAGGTCGTGCTTGATTGGTTCGGCCAGCACGTTGATCACCTGGCGGTCCAAGAGATTCAGGCCGAAGGCGGTGGTCAGCAGCGACAACAGCCACGCCCGACGCGCGCGTCCAGGTCGGGCTGCAGTCTTGCCGACTTCAGGCTCATCCAGGGTCAATTGGACCAAGTGCGCGAACCCCTCTCAAGACGCCGGTGGGGAAAGATTGCATACATCCTCATCATGTTCGAGGTTATCTCATGGGTTTCGCGCGTTGAATTTCTGCACATGCATACAGTCCGGGAATCGGAGGCGCCGATCGCAATGAGGGCTTTGGTGACCGGCGCGGGCGCTGGGATCGGCAAGGCGTCGGCTACAGCGCTCGCCGAGCGCGGGGTCGAGGTAATCCTCTGCGATATCGACGCCCCGGCCGCCGAGGCGGTCGCCGCCGATCTTGCTGCACAAGGCCACGACGTCTGGCCAGCGTCACTAGACGTCACCGACGACGCAGCGGTCCAGAAGTTGGTGGCAGGCTCCGGGCGGGTCGACGCCCTGGTTCACAGCGCGGGGCTGTTTCCCCAACTTTCCTTCGAGGCCGGCTCCATCGCCCAGCTCGACCGGGTGATGGCCGTGAACTTCAGGGCGGCCGTCGTACTCGCCAAGGCCGTTTGGCCCGGCATGGCGGCGAGGGGGGCGGGGACGATGATCTTCCTGACCTCTGGCTCGGGCCTACCGAGCGCGGTCGAGGATCCGATGCAGGCCAATTTCTCCTTCTACGGCGCCTCCAAGGCGGCGCTAGATCGATGGGCGCTTGGGGTTGCGCGGGAAATGTCCCGCCATGGCGTCCTGGTGAACACCATCACCCCGGGCGCCTTCGTGGATACCCCCGGAGTCCAGGCCTTGGGCCTGGCGGAGGCCGCCCAGCGGGAGGCGATCTCCGTGGAGGCGGTCGGGGAAGCAGTGGCGTTCCTCGCCGCCGGATGCGCGCCTGAACTCAGCGGCCAACGCCTGCGGGCGACGGACTATCGTCGAACCTGGGGCGCCTGACGCCCCCCGAGGTCTTTCAGACGTGGAGGCCGCCGTCCACCTGCAGGGTCTGGCCGGTCATGTAGCTGGCGTCGTCGCTCGCCAGGAACGCCGCGACGGAAGCCATTTCTTCGGGCCGGGCGGGCCGGGCCATCGGGATGCGCGCCATCACATACTTGTTCATTTCCTCCTCTGCCGTAGCGCCGGGAGTGCGGGCAGCGACGGCTTCGTACCGCTGGGCTACGTAGGGCGTGAGCGTCATGCCGGGCGAGAAGGCGTTCACCCGGATGTTCTGGGCCGCCAGCTCCAGCGCCAGCTGCCGGGTGAGGGCGATCACGCCCCACTTGGCGGTGACGTAGGCGGACAGGCCACCGGCGCTGCGGTGCGCTGAGATCGAGGAGGTGTTCACGATCGCGCCGCCGCCGCCAGCAGCGATAATTGGCGAGGCGTGCTTGGAGCAGAGGAACACCGAGTCCAGGCTGATCTTGAAGGTGTATTCCCAGTCGGCGAGGGCGAGCTCTGATACCGGCGTCTGGTCCACCGGTCCGGCGCCGGTCCCGCCGCCGGCATTGTTGAACAGGATGTCCAGGCGGCCAAACTCCGATTGCACCTGGGTCATCAGTCCGGCGACCTCAGCTTCCGAAGTGACGTCCGCCTTGATCGCCAAGCTTCGGCCCCCGAGAGCCCTGACCTTGTCGGCCACTTCGCTCAGTTGCGTCCAGGTTCCGAATTTCTCGCGCGGGACTTCCGGGCGATCGCGGCAGATATCCACTACGGCCACGGAAGCGCCCTCGCTGGCGAGCCGCAGCGCGATCGCCTCGCCGATGCCGCCGGTACGGCCGGCCCCGGTGACAACGGCCACGCGGCCTTCAAACCTCATGCCCGATCTCCAGACTTTCCGGCGCCCAGGACGGGCGCCGGTAGCGCGATCAAAAGAACCGGTATGTGCCCTCGACGACGACGGAGCGGTACTCGTCCATCCAATTGATCGAGCGGGTTGTCGTGGTGATCGAGGCCGGGAAGCGGATGGCGTTGCCGACTGTCTTCTGATCGGTCAGGTTGCGGCCGACCAAGGCCACGTGCCAGCGGTCGTTGTCAGGTCCGGCCTGGATGCGTGCGTCCAGCTTCACCCAACCGTCCTGCACCCCCCAGATCGGGCTATATCCGTCGGCGATGAAGTAACTGCTGCGGAAAAGGGCGTTGAGGTTGCTGACGATCCTGTAGCCATTGCCCGTCTCGAGTGTATAGCGCGCGCCCAGGTTGCCGCTCCACTTCGGTGCGTACTGCAGCGGGAGGCCCGCAATATTGTGCGCCGCCAGGCTGGCGGGGTCGGCCGAGTTGCACTGCGCCAGCGTTTCGTACGCGAGGCAAGCGGCGCCGGGGAAGTTCGTGAACTTGGCGTCGAGATAGGAAAGCCCCAGGCTCAGCTCCAGCGGGTCAATCACCAGCCATTGCACATCGGCCTCCGCGCCCTTGGCTTCGGCGCTTGCGGCGTTGCGGGTGATGAAGGTGCGGCGGTCGGGATCGTAGGACGACTGCTGCAAGTTGGTGAACTTGGTGTCGAATATCGAGAGGTTGGCGGTCATGCGTCCGTCCAGAAGGGTCGACTTCACCCCGACTTCGTAATTCCGCGACTGCTCCGGCTTGAACTGGAACCGGTCGACCGTCATGCCATAGGTGTTGGAGACGAACCCTCCGGATTTCGAGCCCTGGGCGAAGGTGGCGTAGAGCATCACTCCTTTGGCCGCGTCGAATTGCAGGGTGGCCGAGGGATCCAGGTAGTGCTCGGACAGCGAGCCGGCGATCCCCGGGACGATTGGGTTCAAGGCGACCCCGGACACGGTCTTTGAGCTGAATGTGGCGTCCTTGCTCGTGTGCGAGTAGCGCAGGCCGCCCACCAGCCGGATCGCGTCGGTCGCATGGAACGTGCCCTGGCCGAAGACCGAATAGGTGTCGCTGTTCTGCCGGAAGTCAGTGGCCTGGGAGCCGGTGATCGTGCCGCCGCCCAGCAGTCGGTAGAAGGTGTCCTGATGCAGCTTGTAGACCGCGGTGTCGACATAGATGCCCGCAACATACTCCAGTCGCTTGCCCGTCGGCGACAGCAGGCGGAGTTCCTCGGACCATTGCGTCTGGTACTCGGGGAAGCCGTTGGCGTACAGCGCATTGCCCCCGTTGGGCTGGATCGATCCGTCCGGGTTCAGTTCGTCGTAGGCGGAGAGGCGGGTCGTGGTGAATTCTGAGTAGCCACTCACCGAGGTCAGGGTGAAGTCGCCCAGCCTGTAGTCGGCGGTGACCGCGGCGTTGTAGCTCTCGATGCCGCTGTTCTCAGGCTCCGGGCTTGGGCCATAGGGCTCACTGACGTACCGGACGTCGTTGAAGTCGGTCGACTGGGTCAGAAAGCCGGACTTGGTGACGCCGCCGTCGAACTCGTGCTTGCCGTATTCCAGCTTGGTCGTCAGGTCGAAGTCCTGATTCGGCCGCCACGCGAGGGAAAGGCGAACCAGCTGATCCTTTAGATGAGGGTCACGGTCGCCGGTGGCCAGGTTCTTCAGGTAACCGTCCTCGTCGGTGTACTTCACCGCCAGGCGGGCCGCTACTGTGTCGCTGAGCGGTCCGCTGACGTAGCCGCTGCCCTCGAACCCCTGGCGGCTGATGTTGTAGCCGGCGGTGGCCGAAGCCTCGGGGGTCCAGGTTGGCTTGGCGGAAACCAGGCTGATGGCTCCGGCCGCGGTATTGCGCCCAAACAAGGCGCCCTGGGGCCCACGCAGCACCTCCATGCGGTCGAGGTCAAAGAACGGCGCGGTAAACTGCGGCGCGCGGCCGCCGTAGATCCCGTCCAGGTAGATCGAGACCTCCTGGTCAAAGGCGACGTTGTTGGGTCCGGAGCCGAAGCCGCGGATATAGACGATCGGATTCACCCCGCTGTTCAGAATCGCCATGCTGGGCACGTAGCCCTGCAGCACCCGCAGGTCGCTGATGCCCATCTCCTGGGTCTTCAGGCCGGAGATCACGCTAATCGAGACCGGCACCTCTTGGAGCTTTTCCTCCCGCTTCTGGGCGGTGACGATGATCTCCTGGAGCGTGCCAGGCGCGTCTGCCGCAACGGCGACGGACGTCCCGCCGGCGCTGGCCATCAGCACACCGGCGATCACGCGCGATACGAAATTGGAGTCACGGCGACGGTTGGTCATGGTTCATCCCCCCTATTGTCGCGACGTGGCGACCGTCGCTCTTGCGTTGCGTCGTTTCCGGTCTGGGAGCGGAGCGCCTTTTTCTTACGGCTAGAGTTGGCAGAATTGCATTCAGATTGCAATCACCCCCTTCAGGGCCCCGGTCGCGGAGTGGAATTTGGGAGTTACAAAGTCGTTGTTAATACGTGGTAATATGGAGATCCTGTACGGCGCGCGTCTCCGCTTGCGCTATCACATTGCATGCATGAGGACGTCGTGGACGTGAAAGGGGCGCGGGTAGAGGGAAAGATCGCCCTAGTGACGGGCGCGGCGAGCGGCATCGGGCTGGCGTGCGCCAGGTTGATGCGGGAAGAGGGCGCGCGAGTCATCCTGGCGGACGTGCAGGACGGGCTGGGGCGCCAGGCCGCGCAGGCCCTGTCGAACGATGAGAGCGAAGTCTTCTATCTGCCACTAGACGTGTCGCGAGAAGACCACTGGATGCAGGCGGTGCAGGAGGTTCGCAAGCGGTTCGGGCGCCTCGATATCCTGGTGAACAATGCTGGGATGGGGATCGGCGGGCCGGTGGCGGATCTCGCCCTCGAGGATTGGCGACGCCAGCAGTCGGTGAATCTCGACGGCGTGTTTCTCGGGATCAAGCACAGCCTGCCCCTGATCCGCGAGGGCGGCGGTGGATCGATCGTCAACGTGTCTTCGGTGACGGCCAAGGTGGGATCGAGCGTTTTCGTTTCCTATTCCGCAGCAAAGGGCGGTGTGCGGTCGCTGACCAAGGCCGTCGCCAAGCAATGCGCGGCCCTGGGAGACGGGGTGCGGGTGAATGCGGTTCTGCCGGGCGTAATCGACACGCCGATCTTCTCCCGGCTGGAGGGGGTCAGCGGCGACGCCGTCGACGCGCGCGCCACGGCCGCCCGGCTAGCGCCCTTGGGCCGAGTCGGACAGCCGGAGGACGTCGCCTATGGCGTGCTCTACCTGGCCAGCGACGAGGCGCGCTATGTCACGGGCATAGACCTGATAATCGATGGCGGGCTGGTGATCCGCTAGGCGCCGCCCGGAAGCTGGATCAACCGCGGCTCGGTAGCGGAGTCGGCTCGCGGTCCACGTAGCTGTATTCCGCTGGCGAGGGCATCTCGCGCACCGGATCGTCGTAGTCGTCGTGCTCGAGCCTGAGCGCCCGGATCATCCCGGCGTTCATCACGAACATCGAGGTTATGTAGGTAAGCTCCACAATCTGCTCGGCATCGAAGTGTGTCTGCAGCTCGGCGAACAATGTGTCGGGCGTGCGCCCATGCTCCAAGGCGAGACAGTCCGCATAAGCCAGTACCGCCCGCTCCTCCGCGGTGAAGCTGGGGTGGATCGACCAGTTGCGCAGGGCCGAGATGGTCTCGTCCGCGTAGCCGAGCGCGCGCAGGATCTTGGAGTGCTCCGAGAACATCCAGCGGCACCCGCAGGCGTAGCCGATGCGGGTGATGGCGAGCTCCATCAGCTTGAGTGGCAGCTTTCGCGCCTTGGTCTGCTTCACGTAGAAGCCGCGCACCGCGTGCTCCAGGATGTCCGGCGAATGGGCGAACACCGCCTCGTAGTTGCCCGGCGCGCCCGATGCGGTCATGCCGGGGTCCTTCGCAGGATCGCGCCCGGGGAACTTGCGGTCGTACATGAACAGGATGAGGGGGTCGTCGACGTCCGCGCGGCTCACGAGGGGCAATCTGGGCATCTTGCTGTCCTAACTCCGTTTGCGCGGGCGCGGGAAAGTCAGTCCTTTCGGGCGAAGACGTAGCTCGAAAGGCTGAAGGTGCGCTGCTCCAGCCACGAGACGAAGCTGTTGCGCGGCCGCAGCCCCCCCCTAGGCGCCTTGAGCGTGTCGCCAGGCAAGGCGCCCACGCAGTTCCCGTGCAGGAAGATGTTCCGCGCGCTGAGCCGAGTCATCAACGCTTGATCGCGGGCCTGGGCCTGCGGCGTTACTTCTACATAATTGGCCCCGCGACGGCGGGCGGCCCGCATCACCCGGGCGATGTGGAAGACGGAGGCCTCCATCATCCGGATGAAGGAAAGGCTGACCACACTGTAGGGACCGAAGATCAAGAACAGGTTGGGGAACCCGGTAATGGAGACGCCTTTGAAAGCCTGGCGGCCTTCCGCCTCCCAGTAGTCTTCGAGCTCCTCCCCGGTCTTTCCATAGATCGGGATCGTTGGCTGGGTATGCCGCTCACCGCGCCTGAACCCCGTCGCCAGGATGATCGCATCGACCTTGCGCTCCCTGCCATCGGTCGTGATCACCGAGTCCTCGGTGATCCGCGCGATGCCGTCGGTGATGAGGGCCACGTTGGGCCGCAGGAACGCCTTGTAGAACTTGCTACTCCAGGTGGGCCGGCGGCAGCCGAAGTCGAAGGAGGGGATCATCTTCGCCTGCATGTCCGGATCGGGAAGCTCCCGACGCACGTACTCCACGCACATCCTTTCCAGTCGCTTGCCCAACCAGCGGAAGCGCGGATGGTCGGTGAGGATGCCGTACAGCGGTATGTCGATTATCAGGAATGCGAGCTGCCGCAGCAGGTAGGCGAAGCCCGGGACATGTTTCAGCATCCACTTCATGCGAGGGCTGAGCGGCTTACTGGGTTTGGGCAGAACCCAGGTGGGGGTGCGCTGGTAGACATCGAGTCGGTCGACCAACTCGGCCACCTCGGGGATGATTTGCACGCCTGTGGCGCCATTCCCGATCACGGCGGCAATCTTGCCGTTGAAGTCGTAGCTGTGGTCCCAAGCGGTCGAGTGGAAGACCTTTCCCCTGAACCGCTCGATGCCTTCGATATCCGGCAGGTTCGGAGTTGAGAACAGGCCGGTCGCGACTGTCAGGTACCGGGAGACGAACCGGCGTCCATCCGCCAGGTCAGTGAACCAGACGTTGGATTCGGCGTCGTAGCGGCAGGCGGTGACCAAGGAGTCGCAGCGGATCTTCTCGTGGAGTCCATACTTGGTCGCGACCATCTGGCAGTATGAGAAGAGCTCTGACTGCGGAGCGTAGAACGTCGACCAGTCGAACAGCGGCTCGAAGGAGAATGAGTAATAGATTGTGGGGAGATCGACGGTGCAGCCGAGATAGGTGTTGTCCCGCCACGTGCCGCCCAGCGTATGGGACCGGTCCAGGAGGATAATGTCCTCGAATCCGATCTTCTGCAGATAGACCGCTGTCGCCAAGCCGGACAGACCAGCCCCCACGATCAGGAATTCGCAATCGAGTTTCGGAATCCGCCGGCTCGGGGCTGTCGTCGTCAGTCGCTCGGCCGCCAGATCGCGGGTACGTTCGCGTACTTCAGACATATTGATGGCTGGCCTCAATCCGGGACTTCATAGGATGGCGCGGACAGCTGCGACGATCTTGTCCTTGGTCGGATAGAGCAGCTTTTCGAGCTTCGCGTTGTAGGGAATCTGGATCGAAGGCGTGGCGACGCGCTGAATGGGCTTGCGCAGGCTTTCGAAACCTTCCTCGGCCACCACGGCGGCGATTTCCGATGCGACGCTGCCTACCTTGTGGGAATTGTCCGCAATCACCAGCCGGCCGGTCTTCGCCACCGACGTAAGGATGGTCTCCCTGTCCATCGGGACGATCGTCCGCAGGTCAATCACTTCGGCATCGACGCCCTCCTTGGCGAGCGTCTCCGCCGCGGCCAGGGCATGCGGCAAGCAACCGGCGATGGACACGATCGTAACGTCCGCGCCCGATCGCTTGATATCCGCCTTCCCTATGGGAATGAGGAAGTCCTCGTCGGCCGGGACGTCCTCCTTCTTCGCCCACAAGGTGATGTCCTCGAAAAAGACCACCGGATCGTCATCGCGGATTGCCGACTTCAGCAGGCCCTTCGCGTCCGTCGCGGTCGCGGGAGCCAGCACCTTCAGGCCGGGCGTGTTCATGAAAAGGGGGTAAGGCCGGTCGGCGTGCTGCGCGGCCGTGCGGTTGTTGTAATAGGTGCTGGCGCGCACCACGAGGGGGACCTTGAGCTGGCCTCCCGTCATAAAGCGCAGCTTGGCGGCCTGGTTGATGATCTGGTCCGAGGCGAGATATGCGAAGCTGGCGATGGTGAGGTCGACGATCGGCCTAAGGCCGGTGAGCGCTGCCCCGACCCCGACGCCAGTGAAGCTGGCCTCCGAAATTGGCGTGTTGCGAATCCGTGGCCCGGCGAATTCCTCGCAGAGGCCCTGTGCGCCGTAGACCGCGATATCCTCGCCCATGAGGATGACGCGTTCGTCGCGGCGCATCTCCTCCCGCATCGCCGCCACGATGGCTTCGAGGTACGACAGCTTTTGTGTCGAATTGCGCACGTCAAATTCCTTCGTGCTGAACGGGGAAATTGACCGGGTTGCTGTACATGGAATCCAGCATGTCCTGCACCTCGGGCTCAGGGCTATCCTTGGCGAACTGGACGGCATCCGAGATCGCCGCGGCGACGGCTGCCTCGATGGCGGCCAAGCCCGACTCCTGCCCCCGGGACGCCAGGACATTGCGGTACAGCGTGACCGGATCCCGCTCGTTCCTGTGGAAGGCCACCTCTTCCTCGCTGCGGTAAGCGAAGGGGATTGGCAGTCGGTTGGAATGTTCGTCAAAGCGATAAGTCTTGGCTTCGATCAAGGTCGGTCCGCCACCAGACCGGGCCCGCTGGACGGCCTCGTTCGTCGCCTCGTAGACCGCCTCGGCATTTTGACCGTCGACAATGACCCCGGGGACGCCGTAGCCGTCCCCGCGCCGCGCGACGTCAGGCTGGCCGTGGGATTTCGCCACTGTGGTGGTGACCGCGTAGCCGTTGTTTTCGCAGAAGTAGATCACCGGCAGCTTCCAGATTGACGCCATGTTGATGCTTTCGTGGAAGGTGCCCTCGTTCACGGCGCCGTCGCCGAAGAAGCAGAGCGCGACCTGATCCGTCCCACGGACCTGGATGCTGAGGCCCGCGCCCGTCGCCAGCGGAATGCCGCCGCCGACGATGGCGGACTCGCAGATGAGGCCCATTTTCGTGTCGGTGAGATGCATCGAGCCGCCCAACCCTTTGCAAATCCCCGTGCGCTTTCCGTAGAGCTCCGCCATCAGCGGCGCGAGTTCGGCGCCCTTGCCGATGGGATGCCCATGCGAGCGGTGCGTGCCGGTGACATAGTCGTCGTCGCGTAGCGCCATGCAGGCGCCTGCCACCGCGCCTTCGTGACCGATGCTCATGTGCCCGATGGGATAGTCCGCAATAAGGCTCTCCTCGAACCTGCGGATGCGAAGCATCCGGGTGAAGAGTTCAAGCTGACGGGAGGGATCGAGCGACATCCTCAGGCTTCCTCAATTGTGGCGATCTGGACATCCACCTCCACCATCGCGCCCTCCTCGACCGCGATGTCTGTCAGGACCCCGCTGACGGGCGCCTCGATCTCCACCGTCGTCTTGGCGGTCTCCATCTCGGCGATGATCTCACCCTTCTCGACGCGATCGCCGATAGCCTTTAGCCAACTGGTGATCGTCGCTTCCGTGACGCCCATACCGGCGGCGGGAAGAAGCACACTGACCGTCATGAAGATGTCTCCGTCTACTAACTGGAGTCGGGTCCGTCGTCCGGGGCGCCGGCGCCTGTGACCCGCCTAAGCGGGGTTCGCCGCGGCGTATTCGCGGCGATACGAAAAGTCGTTCGGGTTGATGTACATCCAGTATTGGACGATGAGCCCGTCGTCGCTGAACCGGAAGATCGAGGCGCCCGGCGCGACCACAGGCTTGCCGTTGAACGACCCCCGGATCGTCCAGTTGATGCACGCCATGGGTGGATCGATGATCACCTGATCGAAGTCGCGGTGGTAGTCCTGCAGGGCCCCGAACCCGAGGCGCTCGTTCTCGCGTTCGGCCGCCCTGTCCGGCACCGTTACGCCAGCGCGCCAACCGTGGACATCGGGAGCCATGAGCTTGTCGATCCGGGCGCTGGTCGCCTCCACCGTAGTGTTTGGCCGGTTGTTCTCCGCGGCGTTCAATTCTCGAAGGACGCCCGCGATGTGGTCTCGGCTCACCATGATTTGCTCCCTGCATATTGTTTTACCCCGCATTCGAACACTCGCGCGGGAGCGCACGCCGAGGCCAGCTTCATCGTTTCTCGAAGTCCTGCATGCGAGGCCGCGTCATCTCCTCGACGAACCGGCCGTAGGAGAACGTCCACGACGATGGGACGCCCTCCTTGTCGAGGTACCAGCTATCGCAGCCGGTCACCCACACGGTCTTCTTGGCCGCGAGCCGTCGTTCATCCTCGAAGCGCCGCAACGCCTCGTGGGTGACACTGACTTCCTGGTATTTTCGCGTCAGAAGGCCATCGAGCAGCTGGAGGACATAGGCGAGCTGCCGCTCGCAGGTCTCGATCGCCGAGAAGTTTCCGACGGGACTGTTCGGCCCGTTCAGGAAGAAGAAATTCGGGAAGTCCGGCACCGACACGGCCAGGTAGGCGATCGGGGAAGTGGACCATACCTCGTCCAGATCCACGCCGTTTCGGCCCAGCACCTTCGCCGGACGTATGAAGCGGTCGGTCCGGAAGCCCGTGGCGAGCACCAGCACATCCAGGTCGTGTAGCACTCCATCGGCCGTACGCACTCCTTGCGGTTCGATCCGTTCGATCGCCGATGTCACCAGGTTGGCGTTGGGATGCTGGATCGCATCGTAGAAGTCGTTCGAGATCACCAGGCGCTTGCACGCCGCCCGGTAACTTGGGGTGAGCCGGCGGCGTAGCCCCGGATCGCGCACCGTCTCGAGGTTCTCCCGGCACAGACGCTCGATCTCGGCCAGCTGAGGGGAATCGACGTCGATGACGGCAGCGGCATAGCCGTCGACACTTCGGGAGCGGTACTGCTGCACGAGCTCTTCCAGCGCGCGGGGGTCGGCGCGGAACAGCGCCTTTTCCTCCTCGGAATAGGACGCGTTAGGGCGTGGCATCACCCACTGCGCCGTCCTCTGAAAGAGGTCGAAGCGAGACGCCCGCGGGGCTAGCGCCACGGTGAGCTGGGCGGCGGTCGAGCCGGTCCCGACCACCCCGACGCGGCGGCCATCGAGGGGCACGCTATGATCCCACTGCGAGGAGTGGAACACGCGCCCTTCGAACGTTTCGACGCCTTCGAAGTGCGGGATGTTCGGGTGGTGCAATATCCCGGTGCAGGTGATCACCACGTCGAAGCGTTCTCGCTGCCCGCCGGCGGTCGTGACTTCCCACTGGCCGTCCAGACGCTCGACCCGCACGACTTCCTCGCCAAACCGGATGAGCGGAAAGAGGCCGTAGTTCTTCGCCACCCTTGTGAAATAGGCGTGGAGTTCCGGTCCCGGTGCGAGGGTTGAGTTCCAGTCGGGGTTGCGGGCGAAAGAGTAGGTGTACCAATGCGCCGGCACATCGCACGCCAGGCCTGGATAAGTGTTGTCCCGCCAAGTGCCGCCGACCTGGTGGGCCTTTTCGAAGATCGTGCAGGCGAAGCCGCGCTCATGGAGCTTGGAGCCGGCGAGAATGCCCGCCATCCCGGCCCCGATCACTGCGACACGGATGGATCGCACACCCACTGCGTCCGGTCCGGCCGTCGTGCTCATCACAGCGTCGTCCAACGGCTCCTCCTCCCCGCTCTAACCGGCGGTTGCCTATCTGCTAGCTCAAAGCCGGCGCCCGTGCAAATATTGCATGCAATTCTTTCAGGTTCTGAGGTGTCCCCCGGCCCATAGATGTTGGGGCCACGTCGGAACGCCCGCGAGACATAGCTTCCGCAGCACGCGTTTCAATAGGTGCGTTCGCATTCCGGATTCCGACATTGCTTTGACGGCGGGCGTGCGCGCAGCGACAAGCGATTGTCAGTCAATCTCAAAGTTTGTATGCAATCATGGGCGCTAGGTAGATGTGCTCCGGCGGGCGCCCTCGCCCATTGATCTCAACCCGACAGGGGAGCCTATGTTGGTAGAAACCATCGCACGCACATCCATAGCCTCGCAGTCCGCCGCAGCGCTGATTGCCGCCGGTGAGGCTGCAGCCAAAGACCTCGGCGTGCCGATGGTGATCGCGATCGTCGACGAGTCGGGCGTGCTGAAGGCAATGAGCCGGATGGACGGCGCCGCCTTGCTGAGCGTGGATATCGCCCAGGACAAGGCCTACACCGCTGTCTCCTTCGGCATCGCAACCCACGAGTGGTTCGAGTTTGTGAAGAACGACCCTCCATTGCTCCACGGCATCATCAAGACGCCCCGGCTGGTGGTCTTCGGCGGCGGCTATCCGATCAAGGTCGACGGCCAGATCGTCGGCGGCATCGGCGTGAGCGGCGGCCACTACGAGCAGGACATGAAGGTTGCGACTGCGGCGCTGGCGGCGCTGGGGCTAGGCTAAGGCGCGCACTTCCTGCGAGCGGCCTGCGGGCGTTCGCGGCGCGGTGGATCGACAGGTCTGACGACAACAAGGGCGATGAGCATGACGAAGAAGCGCGCGGGCGGGGAACTGATGGCCGAAACCCTGGCCGGCCTCGGCGTGACCGAGATATTCGCGCTGCACGGCAGTCACCTGGATCCCCTGTTCATCGCCTGCGCAGACTACGGGATTCGGCTCACGGACACGCGCCATGAAGCGGCGGCTGGCCATGCGGCGGACGGATACGCACGCTCGTCCAACGGCAAGCTGGGGGTCTGCGCCACGACCGCCGGACCCGGCTTCACCAACACACTGACCGCCATCACCAACGCCTACCTGGACAAGATCCCAGTGCTATTCATCTCGGGCGCGGCGCCGATGCGGGATGACGAAGCCAACACCCTTCAGGGCGGCTTCGACGCACTGGCCATGGCGAGGCCCGTGACCAAGTGGGCCTATCGGGTCACCGACGTGGATCGCATAGCTGAGTTTACCCGCCGCGCTGCTGAGATCGCGCTTAGCGGCCCGCCGGGACCGGTTTTCCTGGAGATCCCCATCGACGTGATCTTCATGCCCACCGACCAGGCGGTTTCGCCTCCGCCTAAGAAGGTCGCGCCGCCGGCCCCGTCGCAGGAGACTGTAGATGAGCTGATTGCGGTCCTGCGCAGGAGTGAGCGGCCCGTGATCATCGCCGGTGGCGGGGCGGTGTTGACCGACGCCGGGGCGCGGCTGAAAGCCTTTGCCGAGCTGACCGGCATCCCGGTGGTGGCCAGCCAGAAGGCGTTGGGCGTCCTGCCTGACGACCATGCCTTTTACGGTGGCGCGGCCGGCGTGCTGGCCGCCGCGGCGCACGCCGGCTCGGGTCCGGACGCTGTCCTGCTGCTTGGGGCGCGCATGGGCATGTTCCTGGGCGGGGCGATGGGGGCCATCATTCCCGCCGACGCCTTCGTCGCGCAGGTCGAGGTCGATCCCCAGGAGATCGGCCGTGTCCGGTTAAGCGACTTGCCGATCGTCGCCGACTGCGGCGCGATGCTGGACGCCCTTCTGGCCTGTGCGCCCAACCACTCGTGGACCAAACGGGGCGACTGGGCGGCGCAGCTGCGGACGCTGCGCGAGGCGCCGCACGCCGCCTTCGCCCAGGTACCGCCCCAGAGCCGTCCCGGCGTCATCCATCCCTACCATGCAGTAAAGGCGGTGCTGGAAGCCCTGCCGCCGGAGGTCACTCTCGTGGCCGATGGGGGAGAGGCGGGTAACTGGGTTGGCGACCAGGCGCGGTCGATGGGGGCTGGCCAGTTCCTGCGCTGCGGCTACCTGGGATGCCTCGGGGTTAGTTCGGGCTTCGCCATGGGCGCCGCGCGAGCTCATCCCGGACGCCCGGTGGTCTGTTTCGCCGGTGACGGCGGAGCGGGCTTCAACATCCAGGAATTCGACACCATGGCTCGGCACAAGCTCCCGGTGCTGACCATCGTCCTCAACAATTCGGAATGGGGCATGTCGCGAAACGCCCAGGCCCTGCTCTACGGAAAGAACCACGAGGCGATCGTAACTCTAGCGGACGTGGCCTACGACACAGTGGCCCAGGGCTTCAACGTGCGTGGCAAACGTATCGATACTTATGAGGATCTGGGGCCCGCGGTGACCGAGGCGTTGAACTCCGGTCTGCCGACCTGCCTCAACGTCATCGTCGACGCCGGCGTCCCGCATCCGCGCACCCGGATGATGGTCGGCGACGTAAGCGGCGGTGATGGGATCCCGATACCGTACTATGCCAATATCCCCATCGAAAAAGCCAAGGCCTAACGACTTATCCGCCTGCTGGCGACGGCGAGTTCTAGGGCGACAATTCCCTGATCTGGGGGATGAATTCCGCCTGTCTGGAATCAAGCTCCACTGCCTCCGACCCGGACTTCGGCCCTTGCAAGCCTACGCCCACGAGGCGCCGAACTGGATCCCTTGCGGACCAGCAGGTCTTCACTGAGGCGCTCAATCAACCGTCGGCCAGGGCCGCGAGGAGTTCGTCGCGCAATTCCCGTTTCAGGACCTTGCCCGCTGCATTGCGGGGGAAGGGGGCGAAGCGCAGGTGCAGCTCGACGGGGACCTTGTGCGCTGCAAGGCGCCCCGCCACATGCGCCTGCAAATCAGCAGGGTCGGCCGCGCAGCCGACCTTCAATCGCACCAGGGCGCCGACGGTGTCGCCCAGTATGCGGTCGGGAATCCCGACGATGGCGGCTTCGGCAACCGCCGGATGACCCATGAGAACGTCCTCAATCTCGACGCAGTAAATGTTCTCCCCGCCACGGATCAGCATGTCCTTGGCGCGGTCCAGGATAGTCACGAAGCCGTCTTGATCGATGCGCCCAATGTCACCGGTGCGGTACCAGCCATCCACAAAGGCTGCAGCGGTGGCCTCCGGCGCCTCCCAATAGCCGAGCACCACGTTGGGCCCGGACACCCAGAGCTCGCCCGGGGCGCCCACGGCTACGTCGCGTCCGTCGTCGTCCACGATGCGCAGGTCGCAGCAGGGCATGGCGACGCCCACGCTGCCGGGCCTGGCCAGCATGTCCTCATGGCTGGTGGCCGCGACGAGTGACGAGGTCTCGGTGGCGCCATAGCCCTGGCCGGGGAAGGCGCCGGGGAATGTGTCACGGACGCGGCCGGCGAGCTCAGCGGCCGCCGCCGCGCCGCCGTAGCCTACGGTGTCCACCGAACTAACGCCTCGACCTCGGGCTGTGACCGCGTCGACCAGTTGCCAAGCCTGCGCCGGCACCAAGGTCAGCGCTTGGACGCATTCGCGCTCGATCAGCGACAGTGCGGCCTGGACGTCCCACCGGTGCATCAGAAAGAGGGTCACGCCGTTCGCCAGGGCAGGGACCAAGGTCGAGTGGAAGCCGGTTACGTGGAAGAATGGCAGGGGAAGGAGTTGGCGGCGTTCGGCCGGGATAGCGGCCGCCTGCGGCCAGGAGTCGCCGCGCCGAACGGCTGCTCGCGCCGCGCGGAAGCCGGTGTTGATAAGGTTGCTAGCCACGTTCCGGTGCGTGCCAAGTGCCCCCTTCGAATGGCCGGTGGTGCCGGAGGTGTAGAAGATTGTCGCGAGGTCGTCCGGTTGCAGGTCAAGCGGCGGCGCGGGCTCGCCGGGCAGTGCGCGGTAGCCGTCTGGCGGGCCAATCAGGTCTGTGAAGCGCTGGATGTCCTCCGGCGCCTCGCCGCGCACCAGCACCAAGCGCACGGCATCGCCTGCGTTGAGTTCCGGCGTCAACCGGTTCAGACGCTCGGCGTCGACCACCGCCACCTTCGCGCCGCTGTCGCGCAGCATGCGGGCCAACGACGAGCCCGGCTCCCAGGCGTTTAGCGGCACGAGAACCGCGCCGACAGCCAAGGCGCCCCAGGCCGCGATGGACCATTCAGGGAAATTCCGCATGGCCACGGCGACGCGGTCGCCCTTGCTCACGCCGAGCCGCGCCGTAAGCGCTCGGCCGAATGCGCTCGCGGCCCTCCAATGCGCCTCGAAACCGAGCCGCTCGCCCTCGAAGACCAGGAATTCGCGGTCGCCGAACCGGCGGCTCTCGTCGAGGACCTGGCGCAGGTGGCTCTTAGCCTGCACATAAACCCGCAAACTGCGCCCATGGACCTCGACCGTGCTCATCTCAAATGGCGCGCCGGGGGCGGTCAGACGTGCCAAGGCCGCGGCCATGTCCACGGCCGGCCAGGGTCTCGTGGCGCTCATTGGCGAACCTCTGCGGCGCGGCTGCTGAAGGGCGTCTCGCAAAGCATGGCAGAGCTTAGGCTGTCCATCCAATTGCATTCAAGAGGCAAGCAATACAGGTATCGTTGATGCGAACCAAGAGGGCGAGTGTCCCAAGATTGCATCCAAAGCCCAGAGAAACTGAGTGCGACCTCCTTCAGACGCGGACTGGTCCCACAGGACGAAGAGGCGCGTCTGCCCCTGCTTCAATGTGCTGCGGTGTCCCCCGAGCACCCTGGTGACCAAAGCTCAGCCAGGAGGTTCATCGCTAGCGCCGCCGTCGACAACACCTTCAACCCCAGCCGCATCTAATCTCCCGACCCATGCCCGAGGCGGTGCGCCCAGCCGGACTTCGAACCCTGGGGGGCCATGCCACGGGGCGTGGGCGGTCGCCACCCCAGCCCGCGTGAAAATAAGAGGCGCGGGCCAACTTCGGGCTCGCACGGGTTAACCTGTCAGCACGGGTGGTGAAGCTGCGATTTCAGTGGCGGGTCAGACCTGCAGCCGATCATCGGGCTGCGCCACCAGGGCATAGAGCGCCGGCATCAGGAAGACGCTGATCAGG
>NZ_DASXNL010000095.1:0-21771 GCF_036495085.1 Phenylobacterium sp. | reverse complement strand
GGCTGGTACTGCGATTGCGCGAGCGCGGGCGCGGCGGTGGCGATCGCCAGGGCCGAAGCCAGCCCGATCTTAATGGCGTTCATGATCCTGTCTCCTTTCTCCTCTCGGCGCGGGAGCGGTGTCATCGCAGGGACCGCGCCTCTCGGAAGGCTTCGCTGCCGGGCCCTGCTAAGGGAAAACCCTGCGGCGCTAGCGCGACCTAGACGGCAAGAACCCCTGGATGCGAACGAGGTTGCATCGGGAACGCGCCGCGAAAGGCCCCGCTCTTGTGAGACCGCGCTATCCCGCCTAGTTTCCGCCCCTTCTCCGCTCGCAGGGACCGCGACCCCAGGATGGCTGTGCATTATCTTGAGTTCGAGCGTCCTATCGCCGACCTCGAAGCCAAGATCGAGGAGTTGTCCAAGCTTTCTGAAACCGCGAACCCGGGGGCATTCGACGCCGAGATCGAGGCCCTTCGGGCTCGCGCGCAAGAGATGCGCCGCGACGCTTACGCAAATCTCGACGCCTGGCAGAAAACCCAGGTCGCGCGCCATCCTGACCGGCCGCACTTCGTCGATTATGCACAAGGACTGATCGACGAATTCGTCGAGTTGCGCGGCGACCGCAAGTTCGCCGACGACCAAGCGATCATGGGCGGCCTGGGGCGCTTTCGCGGCCGCCCGGTGGTTGTCATGGGCAACGAGAAAGGACGCGACACCGTCACGCGTGTGAAGCACAACTTCGGCTACGCCCGGCCGGAAGGCTACCGCAAGGCGATCCGGCTGATGGAGATGGCCGAGCGGTTCCATCTCCCGGTGATCAGCTTCGTTGACACGACGGCGGCCTACCCAGGCATCGCCTCCGAGGAGCGCGGCGTCGCCGAGGCGATCGCGCGCTCCACTGAGATGAGCCTGATGCTGGGCGTGCCCATGGTGGCGGTGGTCACCGGCGAGGGCGGATCAGGCGGAGCCTTGGGCATCGCCTGCGGCTCGCGCGTGCTGATCCTGGAGCATGCGGTCTATTCCGTGATCCCGCCCGAGGGGGCCAATTCGATCCTCTGGCGCGGCGCGCGCACGCCGGCAGAAGCCGCCAAGGCCTTGAAGATCACCGCCCAGGACCTTCTGGCGATGAAGATCGTAGACCGCATCATCCCGGAGCCCCCTGGCGGAGCCCACTCGGACCCCGAGGCCGCGCTCAAGGCGGTGGGCGACGCAGTCGAGGAGGAACTGGCGGCGCTGGAGAGCCTCTCGCCCGAAGAGATCCGCCGCCAGCGAGCCGACCGGTTTTATGCAATCGGGCGCGCCGGGCTGCAGTAACCCCGAGGCTTGCTTGACGCGGCGTCGGCAGGTTCAGTGTCATCCAAACACTTGTTTGGAGGACTCCTCATGGCGCTGAAGACCCGGTTCACCGAAGCCTTCGGGATCGAACACCCCGTCGTACAGGGTGGCATGCAGTGGGTCGGGCGCGCCGAACTCGTGGCCGCGGTCGCCAACGCAGGCGGGTTGGGCTTCATCACCGCGCTTACCCAGCCGACGCCTGAGAAGCTGACCGAGGAGATCGCGCGCTGCCGCTCGCTGACCGACAAGCCGTTCGGGGTGAATTTGACAATCCTGCCGGCCATCAACCCGCCGCCCTACGCTGAATACCGCCAGGCCATCATCGAGGCGGGGGTCAAGATCGTCGAGACGGCGGGCAACAAGCCGATCGAACACGTCGAGGAGTTCAAGAAGCACGGGATCAAGGTGATCCATAAGTGCACCTCGGTCCGCCACGGTCTCTCCGCCGAGCGCATGGGCGTCGATGCGATCTCCATCGATGGCTTCGAATGCGCCGGTCACCCGGGCGAGGATGATGTGCCTGGCCTGATCCTGATCCCGGCAGCGGCGGACAGGATCAAGATTCCGATGATCGCCTCGGGCGGCTTTGGCGACGCCCGCGGCCTGGTGGCGGCGCTGGCCCTTGGGGCCGAGGGGATCAACATGGGCACCCGGTTCATGTGCACGGTGGAGAGCCCGATCCATGAGAACATCAAGCGCCAGATTGTCGAGAACGACGAGCGCTCCACCGACCTGATCTTCCGCACCATGCACAACACCAGCCGCGTGGCGAAGAACGCGATCAGCCAGCAGGTCGTGGCTCTGGAGCGCGAGGGCGCGAAGTTCGAGGATGTGCGCGAGTTGGTGGCGGGAACGCGTGGCCGCAGCGTCTACGAGGTCGGCGACAACGACGCCGGCATCTGGTCGGCTGGGCAAATCCAGGGCTTGATCCACGACATCCCGACCTGCGCCGAGTTGATCCACCGGATCGTCCGTGAGGCCGAGGAAATCATCCATGCGCGGCTTGAGCGCATGGCCAGCCGCCGCCAGTTGGCGGACGCATAAGCTCCAGGATAGAAGCCGCCGGCGCCAGGCGTCGGCGGCGCGCAATCTCTTCGACAAGAACCCGCCGCAGATCTCGTCCGGGTTCGACAACCGGGTGGGTAACGCCCCGCTCTACAGTGGCTTCGACTGTGTCGGGCGCCGGCTCTACGTGACCGTCAGCAAGAGCTTCTGATCTGTCGCGATCTTAGCTGGACCTCGGGGGGCGGCGAACTTTGGGTTCGCCGCCCCCTCGCGTCAGGCGATCCGCACCAGGGCCTCGCAAAGGCTGTCGACGGCGTCCGCCGTTGTCGCCCAGGAGCACATGAAGCGGACGGATCCGTCGAGGAACCGATAGGCGAACCAGCCGCCCGCGTGCAGCCGGGCCAGCGTCGGCTCGTCCATCTCCACAAAGACGGCGTTGGACTCCACCTCGTGGCGGATCGGGAAGGGCATCTGCTCCGCGAGTCGCCGAGCCATGGCGTTGGCGTGGGCGGCGTGACGCAGGAACGCGCCTCCCTCGAGCATGCCTATGAAGGGCGCTGCAAAGTATCGCGCCTTGGAGGGCAGCTGACCCGCCTGCTTCAATCGCGCGTCGAAGCGTCGGGCGAGCGCGCGGTCGAAAAGCACCACCGCTTCGGTCGGCGGCATGCCGGCTTTGGTCCCGCCGACCACCAGGATGTCGGCGCCCAGCCCCTTGATGGCCTTCAGGTCGAAGCCGGCGGCCGCGGCGTTGGCTAAGCGCGCGCCGTCCAGATGGATGCTCAGCTGCTTGGCCTTGGCCGCCGCAGCAAGCGTGGCGAGGTCTTCGACTGAATAGACGGCCCCGTATTCCGTGGCGTTGGTCAGCGAGAGCGCCGCCGGAGACTGGCGGTAGGAGACGTCGGGCTGAGCCAATGCACCGCCGAGCGCGGCGGCCTCGATCCGCCCGGAGGCGCCTGGCAGCGGGATCAGGCCGAGGCCCTGGCCAAAGAAGCCGGGCGCGCCGGTCTCGTCGGTGCAGATGTGGGCGTGCTCGTGGGCGAGCACCGCTTCGAACGGCTTGCAAAGCGCAGCCAGCGAAATAGCGTTGGCCGCGGTGCCCGAGCCCACGAACCGCACCTCAGCGTCGGCGTCCAGCAGCTCGCGCAGGAGGTCCGCGGCGCGGGCGGTGACCTCATCGGTGCCATACCCTGAGGCGAAGCCGCTGTTGGCCGCGACCATGGCTTGCATGGCTTCGGGCGCGGCGGGAGCGGCGTTGTCGGAGGCGAAGTCGTATCGGGCCATGGGTCCTTGGGTCAGCTGGCGCTCGCTTGAAGGATTTCGCAGAAGGTCGCCAGGTCGACGTTGCCGCCGGAGACGATGGCCACGATCGGACCTTGTCCGGCCTTGCCGGTCAGGGCGGCTGCGAGCGGCAAGGCGCCCGCGCCTTCAGAGATCACCCGCGCCTTTTCCGCCATCAGGCGCATTGCGCGCCGGGTTTCGTCGAGGGTTACGACGATCGAGCCATCGACCAGCGGCCTCATCCGCTCCCACATGCGTGGGAAGACGCTCTGGCCGCCGGCCCCATCGACGAAGGAAGCCTCCCACTCGGGGAAGGGCTGCGGCGAGCCGGCGGCGAAGGATCGCGCCGCGGGCGCGGCGGTCTCGGGTTCAGCGGTCCAGACCTTGATGTCGGGCGCGAGGGCCTTGACCGCGCTGCCGACGCCGGTGATCAGCCCGCCGCCGCCGACCCCGCCGATCACGGCGACCGCATCGGGCGCATCCTCCAGGATCTCCAGGCCCATCGTGGCGTGGCCGGCGATGAAATTGTGATCGTCGAAGGGGTGGATGAAGGTTCCCTGGACCCCTGGATAGGCGCGCTCGTCGAGGGCCTTCCAGGCCACTTCGTAGGGCACGGTGACCAGCCGCGCGCCCAGGGCCCGCATTCGCTCCAGCTTGGAGGCAGGCGCCGTCTCGATCGCCACCACAGTGCATGGGACGCCTGCCTGACGTGCGGCATAGGCTACGCCCTGGCCCGCATTGCCCGCGCTGATCGTCCAGACGCCCAACTGGCGCTCGTCGTTCGACAGCATCGCCACCGCATTGGCGGCCCCGCGCAGCTTGTAGGCGTTGATCGGCTGCAGGTTCTCCAGCTTCAATCGAATATCGGGGAAGCCCGCCCCGAGCTCCAGGCGGACCAGTGGCGTGCGCACGCAGGTCGTGGAGATCCGCTCACGGGCCGCCTCGATTTCCGAGAGCGCGATCGGACGAACCGCCTCGAGGGTTGCGGGCATGGTCAGGGATCCTTGCGGGGGCCGTTCCGGGCTTGTTAGCGGATATCCAGGGTTCGGCTAGAGGGACCTCGCCCACCCGCAAACTTCTTCCACGAAGAGGTCCGGCTCCTCCATCGCCGCGAAATGGCCGCCGCGCGGCATGTCGGTCCAGCGCACGATGTTGTAGGCGCGCTCCGCGAAAGACCGGGGAGGGGCCTGGTAGAGCGGCTCGCCGGGGAAGTTGGCGAAGGCGGTGGGCGTCTCGCAGCGCTCCCCGGGTTGGAAAGCGAGTCCGCCTTCCTCGACCAGCCCGCGGTAGTACCAGGCGCCTGTCGCGAAGCTGCCGGTCATCACATAGAGCATGATGTTGGTGAGCAGCCGATCCTTCGGAAAGGCCTCGTCCAGGGACTTGTTCGACAGGTCCGACCAGTCATGGAAGCGTTCGGCGATCCAGGCGGCCTGGCCTACCGGATTGCCGGCGCCCAGCCAGGCCAGGGACTGCGGCTTGGAGACCTGCAGGCGAAAGTAGGCACCCATGACGTCCATGGCGCCAGCCTGGCGCTGGGCCCAGGCGACCTCCGCCTCGCCCTGCGGCCCGCCAGGCGGCCTGAAGCCCAACATGTTGAGGTGGATCGCGCGCGCATTTGCACCGTGGTCGCGCGCCAGCCACGAGGTGACCATCGCGCCCCAGTCGCCGCCCTGAGCCAGATAGGTCTTATAGCCCAGCACCTCGCTCATCAGGGTGTTGAACAGCCGCGCGGTGGTGCGTTGGCCGACCGGCCGCTTGGGCTTTGACGAGAATCCAAAGCCCGGCAGGGATGGAATCACCAGGTCGAAGGCGTCGCTCGCCTGGCCACCGAAGCGGCTGGGGAACGCCAGCTTTTCGATCACCTGCCAGAACTCGTAGTGCGATCCCGGCCAGCCGTGGGTGATGATGAGCGGACGGCTCCCATTTGCTTCGCCAACGACGTGCAGGAAGTGGATGTCGAAGTCCTCGATCGCCACTGTGAACTGCGGAAAGCGGTTGAGGTCGGTCATGGCCGCGCGCCAGTCGTAGGCGCCCGCCCAGTGATCGCACAGCCCGCGCAGATAACCGGCGTCGCAGCCATAGGCCCAGCCGTCGGGGACGTCGGGTATCGGCGGCCAGGGGTAGCTGCGAACCGGCCTCAGCACGGATTCGACCTCAGCTTCGGTCCAGATCACTTCGAACGGCTTGATCTCTGCCATGGCGGCCTCCCGGATGGGTGTGACCCTGCGGGCTTGCCGCGACGGCGGTCAAGCGGCGTCCCGGCGCTCCAGCCGCATCTTCAACCCGCCTTCCGGCGCAAGCGTAATACGAGCGCTCAACTTCACTTGCTGAGGGGTCTTCAGCCGCGGGCGGAATCGTTGGGCGAGGGTGGCGAGGATCAGGGTCGCCTCGGTCATCGCAAGTTGCGCGCCGATGCAGATCCTTGGCCCGCCTCCGAACGGGATGTAGGCGAAGCGCGGCCGGCCCTCGCTCCGTTCGGGCGAAAAGCGGTCGGGATCGAAGCGTTCAGGGGCGTCCCACAGCGCGCGATGACGATGCAGCACCCAGGTGGAGATGAGGATCCTGTCGCCGGCGCTGATTTTCTGGCCGCAGATTTCGTCCGCCGCCAACGCCCTGCGGCCGGTAACCGCCGGGGCCGGCGGATAGAGCCGCATGGCCTCCTCGATGACCTGGCGTGTGTAGGGGAGATCAGCCAGGTCCTCGGCGTTGGGCGTGCGGCCGCCCAACGCCCTGTCGAGCTCGGCGTGCAGGCGCGCCTCCACAGCGGGATGCTGCGAGAGCAGGTACCAGGTAAAGGTCATGGCGACGGCCGTGGTCTCGTGGCCGGCCTCGAAGATTGTGATCACCTCGTCGCGCACTTCCTGGGCGCTCAGTCCGGCGCCATCCTCTGGATCCTTGGCGGCGACAAGTCTGGTGAGCAGGTCGTTCGGAGCGCCGGCGAGGTTGCGCTCACGCTCATCGATCATCCGATAGATCGCCCCGTCCATGGCGCTGAAGTCCTCGTGGAGCGCCGTCTGCTTGGACTTCAGTCGCATCGGGCCGATCACCGGGAGCAGGTCGAGGATGCCGAAGTTGAGCGCGTTACGGCTAAAGCCCAGGGCGGGGCCGGCGAGGCTCACCAGTTCGGGGGCATCCGATGAAAACATGGTCTCGCAGATAATCCGCAACGTGAGGGCTTTCATCTCCTGCGCCATGTCGATGTCGGTCAGGTCCGGAAGGGCCGCCCAGCGTTCGCTGAAGGCCTGGGCGGCGGCAGCCATGGCCGGGGCGTAGGAGGCGACGCTCCGGGGATCGAACGCGGGCGCCATGACCTTGCGGTGTCGCTTCCACATCGCGGGCTCAGCGCTCAACAGGCCTTCGCCGAACATCGCCGTGAAGATCCGGTTGGACATCTCGTCCTTCGGGTAGTTGGCGGCGTTGTCGAGCAGCACGCGCCGTACGCCCTCCGGATCATGCACCATCACGGTTACGCCGAACGGCGACTTCGATCGGACGACGGGCTGTTCGAAAATAACCCGGGGGAGGGTCTCGAAGGCGTTTGACGAGCTATCCAGCTGTTTGAACAGCGACGGCCATTTCTCCGGCGGCGGCGCCAATCCTGCGAGCGAGTGATCGAGCGAAGCGTCCGACATGGCCTGCACCCCGTATCCGAGACCGTAACAGCGCTGGCCGACGGCGTGACGCAAGACGCCTAGTCTTGCGGACGCAGGCCGCGCGTGAGGGCGACGTCGAAGCCCTTGTAGATCTGACGTGCGCCGCCCGGCGGGAGCATGCCTGACAGCTCCAGGATTACCGCGCCGTGGATCGCGGCCCAGTTCATCAGGCCGATCTGCGCCGGGTCGCCACTCATCAGCCCCTCTGCAAGGGCGTCTTCGATGTAGCCGGTCATGGTCTTTTGGGCGCGCTGCCCGGCGGCGACCAGCTCCGGGTACTTCTCGACGTGCGGCTGGTTGAAGTCGAATATCAGCTTGTAGGAATGCGGGTGCTCGAGGGCGAAGGTGATGTAGGCCTCGCCCACCGCCATCCCTATGGCGCGCGCACCTTTGGCGCTGTTGCGCGCAGTCTCCAGGGCTTCGGCGAAGCGGTTGAAGCCATTGGCCCGCACGGCCGCCAGGATGTCGTCCTTATCCTCAAAATAGCGGTACGGGGTCATCGGCGAGACCCCGAGTTCGGCGGCCAGTTGGCGCATCGTCACCGCGTCAGGGCCCCGCTCCGCGAACAGGCGTTCAGCGGCTTCACAAAGCCGATCGCGGAAGTCAGCGACGTCGGTGTCGGAAAGGACTCGGGGCATACGGTGAGATTTGCACGAAACCTCTTGCAGAACGTTACTTTTTACCCTATAAATTTACCACGTAAATTGTCATGCAGGAGGCGGCGATGGACGGCAGTGCGCGCACCAATCCCTATCTGGCCGGAAACTTCGCCCCAGTCCGCAGCGAGGACGATTTCGACCTGACCGTGACGGGTCAGATCCCGGCGGATTTACGCGGTGCGCTCTTCCGCATCGGCCCAAACCCTCAGTTCGAGCCGCGCGACCCGAACCATCACTGGTTCTTCGGTGACGGTATGGTCCACGGCTTCTATGTCGGGGATGGGAAGGTCCGCTACCGTAACCGCTACGTGCGCACGCCCAAATGGGAGTTGGAGCACACGCATGGCCGGTCCCTGTTCGGAAGCGGCAATCCGCTGGCCAATGACCCGCTGACCGTGGGTAACGAGGGCGGCGTGGCCAACACCAACATCGTTTGGCACGCCGGCCTTTTGATGGCTCTGGAGGAGGGCCACCATCCCTTCGAGATGGATCCCAAGACCCTGGCCTCGTGTGGCTACGTTCGGCGTTACCAGGGCCGCGTCACGGCCCACCCCAAGATCGATCCCAAGACCGGCGAGATGGTCTGGTTCGCCTACGGCGTCGGCGAAACCCCGCTCTCCGCAGGCATGAGCTACGGTGTCACCGCCGCGGATGGAAGGGTGGTGCGACGCGACGAGTTCCAGGCGCCGTTCGCCGCCATGGTCCACGACTTCATGGTCACCGAAAACCACGTGTTGTTCCCGGTCCTGCCGCTGACCGCCAGCCTGCAGCGGGCGACGAGCGGCCTGCCGCCGTTCGCCTGGGAGCCGGACAAGGGCAGCCATGTGGGCGTCATGCGCCGCGACGGCGACGTCGCGTCGATCCGCTGGTTCAACACCGAGGCCTGCTACGTCTTCCACCCACTGAACGCCTGGGAGGAGGGCGACAAGCTCTTCGCCGATGTCATGCGCTACCCGGCCGCGCCGCTGTTCCCGAAGGCGGACGGCTCGCCGGGCGACAAGACCGCGGCCCGGCTTGTTCGCTGGACCTTCGACCTCGCCGGCGCCTCGGATGCGATCCACGAACAGGTGATCGACGACATCGACGGCGAATTCCCGCGCGTCGACCCTCGTGTGGAGACCCGCAAGCACCGCCACGGCTGGTATGCGGCCGACCCCACAGCTTCGAAGACCGTGCGCCTGAACTCAATCGCCCATCTCGACCTTCAGACCGGCAAGAGGCAGGTCTACGAACTCGACGGCGGAGACGCGACGTCGGAGCCGGTGTTTGTGCCGCGCTCGGCGACGGCTGACGAAGGCGACGGCTGGATCACCGCGGTGGTCTACCGGGCCGGCGAAGACCGCAGCGACCTACTGGTCTTCGAGGCGCAGGATATCGCCAAGGGGCCGATCGCCGTGGCCCAGATGCCGCGTCGCGTGCCCTTCGGCTTCCACGGCAACTGGATGGATTTCTGACCGGCGAGGCTTCGCGCCAACCCTTGCGGCTTTCAGATCGAGCACACAAAGGCCGCTCAGTCTTCCCCGCACTCGATCTCGTCGACCAGGCGGGTCGACTGCCAGATTTCGATGATGGGCGCGTCCTCTTCGCAGAGTTCCTCGGCCTGTTCGACGGCAGCCTCGTCACTCGGCGCTTCAAGCCACTCGCCAGTCTTGATCCGGCGATGGCGGTCGACGCGGTAGGCGCGGTAGGTGGCCATACTCAAACCCCCGGTTACCTAGGCCCTGAGAACGACCAGCGGCGCAAACGGTTGCGCTAAAGCCCCGTGCGATCAGTTCCAGGCGATCCGACCGCTGAACCAGCAGCCATGATTTGCGAGGCCGATTCAGCGGCCAAGCGATTGCGCCGGGCCCAATGCTCTAGGCGCGCTTCAGACCAGCGCGCCGTGGCAGTGCTTGAACTTCTTGCCTGATCCGCAGGGGCAAGAGGCGTTGCGGCCGGAGTTCTCCCAGCCCTCCGGCAGCGCGGTGACCGGCAGCGCTTGGCGCTGTTCGGTGTTCAGGCCGTCGGGCAGGAAACCCATCTGGGCGGCGTTCTCGCCGGTCAGGGGATCGAGATGGATCTCCTGGAACTGTCCCGGCGGTGGCTGCGGCGGCTCCTCGAACTGGAACTCCACCGTCATCAACCAGCGGGTGACGTTCTGGCGGAGGTCGACAAGCAGGCCTTCGAACAGGGTGAAGGCCTCGGTCTTGTACTCATTCAGCGGATCGCGCTGGCCATAGCCGCGCAGGCCGATGACGTTCCTCAGGTGGTCGAGGTGCATGAGGTGCTCGCGCCACTGCAGATCGATCATCTGCAGGAGGAAGCTCTTCTCCACCGTGCGCATGTGGTCGCCGACCTTGGCGTCGCGTTCGCTGACGCGGGCATCGGCGGCCTTGTTGATCCGCTCCTCGATCTCGTCGTTGGCGATGCCGTCCTCGGCTGCCCAAGCCTTGATCGGCAGCTCCAGGCCCAGGAACTCGCGGACGTGGTGGTCCAGCCCCTCGACGTCCCACTGCTCGGCATAGGCCTTCGGCGGCAGGTGACGGTTGACGAAATCCTCGATTGTGTCGCGGCGCATTTCGCCGATCACCTCGGAGAGGTCGCCCGCGGCCATGAACTCGGCGCGTTGCTCGAACACAGCCTTGCGCTGGTCGTTCACGACGTCGTCGTACTTCAGGAGGTTCTTGCGGATTTCGTAGTTGCGTTGCTCGACGCGCTTCTGGGCGGTGGCGATGGCGCTGTTCAGCCACTTGTGGGTGATGGCCTCGCCTTCCTGGACGCCGAAGGTGCGCATGATCCCGTCGAGCCGCTCGCCGGCGAAGATGCGCAAGAGGTCGTCCTCGCAGGACAGGAAGAATTTCGAATGTCCGGGGTCGCCCTGGCGGCCGGTGCGGCCGCGCAGCTGGTTGTCGATCCGCCGGCTCTCGTGACGCTCGGTGCCGAGCACGAAGAGGCCGCCGGCCGCCAGCGCCTTTTCCTTCAGCGCCGCAATCTCGCCCTCGACCTGGTGGCGGTGCTCCAACGCCATCTCAGGTGTCACCTCGACCCCCAGGGTGCGCTGCTCGTCACGCCACTGCATGACCTTCATGTCGATGTTGCCGCCGAGCTGGATGTCGGTGCCGCGGCCGGCCATGTTGGTGGCGATGGTCACCGCGCCCGGCACGCCGGCGTCGGCGACGATCAGCGCCTCCTGCTCGTGGTAGCGGGCGTTCAGGACGTTGTGCGGGATGCCGGACTGCTTTTTGCCGTCGATCTCGAACTTGTGCGCCTTGAGCAGCTCCGAAAGCTGCTCGGACTTCTCGATCGAGACGGTGCCGACCAGGATCGGCTGACCGCGGCGATAGCAGTCCTCGATCAGGCCGATGATCGCCACATGCTTCTCGGCGGCCGTGCGATAGACCTCGTCGTCGTCGTCGATCCGCACCACCGGTCGGTTGGTCGGGATCTCGGCGACATCCATCTTGTAGATGTCGAGGAATTCCTGGGCTTCGGTGGCGGCCGTGCCGGTCATGCCCGAGAGCTTGGAATAGAGGCGGAAGTAGTTCTGGATCGTCACCGAGGCCAGGGTCTGGTTCTCGGGCTGTATGACCGCCCCTTCCTTGGCTTCGATCGCCTGGTGCAGGCCCTCCGAGAGCCGCCGGCCATGCATCATGCGACCGGTGAATTCGTCGATCAGGATCACCTCGCCGGCGCGGACGATATAGTCCTTGTCGAGCTGGTAGAGGACGTTGGCGCGCAGCGCCTGGTTCACATGGTGCACGACCGAGACGTTGGCCGCGTCATAGAGTCCGGCTGAATCCTCGGCCAGGTGTCCGCCGGCCAGGAGGATCTCCTCGATCCGCTCCGAGCCCTCCTCGGTCAGGATCACCTGCCGCTGCTTCTCGTCGAAGTCGTAGTTGGTAGGGTCCTTGATCAGCTCTTTTACGAGCAGGTCGATGGTCTTGTAGAACTCGCTGCGATCCTCGGTGGGGCCCGAGATGATCAGCGGCGTGCGGGCTTCGTCGATCAGGATCGAGTCCACCTCGTCGACGATCGCAAAGTTGTGCCCCCGCTGGACCATTTCGCCGGCTTCATAGACCAGGTTGTCGCGCAGGTAGTCGAAGCCGAACTCGTTATTGGTGCCGTAGGTGATGTCGGCGTTGTAGGCCGCCTGGCGCTGACCCTGGCTGAGCCCGTGGACGATGACGCCCACCTCCATGCCCAGGAACCGGTAGATCTGGCCCATCCACTCGGCGTCGCGTTGCGCCAGGTAGTCGTTGACGGTGATCAGGTGCACGCCCTTGCTGGCAAGGGCGTTCAGGTAGACGGGCGCCGTGGCGACGAGCGTCTTGCCTTCACCGGTCCGCATCTCGGCGATGCCGCCCTGGTGCAGCACCATGCCGCCGACCAGCTGCACGTCGTAGTGTCGCTGGCCCAGCACCCTGCGCGCGGCTTCGCGGACCACGGCGAAGGCCTCCTCCAGCAGCTCGTCCAGGGTCGCGCCCTTGGCCAGCCGCTCGCGGAACTCCACCGTCTTGGCGCGCAGGTCCTCGTCGGAGAGCGCCTCCATTTTCGGCTCGAGCGCGTTTATCTTCAGGACGCGCGCCTGCATCGACTTGACCTTGCGGTCGTTGGAAGAGCCGAAGAACCGTTGGAACATGCTCAAGTGGTCAAATCCATCCGGCGGCGACAAGGCCCTTCGCCCGCCGGGAAAACCGCTGTGTCAGGGGCGCGCGAGACTTAAGCAGCCCCCACCCTCAAGTCAACGCAAGGCCCCTGTGGCGCGAAGTATCGGGCCGCGGCTTAAGCAGCGGATTTGATTTGAAGCGGCCCTCGGCGGGAGCCAACCAGAAAATTCCTGGCCGAGCGTCGGGAAACCGGCTGGTCAACCCGGTTGAAATAGCTCGACAGGATTTCCGGAGGGATCCTCGAGCAGGATCTCCTTGCCGCCAGGTCCGGTCGTGATGTCGTTGCGGAAATGGACGCCCTCTTTGCGAAGCCTGGTCACTTCGCCCTGCAGGTCGGCCACGTTGAGAACGATGCGGGTCCAGCCTCCTGGGGCAGGGCGCTCGCCGTTCGGCATGGGCTGCGAGGCGCCGCCTGGCCCCTTTGTCGGGCTCAGAAGAAGCTGAAGCCCGCCGCGGGACAGCGCGGCGAAATAGCCGCCCGCCGAGAGGTCGACCTTGAAGCCGAGCTTGCTCGTATAGAACCCCGCGGCGGCCGGCACGTCGCTCACCATGTAGCGAACCCTGACCAACGCAGAGCTGTTTTTCGCGAGGTCTTGGGCGCTTGCGCCATGCGCTCCGACCGAAAACATCAGCGCCAGGGCGGATAAAGCCGGTCTGTTCATGCCACTCCTCCTTCGGCTCCAGAGGCGCGTGGTGCGCTCCGTCGGACGGCACGGTACATCAAAACGTCTTGATGCATCAAGGCGGCTTGATGTAAATGAAGGGCATGAGCACCCAGCCGCTTCAGCCGGACGTCGGTCCGCCCGAGTTCCTCCAGCTCGCCGCGCATCCCCTACGCTGGCGCATTTTGAGTGAGCTGGCGCGGAGCGACCGGGTGGTGCACGAACTGACCGGGTTGGTTGGCGAGGCTCAGAACCTGGTCTCCTACCACCTGGCCAAGCTGCGCGATGGGCGTCTCGTCTCTGCCCGGCGAAGTTCGGCCGATCGCAGGGACACGTACTACGGGTTGGATCTGGCGCGGATCGGAAGCCTCTTGTCTGCGACCGGCGGGGCGCTCCACCCTGGCCTGCGTCTGACCCCAACCCCGCGCAATGAGGAGTCGATCGGCCGGGTGAAAGTGCTGTTCCTTTGCAGTGGCAACAGCGCGCGGTCCCCGATGGCCGAAGCTCTGGCGAGGGCTCGGTCCGGCGGGGCCATAGAGGCGGTGAGCGCCGGCAGCCATCCCAGGCCTTTGCACCCCAACGCGGTCCGGGTGATGCGCGACGAATATGGCCTCGACCTGGCCGGTCACACGCCCAGGCACCTGGATGCGCTCGCAGGCCGGAGTTTCGATTGGGTGATCAGCCTGTGCGACCGTGTGCGCGAAGTGTGCCCGGAGTTCCCCGCCCATCCTGAGACCGTCCACTGGAGCATCGCCAACCCCGTGACCGGCGATCCCGACGAGGTCACCTACCCGCTGTTTGCGCAAACGGCCGCCGAACTGGCGACCCGCATCGAGTTCCTCCTCGCCGCGATCTCCGAGCCCAACACCGTTCGCCCCGAGCCAAGGAGAATCCCGTGACCGACCTCAGTGAAATGGTGAGTGTCCGCTATATGGTCGACGACGTTGAGGCGGCGACCGACTTCTACACGAAGTTCCTCGGCTTCGAGGTCCTGACGAACTTCCCGCCCGCCTTCGCCGACGTCGCCCGCGGGCGCCTGCGATTGCTGCTCAGCGGACCGGTGAGCTCTGCCGGACGCGCCATGCCCGATGGCGCAAAGCCCGGCCCTGGCGGATGGAACCGCATTCACCTGATTGTCGACGACATCGACGCCGAAGTCGCCCGCCTCCGGCGCGCCGGCGCGCCGTTTCGCAACGACATCTTGCAGGGACCGGGCGGCAAACAGGTCCTGCTCCAGGATCCGTCCGGCAATTTTGTCGAGCTCTTCCAGCCCGCCACCGCTTTCACCCCGGCGCGCTGAGATCCCTGGCCCCCTCCGCGGGCGGCCTTCTCACCGCCCGCCCTCACCGATCGGCGATGGCGGGCGCCAGGCGCAGGGGTCCCCCGCGGCCAGATAGGCTGCGATCAGGGTTGCTGTCTTTGCCGGCGCCTGCAGAAAGAAATAATGCGTGCTGTGGGGCAGCTCGACGGCCACGCCGCAAATCTTGTGCTCCAGAAAATCAGCCTGAGCCCGCAGCATCCACGGTCGGATGACGTGGACAGAGTAGGCCACGATAGCGGCGCGCTGCGCCGGCGGCGTCCCTGGCGCGACCTGATCGGCGACGTCCTTCGATGTGTAGACCGCAAGCGCTGGGGCGCGGATCGCCGCATAGCGGGGCGGGGCGGCGACGTCGCCTCTAAGGATGGCCAAAAGCGTCGGCAGCGGAGTCGTTGGGACGATGTGGTCACCCCGTTGCGCCATGATCTCGCGAAGGTCGGCGCCCACCGCCGGCGACTGCGTCTGGAGCAACGCCTGACGCCATCGGGCCTGCGCCGCCAGGCTGGCGAGGTCTGCCTTGCTGGGCGCGGCGCCCGGCGGGACGCCATTCGTCAGCTCCAGCGCGCGACTGCGATCGTAGGCCGAGTCCAGATAGACCAGTCGCTCGACGCGGTCGGGGTGGTCGGCGCCGAGGCTCGACAGCTCACCGCCGGCGATACTGTGACCAACAAACGAGGCTTTCGCGATGTCCAGCCGGTCCATCAGGCCCAGGATGTCACCGACGAGCTCAGCGTTCGCATAGCCCTGCGAGGGATGGTCCGACTGGCCGTAGCCGCGGCGGGTCACCGCGATGACGCGGCGCCCAGCGGTCAGGCGAGGCGCGAGGTCGTCGAAGATTCGCCCCGAGTTGCCGAGCCCGCTCAGAAGGATTACGGCCGGTCCGTGACCTCCCCAGTCCACGTAATGCAGCCTGATCCCGTTGACCTGACAGAAGCTGTCGCGGCCGACGCCGGCCGGCCGGCAGCCCTGCGCCTCGGTCGCCGTCGCTGCAGAGGCGCAGAGACCTGACGCAAGGACGAGGGCTGCCAGGCCGCGCCTCATAGGCGATAGTCCAAGGTTATGCCGAGTGTGCGGGGCCGGACCAGGTACTGCGTCGGCCCGTGGACGCTGGTGGAAGCGGCGGTGACGCCGCGCACGTCGCCGACGTTCTCGGCGAACGCGCTAAGCTCCAGTTTGCGGATGGTCGTCGACAGCCGCAGGTCGAAGAGGTTGTAATCGCCTTGCCGCGGGGGCGAGGGCGACAGTTCGCCCGGCGCGCCGGAGATGTAGCGATGGCTGACCACCAGCATCGGCTGAAGCGGCGCTGAGGACAGGGTGTAGTTCAGGCTGTTCGAGACCTGCCAGCGCGAAGCGCCCGGCAGCTGGGTGGGGGCCGTCACCAGGCTCGCGCCGGTTCCGTAGTCGCGCCGCAGTTCCCCGTCGAGGTAGGTGGCCGCCGAGTTCAGCCGAAGGTCCTGGGTGACAAGCCAGGTCGCGCTGGCTTCGGCCCCGACGTTGCGCGCCTTTCCGGCGTTAGCAGTGTAGATGAAACCCGAAGGGCTGCGCTGCGAAACCTGGATGTCGCTCCAGTCGACGTAGAATAGCGTGCCGTCGAGCAGCACCCGCCGGTCAAGCCACGCCGTTCGCGTGCCCAGTTCGTAGTTGACCAGCGAGTCGGATCCGAACTGCGAGGGGATTTTAAACGTCGGGTCGACGGCGATGTTCGGGCCACCGAAGCGGAAGCCCTTCGAGACCAGCGCATAGACCATCTGCTCGGCGCTCGGCTCCCAGGTCAGCGAGGCCTTGGGGGAGAAGCCGCTATCGCGCGAATGGCCGAAGGTTTCGCTGAAGCCGCCCGCCAGCGGCCCGCCCTGGGTCGTGTCGGTGTCGAGCTCGGTGCGGAAGGCGCGACCGCCGACGGTCGCCTTGAAGGTGTCCGTCAGATGATAGGTCGCTTCGCCGAACGCCGCGCCCTCCCGTCCGCGGATGCGCACGGGCGCGTCGATCAGAGTGGGCGAACCCACGACCGCGGCCGCGGTCGGCGCAACCAGGGTGTCACGCACGAGCTCATCGGTGGAGTCGTAGAACAGGCCGACCAGGTACTCGAACCGCTGGCCTGTAGGCGAAGCCAGGCGCGCTTCGAAGGTGTCGCCCTTACTCGTTCCGCCCTCCAGGAACGACACCGGCGCAAAGGCGGGTGCAAGTCCCGAGTAATCCTGCACCGAACTGAAGGACTTGGCGTGATGGGTCGCTGTCGCCGTCAGGGTGGCGAAACCGAGCTCCTGGTCGAGCCGCAGGTTGTGGATGGTGGTGCGGTAGCTGAACGGCTCGGCGACCAGAGTGCGTTTCGCGTAGTCGCCCAGCGACGGATCGGCCGCGCCGGCATCCGGCGTGGACTCGGTCTGCTGCAGGTAGAGGTAATTAACCTGCGTGGCCGCGGTCGGCGTGAAGGCGACCAACAGCCGGCCGCCGCTGACTTGCGCGCGGTTGGTGTCCCGTCCACCCGTGCCCAGGTTGTCGACGTAGCCCGGGTCGCGACGGTCGACCAGCACGGCGCGAATGGCCAGCTTGTCCGTGACGAGGGGCACGTTGACCATGGCGTCGCCGCCATAGCCGTCGCCGCCATGCGCCGTCGTCTCATAGGTCGCGCGGACCCGCGCATCGTAGTCGGTGAGGTTGGGCTTGCGGGTCTGGTAGTTGATCGCTCCACCCAGCGACGCAGAGCCAAACAGCGTACCTTGCGGCCCGCGCAGCACTGTGACGTTGTCCACGTCGAAGGTGTCGATGTCGGGGATGCCCGCCGAGTAGAACGGATCGGTCATCGGGACGTCGTTGATGAAATAACCGGTCGTGCCTTGCGCCTGGGCGATCCCGGTCGTCGTCGAGACACCGCGCAAAATCGCCGACGAATTGCCGGGGATGGCCTGGTTGAACACCACGCCCGGAACCCGTGTCAGGTATCCCGACATGTCATCGGCGCCCACGGTCTGCAGCGCGCGTTCGTCGAAGGCGGTGATGGACGCCGGGATGTCGCGCACGGCTTCCGGCCGTTTGGTCGCGGTCACGATGATGTCCTCGACTGTGGTGGCGTCGCGGGGCGACGGCTCAGCAGAGGCCAGCGCAGCCGGAGCGGCGCCTGCCAACAGCCACATCGCACCCAATCCCAGACGCCGAACCGCACGCATTACCAATTTCCCTCAAGCTGAAGCTTGCCGGAAAAAGACCGACCGGTCGGTTTTTGTCAACGCGATATGGCGCGCATAGCGCAAGCCTTGCTATTGAAGGCAATGCCGAAGATCAGCCCCGCCGCCGCCGAGTCGCGCCGCAGCCGGATCCTGGACGCCGCGGCCCAGTGTTTCGCCAAACACGGGGTGCACGTCTCAGTGGATGAGATCTGCGCGACGGCTGGAATAAGCAAAGGCGCGATCTACGGCTATTTCCCCAGCAAGGACGCCATTATCCAGGGGCTCGCTGACCGGCACATGACCGATCTGGACGCGATCACCCACGCCGGCAGCCTGGAAGAGTTATGCGCTCTATTGCTCGCCCGTGCGGGAAATGGCGATGCGTCAAATTCCCGATTGGAGCTGGAGGCTTGGACCTACAGCCTCAACACCCCGCTGCTTCGCAGCCGCCTACGAGCCAACACGGCACAATTGCAGAGCGCCTTGACGGACGCGGTCACCAACCTGCAGGCGAACGGGTCGGTGCGCAACGACGCCGATCCGGCGGCCTGCGCTGCGGTCGTTGAAACATTCGCGCTCGGCATGGTGGCCAAGGCAGCGCTGGGCGACCTCGACACAGCCGCCCAAATCCGTGACAGCCTGCGGGCGCTGTCAGACCTGCTGGCGCAACGGTAGCGGCGTATCGGCGAAGGCTCCGGCGATTTCGGCCGCCAAACAGCCGCCAAACAAAAGGCGGCGTGGGCCTTCCCTACCGGGAAGTGGGGAAGGGAAGGCCTCGGCGGCGCACATTCGAGCCGCACCGCGCCGAAATCGGACATGGCGCGGCGGCCGGACTTGAAGTCAGACGACTTCGAAAAGTCCCGCTGCGCCCATGCCGCCGCCGATGCACATCGAGACCACGACGTTCTTGGCGCCGCGGCGCTTGCCTTCCTGCAGGATGTGGCCGGCGAGACGCGCGCCGGTCATGCCGAAGGGGTGGCCGATCGCGATGGAGCCGCCGTTGACGTTATACTTCTCGGGATCGATGCCCAGCTTGTCGCGGCTGTAGAGGCACTGCGAGGCGAAGGCCTCGTTCAGCTCCCAAAGATCGATGTCGTCGATCTTCAGGCCATGACGTTCCAGGAGACGTGGGATCGCGAAGACCGGGCCGATGCCCATCTCGTCGGGTTCGCAGCCGGCCACCGCCCAGCCCTTGAACACGCCCATGGGCTCGAGGCCGCGGCGCTGGGCTTCCTTGGCCTCCATGATCACCACGGCGGCCGAGCCGTCAGAGAGCTGGGATGCGTTGCCGGCGGTGATGTATTTGCCGGGACCCCGCACGGGCTCGAGCTTGGCCAGGCCCTCGGAGCTGGTGTCCGGGCGGTTGCACTCGTCGCGATTGACCACGTAATCGACGATGGATTCCTCTTTCGTCTCCTTGTTGACCACCTTCATCTTGGTCTTCATCGGGACGATCTCGTCGGCGAACTTGTTGGCCTGCTGGGCGGCGGCCATGCGGCGCTGGCTCTCGAGCGAATATTCGTCCTGCGCCTCGCGGCTGACCTTGTAGCGCTCGGCGACGATGTCGGCAGTGTCGATCATCGGCATGAAGATGGCCGGGTACATCTCAGTCAGCTTCGGATCGAAGTTGTCCTTGCCGGCGCCCATGTTGGGCATGGAGATCGTCTCCACCCCGCCGGCCACCACAACGTCGGCGCCGTCGTTGCGCACGAAGTTGGCGGCCATGCCGATGGTCTGCAGGCCCGAGGAACAGAAGCGGTTCACCGTCACGCCGGAGGTGGTGATGGGCAAGCCCGCCAGCAGCGAAGCCTGGCGCGCGACGTTGCCGCCGCCGTGGGCGACGTTGCCCATGAACACGTCTTCGACGTCGGCGCCTTGGATGCCGGCCTTGGCCACCGCATGCTTTACCGAGTGGGCGGCGATCGAGACGGTGGGGGTGATGTTGAACCCGCCGCGAGCGGACTTGGCCAGACCGGTGCGGGCATAAGAGACAATGACGGCTTCGCGCATATTGAAATAATCCTCCCGATAATTGGTCCGCGGGCGCCTGATCGTCCGTGGCGCGGTCGGGCGCAACCTTTGCATCCCGCCGTGTAAATGGCTAGGGACGGGCAGCGTCGCAAAGGACGCTTTCCATCGGTTTCGAGGGGACCCATATGGCCGGTATTCGGCCCTTCCGCCGCGCTGCGTTGGCCGGCCTCGCGCTTGCGGGGATGCTGGGCCTGGCCGCCTGCGAGAGGGGCGGGACGGCCGAGCGGCCCCCCGAACGCGGCGATCGCGCCGCCGCCAGGGTCGACGGCCAGACCGTCTGGGCGTCCGACGTCAAGCGCGAGGCGGTGGCGCAAGGCCTGATCGGCGAGGGCGAGCCGCTGGATGTCTCCTCCGACCTCTTCCGGCGAGTGCTGGACGAGGTGGTCGACCAGAGGCTGCTGGCCGGGGAGGCGATGAGGCGCAAGCTCGACAAGGACCCGGTGGCCCAGCGCAGGCTGGCCGCCGCGCGTGACCGGGTGTTGGGCGACATGCTTGTGGAGGGCGTGATCTCCGATGCGGTCAATGATAACGCCGTGCGCGGCCTCTACCAGGAACAGCTGAAGCTCGCCAAGCGCTCCGAGGAGATCCATGCCCGCCAGATCGTAATGGGCAATTCGGCCGACGCAGAGGCCGTGAAGAAGTTGTTGGCTTCGGGAGCCTCCTTCGAGGCCCTGGCCATGGAACGGTCCACGGACGCGGCGACCCGCTTCAACGGCGGTGACCTGGGCTATTTTACCATCGACGTGATGCCCGAAACCTATGATGCGGCGCTGAAAACCGCCAAGCCCGGTCAGATCGTCGGCCCGTTCCCGGTCGAGGGCGGCTTCGCCCTGGTGAAGGTCGAAGACCGCCGTATCGAGCAGCCGATCACCCTGGAGGCCGCGCGTCCGCAAATCGTGCGCTTCCTGACCTACGATCAGATCCGCGACCTCTTGGAGAAGCTGCGTAGCCGCTCCAAGGTCGAGGTGATGGTCAAGACCGACACCCCCAGCCAGGCTGTCCCGCCCGCCGACGCGCCCAAACCCGCGCCGACTGCGCCGACGCCTGCGGCGCCAGCGAAAGGGGCCTCGAAGTGACCCGCAAACCCTCCGCGCCCGGCAAGGGCCTGAGGCCCGCCGGCAAGGCCCTGGAAGCCGCCGCGCGCCCTGTCGAGGTCGTCGGTCAGACGCTGGAGCGGGCGTTCGACCCCTTGGCCAGCGCCCTCAAGCGCGCCGCCCTGAAACGCGCCGACAGACAGGCCCGCCAGTTTTCCGAACCGGCCGGCGCGCCGGCGTCGGAGGCGCCGGCCGCGCCTGCGAAAGCCGCCATGCCGGTCTCACCGCTTGCGGTGCCCTTCCCGGCGATGCCGCCGATCGCGGGCGTTCAGATGGCGACGGCGCGGGCAGGCTTTTACAAGCACGACCGAGAAGACCTGTTAGTGATGACCTTCCCTGATGGCGCCAGCGGCGCTGGGGTCTTCACCCGCCACGGCGTGGGCTCCGCGCCGGTGGACTGGTGCAAGCGGCATCTGGACATGACCAAGGGTGAGGGCGTGCGCGCGCTCGTGGTCAACGCAGGCTGCGCGAACTCCTTCACCGGCCGCCCTGGGGCCGACGCGGTGCGACGGGTCTGCTCGGCCGCCGCCAAGCGTTTCGACTGCCGCCAGCGCGACGTCATGGTCGCCTCCACCGGGGTGATCGGAGTGCTGTTGGACGACGCCAAGATCGTCCACCGCCTGCCCGAAGTGGAGCACAAGCTGGCCGAGGACGGCTGGGCGAACGCCGCCAACGCCATCATGACCACCGACACCTTCCCGAAGGGCGCCCATGCCGTGGCGGACATCGACGGGGTGAAGGTCAAGATCAGCGGCATCTGCAAGGGCTCCGGCATGATCGCGCCGGACATGGCCACCATGCTGGCTTTCGTGGTCACAGACGCGGCGATCTCGCCCTCGGCGCTGCAGAACCTGGTCAGCCTCTATACGCGCAACACCTTCAATGCCGTGACGGTGGACGGCGACCGCTCGACCAACGATACGCTGCTGCTGTTCGCCACCGGCA
>NZ_DASXNL010000094.1:0-2992 GCF_036495085.1 Phenylobacterium sp. | reverse complement strand
GACGTAGCCGGCGAAATCGTAGATCACCAGTTCGTTGCCCGCGACCAAGCCTTCGTCGCCGGAGAGGAAGCCGTTGTAACTGAAGTGGAAATTACTCCCCACCGGGGTGATGCTTTGCAACCCGGGGATGATTGATGCATGCGCCGCCGTGCCTAGGGCGAGATAGGCGACCGCTCCCAATAGTATTTTTTTCATTGCCGGTGATCCCATGAACATCCCCCGACCCGCTCAGTATACAGCTCTACGCAGCAAATGGTTCCGTGTTCGCCCTGCGGGAGAAAATTTCGCTACGCGCGTGTGGGGAATGAGCCACTCACCGCCCCCCGCGGGATCGATCGCCGGAACGCCCATCGAACACAAAGTGGCTCGCGACTGTCTGAATGTGTAACCCGCCCGCGACCGTCACGGGTTTGCGCGGCTAAAAGCCCAACGTCTCCAGCGCCCCGCGATGGTACCGCCTCCCCGGCTTGAACGGGGGACCTCTAGATCCACAATCTAGCGCTCTAACCAACTGAGCTAAGGCGGCGCATCGCGAGGGGCGGTTCTAGTCGCGCCACGCGTTGCGATCAAGTCGCCGGACGGACGCAGTTTCAATCCGCCAGCAGCGGGTGGCGATAGCGCCGGCTGCCTGCGAGTTCGCGGCCATCGCGCAGGCGCACGACGAAGTCGCCGGTCGGCTTGGATTCCACGGCCGCCACCGCCTCGCGCCGGACCAATCGCGAGCGATGAATGCGTACGAAGCCCGCCGATTGCAGCCGGCGCTGCATCGCGGAAAGCGATGCGCGATGCAGGAGACCAGACCCGCCGCGGTGCAGCTCTACGTAGTTGCCGGCCGCCTCCACCCAGACGACCTCGCTCAAGGGCACGAAGTGCCGTCGCGCGCCGTCTCGAACCTCCAGGACCTCGGCCTCGGGCCGGACGACCGTGCTCGGGCGCGCCCTGATCGTCCGCCAGGCGACATAGATGCCCACGATTGAAGCGTAGGCCAGCAGGTCCTTGCGCAACTCGTAGGGCCAGTCGCCCAGCGGCCAGAGCGGCGCGTAGTAGCCGCCAACGAGGCGATAGATTGCCCAGCGGGCCGCACCGATCACCAGGACATGGGCCAGCGACACAACCACCGCGGCGAGCGCATGGACCGCGACCTTCTGTAGCCAGGGCGGCCGGGCGGGCCAGAACCGCCGTGTCAGCGCCGCCACCAGCGGTGAGACTGCCAGGAAGTACGCGCCACTGGTCGCCTCCCAGACCAGCGGCTCCCAAAGCGCAATCGGATGGCCGCCGCGGGCGCGCTCGTCGACGACGTTCAGGGCGTTGAAATAAAGCAGGACCACGACAACCGCGGCGACCACGCCAGTGAACAGCAGGTCCTCGCGCGGGTTTGCGACGGTAGGATCTGCGCGCTGCGCGGGCCACGATTTGTCTGCCTGGCTCAATGCCGTTCCTTCGCAGGCGCCGGTTCGACGCCGCGCAGAATGGGGGGTCGTACGCCGACTGTGAAGGCGCCTTCCAGTCAAGAAAAAACCCCGGAGGCTTGCGCCGCCGGGGCTTGATCCTGGGCCGTTCGCGAGGGGTCAGCCTTTCGGCAGGACCCACCGGAGCGGGATGCGAACAGTGCCGCCATCGACGGGCGCGCCGTCTTTGGAAAGCGGCCGCATCTTGAACAGCTTGCTCGCCTTGAGCGTGGCGTCACCGAAGCCCGCTTCAGGCGGGTTTTCGGAAACGACCGAGCAGTTGTCGAGCGTGCCCCGCGCATTGACGGTGCAGCTGATCGTCGCCGTTCCTTCGATGCTCATCCGCTGGGCGCGTTCAGGGTAGTACCTGGCGAGCGCCTCGGCGTCGGGCTTACGCGACCAGTCCGGCTGCGTGATGACCGACTCGTGCACCGGTGTCGGCGGCGGCGGGGCCGGCGGCTTAGGCTCCTCGATGTGGTGCTCTACCGGCGGAACCGGGAGGGGCGGGATCGTCGGAACCTGCGGCGCCGCAACCGGCGGCCTGGGCTGCAGCTTTGGCGGCGGCGGCGGAGGCGTGTTCGGCGGCGGAGGCGGAGGCGGAGGGGGCGGAGGCGGCGGCACCGGCTTGATGAGCGCCACGTCCGTCACATCGTCGGAGTACTCCTTGAAGTTCGGCTCGAACTTGCTCTTCCAAAGGTAGAGAGCAAGCGCGGCGTGCACGATGACTGCGATGACGATCGCAATCCAGAACCCCTTTTGGCGCTTGGGCCGCGGATCGTCGAACGGGTTGTGGCTGCCGCTCAGGGGAGCGAGGCCACGCGATGATGTATCAGCCATGCGTCAGCCTCACTTGTTATTATCTTCGCCGACCAGGGCCACGCTGTAGAACTGGTTGTCCTGCAGCATGTTCATCACGCCCATGAAGTCGCCGTACATCACGTCCTTGTCGCCACGGATGAAGATCCGCTCGTGGGTCGGGTCACGCTTGGCGCCGACCTGTCTGCGAAGGTCATCGCCAAGCGAGGCGAGGTCCGTGGGAAAGTCCTGGATGAAGATCCGGCCGTTGGATTGGATCGAGATATAGACCGGCTTGGGTGGGTTGGTGCCTGGTTTGGCGACCGCGGGAGGAAGCGCCACCTTCACCGTGACGGCCGCCAGAGGCGCCGCCACCATGAAGATGATCAGCAGGACCAGCATGACGTCCACGAACGGCGTGACGTTGATGCTGCTGTTCGCTTCTTCCTCGTATTTGCCGCCGCCAGAGCCTGAAAGCTTGGCTCCCATCTGGCTTACGCTCCTTTGTCGAGCTGCCGGGAGATCGCGTTCATCAGTTCAGCCACAAAGCCTTCCGTACGCGCGCCGTAAGCGGAGATGCGCGTCTGGAAGTAGTTGTAGAAGATAACCGACGGAATGGCCGCGAACAGGCCAAGACCCGTGGCCAGAAGCGCTTCGGCGATGCCGGGCGCCACAACCGCGAGGTTGGTGGTGTTCGTGTTCGCGATCCCGATGAACGAGTCCATGATCCCGTAGACGGTGCCGAACAG
>NZ_DASXNL010000093.1:0-1587 GCF_036495085.1 Phenylobacterium sp. | reverse complement strand
CCGGGTGATCGCCCAGGGCACCGGGAGCGAGCTGAAGGACCGCGTTGGCGGGCAGATCCTGGAGGTCGAGTTGGTGAGCTCCGCGGAACGGGAGCGGGCGAGGGTCGCGCTGGCGGGGATCGGCTGCGATGAGCCGGAGCCTGGCGAGCGGCTCGCACAGCTGACGCTTCCGGCGCCACGGGATGGGCTCGAGATGATCGAGGACGCCGCTTCGGCGCTACGGAAGGCGGGAATCGCGGTCAGCGATCTTGGGCTGCGACGCCCGACGCTCGACGACGTGTTCCTGCAGCTGACCGGCGCGCCGCCGCGCGAGAACGGGGCGACGGCTGACGCCGCGAACGGCGATGGGCGACCCAATCCGGCGAGCGATGGCGTCCATGCCGCTCGCGTGGGCGAGCCGCTGCGCCCCGCCGCGAGGCGGCCGCCGCGACGCCGCCTCGCACCGCAAGAGCTTCGGGGCGACATCACGGACGCGCAGGTGGTCAGCGTGCGGAACCTGCGCCACTTCGTCCGCCAGCCGGATCTCCTCGTCTTCTCGACGATCCAGCCGATCATGTTCGTGTTGCTGTTCACATACGTGTTCGGCGGAGCGATAAGTCACTCACTTCCCCACGGCGTCAGCTACATCGACTATCTCCTCCCCGGAATCCTGGTGCAGTCGGTGACGTTCCGGGCCAGTCAGACGGCGGTGGGCCTGTCTGACGACCTGAAACTCGGCGTGATCGACCGCTTCCGGTCGATGCCGATGGCGCGCTCTGCGGTGCTGATCGGGCGCACCGTGGCCGACTTTGTACGCAACGTCCTGATCATCGTCCTGATGATCATCGTCGGCTACATCATTGGCTTCCGCTTCCAGGCCGGCTTCGCGCAGGCCGTGTGCTGCATCGCGCTCGTCAGCGCCTTCGGCCTCGCGCTGAGCTGGATCTTCGCCTTTGTGGCACTGAGCGTGCGCAGCGCCGAGGCAGCGCAGACCGCCGGTTTCGTGGTCCTGTTTCCGCTCGTGTTCGCCAGCTCCGTGTTCGTACCGGTCTCGACGCTGCCGAACTGGCTCCAGGCGATCGCGAAGGTCAGCCCGGTAACCCTCTCCGCAAACGCGGCGCGTTCGCTGGCCCTCAACCCTGGAATACCCTCCTCCCTCGCCGGCGCAATCGCCTGGATCGCCGGCCTTCTGGCCGTATTCATCCCCCTCTCTGTCTGGCGTTACCGGCGCATGACCTGACGCCGGTCAGCGGCCGCCGGGCCGGGAAGGGCGGACGATTTAACGACGAGTGCCGCCGGATCCCAGCGGATCCGGCGGCACTCGCTCATTCAGACAAAAACCGGCGGCGACCTACTCTCCCAGGCCCTTTCAAGCCAAGTACCATCGGCGCTGAGGGGCTTAACGGCTCTGTTCGGAAAGGGAAGAGGTGTTTCCCCCTCGCCATAGCCACCGGAAAACGGTGAGAGTCCTGGCCCCTCACGGGCCTTCAAAACCACACAGTGCCAATGAAACGGATATCAAAATATCCGTCAAGCCCTCGACCCATTAGTACCAGTCTCCTACGAGTGTCACCACTCTTCCAGATCTGGCCTATCAACCTGGTGGTC
>NZ_DASXNL010000092.1:0-26694 GCF_036495085.1 Phenylobacterium sp. | reverse complement strand
CGGCCGTCCGGAAGCCCTGGAGAATGGAAAGGGCGTATTTGGCTCGCGCCTGGACGTCGGGCCGTGGGTCCCGGTCCCGGGCCAGTTGATACCATTCCTCGGCGACCTGGATGTCGGCCACCGGCACGCCGCCGCGGAAGGCGTAGGTTCCCGGGCCCGGTTTGCGGCCTCCGGTCAGATCCGAGAACAGCTGGTCCGCCACCAGAATCGCGACCAACGGATCGCCGGCCTTTTCGCCCGCGATCCACAAGGACATCGCCTTCTTCGTGTCCTTATTGCCGCCGTCGCCATTGGCATACATCTCGCCCAGCCGGCGGCCGGCCTGTGGATTTTTCTGCTCCGCGGCCATCTCGTACCACTTCCGCGCCGCGGAATAATCGCGCTTGGTAACCGTCCCGCCGAAGTAGGCGTCACCCAGCGCGATCTGCGCGTCGACGTCGCCTGCCTGCGCAGCCGCTTGGCACAGGCCGAGGCCGCGTTTGGCCTGGGCAGGTTCGGCCATCAGCATCTTGCCCAGGGCGCACTTCGATTTGGGGAAGCCCATTTCGGCAGCGTGGCTGTAAGCGGCTTCGGCCTTGGCCTTGTCCTGCGTGCCGCCGACGCCGTTCTGGTAGCACATGCCCACCAGATGCATGGCATCGGCCCGGTGCGCCGAGGCTTTCCCTTCATAGGCGCAGCCACGCACGGGATCCTTCGGGGTCAACTTGCCCCCGAAAATGAACAGCACACCGGCGTAGTACTGCGCTTCGGTGTTGCCGCTGTCCGCCAACTTGACCAGCGGGCCGGGATCGCCGGCTTCGGCCTTTTGCAGGGCCGACTGCACCTGCGGACTTGGCGCAGGCGCGGCCGTCCGGGTCTGGACCAACGCTGCGGATGGAAGGACGAAGATCGCCAGCGCCGCGACGATCCATTCAACGCGCCGCAGATCGCGGCGTCGCACCCAGGCGCGCGACCTGATCTCACCGCCCAATCCGAGAGGTTGAAGCCACGCCATGGCCACCTAGACCGAGGGCGAAGGCGTTGAAGTGGGCTCGCTGGACGTATTCCCGGATGGCGAGGGGGCCGCGTCGCTTTGCGGTTTCGCCTTGCCGCCTGAGGGGTCGGCGATCGTCACGTAGACGACCGAGTCGCCCTCGTAGCGGGGCTCATAATAGACGCCGCCACAGCCATAGTAGCTGTAGCCGCCCCAGGCATAGGGCGAGCAACTGGGCGGGAGCGCGTAGTACATCGTTCCCATGACAGCGGCGGTCGTCCAGGCGATCGCCGCACCCGCCAGGATCGGGTGGTCGACCCAGCCTCCCCAGCCGTATCCGCCCCCGACGCCGACGCCGATATTCACGTTGCCACCGCCGATATTTATATCGCCGCCGCCGACACCGCCCACGCCGCCGACGCCACCCACGCCGCCGACGCCACCCACACCGCCGACGCCGCCGACGCCGCCGACGCCTCCGACACCACCGACGCCTCCCACTCCGCCGACACCGCCTACGCCTCCGGGTCCGCCCGGGCGACCAGCGCCGCCAGGGCCGCCAACTCCGCCCACGCCTCCGGGGCGACCGGCGCCGCCAACGCCTCCGGGACCGCCGACGCCACCCACACCGCCGGGACCGCCAACACCACCTGACGGTCGTGAGATGCTGCTCGAGCCGCGGCCCCCGTTGAACCCACCGCCCCCAATGCTGGTTGAGCCGCCGCCCCGGATGCCGCCGCCGCGGCTACCGCCGCCGCTAAAGCCGCCACCGCCGCGGCCTCCACCGCTGAAGCCGCCACCGCCGCGACCGCCTCCACCACCGCGCCCCCCCCTGGCGAATGCGGGCTCTGCCAGCAGCGAACCGACGGCGATCAGCGAGACCACCATTCCCAGACGGGAGATCTTGATCATCGCCAATCCCCTAGTGCTGCAGCACGATGCGGATCCGCTTCGCATCCTTGGCAGGATGGAACGCGAAATCCTCGTCATTGAGGGGCGGGTTCAGGGTCCAGCTTAGGCGCGCGACGTAGGCCGGGTTGGTCGGATCCCTGCGATCGACGATGACCAGCTTGAGCGGGAGCGGCTGGTCGCCCTGCTGAATCCAGACCTGCCAGTCAATGTCTCCCTCACGGAAGGCGTAGTGATTTGTCTTCACGCCCTGGATCGTCTCCGCACCGACCAGGAAGCCGGCGGTCAGGGCGTCGGCGCGCGCACCGTCCGGGCTGCTCCAGCGGAACAGGTCGTCCAGCGGCAGGGAGATGCCGAACCGATTTTCGACGAAGGCGACCGTCTCCTGGATGTTTGCAGGCGCCGCCCAGGTCGCGAAATAGCCGAGCTTCGGGGCGGAGAGGGTGAATTGGTGGCCGTCGTAGATGTAGCTGCGGTTCCAGTCATCGCTGACGACGTCGATAACGAAGGCGTTGGGCTTGCGCACTCTGTAGGTGGCGACCCCGTCGAGTTGGATCTTCTGGTCGTCGTTGGCGACCAGGTCCAGGCTCGTCTGGGACGTGAGTTTGAACGTCGACAGGGTCTGCAAGTAGGCGCTCATCTCCCGAAGAGCCGTGACGGCCGCCGGATCGACCTGGCGCGCGGCGGCTACATGTTGCGTTGGCGCAGTGTGCGGAGCGGCTTCCGCCGCGATGGCCCCGCCGATCGAGATGCTGAGCGCGGCTGCGACAGCTGCGGCGGCCCTTGGTCCACGCATGGCACTTCTCCAAGCGAAGCGACTAGCCGGCGCCGGAGCAACTTCGGGAAACACCGCATCGCTGGCTGCTTGATGCACTCAAGGTGTGGACGATGGTATCGGGGGTTAACCCCAAGAACCGATAGGTCCGAACCCTTGCGACGCCGGTTCCCCACAACCGGGGCAGCTTGGCCTACTGATCGCGCGCGACCATCGCGCCCGCGAAATCGATGACGCACATGGCGCCATAGACGCGATGGGGCCCGCAGCTCACGCCGCTGAGCTCGAAACCCCGGCCGAAGATGTTGCTGCGATGGCCCCTATTTGGAACCCCGGCGTCGACGATCAAACGGCGCACGACCTGGTCGGGGGTGTGCTCGCCGTAGTCGATATCCTCGCCGGCCAGGCCCGCCCCCAGCAGGCGAGCCTGCAGCCTCCGGCTGAACTGGCCGTGGCCGACCGCCCCGCTTGGGCCCTGCGCCACGACATGGTCCATGGCCGCTGCGGCCAGGCGGGGGTCGGGATGTAGCGGCTGCAGCGGTCGCTGGCGGTCCAGGAAGGCGATAGCCTCAGGCAGCGCGTCCGGTTCGTCCGCCGTCGCGGATTGCGCATCGTCCGGCCTCAGGGACCGCAGCTGGCGGGCATAGTCTTCCGGATGCTCTCGGGCGAAATTGATCTGCGCCAGGACGACGTCCTCGAAGCGTGGCGCGTCAGCGACGGTTCGGCTCGGCGCGGCGGCCATCAGCGCCACCAGGATGGCCCATCGGAAAGGCGCCTTCTGCATGCCCGGCTCCAACATCAACGATCGAGCCATGCATAGGGCCCCCGTGGTGGGCGGGCCGTTAAGCAGCACGGTAAAAAATCTACGACTATCAGCCCTTCTCGGCCGCGCGCGACGCCGCCAGCGTCCAGGCCGCGGAGCTGAGGGTGATGGCTATGAAGAGCCCGGTGGTTTCCATGCGCTCGCCGGGATGGGCGGCCACTCTTGGGATGTGCACCAGGAGCACGAAGGACGTCATCATGAGGGCCTCGATGGCCGCCGCCCAACTCCGCCGCACGCCGAAAACCACGGCGAGGCCGGCCAGGATGTGGATCGCCCCGGTCAGGTAGGTGAGTTGCGGCCGCGCGGGAAGCCAGGCCGGGACCATCGAGGTCGTAAAGCTCGCGTAGACGACGTGTGACAGGCCGAAGACCACAAATGAGAGGCCCATGGCCGTAACCGCAATCCGCTCCGGCCCACCGGCCTTGCCCTCCCGAGCGACAAGGAATGCCCCCGCCGCCATCGCCAGCGACTCGCCGACGGCCTGCCAGCCGCCCAATACCAGCGGCTTTGCGAGCGCCGGCGGCAGATGCAGGACAACGACCCAAAGGCCGATGAATATCGCCGCCAGCCCCGCGCCCAGAGATCGGGTCCGCCGAAGCGCGAGCATCACACCGCCGCCCAGCAGGATGAGGCCCGAGGCGGTCGCCAGCATTGCGCGGTTCGGCCAGTCTTGGGGCACGGGCTGCCAGACCTCGGCGAAGTCGCGGTAGAAGAGCGACAGGAGGCCAAGCCCGCACAGGCCGACCGCCATACCCACGGCGGCCCACCCCGCCAGACCCGTTCCCTTGCTGCGTGACGCCACGCGCCCTCCCCTGGCTTCCGCGCCCGCGCGACTCGTAGGCGTACTCAACCAAGGGAGCTTGGCGGATTGTGGGGACGAACCCTAGCGCCGAGCGCGGCGCATGCGTCTGTTTTCCGTCTGGCCGACAGCGACCCGACCCAGGTTCGCTCTGCGGATCCTGACGCCCTCCTCGTCATAGAGGAACGGCACATAGACAAACCGCTCGCCCCGCGTGACCGGCGTGGCTTCATGCAGCAGGTTGCAGCCGAAGACAGTCGCCCCGCCGAGTGGCGGGCGATAGGTGCGGGGGCCGAACTCCGGGAACCTCAGGTCCCCGCCCTCGAAATCGTCGTTGAGGTTAAGCGAGACGGCGAACTTGCGATGGGCGGTCCCGGCCGTGACGTTGTCGCGATGGCGGGAGAAAAATCCGCGGTCTTCGGCGCCGTAGCGGCAGATCAGGTAGCGCTCGATATGTCGCGCCTGCCAGCCGAACGCCCGCTTGAGCATCGGAAACAGGCGCAACTCCAGGCGTTGGCGCAAAGCCTGGATGAGCGCCTCGTTCTCAACCGTCACGTCGGTGCGTCGCTTGAAGTAGGGATCGACCAGCTGGACGGTGCGACCGTCGACATCCTTGGCAAAGCCGGAGGCGCTTTGCTCGCCGGTCCGGAAACAGTCGATGAGCTCGGCGCAGAGTTCCGGCTCAAGGATCCGCGGCAAGGTGAGCACCGGGGCGACCTCGCTTTCGATCGCACTTTGCGCCGCCGTCATCGCCGCGGCGAGATGGTCGAGCACGGCCGCTGTGGACTCGATCGGCGCCACCATCGCCACGCGAAAGGCCGGATCGATGAGGAAGACGGTCGGCTTCAGATGCTGCGCGTCGGCCACGCCCAGGAGCCGGCTGACCCGGCAGTCGAAGTCCCAGAAGAACCTCAAGCCCGGCTCGGAATTTTCCAGGCCACGGGCCAGGCGGTCCGCCGGGTCGACGCTCACCCCGAAGAAGGCGGCTTCGAAGTCGTTGAACAAGGCCCGGCGTTCAAAAACCTCCTTCAGCGCTGCAGCCGAGGCGGCTTCCGAAAGGGTGCCGAACGCCATCAGCAGGATCCAGCGGCCGGCCGCAACTTCGAGGCTGTAGTGGTCGTTGCCATCGGTGGCGGCCGTAAAGAACGGCGCCGGTTCGCCCGTCAGCAGCGGGCTCACTGCAAGGTTGAGGACGCCGTCGCCCGCCATGACATTCTGTCTCCCACCGGACCCGGTTCTGGGCCCCGCCATCCTGCCCGCAACCGCGTTTTGAGCGGCATGCGCCGCGTCGCGCCCGCGCTCGGCGGCTCGACGCGGGCGGACCATGGCAGCCTGTGGTTTCGAAAGTGTCTCGAACAGCAGAGCTCAGCTACCAGACCCCGACGTTCGGCATCGAGGTCCAGGGTTCAGCAGGGGGCAGGGCCGGCCCGGCTTGCAGCAACTCGATGGAGATATTGTCGGGCGAGCGGACGAAGGCCATGCGGCCGTCCCGTGGAGGCCGGTTGATCACGACGCCCTTGTCCCGGAGCTGCCGGCAAAGGGCGTAGATGTCGTCCACCGCATAGGCGAGGTGGCCGAAATTGCGGCCGCCCTCGTAGGCCTCCGGATCCCAGTTGTAGGTCAGCTCGACCATTGGAGCCTTGTTGGCCCTGGCCGCGGCCTCGTCGCCCGGGGCGCAGAGAAACACCAGGGTGAACCGTCCGGCGGGGTTCTCCGTCCGCGAGGCCTCTACGAGTCCCAGCTTGGCACAGTAAAATTCCAGCGAAGCGTCGAGGTCGCTGACCCGGACCATGGTGTGAAGATACTTCACTTACGGTTATCCCTTACATAGTAAGACCCGATGCCAAGGGTCAGGCGGCGGCGCATGGCCCATAGTAAAACGGACTGCTGCGAACCAGAAGAAACGTCGTGTTGCAACCTGTCCGCGATTTCATTTGCACTCGCGTAACGGTGGCATCACATGCGCGCGTAGACTTTGACCGCGCATAAGGGCGTCGCTGGTTCGCGTGAGCTGGGAGGTTCGGGGACAGCTTGATGCGATTGAAATCTCAGTATGTGTTTGTGATCGTCGTCGTAGGCGTGGTGACGCTCTACTTCGTCGTGCGCAGCATCTTCAGCGCCGGCCACCACGAAGTCGCCCAAGCCAAGACCAGCACCAGCGCCGCCCTGCCCAGCGTCCAGGCGAAATTCGTTTCCCAGGTTCAGCGTCAGTACGACGTGGTCATCCGCGGCCGCACCCAGGCGACTCGCACTGTCGTCGTGCGCTCCGAAACCGCCGGAACCGTCGCCGCGGCCCCCGTGCTGCAAGGCACCTTCGTCAAGCAGGGCGAGGTGCTTTGCCGCCTGGCAGTCGATGCGCGCCAGGCCGCGCTTGACCAGGCGCGCGCGATGCAGAAATCCAATCTGCTCGCCAAACAGCAGAACGAGGAACTGGCGACGAAGGGCTTCCGCGCGCCGGCTCAGGTGCTCCTGAGCCAGGCGAACCTCGACGCCTCGAACGCCGCTGTCCGCCAAGCCGAGATCGCGTTGGCCCAGGTCAATATCAAGGCGCCGTTCGCGGGGGTTTTCGATCACCGCGACGCCGAGGTCGGCACTTACCTCGCCATCGGCCAGCCTTGTGGCTCCATGATCGAGATCGATCCATTGCTGGTCGTAGGCGACGTCCCCGAGACCCAGGCCGCCAGTATCCATGTCGGGGCCTCCGCCTCGGCGCGTCTGGTGTCAGGCCAGATTCTGCACGGTCGCATCCGCTATGTTTCCCATGACGCTGATCCGCAGACCCGCACCTATCACCTTGAGATGACCGCACCGAACTCGCACCTGGATGTCCGTTCCGGCCTTTCCGCCGAAATGCACGTGGGTGCAGGTTCTGGTCCTGCGCACCTCGTGCCGGTCTCGACCCTGGTGCTGGACTCCGCCGGGCGTCAGGGCGTGCGCTATGTGCAGGCCGACGGTCGGGTGGCCTTCGCGCCGGTCACCGTCGTCGAGGAAACGCATGAGGGGGTGTGGGTGACCGGCCTCTCGGGAAGCGTGGAGTTGATCACCGTCGGGCAATCCTACGTCGCCGACGGCCAGAAAGTTCGTGTCGCCCTGGCGCGCTAGCGCAGGGGCGACCAGGAGATTGAGAAAGCGATGATCGGCGCGCTGATCGATGGAGCTATCAAGCGTCGCAAGGTGGTGCTTGGCGTCACCCTGATCGCCTGCCTGTTTGGCCTCGGCGCCTATTTCTCCATGCCGCGCGAAGCCCAGCCGGATATCGACCTGCCGTATATCTCCGTGATCGTTCCCTTCCCGGGGGTCAGTCCAGAGGACGGCGAACGCCTGCTGGTGAAGCCGCTGGAGGTCCAGCTTCAGACCATCCAGGGCATCAAGCACATGAACGCGGTCGCCCGACAGGGCATGGCGATCGTCACCCTGGAGTTCGAGCCCGACACTCCCAAGCAGCGGGCCCTGGACGACGTCCGCTCGCGGACCGACCTGGCCCGCGGCCGTTTCCCGCCGGACGCCGAGCCGCCGATCATCGAGGAGGAAAGCTTCGCCGACCGCCCGGTGATCGGCGTCGTGCTGCACGGCCAGGCCCCGGAGCGGGAGCTTGCGCGGATTTCGCGAAGCCTCAAGGAGCGCCTGGAGAGTTCCCCCGGCGTTCAGGAAGCCTTCGAGAGCGGCGCGCGCGAAGAGCTCCTTGATGTCACCATCGATCCCTTGCGGATGGAGGCCTACAACGTCACCGCCAACGACCTTTCGGCGGTGATCGCGCGCAACAACCAGTTAGTGCCGGCGGGCAACCTGCGCTCGGGTCCCGGCCAATTTGCGCTCAAGGTGCCGGGCGTCGTTCAGAACCCCGCCGACATCCTGGCCCTGCCGATCAAGAAGAACGGCGACCGGATCGTCACCATCGCCGACATCGGCGATGTTCGCCGCACCTTCAAGGAACCGGCCTTCATCACCCGTTTCAACGGCCAGCCGGCGGTGGCGCTGGACGTCTCCAAGCGCAACGGCGCCAATCTCCTCGACACCGTCGCCGTCATTCGCAGGGTCGTCGCCGAAGAGCAGAAGAACTGGCCTTCCACCGTCAAGGTCGATTTCACCTACGACAATTCGGAGTTCATCGGCCGCACGCTGACGGTGCTGGAAAGCGGCATCATGACCGCCAGCCTGCTGGTGATGATGATCATCGTGGCCAGCCTGGGCATCCGCCAGGGGATCATCGTCGGCCTGGCGATACCGGCCTGCTTCCTGATCGCCTTCCTGATGATCCACGCCAAGGGCGTGACGCTGAACCAGATGGTGATGTTCGGGATGGTGCTGGCCGTCGGCATCCTCGTCGACGGCGGCATCGTGGTAGTCGAATACGCCGACCGGAAGATGGCCGAGGGCATGCCGAAGGAGCAGGCCTTCGCCGCCGCCGGAAAGAGAATGTTCTGGCCGGTGGTCAACGGCACGCTCACGACGCTCTGCGCCTTCCTGCCGTTCATGTTCTGGAACTCGATTTCCGGGAAGTTCATGAGCTACCTCCCGCTGACCCTGTTCTTCGTCCTGGGCGCCTCGATCTTCGTCGCGCTGATCTTCACCCCCGCCCTGGGCTCCATCTTCGGCAGGGCCACCGCCGTCGATACGGCTCACCTGGCTGAGATCGAGAAATCGGAGCACGGCGACCCGCGCGAGATGAGCGGCTTCATGGGCTGGTACGCCAAGACGATCTCGATGCTGGGCCGCCATCCCGGCCGCACGGTTCTGGTGACGCTGGCCATCATCGTGGGCATCGCGGTCTGGTTCGGGGCCACCAAGCACCGCACGGAGTTCTTCCTGGATCAGGACCCCGAGTCCGTGACGGTCTTCGTGAAGGCCCGCGGCAACCTCTCACCTGACGCCGAAGATGCTCTGATGCGACAGGTCGAGGCCAAGTTGGTCGGCGTGAAGGGGATCGAGTCCATGTACGTGCGCGCCGGCGGCGTGCAGTCGAACGGCGGTCCCGCCTCGCCTCCCAATGACACCATCGGCCGCATTGAGGTGGAGTTCCAGAAGTACGAGCAGCGCAAGCTGCTGGGGGTCCACGGCAAGGATATCTCCAACGCCATCCGCGCCCGCGTCACCGATCTGCCCGGCATGCAGGTCGAGGTGCGCGAGCCGGAGGGCGGACCGCCCACCGGCAAGTCGGTGCAGGTTCAGATGACGAGCCACGACCCGGCCGCGCTGGATCGCGCCGCCGATCTGGTGAAGGCCAAACTCGCCTCCGACCCGCAGTTGATCGAGCTGGAGGACAATCGCACCTCGCCTGGCATCGAGTACAACCTGACGGTCGACCGCATCGCAGCCGGCCGCTACGGGGTCGACGTCTTGTCGGTGGGCCAGGCAATCCAGTTCATGACCGACGGCGTGCTTGTCGGACGCTTCCGCCCTGACGACGCCCAGGACGAACTCGACATCCGCGTGCGCTTCCCGATCGACGCGCGCACGATCGCAGCTTTCGACCAGCTGAAGATCACCACTCCGCAGGGGCCGGTGCCCGCCAGCTATTTCGTCAAGCGTGTGCCCGGCCAGCAGATCACCCAGATCCAGCGGCGCGAGGGCCAACGGATGGTGATGATCCAGGCGAACGCCATCGCCGGCATCGCCGCCAACCAGAAGATCGCCCAGTTGAAGCCCTGGCTGCAAAAGGCCCTCACCGATCCCGAAGTGCACGTGAAATTCACCGGGGCCGACGAAGAGGGCCAGGACGCCGCCCAGTTCTTCATGGTGGCCATGGCGGTCTCACTGTTCCTGATGGCGGTCATACTGCTTTGGCAGTTCAACAGCTTCTATGGCGTGCTGGTGACGCTGTCGGCGGTGGCGCTGTCCACCGTGGGCGTGTTGCTGGGCATCCAGGTGAACCTGCTCCACACCTTCGACTACATCTCGGTGATCATGCTTGGGACGGGCGTCGTCGCGCTGGCCGGCGTCGTCGTGGGCCACAACATCGTGCTGGTCGACACCTTCTACCAGCTCAGGCGCCAGGGCTATCCGGCGGACGAGGCGTCAGTGCGCGCCGCGACCCAGCGGTTCCGGCCGGTCATGCTGACGACGTTGGTGACAGTCGTCGGCCTGCTGCCGCTGATGTTCCAGATCCACCCGAACTTCCACAACGGACACCTTGAGTTCAAGGCGCCTGGGTCGGAGTGGTGGGTTCAGCTCTCAGGCGCGGTGGTCTGGGGCCTGACCTTCGCCACGTTGCTTACGCTGGTCCTGACGCCAGTTTTGCTGGCGGCGCCAAAGGTCGCCTCGCGCCGCTTCGGCGCTGCCTGGCGCTGGGGGCGGCGTCTGCTCGGCGTCGAGCCCAAGCCGCAGCCGGTGACGGCCTACGACATTCCCAGGGCTGCGGAGTAGGAGCCGTGGCGGGCTTGACGACCCGTCCGGCCGGGACCGGCGACATCCCGGCCCTCGAGGCGGTGATGGCCGCCTCCATAGTTGAGCTGCAACGAGGATTCCTGACGCCTGCCCAGATCGAAGCCAGTCGCGCCATCATGGGCCTCGACCGCCAGCTCATCGCCGATGGAACCTATATTGTGGTCGAGGCGGAGGGGCGGATCGCCGGCTGCGGCGGCTGGAGCCGCAGGGCGACCCTCTACGGAGGCGATCATTCCCCCGGTCGCGACGCAGCCCTGCTCGACCCCAGGACCGATCCGGCCCGAGTGCGCGCCATGTACACTCATCCGGATTTCGCCCGGCGAGGCGTCGGGCGCCTGATCCTGGAGGTCTGCGAAGTCGCCGCCGCAGCTGAGGGCTTCAGCCGACTGGAGCTGATGGCGACGCTCTCGGGCCGCGAGCTCTACAGCCGCTGCGGCTATGTGGATATCGAGCGGATTGTCGACGAGCGTGGCGGCGCACCCGTGCCGCTGGTGCGCATGGGCAAGGCGATACCTTAAGCTCGGCGCGGGGGCGTGCGCAGCATGCGGAACCCACAAGCGGCCCTTCGGGGCATCCGAGAAGGGTGTGTGGTCAGATCTCCCGGGTCTGCCGCCGCCAGAGGGCCGCGTATTCACCGGTGCGCGCCAGGAGCTCAGCGTGAGTTCCGCGTTCGACGATGCGGCCACGGCGCAAGACCAGGATCTGGTCGGCGTCGACGATGGTCGAAAGCCGATGGGCGATGACAAGTGTGGTCCGCCCCGCCCTCACCTTGCGCAAGGTCTCCTGGATCGCAGCCTCCGTCGGGCCGTCGAGCGCGCTGGTCGCTTCATCGAGGATCAGCACGCGAGGATTGGCCAAAAGGGCGCGCGCAATCCCCACGCGCTGGCGCTCGCCGCCCGAAAGCTTCAGGCCCCGCTCGCCGACCATTGTCGACATGCCGTTCGGCAAGCCGTCGATGAATGGCCCGAGCTCGGCGGCCTCGGCGGCGGCTCGCACCTCCTCGTTCGCCGCGCCCGGCCGCGCGAAGGCGATGTTGGCGTAGAGGCTGTCGTTGAAGAGGGCGACGTCCTGCGGCACGAGAGCGACGGCCTGGCGCAGCGCCGCCTGCTTCACCTGGCGCATATCCAGGCCGTCGATCAGCACCCGTCCGTCCTTGGGATCGAGCAAGCGCATGGCCAGCCGCACGGCTGTGGTCTTGCCGGCCCCCGAGGGGCCAACCAGGGCGGTGGTCGTTCCGGGCGGCGCATCGAAAGTTACGTCGCGCAGTCCGACCGAGCGGGCGTCGTGCTGGAAGCTCACATCCTCGAAAGCGATGGAAGCCCCCTTGTCGCTGGCCGGCGGCAGATCCTGCGCGGCCGGCGCATCGACGATGTTGGGTTCGATGTCGCGCAGCGAGACCATCTGCTCCATGTCGATGAAGGCCTGGCGGATCTCGCGGTACTGGAAACCCAGCATGCCCAGGGGCGCGTAAAGTCCGCTCAAAAGGAGGATGGCCGTGGTGATGTCACCGATCTTCAGGGTCCCGCCGGCCACCAGATAGCCGGCCATGGCGGTCATGCCGCCCAGGCCCACGTTCAGGATCAGCGATTGCGAGGCGTTCAGCAGGTTCAGCGAGGCGTTCGCCCGGGCGCTGGCGTTCACATAGTCGCCCATCGCCGTCTCGTAGGTCTTAACGACGCGGGCCTCGGCGCCGAAGGTCTTCAGGGTTTCGTAGTTGATCAAGGCGTCGCCGGAGAGACCCGCTACGCGGTTGTCGGTCTCGTTCAGTTCGCGCCGGTGCGACAGGCGCCAATTGGTGATCCGGAACGTGACGACAATGTAGAGCACCATCGTCGCCAGCGCGGTGATCGCGAACATCCAGTTCAGCCGCACGACCATCACGACCATCGCCATGACCAGTTCGACCGCCGTGGGCCCCAGATTGAAAATCAGGCTGCGGATGAGGAAATCGGTCGAGCGCGAGCCTCTGTCGATGATCCGCGTCAGCGTCCCTGTCTGCTTGGTCTGATGGAAGTCGAGGGACAGCCCCAGCGCATGCGCGAATGTCTCCACCGCCGCCTTGGCCATGGTCGATTGCGAGACCCGCGTGAAGATCGCATCGCGGGCATAGGGCGCGCAGGCCGCCACCAGCCGCAGCGTCGCAAAGGCGATTACCAGGACGAGGAAGGTGGCGCCCAGCGCGACACCGCCCTCGGCGAGCGGGCGCAAGGTGTTGATCGCATCGCCCAGCATCACCGGAGCGATGACGCCGGCGAGCTTGCCCACGAAGACCAAAGCCAGGGCCGCGGCGATCCGCAATCGAAGTTGCGGCGCGCCGGAGCGCATCACGAGTTGGCCCAGGTCGGCCAAAGAGCCCCAGAAGCTGAATCTGGTTTCCGCCGGAGCGATGTCACCGCCACCGATGCGGCGCGCCATTCCGGGGTGCGCGAAGGCCAACTGTTACTCCGTTAGTGGACGAGGATGGTGGATTGCACGCCGCCACCTGGCGTCATCCAGTCGACCCTTAGGCCGGCGGGGGTCAACTGGCTACGCAGCGGCCCGTCTGCAAGTGGCGCCGCCGGCGTGACCTGAAACCCCAAGCTGTCCGCAATCCCGTCTCCGAACACCTGTACGTCGTGTGCGCCCGGCAGGATGCGCGATTGAGCCCCCGCCGTCGGCAGGCCGACCTCATAGAGCCCTTTAACGTCCGTCCGGCCCTCGGCCACCTGGCGATTGTCCAGTCGCACGATGAGGGTCGCGCCGGGCGGGGCGGCCGCCGAAATCTGCACGCCGCCGCCGCCGTCGAAGTCGATCGCACGCAGTCCTGGGGCCTTGCCGGCATCGATCCGTCGCGCGCCTGCGCCCGCCCGCAGGATTGCGGCCTGGCCGCTCGGCGTCAGCAACAGGTAGCCTTCCGACTGTATTTGCCGGCCCCTGGTGGTCGCCGACAGGCCGAAAATCCGGGCATCGGCTGCGGGCCCAAGAGCGACAGTCCAGCGACCATGAGCGTCAGCGACGGCGTTCAGGGCCTGCCCCTGTGGGGTGGCCAGGCGCACCTGCGATCCGGGCGGCGCCGAGCCGGAGAGCGCCCAGCCGGAGCCGACGGCTTGCACCGTGTCGGGCATCGGCGGGGCGAGATAGCCGAGATCCTCCGCACCCGCGGCGTCCTTGGCCGTCGCCAACGGCTCGCCGTTGCAGCCGCTCGACAACACCAGCGCCGCCAGAACGGCGAATGCGACAGAGGGCTTCCCGGGAACCACGGTTCGGTTGAAACTCCTTAACCCCGACCATAGCTAATCGGGCTTTCGCAGCGCTCTCGCAAGCGCGCCGATATCAGCTGGAGTGATGACTTATGGGGCGTGCGCCCAACGGGCTGCAATCGGTGTGCGTGTTCTGCGGCTCGTCCGACGCCGCCGACCCGGCCTATCTGCGCGCCGCCTCCGAGTTTGGCCGCCAACTGGCGGCGGCGGACCTGCGGCTGGTCTATGGCGGGGGCGGCGTGGGCCTGATGGGCGCCGTCGCACGAGGCGCGCAGGGTGCAGGGGGCAAGGTGCTCGGCATCATCCCCGATTTCCTGGTCGGCAAGGAACGCGCCCTGGAGAGTGTCGAACACGTGGTGGTCTCCACCATGCATGAGCGCAAGCAGATGTTCTTTGAGCAATCGGATGGCTTCGTCATCCTGCCAGGCGGCGTCGGCACCCTGGAAGAGGTGGTCGAACTCCTGTCCTGGCGGCGGCTCGACCTGCATACGATGCCGGTGGTGTTCTACAATCCCGACAATTTCTGGGGGCCGCTCTTCGCCCTCTTCCAGCACACCGTCGACGCCAAGTTGACGCCCCCCGAATTCATGGGCGCCTGGACCGTCGTTGAGCGGGTGGACGATATCGTCCCGGCGCTGCGTGCAGGTACGAAGGCCGGTTCCGCTTCAATGCTGAGCAGCATCGTCTAGCCGGGTAGATCCGCCGGCGAGCAGCGGCTGGATGCGGCGCTGAACCGCCTCTCCTGCCTCAGTTCTTCAGGCCGACGACGGGACGTTGGCGTCCAGTTCGTCGAGCCAGACCCGCGCGGTGCCGTCTGACGGCGCGCGCCAGTCACCGCGTGGCGACAGGGCGCCCCCGGAGATCACCTTCGGGCCGTTCGGCATCGCCGAGCGCTTGAACTGGCTGATCTCGAAGAAGCGGAAGAGAAAGACGCCGAGCCACGTCTTGATCTCCGCCAACGTGTAGGCGTTGCGCGTGCCCTCCGGGAAGTTCGGGGGCCAGCGGCCGAGATCCACGTCGCGCCATGCATGCCAGGCCAGGAACGCGACCTTCGAGGGCCGCAGGCCAAAGCGGGTGATGTGGTAGAGGCTGAAGTCCTGCAACTCATAGGGGCCAACCTTGGCCTGGGTCGACTGGATGGCGCCCGAGGCGTCGGCGGGCACCAACTCTGGTGAGATCTCGGTGTCGAGGATCGCCAGCAACGTCTCGGAGGCGGCCTCCTCCAGCTGCCCGGTCTTCACCACCCAGCGGATCAGATGCTGGATCAGCGTCTTCGCCAGCGAGCCGTTGACGTTGTAGTGGCTCATCTGGTCGCCGACGCCGTAGGTGCACCAGCCGAGCGCCAGTTCCGAAAGGTCGCCGGTTCCCAGGACAAAGCCGTGGTTCTGGTTTGCCAGCCGGAACAGGTAGTCGGTCCGCAAACCGGCCTGCACGTTCTCGAACGTCACGTCGTAGACCGGCTTTCCCTTCGCATAGGGATGGCCGATGTCTTCCAGCACGCGCAGCGCCGCCGGCTTGATGTCGATCTCACGGCCGGTCACGCCCAGCGCCTTCATGAGCGACCAGGCGTTTGACTTGGTCCCCTCGCTCGTGGCGAAGCCAGGCATGGTGAACCCCAGGATGTCCGCGCGGGGCTTACCTAAGGCGTCGAAGGCCTTTGCCGCGACCAGCAGAGCGTGGGTGGAGTCGAGCCCGCCGGAGACGCCGATGACGAGATGCTTTGACTTCGTCGAGCGCAGCCGCTGGGTCAGCCCCTGCACCTGGATGTTGAACGCCTCGTAGCAGTCCTGGTCGAGCCGCGCCGGATCGTCCGGCACGAAGGGGAAGCGGTCGAGGGGGCGCAGAAGACCGAGGTCCTTGAACGTCGGCTGGTGCTCGAAGCGCACGCGGCGGAAGCTCGTCGCGGGCCGACCGGCGGCGACGGCGGCGTTGTTGAAGGTCGGCGTCCGTGTGCGCTCCAGGCGCAGGCGCTCGACGTCGATGTCGGCCACCGCCATCTGCGCCGTGGTCGGGAACCGCGCGGTCGCGGCGAGGCGGCGCCCCAGCTCGTGGATCGTCGCCTGCCCGTCCCAAGCCAGATCCGTGGTGCTCTCTCCAGGACCCGCCGCGGAATAAAGATAGGCGGCCTGGCAACGCATCGATTGCGAGGCGCAGAGCAGCTCCCGATCGTCGGCCTTGCCGACCACGATGTTCGAGGCCGATAGGTTGCAGAGTATCAGCGCGCCGGCGAGCGCGGCCTGAGCTGACGGCGGCGTCGGTGACCAGAGATCCTCGCAGATCTCCGTCGCGAAGCTGAAGTCCGCAAGGTCCGAGGCCTCGAAGACGAGGTCAACGCCGAAGGGGACATCCTGGCCGGCCAGGCGCATGGTCGCACCGGCGACCCCGGCGCCGGGCGCGAACCAGCGATTTTCGTAGAATTCCCGATAGTTAGGCAGGAAACTTTTCGGCGTGACGCCGAGGATCCTGCCGCGCGCAATGACCACCGCGCAGTTGTAGAGCGCCCCCATGTGCTGCAGCGGCGCTCCGACAATGAGCACTGGCGCAAGTTTCCGGCTCGCCGCAACCAGTCCGGCGATCTCGGCTTCGACCCGCACCAGAAGAGCGTCCTGCAGGAAGAGGTCGTCGATGGCGTAGGCCGAAAGACCAAGCTCCGGGAACAGCATCAGATCTGCGCCGCGCCCATGGCCTTCCTTGGCCAGCGCCAGGATCTCGGCGGCGTTGAACCCCGGATCACCGACCGCGACCGCCGGCGTGCAGGCCGCCACGCGCACAAGGCCGTGGCTATGGATCGCGTAGAACTGTTTCGTCACCGGCGACTCCGCCTCATTCGATCCCGCACAAGCGACCGATTTGCCGCCGGGGAGAAATGCTCATTTTGAGCATATATAGAGGCGCATTGAGAAATGGCAAAAGCCATCCGTCCCTCTCAAAGGACGCTTAAAGCCCGGCCGCCCGCGCCACGGACGGCCGCGCTCGAGTTCATGCGGGGGCCCCGGCGAAGAGTCGGGGCCGCTAGTCGTCCCTATGAACGCGCTCACGCCGCTCGTGGCGTTCCTGGGCCTCCAGGCTGAGCGTCGCGATCGGCCGTGCATCGAGACGGGCGACGCCGATGGGCTCGCCAGTCTCTTCGCAGTAGCCGTAGCTCCCGTCCTCGATCCGGCGCAGGGCCTCGTCGATCTTCGAGATCAGCTTACGCTGCCGGTCGCGGGTGCGCAGTTCAAGAGACCTATCGGTCTCCGACGACGCACGATCAGCGAGATCGGGATGATTCTCCGTCTCGCTCTGGAGATGTTTGAGGGTCTCTCCAGATTCTCGGAGAATGTCCTCTTTCCAGTCCAGGAGCTTCTGCTTGAAATATTCAAGCTGACGCTCGTTCATAAAAACCTCGTCCTCGGAAGGACGATAGACAGGCCTCTCAGCCAGAACTTCGGCTGCCTTCATGGACACTCCGAACCCCCTAAACTCCCCGAGACACGCGGGGCGCTTATAGCAAATGGAACATTGGTTTCAATCAGCCAGAAATTCCTTAATCGATTAGGTCGCACCTTCGGCCTGCTCGAGCTTGGCCACTTCGACAGCCGCGCGTAGTTCGATCTCATCCAGAACCGCCTCCAGGCTGGGATCCTCCGTCGAGTCGCGCTCATCACGAATGGCCCTGCGCAGGCGGTCCAGATCGGTTTTGCTGAGGCCGCCTTCAAGGAGGCTGACCTTGATTTCATCCAGGACGTCGAGGATGCGGCCGGCGCGACGCACTGCGCGGCGTTTGCGCTCCAGCGGGCCACCCACGTCCTGCAGGGCCAAGAGGGCCTCGACACCCATAACCCCGCGTGTGGCTGAAACCGACGAGGCATGTCCGGGTTCCGGCGCAGACTCGTTGGTCGGAACGCGGAAGCCCTCGCCGCCGGCGCTGCGCGCCGGGCGTGCGCCCGAAGAGGATCCGATCCCGCCTGGGCCGGTGACCTTCATGCTGCGCGTCGACCCCTGACAAGCTGGACTTCGGCTCCCGTTCTCCGCCCGCAAACTTGCGGCATGGTTAACGGTGCCGGGCAAAAACTGCCGACGGACATGCCGGGCGCGTTTGGTCTGGAGCATCGAAGACTGTTTTCTCTGGCCTTTTCATACGCTCGGGACTGGCACGCAGATCGCATAGGGAATGACGAAGCAGCTGCATCTGGTCCTCATGCGTCATCGATTCCGCGTCCTTTCCCTTCTGCTGATCGCCATGGGCCTCGTCGCGGGGCCCGCGGTGTCCAGGTCCCGCATCAAGGACATCGTCGCCTTCGAGGGTGTCCGCGATAACCAGTTGGTCGGCTACGGCATCGTCGTGGGCCTGAACGGCACGGGTGATGCCCTGCGCAACGCCCCCTTCACCAAGCAGAGCCTGGAAGCGATGCTCGAGCGGCTTGGCGTCAACACCCGTGACGCGACGCTGAACACCAAGAATGTCGCCGCCGTGATGGTCACCGCAAACCTGCCGGCCTTCTCGGCGAGCGGGGCGCGGATCGACGCCACCGTCTCGGCCCTGGGCGACGCAAAGAGCCTCTTGGGCGGCACGCTCCTGGTGACGCCGCTGATGGGCGCCGATGGCAAGGCCTACGCGGTCGCCCAGGGCACGGTCCAGACAGGCGCCGTCAGCGCCTCGGGGGCCTCGGGCACGACCGTCTCCAAGGGCGTGCCCACAGCCGGCCGGATCGCCTCGGGGGCCATCGTGGAAGCCGAGAGCGGCTTCCAGCTCGCCAATATGACCAGCCTGCGCCTGACGCTGCGCAATCCGGACTTCACCACGGCAGGCCGCATCGCCCAGGTGATCAACGCCAGCTTCCCGGGTTCCGCCGTCGCCGAGAACCCCACCATCGTCGCCATCCGTCCGGTCAACGGTCAGGACATGATGAGCTTCGTCACCCAGGTGGAGAACCTCTCCGTCGAGCCCGATGCGCCCGCCAAGGTGGTCATAGACGAGGTCGCCGGCGTCATCGTCATGGGCGATAATGTCCGCGTTTCCACGGTGGCCGTGCAGCAGGGCAATCTGACGATCACTGTGCGCGAGTCGCCACAGGTCAGTCAGCCCACAGCGTTCTCGAAAGGTGGAACGACCGCCGTCGTCCCGCAAAGCGACATCGCGGTGGACGAGGAGAAGGGCAAGAAGTTCCTCACCGTGAAGAACGGCGCCTCGCTCTCGAGCCTGGTGGCGGGCCTCAATGCGCTTGGGGTCACGCCGCGCGACATGATCTCGATCCTGCAGACCATCAAGACCGCCGGCGCCTTGCAGGCCGACATCGAGGTGATGTGATGGCTGACCTGAGCCCCGCCATCGTTTCGCCCACCCTGATCCAGGCCCCTGTCGGCGCATCCAGCGCGGCGGAACTGGCCAAGCGCGGGCAGATCAAGGACACCGCGCAGAAGTTCGAGTCCTCGTTCCTGGCGATCATGGTGCAGCAGATGTTCGACGGCACGGAAACCGCCGCACCGTTCGGCGGCGGCCCGGGAGAGGCCATGTTCAAATCGTTCCTGACCGAGGCCATGGCCAAGAAGATGGCGGCCAACGGCGGCATCGGCCTTGCGGCCTCCGTTCAGCGCGAAATGCTCAAGATGCAGGGGCTGAACTGATGGCGCCCGGCGCCCAGACGCCGTCCAGCGCCGCCGCCGAACGCGTCGATCAACTGATCCTGCTCACCGAGCGCCTGACACACCTGGTGGCGCTGAGCGCGCAGGCCTTCGAAGCACGCCGGCCGCAGGACGCGGCGACCTACGTGGAGGAGACCGGCCGCCTCGCCAACCTCTACCGACACGAGTCCGCCCGCATCCGCGGCAATCCCGCCCTGATCGCGGGCGTAGGCCTTGCCCAGCGCACCCGCCTCGTCCGCGCCACCGAAGCCTTCGACGCCGTCCTGGCCCGCCAGTCCCGAGCGGTCGGCGCGGCGAAGACCATCACCGAGGGGCTGGTGCGCAGCATCGCCGAAGAGGTCGCGGCCCAACGGCAGAAGGGCGCGACCTACGGCCCGGGCGCCCTGCCCGGCCCGACGGCCGCGGCCACGGCGATCACGCTCAACAAGCGCGCGTAAGAGCCTCCCTGAAGAGGATTCCTTCCAGCGAAGCAGGCCGCGGTCCTCGCACAAAACGAGCGATCAACGATTCAAACACTTGTTTGACGTGACGTCAGGGGCGTAGCTTCATGGCGTCGTCGGAGCGTATCCGTCGATCTACGTTCTCAGGGCGGGGTGAAAGTCCCCACCGGCGGTAATGCCGCTTCGCAAGGAGTGGACGAGCCCGCGGGCGCCTCGTGGCCTTCCAGACCATGAGGGACAGCAGACACCGGTGTGATCCCGGGGCCGACGGTTAGAGTCCGGTTATGAGAACCGCTGTCGAGGCGTGTCCGGCCACCGCCGGGCGCGCGGCGCCGGCGTCTCCCTGAGTCGTGGTTCCTCGAACCCGTCAGGGAGATGACCCATGACCCAAGCACTTGAACTTCCCACCGCCAACGGCGCGTATCGCGCCGCCCGCATCGCATTCGTGCACGCCCAGTGGCACCGCGAGATCGTGGTCCAGGCCCACGTGGGCTTCATCGAGGAGATGGCGTCGCTGGGCTTCGGCCCGGAGAGCGTCGAGCGCTTCGAGACGCCCGGCGCCTTCGAGATCCCGCTTCACACCCAGACGCTCGCTCGCACCGGCCGCTACGCCGCGGTCGTCTGCGCCGCCTTCGTCGTCGACGGCGGCATCTACCGGCACGAGTTCGTCGCCGAGACGGTGGTGGCCGCCCTGATGCAGGTGCAGCTCGCCACCGAGACGCCGGTCTTTTCCGTGGTCCTGACACCGCACCACTTCCACGAGCACGACGTCCACCAGCAGTTCTTCCACGGTCACTTCCGCCTGAAAGGTCAGGAAGCGGCCAGGGCCTGCGTGGGCGCCCTGCAAAGCCTGGCCGGCCTGGCGGCTGCAGCGTGAGGGGGCAGCCATGGATCAGCAAACCGCATCTGCGCCCGCCGGGTTCTCCCCGCACGATCGCCACAGCCCCCTCACCGATCCCTGGGAGCCGCTCTACAGCCGCAAGGCCGACGCAGCGGTCGTCCTTGGCCTGCGCGTCGCGGCCGCCCACACCAATAGCCGGGGCTTCGTCCACGGCGGGCTGATCTCGGCGCTCGCAGACAACGCCATGGGCCTTTCCTGTGCGCGGCGACTGGGCCTGGCGGGCGGCCTCGTGACCGTGAACCTGAACGTCGACTTCCTCGGCTCGGCCTTCGAGGGCCAGTGGCTGGAGTTCGACACAGTGTTTGTGAAACCCGGCCGCACGCTCTGCTTCGCCCAGGCGTTCGTCACCGCCGACGGCCAGCCGTGTGCGCGAGCCAACGCCGTCTTCCGCGTCGTCGCCGGCGGGGTCCGACGAACCGCGGCCTAGCCGAGCGCGACTTCGCGTTCGACGCCGATGGCCTGGAGGAAATCGCGGTCGTGGCTGACCACCAGCAAGGCGCCGTCATAGCCGCGCAGGGCGCCTTCCACGGCCGCGATGGAATCCAGGTCGAGGTGATTGGTGGGCTCATCGAGGATCAGCAGTTGCGGCGGCTGGTCGGCCATCAGCACGCAGGCCAGCGCCGCGCGCAGCCGCTCGCCACCGCTGAGCTCGCCGACACGCTTGTCGGCGGCTGTGTTGCGGAAGAGGAAGCGCGCCAGCGCCGCGCGGGCCCGGTTCTCGCTCGCCCGCGGATTCAGCCGGCGGAAGGCCGCCGTCAGGGTTTCCTCCTGACGCAACAGCGCGGTCTCCTGATCGAGGAAGGCGACGGGCGCGCCGATCACGACCCGGCCTGCCGTGGGCGTGAGGTCGCCCGCCGCGATCCGGATAAGCGTCGTCTTGCCCGCGCCGTTCGGCCCGCAGACCGCCACCCGCTCCGGACCGACCATCTTCAGGGAGACACCGTTCAGGGTCTGCGGACGGCCTGGGTAAGCGAAGCCGGCGTCCTGCATCGTGAGCACAGTCCGTCCCTGTGCGAGCCCGGAAGATGGAAGCTCGAAGGCGAGCTTGCGTAGCCGCTCCACCTTGGCTTGCGCGCCCGCGAGCTCGGCGGCCGCCTCATTGCGCTGCCGCTCGGCCAGGCGGTTCTCGCGACCTGCGCTGACTTCTGCGCGCTCGGCCTGCGCATCGAGGAACAGCTTCGGTGCGTCGCCCCTGGCGCGACCGCGTCGCCCCGCAGCATCGCGTCGCGCCTTGCGCTCGGTGGCCAACTGCGTCTCACGGAACACCCGCGCCTGCGCGCGTTCGGCGTCGGCCAGCGCATGCGCCGCAGCCGCCTCTTCGCCCGCCTTGCGCTCCGAGTAGAGGTCGTAGTTCCCGCCGTATATTCGAGCGCCAAGGGTGTTGAGCTCGACGATGCGATCCATCTTTCGCAGGAGGCCGCGGTCGTGGCTGACCACAATCGCCCCACCCCGCCAGCGCTCGAGAACCTCGGCCACCAGCCCACGCGCCTCAGCATCGAGATTGTTTGTCGGCTCGTCGAGGATCAGCAGGTCCGGCTCGCCAGCGAGCAACCCGGCCAGGGCGGCGCGGGTCACCTGCCCGCCGCTCAGGCTCGCCGCGGCTCGCTCAACCGCTATTCCAGCCAGGCCGACCTGCGCCAGCGCCGCGTCGAGGCGCGCCTGCAGGCCCCAATCGACCGCTTCCAGGTCATCGTCCGTCCCCACCCCCTCGGCGATGCGCCGCAGTCGCGCGAGCGGCTCGGCGAGCCCCAGAAGGTCTGCGACGCGCGCATCCGGGTCAGGCTGCACAGCTTGGCGAAGCACCCCCAGGCGCGCGCGCACGGCGATGGTTCCGGCACCAGGCGCCAGGTCTCCACAGATCAGCCTGAGGAGCGTGGTCTTGCCCACGCCGTTGCGTCCAACGAGGCCGGTGCGTTCGGCCCCGAAGGAGAGGGTCAGGCTCTCGAAGAGCGCTCGGCCGTCAGGGGTTCGCGCGGTGAGGCCGTCGAGCGTTACGAAGGAGGGCATTGGGGACCGGGGCTGCATTGACGTTCAGGACGAAGCGATTGTCCGTGGCGTAACGCATGATCCTGGGTCCTTCCGACGAGTTGGCTCACTTAGGAATTTCTGGCCTGAGTGGCAAGCCGCGCCGCCCGTGAGCCCGGCTCACGGAGATGCTGTCCAAAGGTCGTTTGTGGCGCCTCGTCCGGTCCACGATCATCGTCCGCGTCGAAAAGGAATTCCCTGCGGTGGTCGCCCAGCGCCTCGCCCAGTCCGCCACGAGCCCGCTCCCCCAGGCGGCGATACTGCGCGGGTCATGGGGCTGCCTCTGGTGGCTTATCCGCGCATACGTCGCCGACGCGAACCTGCTGCCGCGCAGGGACGCCCTCGAGCCGCCGCCTGCCCAGTGGCTCGAGGGCTGGCCTTCCCGGCGCGACTGAGCTTGCCAAGCGCGGCTGCGAGGCCAACGCTGGCCGCCATGGCAGACGACCATTCCGGCTTCCCCGGTTTCCCACCCGAGGCCATGCGCTTCCTGGGCGACCTTCGCGATCACAACGACCGCGATTGGTTCACCGCCCACCGCCGGATCTACGACCAGGCCATCAAGGGGCCGGCGGAGACACTGCTTGCCTGCCTGGAGCCGGCGCTCGCGGAACTCTCCGGCGGCCCGGTCGGCGGCAAGATCTTCCGCATCCATCGCGACGTGCGCTTCTCGAAAGACAAACGGCCCTACAACGCCCACCTGCACATCGCCTTTCCGGCCAAACGTGGCGGGGGCGGTGTCAGCGCCTGCGGCTATTTCTTCGGCCTGGAACCGGATCGCGCTGTGCTGGGCGCGGGCGGTTTCGATTTCGCCGGGCCGGTTCTCGAGGCCTATCGCGCCGCTGTGGCGGACGCGGCCACGGGTGCGGCTCTTGGTCAAACCCTCGACAAGCTCGCCCAGGATGACCTTCGGATCGAGGGGGCCAAATTGAAGCGCACGCCGCAGCCCTATGCGCAGGATCACCCCCGCGCGGCCCTGTTGCGCCGCAAGGGCCTGCACGTCTGGCGCGATATAACCGACCCGCAGGTGATCACCAGCGAGCGCCTGTTCCCCGAGGCGCTCGCGACCTTCAAGACGTTGGCGCCTCTGGTGCAATGGCTGTCCCGTCTGTGATCTGAAATCACTGACGACCGGCGCAGATGTCGTTTCGCACTGCGGCCGCGCGCGGCTATATCGGGGCGGAAGCTTGTGAGCTGAGGTCACATGGCCAAGCGCAGCCAACTGCCGTTGACGGCCCTTCGGGCGTTCGAGGCCTTCGCGCGCCTGGGCAAGATGAGCCTGGCAGCCGATGAGCTTTGCGTCACACACGGCGCGGTCAGCCGTCAGGTCCGAAGCCTCGAGGCGCTCTGCGGGGTCAAGCTCACTCAGGGCCCCCGCAATGCGCTGAAGCTCACCGACGCCGGCCAGCGCATGGCTCTCCAACTCGGCCATACCTTCGATGAGCTGGAGGATAGCTTCCGCGCCGTCCGCGCCGCCGCCGACCGCGAACTCCACATCTCCTGCGCCGGAACGCTGGCGATGAAGTGGTTGATCCCCAGGCTTTCCAGCTTCCATGCCCGCCACCCGGAGCTCTCTATTCGGGTGACCGAGGCCTATGGGCCGGTGGATTTCAACCGCGAGCCCTTCGACGCTGCGATACGGCTCGCCGACACAGTGCCGGGCGAGGGTCTCACCGCCCTGCCCTTCCTCGACAACTTCCATGGCCCGGTGATGTCGCCCGCCCTGGCCGGCGCCGGCGTCGTACTGGCCGACCTCGCCCGCCTGCCGCGACTCAACACCCGCACCCATCCCCAGGCCTGGGACGAGTGGGCCGCCCATGCCGGAGTGCATGTCCCGCAGGCCCGCGAGAACCGCGAATACGAGCACGTCTTCTACACACTGGAAGCCGCGGTCGCCGGCCTTGGCGTGGGCCTCTCGCCCTGGATCTATGTCGCCAACGACATCGCCGCCGGCCGTCTCATCGCCCCGTTCGGCTTTGCGCCGACCCCGATCCGCTTTCATCTGGTGACGCCGGGGGCCTCGCCCAAGCGAGGCCTGAAGGCCTTCCGCGAGTGGCTGATCGAGGAAGCCGCCACCGCGCCGGCTCCGCCGAGGCTGGTCGCCGTTGAGGCTTGACGCGCCGGTCTGGTCGATCATCGTTATGCAACAGTCTTCGGGACACGGACATGAGAAAAACGATCGCGGTTGCGCTAGCCGTGGTGGCGGTGACGAGCGCGGCGGCCTCGGCCCGTCCCGCACCTGTGGACGCCTCGTCTGCGGCCTCACACAGTGAGGCGCGCGTCCATTTCTCCCCCGCCGATTTTGCGGCCCACGAGCGGCGCCTCAACGCCCTGATCGCCAACGCCGAAACGCGCGACACCACAGGCGAGACCCAGGCCCGCGCCGAGCATGGCTATGCCGAGCGCATGCATTGCGCCACGCGGGCCTGCATCGAGCGCTCCTATGCCGACGAAGAAGCCTGGCTCCGGCATTGGGAAGGCGCAGGCGACGTCCGCTAGGGCCTGCGAGATCGCGGCTTTCGGACATGTGTTGATTTCGCCGGATTGGCTGCGCGGGCGCTTGCCCCGATGTTCCGGGCCTCAAAGGAGACCCGCATGTCCTTCATCGTTTCCGGCCTTCCGCTCGAGCCTTTCCGCCCCCTGTTCGGTCTTTCGGACGAAGCCCTCGCCCAACAAGGGGTGCTCCGGTTGAAGGTCGACGCCAAGCCCGGATTCCCGTGCCGCATCACCTTGGAGGATGCCGAACCGGGCGAAACCGTCCTCCTACTGAACTATGAGCATCAGCCCGCCGAGACCCCCTACCGTTCGAGACACGCGATCTTCGTCAACGAACGCGCCTGCGAGACCCGCCGTGCTTTCAACGAGATCCCGGGCGCACTGCGCGAGCGCGCGATCCTATCACTGCGCGCCTACGACGAGGTCGGGATGATGCTGGACGCCGCGATCGTCCCGGGCGCCGATCTTGAGACCGCTATCGAGCGCCTGCTCGCCCTCCCCGGCGTGTCCTACCTTCACGCTCACAACGCCGGCAGGGGCTGCTATGCCGCGCGGATTGACTCATGCCCTTGAGCCGGAGCGAACGTCCGGCTCTAAGTCAGTCGGGAACCCGGCAGGAACCGGGCCGGGGCAGGAGAGCAGATGACGACGTTGGCGCAGGGGCGCGTAGCGCCCAGGGTCGAACTTTCGGTCCGGGGCGTGATCCTCGGCATACTGATCACCTTCGCCTTCACCGCGGCCAATGTGTTCCTGGGGCTGAAGGTGGCGCTGACTTTCGCCACCTCGATCCCCGCCGCGGTGATCTCCATGGCGCTGCTGCGCGCCTTCCGCAACTCGACGATCGTCGAGAACAATATCGTCCAGACCGTCGCTTCGGCTGCAGGCGCGATGGCCTCGGTGGTCTTCGTCCTCCCGGGCCTGGTGATGATCGGGGTCTGGAACGATTTCCCCTTCTGGGTGACCTTTGGCGTTTGCGCGGCCGGCGGGGTGTTGGGCGTGATGTACACAATCCCGCTCCGCCGGGCGATGGTCACCCAATCGTCCCTGCCCTACCCTGAAGGCGTCGCCGCCGCGCAGGTCTTGCGCGTTGGGTCGGGCGATCACAGCGGCGCGCAAGCCGAGGGCCGGCTGGGCCTGCTCACCATCACACTCGGCGCAGTGGCCTCGGCAGCCTATGCGCTGATCACCACGACGCGGATCTTCGCCGGCGAGGTCTCGGCCTATTTCCGCACGCCGAACGGCGGGGCGACAGGGCTCGGCGCGCAGGCCTCGATGGCGTTGTTCGGCGCCGGTCACCTGGTCGGCGTG
>NZ_DASXNL010000091.1:0-21846 GCF_036495085.1 Phenylobacterium sp. | reverse complement strand
CCCTTGGAGTCGGCGATCACCTTGCCGTGCTCGCACGACAGGAGTTCGGCGAGCTCGTTCATGTTGGCTTCGACCAGACGCTTGAAGTCGAACATGACGCGCGCGCGCCGCTGCGGATTGACCAGGCCCCAGGTCTGCTGCGCCCGGACCGCCGAGGCGACGGCCGCATCCAGTTCCTGGGCGGTGGCGAGCGCCACGCGGGCCTGCACCTCGCCGGTGTTGGGGTTGAAGATCTGGCCGAACTGACCGGAGGTTCCGTTGACGGCTGACCCGTCGATGAAATGGGTGATTTCGCGCATGTCGGGCATTTAGACCCTGGAGGCGCGCTCGCCTAGCGCTTGCTCAATGCGCCAGCCGCAGCGCATCTTTCGCCACATGACGCTCGCTTCGCTCGCCCAGCCGTTGAACCCTGCGCGGGGCGCCCCGGAGACCGTGCTTCCCGACGCCCCGGATCGAGCTTTCGCATGATCCTTGCCGACGAGGCGGCCACTGCGCAGCTGGGCGCGGCCCTCGCGCGCCTGCTGCAGGCAGGCGAGGCGGTGTGCCTGTCGGGGCCGCTGGGCGCCGGAAAATCGACGTTGGCCCGCGCGCTGGTGCGCGCCTTGACCACGCCGCAGGAGGAGGTCCCCTCGCCGACCTTCACCCTCGTCCAGTTCTATGAAGGTCCGCAACTCAAGGTCGCCCACTTCGACCTTTATCGGCTGTCCGATCCGGACGAGGCCTACGAGATCGGGCTCGACGAGGCGCTCGACGAGGGGGCTGCGGTGATCGAGTGGCCTGAACGACTCGAAGGCCGCCTCCCGGCAGATCGACTCGATGTAGAGATCGGCCTTTCGGAGGCGGGCCGCAGCGTGCGGCTGACGCCTTTTGGCACATGGGAAGGACGTGTGAGGGGGATGGGGCTTGAACCCTGAGCGCGAGGCGCAGAAGGCGCGTTTTCTGCGAGACCACGGCCTCGCGTCCGCGCGGCGCGAGCGGTTGACGGGCGACGCTTCGACGCGCAGCTATGAACGGCTCTACCCCGCGCGGGGAGGCAGCCTGATCTTCATGGACCAGCCGCCTGCCGTCGAGAGCGAACCCTGCCCCCCGGACGCCACGCCCGCCGAGCGACAGGCGGCGGGCTACAATGCTTTGGCCCGTCTCGCGGCCGGGCGTGTCGACGCCTTCGTGGCTATCGCTGCGTGGTTGCGCGGTCAGGGCCTTTCAGCCCCAACCATAATCGCGGCGGATGCAGCGCAAGGCCTGGCTGTGCTGGAGGATTTGGGCGACGCCCTCTTTGCGAGGCTGATCGAGCAGGGCCAGGACGAGGCTCCGCTCTATGACGACGCAATCGAGACGCTGGCCTGGATGCACGAGGTCGAGCCGCCGCCCGTGCTCGCCTATGACGGGGTGCGCTGGCCGCTCCTGACCTATGACGGCCTGGCTCTGAAGACTGGCGGGGAGATCATCCTGGAATGGTTCCCCAGGCTGAAGCCGGAGCTTTCGTTCAGCACCGAGGCCATCGCCGAATGGGAGGCGATCTGGAGTCCGATCCGCAGCCGCGGCGAAAAAGGCGCTCACGTCTTCTGCCATCGCGATTACCACGCCGAGAACCTGATCTGGCTACCGGATCGGTCCGGCCCCGCTCGCGTCGGGCTTCTCGATTTCCAGGACGCCCTGAAGGCCCACCCGGCCTGGGACATGTCCATGTTGCTGCACGACGCGCGCCGAGACGTCTCCCCCGAGGTGGAGCAACGCGCGCTGGCCCGCTATTTCGAGCTTAGACCGCAGGTCGATCGCGAGCACTTCCTCGCCGACTATCACGCGCTGGGCGCCCTCAACGTGGTTCGGATCCTGGGCATCTTCGCCAGGCTGGTGACGCGGGACGGCAAGCCGCGCTACGCCGCCTTCATGCCGCGGCTCTGGACCTATCTCGATCGCTGTCTCGCCGATCGTCAGCTGGGGGAGCTGACGTCCTGGCTGGACCGGCAAATTCCCTGCGAGTTCCGCAAGTGACCGGTCCCAAGACGGCGATGGTTCTGGCCGCCGGTCTTGGCACGCGTATGCGGCCGTTGACGGACACGACGCCCAAGGCGCTGGTCAAGGTCGCGGGGCGGACGCTGCTTGATCGGGTTCTGGACAAGCTGGTCGCCGCCGGCGTCGAACGCGCGGTGGTCAATGTCCACCACTTCGCCGACCAGGTGGAGGCTTACCTGAAGACCCGTGCCGACCTGGAGATTCTGATCTCCGACGAGCGCGCCGGCCTTCTCGACTCGGGCGGCGGCATTCGCCACGCCCGGGCCTTGCTGGGCGACGACCCGATTTTTGTCGCCAACATCGACTCCCTGTGGCTGGAAGGCGCCACGCCCGCTCTTGAGGCGTTGAAAGCCGCCTGGGACCCGGCGCGCATGGAAATTCTGTTGCTCTTGGTCGCCCGCGGCAACGGGATCGGATTCGAGGGGCCGCAGGGCTTTCTGATGGATGGCGCCGGGCGCCTGACCCATTCGGTGTCGCCCGATGTGGTGACGCCTTTTGCCAACGTGGGCTTTGGAATTCTCAAGCCACAGGTCCTGGACGGAAAGGCCGACGAGGCCTTCTCGATCATCCCCGTCTGGCATCGGCTGCAGGCCACTGGGGGTCTATATGGCGTCGTGATGGACGCGTTCTGGATGCATGTCGGCGACCCGGCCGCACGCGACGCCGCCGAGGCGAGGCTGATGTGAGCGCCTTCTTCGAATGTGCTGGACCGCGCTGGTACACGATCCCGGCGCACCGCCCGTTCGCCCAGGACCTTGCGCAAGGACTGCACGATGCTCTGAGCCCGCTTGGTCCAGAAGCCCTGTCGCAGGCGATCGTGCTGACGCCGACCCGCCGCGGAGCCCGCGCGCTGGCCGACGCTTTCGTGGGCGCCGCCGGAGGCCGCGCGGTGCTGCCCCCGCAGATGCGGCCGCTGGGCGACCTCGATGAGGGCGAACCCCCGTTCGAACCGGGCGACCTGGCCCTCGACCTGCCGGCCGCAATCCAGCCTCTGAAGCGGCGATTCGAGCTCACCCGACTGGTGACGGATCGCTGGGACCTGCTGGAAGGCCGCGACCTGACGGCCTCCTCGGCGCTGGAGATGGCCGACGCTCTGGGCCTGTTCCTAGACAGCCTGCAGATTGAGGAACTGGAGCCGTTCGGGAAGCTGGCGAGCCTGGTGGAGGCCGACTTGGCCGATCACTGGCGGGTCTCGCGGCGCTTCCTCGAGATGGCGCTCGAAGAGTGGCCGAAGCGGCTCAAGGAGCTGGGGATGGTCGACGTGAGCGAGCGGCGGGTGAAGCTGCTGCGACGGCTGGCTCAGGCTTGGACCGACCACCCGCCGACGAGCGTGCTGGTCGCGGCGGGGTCCACGGGCACGGCGCCCGCCACAGCGGCGCTGCTCAAGGTCATCGCCGAGGCGCCGCAGGGTTGCGTCGTGCTGCCGGGGCTGGACGAAGGTCTCTCGGACGAGGCCTGGGCCGAAGTCGGCGAGCAACACCCACAAGGCGCGATGAAGCGCCTGCTGGATGCCGCCAACTTCGATCGCAGGTTGGTCGAGACCTGGCCGGCCTCGGTGATCTCTTCCGCGCGCGGCCGTTGGCGACAGCGGGTGGTCAACGAAGCGCTCAGGCCCCCTGAACGCACCGCCGACTGGCTTCGTCTGATCGCCGACCTGAACACCCAGGCAGACGGCGAGGCCGTGAACGGCGTCGCCTTCGGGCTCGATGGCCTTTCCCTGGTCAGCGCCCGTTCGGAGGAAGAAGCCGCCACGGTGGCCGCCCTTCTGCTGCGCGAGGTCCTGGACACCCCAGAGCGCACCGCCGCCCTTGTCGCGCCTGACCGGAACCTGGCCCGCCGTGTGACGGCCAAGTTGGCGCGGTGGGGCGTGGTCCCCGATTCATCGGCGGGCGAGGTGCTCGCCGGTTGCCCCTGCGGCGTGCTAGGCGGCCTCGTCGCAAGCGCCGCCGTCGACCCCTTGCATCCTGTAACCTTGCTGGCGATCCTCAAGCATCCCTATGTGCGGCTGGGCTTGGAGCCGGCGGATCTGGCAATGCGCCGCGCGGCGCTGGAGCGGCACGGCCTGCGTGGGTCGCGCCCGTGGACCTGGGCGACGCTTCAGGCGCGCCTGGAGGCGCATCCCGAGGCGGCGGACCTTGCAGGGCGGATTAAGGGGGTCTTCGCGGAGCTTCCGGATGAAGCCGTCGCGCCCGCCGAAGCCGCCCGAGCCCTGGCCGCGGCGATGGAAGCCCTGGCCAGGGACAGCCTCGGCGACGTGGGCGACCTCTGGAGCGCCCATGGCGGCGAGGCGATCGGCCGATTGCTTGCAGGATTGATGCAGGACGCAGCCGCCCTGCCCTCCACGACGCCGCGCGGCTTCGCCGACCTTCTGGCGCGACTGATGGAGGGCGAGACGGTGCGGACCGGCGGCGCGACCCATCCGCGACTGCGCATCCTGGGCGCGATCGAGGCCCGGCTGGTGCGCGCGGACCGGCTGGTCGTCGCGGGATTGGAGGAAGGCGTCTGGCCGCGCGGGGCGCCGCTGGATCCCTTCCTGTCGCGGCCCATGCGCGAGACGCTCGGCCTGCCGCCGCCGGAACGCCGCGTCGGGCTGGCCGCCCACGACTTCGCCCAGGCCGCCTGCGCGCCCGAGGTGATCCTCCTGCATTCGGAGCGCCGCGAAGGCGCGCCGACGGTCAAGTCCCGCTGGCTCTGGCGATTGGAAACCCTGGCGCGCGGCGCGAACGTCGCCATTCCGGGCCGACCCGAGGCGCTTGACTGGGCGCGGGGACTCGACGCGCCCGCCGACTATAAGCCTGCCAAACGCCCGGCCCCGACCCCGCCCGCCGCAGATCGCCCGACGGAACTATTCGTGACCCGGGTGGAAAGCCTGACCCGTGACCCGTACGCCGTCTGGGCGCGGGACATTCTGCGGTTGCGCCCGCTGGACCGCCCGGATGAGGCCGTGGCCGCCCGGGCCCGCGGCACTGCGATCCACGCCGCCTTCGAAGGTTTCGCCCTGGCCTACCCGGCCGAGTTGCCGTCCGACGCCGCCGCCTTCTTCGAGAGCCTCTACATCGAGGAACTGGAGAAAGCCGGCATGCCGCACGAGGCCCTGGCCCGGGAGACGGCGCTGGCGCGCGAAGCGGCGGCCTGGGTCGCCGACCTTGAGGCGCGGCGTCGCGCCGACGGACGCGCCATCCACGTCGAGAAGATGGGCGAACTCAGCCTGCAGATCGAAGGTCGCCCCTTCAAGCTGAGGGCCAAGGCTGACCGCATCGAGGCTGACCCAAAAGGATTTGGCCACATCGTCGACTACAAGACCGGACGAGCGCCCTCCCAGAAGGTCGTTGACGCCGGCTTCTCGCCCCAGTTGACGCTGACGGCGGCGATCCTGGCGCACGGGACTTTCGAGGATGTCGGCCAACTGAAGCCCGGCGACCTCACGTACCTGGAAATCACCGGCCGCAAACCGGCCGGCCGCGAAGAGGTGCGCGCCACCGCCGGCGACGAAAGCCATGAGGCGACGGAACGGGCGCTGACCGGCCTGAAGGAGCTGATCGCCCGATACTGGCGAGCCGATCAGCCCTTCGTCTCGCGCACCGCCCCACAGTTCGTGCACCAGTACGCCGGTGACTACGATCACCTGGCCCGGGTCTTCGAGTGGTCCACAAGCGGGGAGGACGACGATTGAACCTCAAGCTCAGCCTCTTTCCTGAAAACGGCGACCCGCCTGAAAATGGCGATCCGCAACGCATTGCGGCTGATCCGGCGATCTCCGCCTTCGTCACGGCCAATGCAGGATCCGGCAAGACCAAGACGCTGATCGACCGCGTGGCGCGGCTGCTACTGGCAGGGGTCGATCCCGAGAAGGTGCTCTGCGTCACCTACACCAAGGCCGCCGCGGCGGAGATGCAGCGCCGGCTGTTCACCCGGCTGGGCGACTGGTCGGTGATGACCGACGAGGCGCTGACGGCCGGCCTGGCCGATCTGGAGGGAAGGCGGGACTTCGACCGACGAAGGCTGTCCGAGGCCCGCGCGCTGTTCGCCCGCGCTCTTGAGACACCCGGCGGCCTGAAGATTCAGACCATCCACGCCTTCTGTGAAAAGGTGCTGAGGCGCTTCCCGCTGGAGGCTGGTGTCTCTCCAGGATTCCGCGTCATGGACGACGCGGCTTCCGCGGCCATAGCCGACGCTGCGCGAAAGGCTGTCGCGCGCCACGCGCTAGCCGGCGAGGGCGCGGTTTCCGAGGCCTATGCGCGCTTTTCGGTCGCGCTCGACTTCATGTCGTTCCAGTCGATGTTTCTGGGCTTCGAGGCCAGGCGCGCGTCGCTTGCGGCATTCTTCGAGGCTCATGGCGGGCCTGACGGCGCCGAGGCCTGGGTATGGGAAGCCTGTGGCTTGCGCGCGGGTTGCGATCCGGAGATGCTTGCCGCCGAGGCCATGGCTGCGCTCGACCGAGACCTTTGGCGCGCGGCGGCCGGGGTCCTGATCGCCGGCGGTGCAGGCGACAGGAAATGCGCCGCCAAGCTCGCCGCCGTAGCAGATGATCCGGCCGCCCCCCTGAGCCAGGCGCTCGACGCCCTCTTCACAGAAAAAGGCGAAGGCGGGCCGGCATCATGGTACCGCAAGACCACGGGGTTGAAGGCGCACGAAGAGTTACGCCGACGTCTCCTGGCCGAACAGGACCGGCTGGCCGACGCGCGCCTGCGCGTGAGGGCCGCCCGTGTCGCTGCCGACACCCTCAACGCCCTCGTGCTGGCGCAGGCCTATCTGGCCGCCTATCGGGTCGAGAAGGCTGCGGCCGGCGCGCTCGACTTCGCCGACCTGATCGAGAAGACCAAAGCGCTGCTGGCCAGCCGTCCGGCCGCAGCCTGGGTGCTGTACAAACTCGACGGTGGGATCGACCACATCCTGGTGGACGAAGCCCAGGACACAGCGCCCGACCAATGGGACATCGTGCGCGCATTGACAGGCGAATTCTTCGCCGGCGCGGGAGCCGTTGGTCGGACAGGTCCCCTGGCGCGCACATTGTTCGTGGTCGGCGACGACAAGCAGTCGATCTACTCGTTCCAGGGCGCCGACCCGGAGAGGCTGCATCTGGAGACGCAGCAATACCTGGCCGACATCGAGGCCGCCTCGCTCTCCGGCCAGCGAGTGCCGCTGACCTCGTCGTGGCGATCGACCCTCGAGGTGCTGAGCTTCGTTGACGCGGTTTTTGCAACGGGTGTGCCGCCGGGCGTCGAGGCTTTGACGCATATTGCAAAGCGCGACGGCGACCGCGGTTGCGTCGACCTCTGGCCGCTGGAGCGCGAGGTCAGGGGCGAGGAGCGCGACGCCTGGACTGCCCCTCTCGACCTGGAAGCCGAGGGCAGCGCGACACGGCGGCTGGCGCGAAACATCGCCGAGGAGATCTGGTCTCTGGTGGGGCGCGGGGACGCAGTGCTCGACAGCGCGACCAAATCTTGGAGACCGGCGACGTTCGGTGACGTCCTGATCCTTGTCCGAAAGCGCGGCGGGCTGTTCGAGGAGATCCTGCGGGCGCTGAAGCACGCCAAGATCCCGGTCGCCGGCGCTGACCGACTCTCCCTTTCCGAACACATCGTCTTTGACGACCTCGTGGCGCTGGCCCGCTTTGCCCTGTTCCCGGGCGACGACCTGACGCTGGCGGCCCTGTTGCGCAGCCCATTCTGCGATGTGGACGACGAGAGCCTCTATCGCCTGGCCAAGGCCCGGACCGCGAGTTTGTGGCGCACTTTGCGCGACCGCGCTCACGAGGCGCCGGAATGGCGCGGCGCGGCGGATTTCCTATCAGCACTGATTGCTGAATCTAGGGCGCGGCGACCGTTCGAGCTCTATAGCCGGGTGCTCGGGATGCGCGACGCCGAGGGCCAATCGATGCGGGCGCGCCTGTTGCGCCGGCTGGGGCGCGAGGCGCAGGACGCCCTGGATGAGTTCCTTTCCCAGGTGCTGGCCGCCGAGAGCCGCGGCGTCCATGATCTGGAAAGCCTGGCGGCGGCCTTCGCCAGTCTCGACATCACAGTGAAGCGTGAACTGGAAGGCGGCCGTAACGAGGTCCGCGTGATGACAGCTCACGGCGCCAAGGGTTTGGAAGCGCCGATCGTCTTCCTGCCGGAGACCACGACGACCGGTGCGGCGCGCGGCTCGCCGCTGCTGGAGACCGAGGACGGCGGCTTCCTTTGGTGCTCGTCGCAAAAACTTGACTGCGAGGCGTCGCGTCGAGCCCGAGAGCTTCGGACGCGCAAGGAGAACGAGGAGGCGTTGCGTCTGCTCTATGTGGCGCTGACGCGGGCCCGCGAGCGGCTGGTGCTCTGCGGCCGCATTGCCGCCAATCGCAAGGAAGAGACGCTCAAAGGCTGGTGGGCGCAGATCCGCGCCGGCTTCGACCATGAAAAGATCGCGTCGCACGTTCGCCAGGCCGCGTGCGGCGAGATTCTGGCAAGCCGCTATGGACCCGACCCGAAGCAAATGCCCGCCGCGGCCGCCGAAATCGCGGCCACGGCCGCACCGCCGGCCTGGACCGCCAGGGAAGCGCCAGCCGAACCGCTTGGCCGCTACGCCTCGCCGTCCGACCTGGGCGAGGGGGGCAAGGTGGCCTCGCCCTCGCCCCTCTCGGCTGTCGGCGGCCTGGGCCGCTTCCGGCGCGGGGATCTGATCCACAGGTTGTTGCAAATCCTGCCCGACCTTAAGCCGGCCGCGTGGGCGCAAGGCGCGCAGGCCCTGCTGGCCCGCGAGCGCGATCTCACCGACGCCCAGCGCGCCGAAATGACCGCAGCAGCCCTCTCCGTCCTGCAGGACGACCGCTTCACGCAGGTGTTCGGGCCGGGCAGCCGTCCCGAGGTTGCGATAGCCGGATCGGCCACGGCCCTGCCGCCGGGACTGAAGATCTCAGGGCGGATCGACCGGCTCGTGGTCTTGCCTGATCGCGTGCTCGTGGCCGACTTCAAAACCAACCGGCCTTCGCCTGCCCGCGTCGAGGATGCGGACCCCGCCTATCTGCGACAGATGGCGATTTATGCGGCAGTCCTGGCTGAAGTCTTCCCTGGGCGCGCCATAGAGGCCGCGCTGGTCTGGACGGACGGGCCGAAGCTGATGCCGGTACCAGAAAACCTGCTGGTTCGGAGCCTTGCCGAGCTGGGTCGTAGCAGTTGATACCAGGCCGGCGCCCGCTTACATCGGCGGATCAATGCGTCGGCCTCCACGTTTGGAAGGCGCTGGCGCACGAGGAGAATTCCATGAGCACTGTGAAGGTCACCGACGAATCCTTCGAGAAGGACGTCCTGCAGGCCTCGGGGCCGGTTCTGGTCGATTTCTGGGCCGAGTGGTGCGGCCCCTGCAAACAGATCGCACCCGCCCTCGAACAGATCGCCGACGAACTGGGCGCCCAGGTGACGGTGGCCAAGCTGAACATCGAAGAGAGCCCGACTACGCCCTCGCGCTACGGCGTGCGCGGCATCCCGACAATGATGCTGTTCAAGGGCGGCCAGATGGCCTCCATGAAGGTCGGCGCCATGCCCAAGCAGAAGATCCTGGAGTGGCTCTCGGAAGCCGGCGTCGCGGCTGCAGCATAAGGCCCACCCCTCCTTTTTAGAGGAGGACGGGCCGCGCAGCGGGCAGGGTGGGGGCGTCGGGTGCAAGCTCTAGGCCGACATCCCCGCCCGCGTCGCTGCGCAGCACCCTCCCCGGAACGGGAGGAATGATTTCTCGTCAGGTCGGCCAGGTATCCCGGCTCATGGCCAGCACGTCACCGGCGAAGTGCAATCCGCCGCAGATCAGGACGTGCGGGGCCGGTCCCTCGCCCGCCAAGGCTCGTTCGAGCCCTTCTCCCACATTTGCGACCGTCTCTGCCGCAAGGCCTGCCCGTCGCGCCGCGTCGGCGAGTTCATCGGCGCTGGCGGCGTTGGGAGAATCGAACGTGGTCGTGAACACCTTCGGATGCATCTCGCCAAAGGGGCGGAAGTAGCCCTCGGCGTCTTTCCTGGCGAACATGCCGGTCACCATCACCAATGGCCGCGGGTCACGGTCGACCAGGCGAGAGGCGGCCTCGGCGAGCGCGCGGCCGGCGTGTGGATTGTGGCCTCCGTCGAGCCACAGGTCCGAGCCACGGGCGCGAGCGAGCTGCGCCAACGGTCCCTTGGTCAGGCGCTGGAAGCGCGCCGGCCAAACCGCCGAGGAGACACCCTGGCCGAGTTCCTGCTCCCCGAGATCGCGGTTGAAGGTGAGCGCGGCGGCGACCGCCAGGCCCGCGTTCTCGAACTGGTAACCGCCGAACAGGCTTGGCGCTGGCAGGTCCAGCAACCGGTCTGGCATCTGCACCATCAACCGGCCGCGTTCCTCCCAAGCGTCGAAGTCGCGGCCCATCAGGAAGAGCGGCGCCATGCGGTCGTCGGCCTCCCGTTCAATCGCCTCCAGCGCCTCGTCCATTTGGCGCGCGACGACAGCGGGTCGGCCACGCTTGATAACGCCGGCCTTCTCCCAGGCGATCTTGGAGAGTTCCGGCCCCAGCATCTCGAGGTGGTCGTAGTCCACAGGGGTGATCACACTGACCGCCGGCTGATCGAAGACGTTGGTGGCGTCAAAGCGCCCGCCGAGTCCCACCTCGACGATGCACAGGTCCGCCGGCGTCTCAGCGAAGGCCTCGAGCGCGAGAACGGTGGTGATCTCAAAAAAGCTGATCGGCCGGCCGGCATTGGCGGCCTCCAGGCGATCGGTAAGGTCTTCAAGCTTCTCGTCGGATATCAGCTTGCCGGCGATGCGTATGCGCTCGGCGAACCGCACGAGGTGCGGCGAGGTGATGGCATGGACCCTCAGCCCCTGCGCCTCGCCGATGGCGCGCAGGTAGGCGACGGTCGAGCCCTTGCCGTTGGTTCCGGCGACATGGATTACGGGCGGCAGGCGACGTTCGGGGTGGCCGAGCGCGGCAAGCAGCCGTTCGACGCGTCCGGTCGTCAGGTCGATCAAGCTCGGATGGTTGGCGCGCAGACGCTGGATTACCGCATCCGAGGCGCGGATTGGGTCGTGGTCCTGCCCACGGTTTGGGTCGGAGAAGGTCAGCTCAGGCGGCGGAAAGGCGGTTCCGCCCCATCATCAAGGTCTTCAGGATCGAACTTAGCACCGCGCGCAGTTCTGAGCGGGACACAACACGGTCGACCATGCCGCGTTCAACCTGGAACTCCGCGCGCTGGAAGCCGGGCGGCAAGGTCTCGCGGATCGTCTGCTCGATCACTCGACGGCCTGCGAAACCGATCAGCGCATTGGGCTCGGCCAGATGCACGTCGCCGAGCATGGCGTAGGAAGCCATGACCCCACCGGTGGTGGGATCCGTCAGCACCACCACGTAGGGCAGGCCCGCGGCCTTCACCTCGTTCACGGCGAGCGTCGTGCGGGCGAGCTGCATGAGCGAGAGGGTGCCTTCCTGCATCCGCGCGCCACCGCTGGCGGTGAAGATCACGAACGGCACTTCACGCTTCACCGCCTCCCTGGCGGCCGTAATGAAGGCCTCGCCGACGGCCATGCTGAGCGAGCCGCCCATGAAGGCGAAGTCCTGCACGGCGACCACGACCGGCTGACCCATGATGTGGCCGTAGCCGATGGCGAGAGCATCGGGCTCACCGCTCGCCTTCCGCGCGGCCTTCAGGCGCTCGGGATATGGCTTGATGTCGGGGAACTTCAGCGGATCATCAGCGACCACCGGCGTAGAAATGCGCTCGAATTTTCCGTCGTCGAAGGTGTAGCGGAGCCGGGCTTGGGCGCCGATGCGCATATGGTGCCCGGACGGGGTGACCCAGAGCGCGGCCTCCAAGTCAGGACGGTAGATCATCTCCCCGGTGTCAGGGCACTTCACCCAGAGGTTCTCAGGCGTTTCGCGCTTGGAGAACGCGTTGCGCACGCCGGGCGCGATCCGCGACAGCCAGCCGGTTCTCTCACGGGGGGCGGCCGGCGGCCGCCCGGGCTTGTCGTTTCTCTGTTCAGCCATCGCCATGGTTCTAGACCGTCGTTTGGCCGACTCGGGCGGAGCGGACAGCCTTAGCCAACGAACGCACTTTGGAAAGAACTCGCCCGGTCACGTCTTCGTTCATGCGAACAGCTTCCGCTATTTCATCCACAAGCGCCGATCCCACCACCGCGGCGTCGGCGACGCGCGCGATAGCTGCGGCGAGTTCAGGGGTCTTGATGCCGAAGCCTACCGCGACCGGAAGGCCGGAGGCCGCCCGCACGCGCTCTACGTGCGGCGCAACCACCGCCGCATCAGCTTCCTTGACCCCCGTCACACCCGCTACGGACACGTAATAGACGAAACCGGACGTGCGGCGAACAATGGTTTTCAGTCGGGCGTCGTCGCTGGTCGGCGTGGCGAGCCGGATGAGTGAGACACCTGCGGCGTCCAGGGCGTCGGCCAGGGGGCCGGCTTCCTCGGGAGGGGTGTCGACGATGATCATCCCATCGACGCCCGCCTCGGCGGCATCGTGGGCGAAAGCCTCATAGCCCCAGGTCACCAGCGGGTTCGTGTAGCCCATCAAAATGATCGGCGTGACCTCATCGCCCTCACGGAAGCTGCGAACCAGGTCGAGCGTGCCCTTTAGGGTCATGCCCTTGGCCAGCGCCCGTTGCGCCGCGCGCTGGATCGGCGGCCCTTCGGCCATCGGGTCGGAGAACGGGAATCCGACCTCGATGAGGTCGGCGCCGGCCGCCGGCAGGCCCTTGAGGATCGAAAGCGCGGTCGCAGCGTCGGGATCGCCGGCCATCACATAGGCGACGAAGGCCGCCCGGCCCTCCCCCTTGAGCGCGGCGAAGCGGGCGGCGATGCGGTCCTTGCTCAAATCGTGCGTCCCAGGTGGGCGGCCACGGTGGCCACGTCCTTGTCGCCACGGCCCGAGAGGTTGAGAACCACGATTCCATCCTTGCCGACGTCGCTCACGATCTCCGGCAGGCGGGCCAGGGCATGCGCGCTCTCGATCGCGGGCAAGATGCCCTCAAGCTCGGCCAGCAGCGTGAACGCCGCAAGCGACTCGACGTCCGTCGCCGACAAATACGTCGCGCGGCCGACGTCGTGCAGCCAGGCGTGTTCCGGGCCGATGCCGGGGTAGTCAAGGCCGGCGGAGATGGAGTGCGCTTCCTCGATCTGTCCTTCGCGGTCCTGCAGCAGGTAGGTCATGTTGCCGTGCAGAACCCCGGGACGGCCGCCGTTGATCGCGGCGGCATGGCGCCCGCTGTCCAGCCCCTCGCCCGCCGCCTCGACGCCGAAGATCTTCACCCCGGAATCGTTGAGGAACGGATGGAAAAGGCCAATTGCATTGGAGCCGCCGCCGACGCATGCCACCACCGCGTCCGGCAACCGGCCCTCGGCAGCCACAATCTGCTCGCGCACCTCGCGGCCGATGATAGCCTGGAAGTCGCGGACCATGGCCGGGTAGGGGTGCATGCCGGCGGCCGAGCCGATCAGATAGTAGGTGTCGTGGACGTTGGTGACCCAGTCGCGAAGCGCCTCGTTCATGGCGTCCTTCAGCGTCGCTGAGCCCGCCGTGACCGGACGCACCTCTGCGCCCAAGAGGTTCATGCGAAAAACGTTGGGCTTTTGTCGCTCGACATCGACGGCGCCCATGTAGACGACGCACGGCAAGCCAAAACGAGCGCAGACGGTGGCCGTGGCCACGCCGTGCTGGCCCGCGCCGGTCTCGGCGATTATCCGGGTCTTGCCCATCCGCCTAGCGAGCAGGATCTGGCCCATGCAATTGTTGATCTTGTGCGACCCGGTGTGGTTCAGCTCTTCGCGCTTCAGATAGATTTTCGCCCCGCCGTAGTGGGCGGTCAGCCGCTCGGCGAAGTAGAGCGGACTTGGGCGACCCACGTAGTGGGTCAGGAAATTCGCGAGCTCCGCCTGGAAGCCCTCGTCGGCCTTGGCCGCTGCATAGGCCGCATCCAGGTCGTGGACCAGCGGCATCAGGGTCTCGGGCACGTAGCGACCGCCGTAGTCGCCGAAGCGCCCGCTGGCGTCCGGATAGGCGGTGTAGTCGTTGGGGCGGACCCCGGTGTTTGCGGATGGCGCGTTCACAGGCTTCGTCGGGGCTCAGGCTCTAGGCGCGTCTGACGGCGTCGAGGAACGCCCGGATCAAGGCGGGGTCCTTTAGTCCGGGACCGCGCTCCACGCCAGAGGAAACGTCCAGCATCGGGGCGCCCGATTGCTCCGCCGCCTGGGCGAGGTTCCACGGATCGAGCCCGCCGGCCAGGAACCAGGGCCGCTGGAAACGACGTCCGGCAAGCAGGGTCCAATCGAAGGGGCGTCCTCCTCCGCCCGGCCGATCAGCGTCCTTGGCCGGCTTAGCGTCGAACATCAGATGGTCGGCCACGGTCTCGAAGTCTGCGGCGGCGGCCAGATCGGCGGCCTCCGACACCGGCAGGGCCTTGATGATCCCCACGTCCGCCCGTTGGCCGATGGCGCGGGCGCGCGCCGGCGTCTCGGCGCCGTGCAGCTGGATGAGGTCCGGCCGCAGGAGTTGGGCGATCCTGTCGACTTCGGCGTCGCTTGGATCAACCAGCAACGCTACGACCTTGGCCTTTCCGCGGGCCGGCTGCGCCAGGCGCTCGGCGGCTTCTGGCGTCACGTACCGTGGGCTCTTCTCGAAGAACGTGAATCCGAGGAAAGCCGCTCCGCCCTCCAGCGCGGCGTCGACGGCTTCGGGGGTCCGCATGCCGCAGATCTTGGCCTCGATGTTCATCGGTCGGGATTAGGGCCTTCGGCGGCGTCACCGCAAGGGGCGCTTACGGCTGGCGAGCCTTCAAGAGGTCGCGTATTTCGACCAGCAGCGCCTCTTGTGCCGACGGTGGAGGCTTTTCCGCCGTCGGCGAGGCGGCATCCCGGCGGCGGATCGCGTTCACGCCTTTCACCAGAAGGAACACCACCCAGGCCACGATCAGGAACTTGATCAGGGTGTTGATGAACAGGCCATACTGGATCGCCACCAGCTCATTGGCCTTGGTGGAGGGATCGTCCGGCCGAAGAACCCACTGCAGGTGGGCGAAGTCGATACCGGACAGCAGCAGCCCGACCGGTGGCATGACAACGTCGTCGACGAGGCCCCTGACTATGTCGTTGAAGGCCGCGCCGACGATCACGCCGACGGCCAGGTCGATGACATTGCCGCGCGCGATGAATTCTCGGAACTCACCGAAGATTCCGAGGCGGGTTTTTGCCGAGTCTGTCATGGCCGACCTAATCGTCGGTGAGATTGAGCCGTTCTCGCAGCTCTTTGCCGCTCTTGAAGAAGGGAACGTGCTTGGCGCGGACGTCGACCGGTTCGCCAGTGCGCGGGTTTCGTCCGGCGCGTGCGTCCCGCGAGCGGACCGAGAGCGCACCGAAACCACGCAACTCGACTCTGCCGCCGGATTCAAGCGCCTGGATCATCCGCTCCAGGACCACCCCGACGACGCGTTCGATGTCGCGTTGAGTCAGGTGCGGGTTCTCCTCGGCGAGTTTGGCGATCAGTTCCGATTTGATCATGCGGGCCCCTTCGACCGGCGTGACCATGGGCGAGTCCGCCTTTGTATTCAAGGCGTAAAAAGGGTTTACGAGACCTGACGGTCGAGCTTGTTCATAAATCTTAACTTTCAACCGTGGCGAGAAGGGGCGCGCGCCGCACGTTCCCCATGGCTCAGGCGGGCGCGCGGACCAGGCTGTCGACGTCGCGCAACTTGCGAATCGCAGCGTTGGCCGCCTGGGCTTCGGCGGCGCTGATCTCCGGCGTCAGCGAACGCTGGTCAACGGTGAAGCTGGCGACGTCGCCCTCGACCGTCGAGGTGCTGACGATCTGATAGCCGCCGACCTGCACAGTTCCGCTTGGTCCGCGGACCGTGAATCCCTTGCCGCCGGCGGGCAAGACGATCTCGGTGCGCGAGCGGGTGAAGGCTGGATACGGCACCGCGAATGGGGCGTCGCGGTTGGGTCCTGCTTCGCGCTTCGGGAAAAGCCGTGGAACGCCGCCGGAGGCCACGCGGTACTCGCGCTGGTGAAGGTCCTGGTTTGTCCGCCAGTCCATATCCGTGCTGCCGGTCAGTTCGACGATGAAAAGACCCCTTGCCGGATCGTCGCGCCAGGTCACCTGGTCGATATCCGTGCCGCCGCCGACATTGGCGAACTGCTGCCGGAATGCACGTTCGAAGTCGGCCCTCGGCGACCTAGCGAGGTTGGCGCGCATGGAATTGGCCAGGATTCCGCTGGTGGTCAGAGTAATCTGCACCGAGGCGCTCTCGTCGAGCCCTTTGGAGGCGTCGAAGCGGGTAACTGTCTCGAGCGTCGGGACGTTGATCTGGCGTTGGACGATGGCCTCGAGCGGAGCTCCCTGCGCCCGCACGGGCAAGCCCCAGTGATGCGGCGGCGGCAGCATGGCGTCGGGGTTTCGGTCATCAGTCCGGGTGCCGTCGAGCCAGTAGGATTGGCCATTGATCTTCACCCGGACGATCACGTGGTTGAACGCCGCGAGCGCGGGCGGCAACTCGTCGAGCCCATCGCCCGCGCCCAGGTTCACCAGCACCGGCTCGGCGTCGAGCCCGAGGTTCTTCAGCAACGCCAGGAGAAGCGCGGTCTTGGCCTTGCAGTCGCCGAAGCGTCGGGCCCAGGTGTCGTCGGCGTTGGCCGGGACATAGCCGCCGTCACCCATTCCGAGGAAGAAGTACCGGGTCTTGTCCTCGACGAGCTGGAGGGCTGCGAAGGCGCGTTCTCGGGGGTCCTTGGTGCGAGCGGCGATGGCGTCGGCTTCCGCCTTGATGGGCGAGGTGGGCGAAATCTGCGACGCCTTCTCGTAGAGCGGCGCCATCAGCTTGGAGATCTCGTTCCAGCTCTGGAAACTGCTGGCTTCAAGCTGGCCCACACGGCGGAAGCGCAACGGCGCGCCGACCGGCGCCTTGGGCGCCAGTACATCGGTCTTGTCGAGCGCCAGGAGCGTGCGGCCATCCTTGTCGCTCAGGCTCGGGTCTCCGAAGCCCGGAGTCGCCTTCCATTGCACCGCCTCGCCTTTAGGCCACGAGACCAAGGCGCGATAACGGCCAACCACGCCGGCGAAGGCGAGACGCTCGGAATCGAAGGAGTGGCCCTGCAGCACCGGGTCGGCATGGATCCGTGTGAAGGCGAAGTCGAGGAGGTCGCCGGTCTGCAGGCCGTCGACCTGCCGCGAAGCGGTGATCCGGCCATCGAGGCTCGCCTGCTCAAGGTTGGCTTCGCGGCGCAGGACCAGCATCGCCTTGGGGTCCGCCAGAAGGTCGATGGTCCTGCCATCGCGGATGATCTTCAGGCTGTGGAAGGTGATGGTTTCAGCGTCTGGCCGCCAGGTCACCGTCACCGACTTTACCTGGATCAGCCCCTCCGGCTTCAGGATCCTGATGACGCGGCGGTTGTAGTAGGTGTCGCCGGACGGATCGAGACGAGTCTGATGGTCGTCCAGCAGCACCTGAATGGCAGGTGCGCCGTCGGCGGAGGGCGGGGGCGGTATCGCTGCGACGTCCACCCAGGCCGGCGGCGGTCCAAAGGACGGCTTGTCGGCGGCAAAGGCTGGAACCGCGCAGACCAGGGCAGCCAAAGCGGAACAGACAATCAGACGTAACGACAAGGCGACGCTCCTGGCCGCACCAAGGCGGCGCTTGAAGCTACGATAGGGCCCAAGCGTGAAAAGAAAACGGCGGACCGATTGCTCGGTCCGCCGCCATTTGTTTCAGAGCCTGTCGGGCTGCGAAATCTAGTCCTTCTGAGCCTTTTCGCGGAGAGCCGCGCCCAGGATGTCTCCGAGCGAAGCGCCGCTGTCCGAGGCGCCGAACTTCTCGATCGCTTCCTTCTCCTCGGCCATTTCGAGAGCCTTGACCGACAGGGACACGCGGCGCGCGGCCTTGTCGACGTTGGAGATCTGGGCGTCCAGACGGTCGCCGACGGCGAACCGCTCCGGCCGCTGGTCGGCGCGATCGCGGGACAGATCCGACTTGCGGATGAAGGCCGTCATCGGGGCTTCATCCTCGCCGAACTTCACCTCGATGCCGCCCGAAGTGATCTCGGTCACCGTGACGGTGACGGTCTGGCCCTTCCGGTAGGTGTCGCCCGACATCGGGTCGCCGGCCAGTTGCTTGATGCCAAGCGAGATGCGTTCCTTTTCGACGTCAACGTCGAGCACCTTGGCCTTGACCATGTCGCCCTTGTTGTACTTGGCGATGGCTTCCTCGCCGGGCGTCGCCCAGTCGAGGTCGGACAGGTGCACCATGCCGTCGATGTCGTTGTCGAGGCCGATGAACAGGCCGAATTCGGTGGCGTTTTTGACTTCGCCCTCGACGGTCGAGCCGATCGGATGAGCCGCCACGAAGGCGTCCCACGGATTGGCCATGGCCTGCTTCAGGCCAAGCGACACGCGGCGCTTGGACGGATCGACGTCCAGCACGACCACTTCGACTTCCTGAGAGGTCGAGACGATCTTGCCGGGGTGGACGTTTTTCTTGGTCCAGGACATTTCCGAGACGTGCACCAGGCCTTCGACACCAGCCTCCAGTTCCACGAAGGCGCCGTAGTCGGTGATGTTGGTGATGCGGCCGGTGAACTTTGCGCCGACCGGATACTTGGCCTCCACGCCGTCCCACGGATCGGACTGCAGCTGCTTCATGCCGAGCGAGATGCGCTGGGTGTCGGGGTTGATCTTGACGATCTGCACCTTGACCGTGTCGCCCACCGCCAGAACCTGGCTCGGGTGGTTGACGCGCTTCCAGCTCATGTCGGTGACGTGCAGCAGGCCGTCGATGCCGCCGAGGTCCACGAACGCACCATAGTCGGTGATGTTCTTGACCACGCCTTCACGGACTTCGCCTTCCTGCAGCTGGGATACCAGCTCGGTGCGCTGTTCGGCGCGGGCTTCCTCGAGGATCGCACGGCGGGAGACGACGATGTTGCCGCGGGGGCGATCCATTTTTAGAATTGCGAAGGGCTGCTCCCGTCCCATCAGGGGTCCGACGTCGCGGACGGGGCGGATATCGACTTGCGAACCGGGCAGGAAGGCCGAGGCGCCGCCGAGGTCGACGGTGAAACCGCCCTTCACGCGGCCGACGATGGAGCCCATGACCGGCTCGTTGCGCTCGTACACGGCTTCGAGGCGCGTCCACGCTTCCTCGCGACGGGCCTTGTCGCGCGACAGAACAGCCTCGCCCATGGCGTTTTCGACGCGTTCCAGGAAGACTTCGACGGTGTCGCCGACCTTGATCGGAGCCTTGCCTTCTTCCTCGCCGAACTCCTTCAGCGAGACGCGGCCTTCGGTCTTCAGACCGACGTCGATGATCGCGATGTCCTTTTCGATCGCCACGACCTTACCGTGAACAACCTGGCCTTCCATGAAGTCACGGCCGCCCAGGGACTCGTCGAGCAGGGCGGCGAAGTCCGCCTGGGTGGGATTGAGGCTCATATCGTCAGCCATTCTCGTACTTTCATCTCGAATGACGCGCGGTCCGCACGAGCCTCGAACGGCCGTCGCACGGAGTCCCCACGTCGGGTTAAGGGTTGAACCGAAGACGCGAGGAGCACCCCGCGCTAGTGAATTTGCCCGCAGCCGCACGAGGGTAGGACGCGTTGGGATTGCTCAGGTGGAGGATAGCCACCGGGCGCGCGCCGCCTCGACGATGCGGCGGGCCGCATCGGCGGCCTGCTCTATAGTCATTTCGGAGGTGTCCAGCAAGACGGCGTCGCGCGCGGGGCGCATCGGAGCCGTCTCGCGACCGCCGTCGCGGGCGTCGCGGACGGCGATGTCAGCCAGCACATCCTCGTAGCTGACCGTCTCGCCCTGGGCGGTGAGCTGCTTCCAGCGCCGCTCGGCGCGGACCTCGGGGGCGGCGGTGACGAACAGCTTGGCCTGGGCGTCGGGGGCGATCACCGTGCCGATGTCACGCCCGTCGAGCACCGCCCCGCCCTCCTGCCCGGCGAAGGTGCGCTGGAACTCCATCAACGCGTCCCGAACGCGCCCGTGGACGGCGACCCGGCTGGCGAGCTCGCCCGCGGCTCGGGTGCGCAGGCGCGGATCGTCGAGTTGGTCGGCGGTGAGCATCGCTGCGGCCGCGCAGGCGGCGGCCTCGTCGTCCAGGTCCTCGTGCGCCCGTTCCATCAGCACGCCCACGCAGCGGTAGAGGAGCCCGGTATCGAGGACAGGCAGGTCAAAGTATGTCGCCAGGCGCGTTGCGATCGTTCCCTTGCCGGAAGCCGCCGGCCCGTCGACCGCGATCACGAAATCAGCCACGGAGCGCCCCACTGCGCCTAGCTCCACCCAGCGGGGGGAATGCAATCACGCCTCGACCTCCGCGCCCAGCGAACGCATCAGCGTCAGAAAGCCCGGGAAGCTGGTGGCGATCATGCCGGGTTCGTCGACGGCGACTGGCTCCTGTGACGCCAGGCCAAGGATCAGATGGCTCATGGCGATGCGATGGTCGCCGTGAGTGGCCACGTGCGCGCCGCCGGGCACGCCATGATTGGCCCGAACTGAGCCGACCACCGTCAGGCTGTCGGGCCCTTCCTCGACGGCGACGCCGCAGGCGGCCAAGCCGCGGGCCATCAGCGCGATGCGATCGCTCTCCTTGACCCGCATCTCCCCGATGCCGCGCATGAGGGTCGGGCCGTATGCAAAGGCCGCTGCGACGGCCAGGATCGGGTATTCGTCGATCATCGAGGGCGCGCGCTCGGGGGGCACCTCGACGCCGGTCAACTCGGAGTAGCGCGCCGTGACGTCGGCGACGGTCTCGCCGCCCTCCTCGCGGAGGTTGGTCACCGAAAGATCGGCGCCCATCTCGCCCAGCGTGTCCAGCAGGCCGATCCGCAAGGGGTTCAGCAGCATCCCTTCGACAGTCACCTGAGAGCCCGGAGTGATGAGCGCGGCGACAAGCGGGAAGGCGGCCGAGGAGGGGTCGCCCGGCACGCGGACCTTGGCGCCGGTCAGGGACTGGCCGGTTGGAAGGACTATGCGGCGCCCGGCGCCGGCCTCGGTCACCTCCACCCGCGCCCCGAAAGCCCGGAGCATCCGCTCAGTATGGTCGCGGGTCGCCTCCGGCTCGATGACCTCGGCGCCGCCGTCGGCGCCCAGGCCGGCGAGCAAGACCGCGGACTTCACCTGCGCCGAAGGCTCCGGCAGGCGGTAGGCGATGTGTCGCAGGCCGCCGCCCCTGAGCGTCAGCGGCAGGCGTCCGCCCTCTCGGCAGATCCAGCTGGCGCCCATCTCGCCGAGCGGTTTCAGCACCCGGTTCATCGGCCGGCCGCGCAGGGATGCGTCGCCCGTGAAGGTGGCCGCGATCCTGAAACCCGCCGCCGCCCCCATGATCAGCCGAACCCCGGTGCCGGCGTTGCCGCAATCGATGATGTCGGCCGGTTCCGAGAAGCCACCCCGGCCCTCGACGCGCCAGCGCCCTTCTCCCACCCTTTCGACGCCGGCGCCGAAGGCGGCCATGGCCGCGGCGGTGCGCTTCACGTCCTCGCCTTCCAGCAGGCCTTCGACCTCGGTCACGCCATGAGCCAGCGCGCCCAGAATGAGCGCGCGGTGCGAAATGGATTTGTCCCCCGGAACGCGCAAGGTCCCGCTCAGCGGGCGCGCGCGCCTGGCGCTCATCTGAGCCGCCGTCATCTGATGGAAACGAGCCTCCGCAGGCTTGCAGTTTGTCACGAGGGGGTTTGCTTTTGACAGCCGCCCCCTTGCGTGGCAAGGGAGCCCGCTTCGCGAATTCGCCCCCCACATTCCAAGGATCATCGCCTTTGGCCAATCCCGAGCTGGGCTCCAAACAAGTCTGCCCTAACTGCCAAGCGAAATTCTACGACCTCACCAAGCGTCCGGCGCACTG
>NZ_DASXNL010000090.1:0-4042 GCF_036495085.1 Phenylobacterium sp. | reverse complement strand
TGAAACGCCTTGCTCGGCCCACCACAGGTCGAGCAATTCGCTCAGATGGCTGCTGATCCTGGCTTCAATCTCGGCCTGGCTGATGGGCGGGGGCTGCATGGGCGAAAGCTCCGGGCTTCGTTTCACCGGTAGCCTCGGTTTAACCGGCCGTATTGCAATTATTTGATCGCGGGCCGCGGGGCTGGTCGAGGGGGGATCCTGATTCGATGTACGGCTTGCTCGCTGGTCCGCCACGCCTGTTGCGACTGAGCGCATCGAGCGATCGCACCGCGCGACTGAAGCGCAATAGGCGCCCCGTCGCCTTCGGCGTGCCGCCGACGCATGTCCGAAACTGAGCGATCAAGGTGCGGTGGCTACAGTCGATCTCGGAACGAGGGGACCAAGCGGCAGGCGCCCGGCAGCGGCTTCGAGCTTTCCCCAGACCCAGGCGAGATCGTTTGGGGCGGTTGCCTGGGCGAGGCGCTCGGCGATCAGCTTCTCCATCGCAGCGAACCGGTCGTCCCAATTGCGGGCTGCGCCCATCCGGTTCGTGACGAGACCTGCGAGCTTCGGATCCAGCGCGCCCAGCTCAAGGGCCCGTCCCCGGATCGCGTGCATCGGCGCCCGGAGAAAGTGGTGCGCGCCGAGCGGTGTAAGGCGCACGACCATGAACTCGCGCTCGCCGACCGCTCTGACGAGCTGATGACGGTCATGGAGGCCGACAATCCGGGCCCCGTCATGACTACCCGCCGTGTCCTGCCGCCAGTGCGGAGCTCCAAAATTCAAGACAAGGGGGATTTCGGCCGACGGCAGGTGTCGTTCAAAAACGGGCTGCGGGAGAAACCCGAACTCGCCAGATAGCCTTGAACAAAGGCACGAAGGTCCGGATGAGCGGGGCGCTGCGCCACGCGCCATCGTCCGAGCTCCGATTCGTGTTCGCGTATATGCATGCCCAGGCCGGCTTGCGCAGGAAAGCCGTTTGACTATGACCCCTTTCGCGGTTGGCGCCGATGTCCGCGTGTCGAGCCGAACCGAGTTATTTCGCCAAGGATATCCCATGCTGCTGTCGGACGTGAAGGTCGTGGAATGGTCAACCTGGGTCGCCGGTCCGGGCTGTGCGGGGGTCATGGCCGACTGGGGCGCCAGCGTGATCAAGGTCGAGTCCGCGACGGGTGACGCCACGCGGGCCTTCTTCCCCGACACGGCCGAGAGCCCCGGAAACCCGGTATTCAGCATGGAAAACCGTGGCAAGCGCGGCGTCGTGCTGGACACTGCCAAGCCCGAGGGCCGCGCAGCCCTGATCGCGCTCCTCAAGCAAGCTGACATCTTCGTGACCAATGTACGGCCTGGATCCCTCAAGCGCGCAAAGCTCGACTACGACAGCCTGAAGGCGGAGCTGCCGCACCTGATTTACGCCAATGTCACCGGCTATGGCCTGACCGGGGAGATGGCCGACGTTGCGGCCTTCGACATCACGGCCTTCTGGACCCGCAGCGGGGTCGCCGCCTCGACGATCCCGCCCGACCAGGAGCCGTTCCCGAGCCGTCCGGGCTTCGGCGACCATTTCACGGCGCTGGCGACCCTGTCTGGCGTCCTGGCCGCCCTGCACGAACGCTCGCGCACCGGCCAGGGACGGCAGGTGGAAACCGCCCTGATGCGAGTCGGCGCCTATGCGGTCGGCTGGGACCTGTCGCTGCACCTGCGCTACGGAGACGTGACCACGGCTCAGCCGAAGCAGGATCGCATGGTCGCCCTTTCCGGCTTCTTCCATACCGGCGATGATCGGTGGTTCGTCGTGGTCGTGAAGAGCGCCAACGACTATCCCAATGTCATGCGCGCGATCGGCCGCCACGACATCCTGGCCGATCCACGCAACCTGCCGCCCTACAGCGACATCCACGTCGTTCGCTATGTGCGCGCCGCACTGGACGCAGCGTTTGAGGCCATGACCCTGGAGCAGGCTGGCGAACTCTTGACCGCGGCGGATGTCGCCTGGGCTCCTATGGAGACGCTGATGGATCTGGAGATGAATCCCCAGGCCCATGAAGCCGGCTGCTTCGTCGAGACGCCCGACGGGTGGGGCGGAAGCTTCTGGGGCCCCGCCTCGCCTGTGCGGTTTCCAGGTGTGGACACCAGTCCCACCGGGCCAGCGCCCAAGCTCGGTCAGCACACCCGCGAGGTCCTGGCCGAGGCCGGCTACGATGCGGCGGCTGTCGAGGCCATGATTGCGTCGGGCGCGGCGACCTAAGCCCGTTCGCGGCGGTCGTCGCGCAGGATCATCCCGCCGATCCAGCTGGAGATGCCCGTTATGATGGCTGCCAGCACACCGGCCATCAGGCCGTGCACCTCGAAGCCGTGGACGAAGAGCGAGACCAGGCCGATCATCGCGGCGTTCACGATCAGCAGGAAAAGTCCCAGCGTCACGATGGTCAGCGGCAGCGTCAACACGAAGACGATTGGTCGGACGAAGGCGTTTACGACCCCCAGCAGCACAGCGGCCAGGATCAGCGCGGTGGCGCCATGGACCACGATCCCGGAGACCAGCTTGGAGGCGACCCACAGACCCAGGGCGCCGAAGATCACCCGCACGATGAATTTGGCGAACATACAGCCCCCTCGGTTTTTCGAGCTTCACTACTAGAGCCTCTGGGCCAGCCGTGGGAAAGGGTTTCGGCGCCGACACGGTGGCGGCGCAATTTAGCCTTCGCGACGCGGTCTAGCTGCAGTGGTGGGGTAATCAGGGGACCGTGGGATGTTCAGACGCCTTCTTGGCCCGGCGCTCGTGATGACGCTGGCCGCCTGCGCGTCCGATCATCCGCACGGACACGGCCCGGGCGATCGCGCTCATGGCGGCCCAGGTGAGCACGGAGGCGGACCGGGCGCGGCGCCCCGGACGCGTCTTTTCATCAGCCCCTCCGGCGAGCCGTTCCGCGGTGAGGATGGTCTTGGCCGCTGGCTTGCCCAGGCCGATACCGATCACGACGGCTCGGTGAGCCTGGCCGAGTTCCGCGCCGATGCCCTGCACTCCTTCAAGGTGCTCGACACCAACGGCGACGGTGTCATCGACGGTTTCGAGATGCAGGCCTACGAGCGCAACATCGTGCCCGAGATCGGCATCATGACCTTCGATGAAGGCGCCGGCGGCGGCCAGCGTCCGTCGGGAACCGGCGGCGGCGGCCGGGGTGGCGGCGGCGGCCGTGGCGGACGCGGCGGTGGCGGCATGGGTGGCGGCGGACGCGGCGGCGGTGGCATGGGCGGTGGCGGCATGGGCGGCGGTGGAGGACGAAGCGGCGACGGCTCGAACGCGCAGCAGACCGACCGCGCCCCGGCGGCCGGTCGTGAGGGCGCGGCGCGCTACTCCCTGCTGAACGAGCCCGAACCCATCGCAGCGGCCGACGCGGATCTCGACGGCAAGGTCACCCTGGCGGAATGGATGGCCATCACCGATCGCCGTTTCGCCCGGCTTGATCACCTGAAGACCGGTCGTCTGACAAAGGACAGCCTGCTGCACCCCGCGCCGAAGCCGAAAGACGCCGCGCCGTCAGGGCGCTAGGCTGTCGCGATCTCGACCGACGGCACCGCTTCACTCAACCGGCCCCCGATGCGGATCGGCTCGACGCGGCGGGCAAGGCCCGTGGCGTTGTCGGTCTCCACGAATACGCCACACACGGTGGCCGGGCCCTCGGCGGGCTTGTAGCGGCCGCCGGAGATGCGGGTGGTGAAGCGACGCAGCGGCTCTTCCTTCTGGTTGCCGATGACGCTGTCGTAGTCGGCGCAGGCGCCGGCGTCCGTCTGGTAGGCCGTGCCATTGTTGAGGATCTGGGCGTCGGCGGTGGGCACATGGGTGTGGGTGCCGACCACCAGGCTGGCGCGGCCGTCGCAGAAAAATCCGATGCCCTGCTTTTCGCTGGTCGCCTCGCCGTGGAAATCGACCACGATGGCGTCGGCGGCCTCGCGCAGCGGGCAGGCATCGAGTTCCTTGCCGACGGCGTTGAAGGGATCGTTGAGCGGCTCCATGAAGACGCGGCCCATGGCGTTGATCACCAGCGCGCGCTTGCCGTTC
>NZ_DASXNL010000089.1:0-30475 GCF_036495085.1 Phenylobacterium sp. | reverse complement strand
CATCTGAATGCAAGTTAATGTAGGGCGCCGTGGCGTAGACGCTGACGCGGCGCGACGTTAAAGCGCGCCTATGGCGATAGGCGTGTTCGATTCCGGCCTCGGGGGCCTCACCATCCATCGCGCCCTGATCGACCGTTTCCCGGACGCCGACTTCGTGTTCCTGGGCGACCAGGCCAAGGTCCCCTATGGCGGACGGACTGGCGAGGAGATCGTCGAGCTGACCAAGGCCGGGTGCGTGACCCTGTTCGAGCAGGGGTGCAGCGTGGCGGTCCTGGCCTGCAACACCGCCGCCTCTATCGCGCTCCGGCGCCTGCAGCAGACCTGGCTGCCCGGCTACCGCAAGGCGCTCGGTCGTCCGGTGAACGTCCTGGGCCTAATCGTGCCGACGATCGAAGCCGCAACCGGTCTTCCGTGGGAGCACGAGGCCGAGCGGCGCGGCGACAAGGTCGAGAAGCTGGACATCCTCGCCGTCTTTTCGACGCCGGCCACTGCAGCCAGCCGTGTCTACGAGATCGAGATCGACAAACGCCGGCAGGACGTCGCGGTTTTCTCACAGCCCTGTCCCGAACTTGCCGGTCGGATCGAAGCCGGCGCGCCGCGCGAGGAGCTGGCGGCGGCGATCCAGAGCCACGTGAAAGCGATCACCACCGGGATCGGCCGATCGCCGGACCGGGCGATCCTCGGCTGCACCCACTATGAGATCGTGGCCGACCTCTTTCGCGCCGCCCTGCCGCCCGACACGCCGCTTATCCATCAGCCTGAGGCGACAGCCGGCGCGCTGGCCCGCTATCTGGAGCGCCATGCCGAATATGATCCCGGACATGCCGGCGCCCGTCGCTTCCTGACCACCGGCCGCCCCGGCGTGCAATCGAGCCTGGTTGAAGCCTTCTGGGGAACGCCGTTAAGCTTCGAGCGGGCTTAGTTTAGGGATATTTCCGATGAAGACATTCTTCGGTTCGGTTCTGGCCTGCGCGATGCTGGCCGGCGCGGCGCGTGCCGAGGTGACGGACAAGTCGGCGGCCGGTTTCGAGGTCGTTGAAAAAGCGACGATCTCCGCGCCCATGGCAAAGGTCTACGCCGCGATCCTGACGCCGTCCGGCTGGTGGAGCAGCAGCCACACCTTCTCCGGCGACGCCAAGAATCTGACCCTCGACCCCGCCGCCGGCTGCTTCTGCGAGAAGCTGCCACATGGCTTCGTCCGCCATATGGAGGTCGTCTATGCCGACGGCGCATCGAGCGTGAGGCTATCGGGGGGCCTGGGCCCGATGCAGTTCACCGGGGCAAGCGGGCACCTGGGCTTTGCGCTCAAGCCCAATGGGGCGATGACGGACGTGACCCTCACCTACGACGCTGGCGGTTACGCCAAGGGTGGCCTCGCCGAAACGCTCTCGGCCCCCGTCGACAGGGTGCTGGGCGAGCAGGTGGTCCGGCTGAAGAAATATGTCGAGACCGGCAAGGCGGACTAAGCGGCCCCGGGTGTCCCCCGGTGACGGCGACCAGCGGGGTCTTCCAGGTACCAGGTAAAGGAGGCCCCCCTGCGGGCGGCGGGCCACCCGGGAGGGTTTTTCAGGCGGCCGCCGGCGCGGCCTCGCCGGCGAGGACCTGGCTCACAGCATTGACCACCGCTGCGATCCGCAACGCAGCCTGGATCTGCGGGGCCGTCACGCCGTGCCTTTTCAGTTCGGCCTCGTGGGCGTCGAGGCACATGCCGCAGCCGTTCACAGCCGAGACCGCCGTCGACCAGAGCTCGAAGTCAGCCTTCTCGACGCCGGGGTCGGCCAGCACGTTCATGCGCAGGCGAGCCGGCAAGGTCGCGTACTCCTTGTTCGTGAGCAGGTGGGTCGCGCGATAGTAGACGTTGTTCATGCCCATGACGCCGCGGCCGCCTTGGCGGCGTTCAGCGCAGCGTCCGATAGCCCCGCTTCGATGGCGGCAGATTCGACAGCCTTCACGACCGCGGGCGTACCGGCTGCATGGGCCGAGGCGACGAAGGCGCCCCACTTCTGCTGGTCGCTCAGCAGGGTTTCGGCGGCCAGGCTGGACAGGTTCAGACTGAGGTCCTTGGCATAGACGGGTAAGGTCTCGCGCAGGGCGTCGAGGGACATGGCGATCTCCAGAAAACGGAATGGTTGCGGGAGAGGCGCGAGGCGTCTCCCGCCTTCGAAGGCGTGCGTCAGGCCGCCTTCAGGGTTTCACCGCCCACCGCGCGGTTGCAGGGGCAAAGCTCGTCGGTCTGAAGGGCGTCGAGGACCCGCAAGGTGTCTTGCGGATTGCGGCCCACGTTGAGGTTCGTGACGTAGACGTGCTGCACCACGTTGTCCGGGTCGACGATGAAGGTCGCGCGATAGGCGACACCTTCCTCCTCATTCAGGACGCCGAGTGCGGTGGCGAACCTTCCGGCGCCGTCGGCGAAGTTCCAGATCGGGAGGTTGTGCAGATCGGGGTGTTCGCGCCGCCAGCCGAGCTTGGAGTGCTCGTTGTCAGTCGAGCCGCCAAGCACCACGGCGTCACGCTCGGCGAACTGCGGGTTCAGTTTGGCGAATTCGGCGATCTCCGTCGGGCAGACGAAGGTGAAGTCCTTCGGGTAGAAGAAGATCACTTTCCACTGACCTGGGAAGCTTTGCGGGGTCAGGGTCTCGAAGGCGCTCTCGCCGTCCTGCTCGCGGCGCATGAAGCCGGGCTTCACGCCCACGATCTTGAAGTCGGGCAGGGGTTGGCCAACCGTCAGCATTCTTGTCTCCAGTTTTGATCTTCGAGCGGGTCCCGGGGAGCGGCCCGCGTCGTCGGAGAGGGAGATGGGGCGTGGGCGATCCAATATCCAATCGATTGGCTATGGATTTTCGATAGAGCCAGCCTATCTTTCTGAGATGCTCCCGACCTTGCGCCAACTGCAGTATCTGAAGCTTCTCGCTGAGCAGGGCAGCTTCGGCCGCGCCGCCGAGGCTGCCCATGTCACCCAGCCCACCCTTTCATCGGGGATCCAGGAACTGGAGCGGACCCTGGGCGCGCCGGTCGTCGACAGGGCCCGCTCCGGGGTGATCCTGACCGCCGTCGGTGAGGAGGCTCTAAGGCGGGCGACCGTCATCCTCAACGAGACCGAGGAACTGGTCGAGGCGGCCAAGAACGCCGGTCAGCCCCTGACCGGTCGCTTCCGGTTGGGTGTGATCCCGACAGTCGCGCCATTCCTCCTGCCACGCGCCTTACCCTTGCTTCGCGAACGCTTCCCGAAGCTCCGGCTGTTCCTGCGCGAGGACCTGACCCAACGGTTGATAGCGGCCTTGAAGGCGGGTCAGCTAGACGCCGCCCTGATTGCGCTTCCCTTCGACATGCACGGCCTGAACTGGGCGCACGTCTCCGACGACGAACTGCTCGCCGCGATGCCGGCCGGTCATCCGCTGGCTCGCCTGAAGTCGGCCGACCCGCAGGCCTTGGAAACCGAAGACATGATCCTGCTGGAGGATGGCCATTGCCTGCGCGACCACGCGCTCGCCGCCTGCGGTCTGAAGCCGCCTAAGGCCGGCGCCGGCGAGGAAAGCTTCGCGGCGACTTCTCTTCCGACGCTCGTCCAGATGGTTGGTTCCGGCCTCGGCGTCACCTTCCTGCCGGCCATGGCGGTAGATGCCGGCCTGATCGACCCGGCATCCGTCGCCGTACGCCCGATCTCACCGGGCCACGCAACCCGCGAGATCGTGGTCGCCTGGCGAGCCGGCTCCAATCGCGCCGCCGAAGGCCGGCTGCTGGCCGGGGCGCTGCGCGAATGACAGACTAATTTCGACATATCTAAATAGGCTTGCGATCTCGATGCGGTTTAGATATATCGATACCCGTCCCGACAAAGGAGGGGACCATCGTCATGCACAGACACCATCATTTCTCCGACGACTGCCGCGAACGCCGCAGCCGTCACGCCTGGGGCGGCCGGATGGGCGCCCATATGGGCCACGGCCGCCAACGCGGCGGGCGCATCGGCCGCTTCCTCGAGCACGGCGACCTTCGCTTCGTGGTCCTGGCGCTGATCGCCGAGCAACCGCGCCACGGCTATGAGCTGATCAAGGAGCTGGAGGACCGCACGGGCGGCGCCTATCGACCCTCGCCTGGCGTGATCTATCCGACGCTGGCGCTATTGGAGGACGAGGGCTTCATCCGGCCGGCGGCTGGCGAAGGCGGCCGCAAGCTCTACGAGGCCACCGAGACGGGCCGCGAGGCGCTGAAGAAGAACCAGGCCGGGGTCGACGCCGTTTTCGCTCGCATGGCCGAGGCCGCCGAGGGGGCTGATTCCACCCGACCGCGCATCGCGCGCGCGATGACCAACCTCGGCATGGCTTTGGGCCAGCGCCTCTCGCGCCGCCCGATAACGTCCGAAGAGATCGACCGCATCGTCGCTATGATCGATGACACCGCCGTAGCGATCGAGAAGAGCTGAGAGCGGTTCGCCCAGCCCTAAGCGCGCTTTAGAGCGGGGCTCGGCGCCAAGCCGCAAAAGAAGTCGCGCTGACCTGGGCAGGCTCGCTTCGTCGGCTTACGACGACCGTTCCGGGAACGTTGGAGCGATAGACAGCCTCAATCCATCAGCTTCTGGGCCAGGTAGACGTAGTGCCTGGCCCAGCGGCGGGCGTTGAGTTCCGGGTCGGCGTCGTTGGCGTGGCCGCCGAATGTCTGCTCGTAGTAGAGATAGGGGATCCCCATCTTCTCAAGCATCGCGGCAAATTTGCGCGGGTGTCCAGGGTGCACCCGGTCGTCCCGCGTATTGGTTGTGATGTAGGGCTCAGGGTATGTCACCCCGGGCCTGAGATTCTGGTAGCCCGAGTATTTGGCGATGAAGGCGCGATCGGCGGGGACGTCCGGATCGCCGTATTCCGCCACCCATGATGCGCCCGCCGACAGGTGGTTGTAGCGCATCATGTCGATCAGCGGGCTCTCGATGACAATCGCGTTCCACAGCTCCGGATGCTGCGTCATTGAGACGGACATCAAGACGCCGCCGTTCGAGCGGCCGTAGATCCCCAGCCTTCGCGGCGAGGTGATCTTGCGGGCGAACATGTCCTTGGCGACCGCTGCGAAATCGTCGAAGGCGAGCTGGCGCTTTTCGCGCAGCACCGCGTCGTGCCAGGCTGGGCCGAACTCCCCGCCACCGCGGATATTGGCGATGACATAGGCGCCGCCGCGCTCCAGCCAGATCTTGCCCATCTCCGGAATATAGACGGGGGGCTTGGCGAGCTCGAAGCCGCCGTACCCGTACATGATGGTGGGCGTCGCACCGTTAGGTTTCATGCCTTTCGGCCGAACCAGGAAGTAAGGAACCCTCGTCCCGTCCGACGACGTCGCCCAGAACTGCTCGACCACATCCCTGGAGGCGTCGAAACGGGGAGGCAGTGTCTTGACCTTGGTCGCCGTGAACGCCGCGGCGTCGGCCAACCACAGCGAGGTGGGGTCGAGGAAGCCCTCCGCCGTGATGAACAACTGACTGTCGTCGTCCGACGCCGAGATCTCGTTCAGGTTGGCGTTCTTGGGTAACGGCAAGCGATGTCCGAGCCAGACGCCGGCCTTGTGGTCGTAGACGTCAACAGCACCCTTGACGTCCTCGAGCAGGACGATGGCCAGTCGGTCCTTGGTGCTGTCCACGGCCTGCACAGCATCGTGCGGGCCCGGCTGGAAGACGAGCTGCGGCCTGGCCGTAGCGACATCGCGCTTCAGCTCGGCGAGATCGTAGCTGATGACAGCGCCTGCGCCGAAGCCCTTCCAGGCCTCCTTCAGCGTGAAGACCACCTGGCCATCGACGTAGGTCGCCAGGTCCGCCTTCTTCGGCAGGGGAACCGGCGTCAGACCCTTGTCGCCCAGCAGGCTGAATTCGCGCTCGTAGAAGGTGATGGCGCGCTGGATGACAACGCCATCTGCGCGGCCATTTTCGCCAGTCAGCACCTCGCCGCTCACCTGCACGTCGCTCTTCGCCCCGCGCGCCACTTCCCGCGGCTCGCCGTCGCGCTTCACGATCTTGACCACGTACGGGTAGCCCGAAGCCGTCACTTCGCCGGGAGCCCACTCCCGGCTCACGATCAGCGTGTCACGGTCGATCCAGCTGACGTTCTGCTTGCCGCTGGCGAAGTGGAAGCCGCCGTCCACGAACTTGCGGGCTGTGGTGTCAAACTCACGATACTCGACGGCGTCGCTGCCCCCATCGGAGAGGAGCACGAGGCAGCGCGTCTGGGCGGGCTTCAGACAGCTCGCACCTTTCCATATCCAGTTCCTGCCCTCGGCCTGGGAGAGCGCGTCGAGGTCGAGCAGCGTCTGCCACTGCGGGCTCTCGGTGCGGTAGGACGACATCGTCGTATGGCGCCACACCCCGTGGACGTGCTGGGCGTCCTGCCAGAAATTGTCGATGCCGCCGGCCCTGAAGTGGGGCGTCGGGATGCGGTCCTGGGCGGTGAAGATCGCTCGGGCCTCGGCGTGGAAGGCGCCATAGCGGGGGTCGCCTTCGAGCCGCGGGGCCGACTTGGCGTTCTGACCCTCGACCCAGGCCAACGAACGGGGTGCGTCGATGTCCTCCAGCCACTGGAAAGGGTCGGTGGCGCCGACCGCGGTCGGGCCTTGCGCCTGGGTGATGCCGGGGACGAAGGCAAGCCCGACCAGGGCCCAAATGACGAGCTTCATGGCGATGCTTCTAGCGGGGCCGCAACGGCGCTGTCTCGCCTCACGTGCTTCTGGGTCCGTCTTCGCCTATATGTCCGCCCCCATGAGCCGTCCGTTTCTCAAGATGAACGGGCTCGGCAACGACTTTGTCGTGGTCGAGGCCCGCAGCGCGCCGTTCACGCCGAGCGCCGATGAGGTTCGCGCGATCGCTGACCGGGCGAGCGGGATCGGCTGCGACCAGCTGATCGCGATTGAGCCCGGTGAGGGCGTGGACGCCCGAGTGCGGTTCTGGAACTCCGACGGCGAGGAGGTCTCGGCCTGCGGCAACGGCACGCGCTGCGTTGGCTGGCTGCTGATGCAGGCGTCCGGCCAAGACCAGGCGGTGATCGAGACCAAGGCTGGACGGTTGGTCGCGAGCCGCGCGGGCGAACGGCTGGTCAGCGTCGACATGGGTCGGCCGGGTCTGGCCTGGCGCGACATACCGCTGGCCCGCGAACAGGACACGCGATCCCTCGACGAGCCGCTCTACGAGGACGAGGCCCTGGCCTCGTCGCCGGCCTGCGTTTCCATGGGCAATCCGCATGTGGTGTTTTTCACCCCCGACATCGACGCTGCGCCGATCAAGACCGCCGGCCCGATGGTCGAACACCATCCCCTGTTCCCCGAGCAGGTGAATGTCGGCTTCGCGCAGATCCTCGCCCGCGACCGAATCCGCCTGCGGGTCTGGGAGCGCGGCGCGGGCCTTACCAAGGCCTGCGGCACCGGGGCCTGCGCAGCCCTCGTCGCGGCGGCCCGCCGCGACCTGACGGAGCGCACCGCGACTCTGGTTCTGGACGGCGGCGAACTGCTGATCGAGTGGCGCGACGACGACCATGTGATCATGACCGGGCCCGCCGCGGTCGACTTCGCAGGCGACCTGCCGTGAGCGGCGACATCCATGACGTGGACGTCGTGACGTTCGGCTGCCGGCTGAACGCCTACGAAAGCGAGATCATCCGCAAGCAGGCCGCCGCCGATGGCCTCTCCGACGCCATTGTCTTCAACACTTGCGCCGTGACTGGGGAGGCGGTGCGCCAGGCGCGGCAGGCGATCCGCAGGGCGCGCCGGGAGCGGCCAGGCGCGAAGCTGATCGTCACCGGTTGCGCGGCCCAGATCGACCCCGCCGCCTTCGCGAACATGGGCGAAGTCGACCTCGTCCTTGGCAATGCGGAGAAAAGCGCTCCGGGCGCCTACGTCCCGCAGCCCGAGCTCGGTCGCGTACGGGTCAACGACATCATGAGCGTGCGCGAGACCGCCGGGCACCTGATCGACGGGCTGAAGGACCGGGCGCGGGCCTATGTCGAGGTCCAGAACGGCTGCGACCATCGCTGCACCTTCTGCATCATCCCCTACGGTCGCGGAAACTCTCGCTCGGCGGCCGCCGGGGAAGTGGTGGCGCAGGTCAAGCGCCTGGCCGCCCAAGGCTACCGTGAGGTGGTGCTGACCGGCGTCGACGTGACCAGCTGGGGCGCCGACCTGCCGGGGCAGCCCACCCTCGGCCAACTGGTCGGCCGCATCCTGAAGCTCGTGCCCGAACTGCCGCGGCTGCGCCTCTCGTCCATCGACGCCGCAGAGATCGATAACGACCTCATGCATTGCCTTGCGACCGAGGCCAGGCTGATGCCCTACCTGCATCTTTCGCTGCAGGCCGGTGACGACATGATCCTCAAGCGCATGAAGCGCCGCCACAGCCGCGCCGACGCCCTGAAGCTTGTGGCCGCAGTCCGCGCTGTGCGGCCGGACACCGCCTTCGGCGCCGACCTGATCGCGGGCTTCCCCACCGAGACCGAGGCGATGTTCGAGAACACGCTCTCGCTGGTCGAGGAGGCCGACCTGTCGTTCCTGCACGTCTTCCCGTTCAGCCCCCGCCCCGGCACGCCGGCCGCGCGAATGCCGCCGGTTGCTCGAGCGGCTGTCAAAGATCGCGCCGCGCGCCTGCGGGCCGCCGGCGAGGCCGCGCTGACACGCCACCTGAACCGCCAGGATGGCCGCAGGCTCTTGGGCTTGGTGGAGCGCGACGGCGTGGCTCGCGCCGAAGACTTCACCGAGATCGCCTTCGCGGGCGCCGCGGCGGTGGGCGAGATCGCGGCCCTGATGGCCACCGGCCACGACGGCAAACGGGTAATTGCGAAGCTCGCCGAGGCCGAACGGTCCCCGCGACGTGCTCGGGTTATCGCCTGAGGGATAGTCCGGGCCCGACGCCTCAGGGCGCGGAGGTCAGGGTGCTAGCCCTCGGCGTCCGTCTGTCCGCCGAAGCCCGGCAGCGACCACTTCCACAGGATCGCGCCCGCTCGCAGCGTAAGCGCCATCACAAATCCCGCCACGCCTGCCGGCGCCGTCGGCGTCCCGACAAGACCCAGGACAACGAAGGTCGCCGCCCCGGCCAGGGCCGGCGTGACGTAAAGCTCGCGCCGCAGCAGCACCGAGGGTTCGTGGGCCAGCACGTCGCGGATCACGCCGCCGAAGGTGGCTGTCAGGACGCCCATCACGATGGCCGACACCGGCGGCACGCCCAGCGAGCCCGCCTTCAGTGCGCCGACCACGGCGTATGCGGCCATGCCCAGCGCGTCGAGCCAGGTGAGGATGCTGCCCCGAAAGCGTCTCGGCCCGACGATCCAGACCGCCGCGGCCGCCGTAAGACAGACCACCAGATAGGTCGGACGGCCCACCCAGAAGACCGGCGCCCCGATCAAGACGTCCCTCAGCGTGCCGCCGCCGACGCCGGTCACCGCGGCAAAGAATCCGAACGTTATGATGTCGTGCTTGCGCCGCGCGGCGGCCAGCGCACCGGTCGCCCCGAAGACGGCGACGGCGCCGTAGTCGAGCGCAGTAAGGGCTACAGCCAAGCGGTCCATGGTCGCGGACCCTGCAAGCGCGCGTGACGCCGTGCAAGCGGCCCGCTAGAAGCGCGATCATGACCGAACCCAAACGCGGCTGGTTCCAGCGGCTCACGGAAGGGCTGTCGCGCTCGTCTAAGCAGATGGGCGAGCAGATCACCCAGGCCTTCGTCGCCAAAGCGCCCCTCGACCAAGCCAAGCTCGACGAGCTCGAGGAGATGCTGATCGAGGCCGACCTTGGCCCGCACTCCGCCGCGCGCATCACCCAGCGCTTTTCCGACGAGAAGTTCGGCAAGAGCGTCGACGAGAACGAGATCAAGGAAGCTCTTGCCGCCGCCATCGGCGACGAGCTTTCGGCCCGCCAAGGCGATTTCGACGCTCTCGCCGGCCCCCGCCCCTACATCGTGCTGTTCATCGGGGTGAACGGCTCAGGCAAGACCACGACGCTTGGGAAGATCGCCGCCGACCTCACCGCCCGAGGCGCCAAGGTGCTGGTGGTGGCGGGCGACACCTTCCGCGCGGCGGCCGTCGAGCAGTTGAAGATCTGGGCGGAACGCGCCAAGGCCGACTTCATGTCCCGTCCCGCCAATTCCGACGCCGCGGGGCTCGCCTTTGACGCCGTCGAGCGGGCGCGGACGCAGGGCTACGATGTCGTCCTGATCGATACCGCGGGCCGACTGCAGAACAAGCAGGGGCTGATGGACGAGCTGCACAAGATCATCCGCGTGGTGAAGAAGATCGATCCGGATGCGCCCCACGAGACCTTGCTGGTGCTGGACGCCACGGTCGGGCGCAATGCGCTCGCCCAGGAAAATATCTTCGGCAACCAGATCGGGGTTTCCGGCATCGTAATGACCAAGCTTGATGGCACGGCGCGCGGGGGTGTGCTGGTGCCGGTGGCCCAGGCCTCCGATAGCCCGATCAAGCTGATCGGCGTCGGCGAGGGGATCGACGACCTCCAACCCTTCAATGCGCGCGCCTTCGCGCGCTCGCTCGTGGGGCTCACGGAGCCGGCCCAATGACCAACGCTGCTGCACCGCGCCCGGTCCCGAAATGGGTGCGCTACTTCGTCGATTACGCCGGGCTGGCGGTCTTTCTTATCGCATTGGTGGCGACCCGCAGCGCTGTGACGGCGAGCTGGGCCATCGTCGGCGGATCGATCCTGGCGCTGATAGTGGGTCTGTTCTACGAGCGACGCCTTGCGCCGATGCCGCTGGTGACGGCGGTCCTTGGGCTGATCTTCGGCGGCCTGACGATTTTTTTCCACGATGAGCGGTTCATCAAAATCAAGCCGACCATCCTCTATACGGCTTTTGGCCTGTTCCTGATCACCGGAGCGCTGCGCGGCAAGAATCCGCTAAAGGCCTTGATGGGCGACGCCTTCCACCTGCCCGACGCGGTGGTCCGCACGCTCACCTTGCGCTACGCCCTGTGCTTCCTGGCGCTGGCGGCGGCCAATGAGGCGGTGTGGCGTACTCAGAGCACGCTCACCTGGGGGTTCTTCAAGTTCCCCGGCACGCCGATCCTGATCTTCCTGTTCGCGCTCAGCCAGGCGCCCTTGATGATGAAGCACATGCCTGAAGAGGCCCCGGCTGACGCAGAGCCGCCGACGGACGCGGCCTAGCCCGGTCCTGCGCCGACCACGGAGCGTCTGTAATCAAAAAGACGCAATCGGCCTCTAGCTTCGCTGCAAGCCGCTCCGGGGGAACCACCGATGGCCAAGATGAAGTCAGGCGTTAAAGGCGGCGTCGCCGCGCTGGATCAGTCGCCAAGTCACCTTTTGCACCGGGCGCTGCAACGCGCGCTCGATATCTACGCCGAGGAATTCGGCGAGGGAGCTGTCACCCAGCGACAGTTCGCCGTGCTCGCCGCGGCGGACGAACGCGAGGGCGCAACCCAGGCCGATCTGGTGCGGATCACCGGCATCGACCGCTCGACCCTGGCCGATATGGCTCGGCGGATGATGGGCAAGGGCCTCCTGGAGCGCGAACGTTCGGCCCTCGACGCCAGAGCAAACGCCGTGCGCCTGACCGAAGCGGGCCGTGAGGCGCTTGCGGAGGCGAGGCCGAAAATGACCGCGGCCGACGCCCGGCTTCTGAAGCTTATTTCGGGCGGCGGACGGCGGGCCGCCTTCATCGCCCTGCTGGGTGACCTGGTGAAGACAGGGGCCACGCCCAAAGCCCCCAAGGCTCCCAAGCCTGCCAAAGAAAAGGCGCCCAAGGCGGCGAAATCCCACAAAAGCGGCAAGAAGGCGAAAAAGAAGGCCGCGTAGACCTAATGCGGTGTGGCGTTCGGGGACTTGGGCTGACCAGGTCCGGAGATCGTCGAAGGCCGCAAATAGGGCGAGCGAAGTCGCTCGTAGGAAAGCTCTCCCAGGCGCTGGGTGACCAGCTCGAGCATCGCAGACCCGTCGACGCAGGGGGGCGGGGGTTCGCCGAAAACCTCACGCCATAGCGCAGCCGCTTCGTCGTAAATGCGCTGGTCGCGGCTCGCCATAAGTCAGCAAACACCGTAATTCGTTTCCCGTTCCCGGCTCGGGAAGGTTAATTGTTTTAAGAGTTTATCGGGCCACACATGCCGCGGTCATACCCGGATATCCAGGAGGGAGCCTGGTCGGAGTAGCTTGGCCGGAGCTTGAGTTGCCGCCTCGAGCCGCGTTTCGGGCCGATGCGCCGGGGCGGTCACGCTCGCCTGAGCAGCCGCCGGCGTCGCCGCAGGCGATGAAGCGGTCCGGCCCATGGCGGCGTCGAAGAAGGCTCGCTGCGCGGCCTGCCGGCCGATGTCGGCAGCCGCGTTCCCGGCAGGTTGGATCGGGTGCGGCAGAGGGCGGATCGGCGTCACGGCGGGAGGCTCGGCTTATGGTTAACGCCGGCTCAATCTGGGGTGCGTGGATCAACGCCCGGTTAATACGCGACGCGCCAGGGGCTTGGCGTCGGCCTCATTGAGGTTGGTGTATTTCGCCAGGATCTTGCCGTCCTGGGCGACCACGAAGGTCTCCGGGACGCCGGTGATGCCGAATTCGATGCCGGCGCGGCCGTCCGGATCGACCAGGCGGCTTAGATAGGGATCGCCGAGTTTGGCCAGGAAAGCCTGGGCGTATTCAGGCGATCCGCGCGGTGCGACGTCCTCATAGTTGATGCCGATGACCCTGACGCCCTGGGCCTTGAGGCTCAGCAAAGCCGGCTGCTCCAGTTGGCACGGGCCGCACCAGGAGGCGAAGAAGTTCACCAGCACCGGACCCTGCTTCAGCGCATCGTGAAGACGAACTGGCTTTCCATCATCCAGGCTCGCGAGCGTCAGGTCCGGCATGGTCTTGCCCACGAGGGCCTCAGGGACGACATGCGGGTCGTGGTGGAGCGCATAGGCGCTGAAAAGCACCGCCAGCGCCGCCAGCGCGACCAACGGCAGAGCTGCGAACCAGCGGCTCATTTGCGCGAGAACGACTCGGCGCGCTTGCGCCAGCGCCGGGCGTGGCCGATCGAGGTGGCGATCAGGACAGCGAACATCAGGGCGGTGATCCCGTAGGCGGGCCAGACGTAAAAGGCGTACTTGCCGGTTTCGAAGTGAAGCATCCTTGGCTTTTAGTCCCTTTTCACGCCCTTGCCGCGCGAAGCGCAGCGGTCTCGGCGCGCCGGCGCCACACCTCTCCACGGATGCGCACCAACCAGAGCGAGCCGAAGGAGGCCATGTACGCCAGAACCATGAGGATCACCGGCCAATAGAACACCGGCGCCAGCGCCGAGCCGCCGGCGCGGAACACCGAGGCGCCCTGGTGAAGGGTGTTCCACCAGGTCACGCTGTAGTGGATGATCGGCAGGTTGACCGCGCCCACGAGCGCCAGGATCGCCGCGGCGCGGGCGGCCTTGGTCTCATCGTCCAGCGAGGCGCGCAGAGCGATGTAGGCCAGGTAGATCAGAAACAGCGCCAACACCGACGTCAGCCTGGCGTCCCACACCCACCAAGTTCCCCACATGGGTCGACCCCAGAGCGAGCCGGTCGCGAGCGCCAGCACTGTGAAGCCCGCGCCGAGGGGAGCTGCGGCCTGGGCGGCCGCGTCGGCCAGGGCATGGCGGAAGACCAGCGACAGGAAGCTCGCAACCGCCAGGCAGGCGTACACGAATTCGCTCATCCACGCGGCCGGGATGTGGATGAACATGATCCGCACGGTCGCGCCCTGCTGATAGTCCTCAGGCGCGGTGAACCCTAACCACAGGCCCGCCAGCGCCAGGACCACCGCCATGACGCCGAACAGCGGCGCGGCCCATCGCGAGAAGGCCATGAACCGCTCGGGGTTCGAGAGGAAGGCGGGAGCCGGGATCATGCGTCGGAATTAGCCCGCGCACCGGGCCCCGGCAAGCCGGCCGGATGGCGCAGCGCTCAGGACCGCGGCGGCGGCGGAGCCCGCGGCGGCGCGGGCGGAGGCGGTGGCATCACCCGGTCCGTCGAGAACTCATGCCGGCCGTCCATGTTCACCATCACCTTCATCGGCATCATCGGTCCCATCGGCCCGATCATCAGCATGGGAAGCTCGTCGAAGACCTTCTTCTGGGAGGGCTCGAGCTGGTCGTAGAAGCGCTTGGTGGCCTCGATCCGGGCGTGCATGGCGGCGGTGTGCTGCGCGAGCTGCGTCTCCATATCCGCAAGCCGCTGGGGCGTGGTCTTGGCGTCACCGCGATCGGACATCTCGACGATCCGCTCGCGCTCATGCGCCGGCCTGACCGCCGCCAGATAGGCGGAGAGCGCGGGCTCTTGGGAAGGTTTCAGCTGCAGCATGGTGCGCAGGTGCTCGGCCTGGTCCTGGCCGCCATGACGGACGATCATCCGCTGTTCCTGGTCGTCGCCGCCATGACGGATGATCACGGTGCGCTCTTCGACCCGCTTCTGGTCGGCCGGGGCAGGCGTCGCTTGCGCGTAGGCGGTGGCCGATGCGGCTGCGGAAAGGGCGAAAGCCGCCCCGGCGAGATAACCCATCCATGGCCGTGACATCGGTGTCTCCTGTTCTGGAAGCCAGCTTCACCGTGACGCCGGATATTGGCGAAACAGCGACATGCGAAGTGAAGCTTTGGTAATGTCGGCGGGGGCCGACGGACACGTTACGAAAGGGCGTTGCGGCAGGCGGCGGCCATGGCCAACGGGCCGAGCGCCACAGCCGCAGCCGAGTAGGCGCAGAGCAGGGCGAAGCCTGCGGCCCACGGCAAGCCGCCGGCGAAGGCGGCCAGCGCTCCGCCGCCGAAAATCACCGGCGGCACGAATAGCGGCAGCACGATCACCGCCGTCAGCAACCCGCCCCGCCGCGCGCCGAGGCTCAAGGCCGCGCCGATCCCGCCGGTGAAGGCGAACGCCAGACCGCCGACCAGGGCGCAGGCGAAGATCAGCGGCGTAAGCGCCAGCGGCGCGCCCAGGCCGATGGCCGCGACAGGGGCGGCCAACGCCAGCGGGGCGCCCGTCGCCAGCCACTGGCCGGCGCACTTGGCCGCGCAGGTGAGCTCCAGAGGCGTCGGCGACAAGACGAGGTGATCAAGCGCGCCGTCCTCGTAGTCGCGCTCGAACAGCCGCTCGAGGGACAGCAGAGACGCCAGAGCCAGGGCCACCCAGGCGGCGCCGGGCGCGACCGCCGCCAGCCGCGCCGGCTCCGGGCCGATCGCCAGCGGCAGGAGGGTCGCCACACCGGCGTAGAAGCCTACGCTGACCAGCGGCCCGCCCCCGCGCCCCCAGGCCAGCGTCGTTTCCCGCGCGAGCAGCGCGCCCAGCCGGCTCATTGGCCGATCTCCAGCACCTGCGCCTCGATCGGCAAGGGGTCGTGGACCGCCGCCAGGATCAGGCCCCCGCCCGCCAGGTGCGCTCGCATCATCTCTCCGAAGCGCGTCCGCCAGCCGGCGTCGAGCGGACTTAAGGGCTCGTCGAGCAGCCACAGTGGCCGCGGCGCCGCCAGCAGTCGGGCCAGCGCCAGGCGCCGGCGCTGACCCGCCGAGAGCCTGCGGACCTCGAGGTCCAGGAGCCCGGTGAGCTCCAGGGCGAGCGCCGCGGCTTCGGCCGACATGGCGCTTCCCCCGTGCCAGCGGCTCCAGAAATGCAGTTCTTCGCGCACGGTTCGCGCCGGTTTCAGCCCGTCCTGATGGCCCGCCAGGTGCAGGCCCGCCCCACGGGCTTCCGTAGGGTCGGCGGCGCCGAACACGATCTCACCGGCTTCCAGCGGCACGAGTCCGGCGACCGCGCGCAGAAGGCTGGTCTTGCCGGCCCCGTTCGCCCCGGTCAGCGCGCATGCCTGTCCGGCCTCCAGCCTCAGCGACAAGTCGGAGAACAGCTGCCGTCCTCCGCGGCGCACAGCCACCCCGCGCAGCTCGATGGCGTCGATCACGCGGTCGCCTCGATAGGTATGAAGTCCGTGCTTGGCCGTGCATGGACGCGTGGGACTCGCCGGTCTATGTAGCGCGCGGTCGCCGTCGCCTTGGAGCACCCTCGCCGCGCAGGATCGGACGCTGTGTGTCCGCTCATTGATGCGCGCGAGCTCCGGGGTGGGCGTGATGCGGCCGGGAACAGAGAGAGGATCTCCCCAAATGGCGTCTGCCGACAGCCTGAAAACCCGCCGCGAACTGACGGTGGGCGACAAGACCTACGCTTACTACAGCCTTCGCGCCGCCGAGGAAGCTGGACTTTCAGGTGTCTCGCGCCTGCCCATCTCGATGAAGGTGTTGCTTGAGAACCTGCTGCGCAACGAAGATGGCCAGTCGGTCGGCCGCGACGACCTGCAGGCGCTCGCCGCCTGGATCGACAACAAGGGTTCGGTCGAACACGAAATCAGCTTCCGCCCGGCGCGGGTGCTGATGCAGGACTTCACCGGCGTGCCCGCCGTGGTCGACCTCGCCGCCATGCGCGACGCCATGACCCACCTGGGCGCCAACCCCGAGAAGATCAATCCGCTGAACCCCGTCGACCTGGTCATCGACCACTCGGTGATGGTCGACTACTTCGGCAACGCCAAGGCGTTCGGCGAGAACGTCGAGCGGGAATACGAGCGCAACATGGAGCGTTATCGCTTCCTGCGCTGGGGCTCCTCGGCGTTCAACAACTTCCGCGTGGTGCCGCCCGGCACGGGCATCTGCCACCAGGTGAACCTTGAGTACCTCGCCCAGACGGTCTGGGTGAACGACGAGGGCGGCGCCGCGGTGGCCTACCCCGACACCGTGGTCGGCACCGACAGCCATACCACGATGGTAAACGGCCTTTCGGTCCTGGGCTGGGGCGTCGGCGGCATCGAGGCGGAAGCCGCCATGCTCGGCCAGCCGATCCCGATGCTGATTCCCGAGGTGATCGGTTTCCGCCTTGAAGGGGCTATGCCCGAGGGCGCCACAGCCACCGACCTCGTTCTCACCGTGACGCAGCTGCTGCGCAAGAAGGGCGTGGTCGGCAAATTCGTCGAGTTCTACGGCCCCGGCCTTGCCGGGTTGACCATCGAGGATCAGGCGACGATCGCCAACATGGCCCCGGAATACGGCGCCACCTGTGGCTTCTTCCCGGTGACCCGGGCCACCATCGACTACCTCACGGCCACCGGTCGCGACCCGCACCGCGTCGCCCTGGTGGAAGCCTACGCCAAGGAACAGGGCATCTGGCGCGACGCCGCCGATCCGGATCCCGTGTTCACCGACACGCTCGGTCTCGATCTCGGCACGGTGCTTCCCTCCCTCGCCGGCCCCAAGCGTCCGCAGGACCGCGTGGTGCTGACCAGCGCTGCGGTGGAATTCAAGGCGGCCCTGGCCGGTGATTTCGGCAAGCACGACGACATGGCGACCCGCGTCAGGGTCGAGGGCGAGAACTTCGATGTCGGGCATGGCGATGTGGTGATCGCCGCCATCACGTCGTGCACCAACACCTCCAATCCCAGCGTGCTCATCGCCGCCGGTCTGGTGGCCAAGAAGGCCGTCGAAAAGGGCCTCAAGGTGAAGCCCTGGGTGAAGACCTCGCTCGCGCCGGGAAGCCAGGTGGTCACCGACTACCTCAAGGCCGCCGGCCTCACGAAGTCGCTGGACGCGCTGGGCTTCAACCTGGTGGGTTACGGCTGCACGACCTGCATCGGCAATTCCGGGCCCCTGCCTGAGCCGATCTCCGATGCGGTGCAGAAGGGCGATCTGGTCGCTGTCTCGGTGCTGTCGGGCAATCGCAACTTCGAAGGCCGGGTGAACCCCGATGTGCGCGCCAACTATCTGGCGTCGCCGCCGCTGGTTGTGGCCTATGCGCTGGCCGGCTCCATGCAGACCGACATCGCCACCGAGCCGCTGGGCGAGGGCAAGGACGGCAAGCCCGTCTATCTGAAGGATATCTGGCCCACGACCGAGGAAGTCGCCGCGCTGCAGCGCAAGCACGTGACGAACAAGATGTTCGCCACCCGCTACGCCGACGTCTTCAAGGGGGACAAGGCGTGGCAGGGCATCAAGGTCTCCGGCGGCCAAACCTACGGCTGGGACATGGCCTCGACCTATGTCCAGAACCCGCCCTACTTCCAGGACATGTCGATGGACCCCAAGCCGGTCACCGACATTGTCGAGGCCCGCATCCTGTCGGTCTTCGGCGACTCGATCACCACCGACCACATCTCGCCCGCCGGCTCGATCAAGGCGACCTCGCCGGCCGGGGTCTACCTGCGTGACCGCCAGGTGCCGACCTCGGAGTTCAACTCCTATGGCGCGCGCCGCGGCAACCACGAGATCATGATGCGCGGCACCTTCGCCAACATCCGGATCCGCAACCGCATCACCCCCGAAATCGAGGGGGGCATGACCAAGCACTTCCCCTCGGGCGATGTGATGTCGATCTACGACGCGGCGATGCGTTACCAGTCCGAGGGCCGCCCGCTGGTGGTGTTCGCGGGCAAGGAATATGGAACCGGCTCGTCACGCGATTGGGCGGCCAAGGGCACCAAGCTGCTGGGCGTGCGCGCCGTTGTCGCCGAGAGCTTCGAGCGCATCCACCGTTCGAACCTGGTGGGCATGGGCGTGCTGCCGCTGCAATTCCTGCAGGAAGGCTGGCACAAGCTGGGCCTGACCGGCGAGGAGATCGTCACCATTAGAGGGCTCACGGAGTTGTCGCCGCGCCGTCAACTGACCATCGAGATGTACCGCCCCTCCGACGGCCGCATTGCGCGCTTCCCGGTCCGCTGCCGGATCGATACGCCCACCGAACTCGAGTACTTCAAGAACGGCGGCGTGCTGAACTACGTGCTGCGCAACCTGGCGCGGCCGGCGGTTTAGGGCGGGATTGGAGGACGGGTGCGCATTGACGTCGCACCCGTCCGCCGCGGTCACGCCTTCTTGCAATTTACAGGGCCCGGAACACCGCTTAAGCCCGAGGTGATGCGGAAAGCGGCGCTTTTCAGCCTGGTCCTGCTCGCCCTGCCATTGGCTTCGACGCCGGCAGCGGCGGCCAAGCCTCCCGTGGTGGTGGAGCTCTTCACAGCACAGGGCTGCGCCTCGTGCGGCGAGGCGAACGCCCATGTGGCCAAGCTCGCCGACAGGCCCGGCGTCTTGCCGCTCACCTTTTCCGTCGACTACTGGGATTACCTCGGCTGGGCTGACACCTTCGCCAAGCCGGAGTTCGCCGAGCGGCAGAAAGCCTATGTGGCCAAGCTCGCGCTTCGCGAACCCTACACGCCCCAGGTCGTGGTGGATGGCGCCGCCGAGGCGACGGGCTCGAAGGTCCAGCGGGTCGACAAGCTGGTGGCTGAAGCGGCAAGAACACCCCGCAACCCGCCCGCGATCCAGTTCACCGCGGATCGGATCTATGTGGGCTCGGCCCGCGCGCCAAAGGGCGGCGGCGAGGTCTGGCTGATCCGCTATGACCCGCGCGAGCAGGACGTCGTCGTCAAGGCGGGAGACAACAAGGGGCAGACCATTCCTCACAGGAACGTCGTCCGTGAGCTAACCCGCCTTGGGGCGTGGAAGGGAAGGCCCGTGGCCTTTCGGGCGCCGGCAGAGTCCGAGGAAGGGCTGAAGACCGTGGTGCTTGTGCAGGCCGGGCATGGCGGGCGCGTCCTGGCGGCCGCCGAAGCCAAGGACTGACGGTCCAGGGGCTGGCGGACGCGAAAACCCCCGCGCTGCAAAGCATCGCGGGGGTTCGCATTTGGAGGAGATCTATTTGCCGGTCAGCCAGGCCGCCGATCCAGGGGGGCTGGGGGGGCTGTTCAGGATCCGGGACCTGCGTCTCTGACCAACCGACGCTGCTAAGATCGCGGGGGCATCGGGCGCTGGCGGGTCCGGAATAAGGTCATTTCGAGGCGTGATGATTGTGAGCGTCATGCCCCCACTGGCGAGAGAGGCCGATTCAGGTCTAGGCTCACGCTAATGGCCTTCGACACGTCCTACGCGTCGCCGCGTCAGGCGATCGTCTTTTTCGAGCGGCGCGAGCTAACCCGCCTGCTTTCCCTCTATGGCCGAATGGTCTCCGCCGGTGAATGGCGCGACTACGCCATCGATGGCTTGGCCGAGTCGGCGATGTTCTCGGTCTACAAGCGCACCTCAGAAGCCCCGCTCTACCGAATCGAGAAGCGACCGGCGCTGGCCCGGCGGCAGGGCGCCTGGGCGGTCCTTGGCCAGGGCGGAATGATCCTGCGCCGTGGCCACGAGCTCGAGCAGGTGCTGCGCTTCTTCGAGCGGGGGCGGTTCAAGGTGGTGGAATAGCTTCCGTCAGCGGGGGGAGGGGCAAAGAAAAAGCCCCGGAGGTCTCCCGCCGGGGCCGATCCTGTTTTCAGCGGAGCAAGGCCTAGCGGCGGGCGCCCAGCATGCTCAGCAGGAATTGGAAGAGGTTGATGAAGTTGATGTACAGGCTAAGCGCGCCGTAGTTGGTCGCCACGCTCATGGCGGCCTGGTCGCCGCCCAGTTGATAGTAGGTCATCTTCAGGCGTTGGGTGTCGTAGGCGATGAGGCCCGCGAAAATCAGAACGCCCAGGATGTTCACGATGAAGGCGATGGCCGCCATGTGCAGGAACATATTGACCACGCTGGCGATCACCAGGCCGATGACGCCCATGATCAGGAAGGTGCCGAAGCCGGTGAGGTCCTTCTTGGTGGTGTAACCCACCAGGGAGAGGCCCCCGAACGCCGCAGCGGTGATCAGGAAGGTCGAGGCGATGGACGCACCCGTATAGACCAGAACCACGACGCCCAACGAGGCGCCGATCAGGCTGACGATGGTCCAGTAGAGCGCACCGGCGCTTTTTGCGGTCGGATTGCGCAGCGCAAACCCAGACATCAGCAGCACGACGAGCGGCGCGAACGCCACGATCATGCCGAGGGGGGTGAAGCCCGCGAGGCGTCCATCCTCTGTGAGGCGGAACATGAGGTCGCGAACGGGGGGATAGGCGCCGGTCAGGAATGCAAGGCCGGCTGAAAGCACAAGGCCTAGCGCCACCTTGTTGTAGACCCCAAGCATGAAACTGCGGAGGCCCGCGTCAACCGACATGTCGGCGCGGTCCGCTTGGACCGTGCGCGCGTAGCCGCGGTTGAAGTCGCTCATGTGAGCAGAACCCTTGATTGAACGTCCGGATTGGACGCGGCCTAAATATCGGGGTCTCAGAAGGCGGAAGCAAGGCCTTGTTGGTCAAGCTGCGCTTCATAAGCGCCAGAGTTTTGCCGCTGCCGGCCAGCTGGTCTAGGTAGGGTCATGATCCGGCTCTTCGCCGCGCTGCCGATCCCGGACGATATCGGCCAAGCCCTTGCTCGTCGCCAGGCTGGGGTAGAGGGCGCGCGTTGGCGCTCACTCGAGGCGCTGCACGTCACGCTGAGGTTCTTCGGGGAGATCCGCGAGGACGTCGCCCGCGACCTCGACGCCGAGCTTTCCGCCGTACGCGCGGCGCCTTTCGAGATCGAGTTGGCGGGCGTCGGCGCCTTCGGCGACGGGCCCGACATCCACGCCATCTGGGCCGGGGTCGCAGAGACCGAGCCCCTGCTCCGCCTGGCCAAGGCTTGCGAGACAGCCGCGCGGCGCGCCGGCCTGAAGGCCGAGACCCGCCACTACAGACCACACGTCACTCTAGCCTACCTGCGCCGCGCCGATCCCGGTGAGGTGGCCGCTTGGATCCAGGCTAACAATCTCCTCAGGTCGCCGCCGATCCGCGCTGAGACCTTCTGCCTCTATTCAAGTTTCCTCGGTTCGGAGCAGGCGCACTATCGGCTGGAGGCGGAATATCCACTCACCTAGACCTCGACGGCGTGATCCTTGAGCACGCCAAGCGGCACGATTGCGAGTGTCTCCTCGTGGGTGGCTTCGAGAACCACCTTCGGCGCGGCGCCGGCGTCCAGGGCCTCCTTCCAGCGCGGCGCGCAGAGACACCAGCGGTCCCCGGGACTGAGGCCTGGAAAGGCCGCGTCCGGGACCGGTGTCGTCAGGTCGTTGCCCATGGCCCGGCTGAAGGCGAGGAACTCGGCGGTCACTTCCGCGCAAACCGTGTGCAGACCCACGTCCTCATGGCTGGTCTCACAGCAGCCGTTGCGGAAGAAGCCGGTGACCGGGTCGACCGAGCAGGGCTTCAATTCTCCGCCCATGACGTTGCGTGCGCCTGGATCGTAGCGTGTGGTCATGTCCCTACCCTAACCGCTAAGACTGGCGGATATCCATGCGCGAAGGAGCGCAAGCGGTGACGACGGCCACCATGCCATCCCTAGAGCGATCCGTTGGCGCGAGGCCTCGCCGCAGCGTGCTCTACCTGCCGGGCGCGAACGCGCGGGCCATCGAGAAGGCGAGAACGCTCGCCTGCGATGTGGTGATTCTTGACCTCGAGGACTCGGTCGCGCCCGACGCCAAGCTGGCGGCTCGTGCGCTCGCAGCCGAGGCGGTGCGCGCCGGCGGTTTCGGCCGCCGCGAGCTCGTGATCCGCACGAACGGCCTCGACACGCCTTGGGGGATTGAGGACCTCGCCGCCGCCGCCGCTGCGGGTCCCGACGCCGTGCTCGTTCCAAAAGTCAGTTCGCCGCAGGACCTCGCCGCCTATCGCCGGGCGCTGGGCGCCGGTCCAGCCCTATGGGCGATGATCGAGACCTGCAAGGCGGTCTTCGCTCTCGACGCCCTGGCCAAGGCCTCCGGGCCCGCGGGTGTCTTGTGCTGGGTCGTCGGGACAAACGACCTCGTCAAGGAGATGCGCTGCAGGCCCCTCGCCGACCGTGCGCCCTTGGTTCCCGCCCTGGCCTTGAGCGTGATGGCCGCCCGCGCCCATGGAATCACGATCCTCGATGGCGTTTACAACGATATCCCCGATCTTGAGGGCCTCGCTCGGGAGTGCGCGCAAGGGGTCGACCTAGGCTTCGACGGAAAGAGTCTGATCCATCCGACCCATCTGGAGATCGCCAATCGCGCGTTTTCCCCGGAGCCCGATGCGGTGGCTTGGGCGCGCACAGTAGCGGCGGCCTTCGATTTGGCGGAAAATGCCGGGAAAGGTGTGTTGAAAGTCGACGGGCGTATGGTCGAACGGCTTCACCTGGATCAGGCGAAGCGGCTGATTGAAGTTGCTGAGGCCATCGCCGCGCAGGAGGCCTGAGGGTCGATGCGGATTTGCGTGTTGCTGCTGCCCCTGATCGCCGCGCTGCCCGTCGGAATTTCGCCGGCCTGGGCGCAACCCGCGCCGGCCCAGCCGCCCGGCGCCTCCCGCGACGTAATCGGCGCCCTGCTGGAGCAGCACGCCCGTCCGGCGCCCGGCGACGAGGACGAACCCGATACGGCCAGCGCCCCGCGCACCGAGCCGGAGGCTGAGCCCCCCGTGACCGCGCCCTACAGCGGCCGGCCCTACGCCCCGGCCGCTGGCCCGCACCTCACCGCGCCGGTGAACATCACAGAGACCGGCAAGTCGCCCGGAGCCCCGCTATCTCCTGCCACGATCGCCTACGATGCGCGCATCCGTTCGTCCTTTGCCGCGGCTCAGGAATACCAAGGCCCGCTTGACGGCGGCTGGACGCTAAGCGCCGCCGGTCAGGACCTCTATTCGCTGCAGCTCGTCGATCGGCGCGACCGCCTGGAAGGCGTCTGGCGTGACGTCCGCCGCAAGGGTGCGTTGAACGGGTCCGGCCTGGTGGACGACATCCAGAGGCAAGGCTCTGAGGTGACCCTGCGATTTGCGGTCCGGCCGGGCGCGCCCGCGACCGTGGCGACCCTCCACCCGTCGGCGGACGGGCGCTGGGCCGGTGACCTCTCGGAGGGCGGCGCCCGGCGCCCGGTCACCCTGCGCCGCACGGGACTCTAAAGTCCGAGCGTCATCCTGGCAGCGGCGAGGGCAGCTTCAAGCGCCTTGGGGGCGTAGGGTTCAGCGATCCCGAAGCCCCAGACCGGCGCGGGCCACGCCGCATCGTCGGGACGCCGCGCGATCACGTGCACATGCAACTGCGGCGTGACGTTGCCGAGCTGTCCGACGTTGAGCTTGGCCGCCGGCCTGCCAAGCGCCTCGGCGATGGCGCGCACCGCCTCGCCGGCCCGCAGGATTTCTTCCATCAGAACGTCGCGCTCGCCGCCGGCCAGATCCTCGAGTTCGCGCGCGCCTTGGATGCGCGGGATCAACACGATCCACGGGAAGCGCGCGTCGGCCTGCAGCCGCAGATGGCAAAGCGCCAAGTCGCCGACCGGTTCGGCGGTGGCCAGAAACGCGGGATCGATCTCGAACATCCCTCAAGGGAACACCGTACGGCCGGCCTCGCCAAGCCTGTTTCCCCGCGCCCGCCATTGCGGCCCGCTCCTCGCTGGGCTAGGGACCCGCCGCAGCAATCAAGGGAGCAGCAGCATGGCTAAGAAACCGATCCGCGTGGCGGTCACCGGCGCGGCGGGCAATATCGGCTATGCCCTCCTGTTCCGGATCGCCTCGGGCCAGATGTTCGGAGCCGACCAGCCCCTGATCCTGCAACTCCTGGAGATCCCGGTCGAAGGCCCGCAGAAAGCGCTGAAGGGGGTGGCCATGGAGATCGAGGACTGCGCCTTCCCGCTGGTCAGCGACATGGTGCTGACCGGAGATGCGGACACCGCCTTCAAGGATGCGAACTGGTGCCTGCTGGTCGGCTCCAAGCCGCGCGGCCCCGGTATGGAACGCGCCGATCTCCTGAAGGACAACGGCAAGATCTTCATCGCCCAGGGCAAGTCCATCGACGCTGTGGCCGCTGACGACGCGCGCGTCGCGGTGGTCGGGAACCCCTGCAACACCAACGTGATGATCGCCGCCAACCAGGCCCGCCGCCTGCCGAAGGACCGCTTCACGGCCATGGTCCGCCTGGACGAGAACCGCGGCCGCGCGCTTCTGGCCAAGAAGGCCGGGGTCGTGATTGACGAGGTCTCGGATCTCTTCATCTACGGCAACCACTCGCCGACGATGTTCGCAGACTTCACCCACGCCAAGATCGGCGGCAAGCCGGCCGCCGAGGTGATCGGCGACGAGGCCTGGCTGAAGAACGAATACCTGCCCGCGGTCGGCAAGCGTGGCGCGGCGATCATCGAGGCTCGCGGTCAAAGCTCGGCCGCCTCGGCGGCCAACGCACTCGTGGACCACGTTCGCGACCTGACCACGGTCGGCAAGGTGCACTCCGTGGCCGTCGCCAGCGAGGGCCGCTACGGCTTCGCCGAGGGGGTTTGGGCCGGCATGCCGGTACGCACCACCGCGGGCGGTCACGAAGTCATCGGCGACCATCAGATGGACGATTTCGCCAAATCCAAGATCGCGCTCACGAACGACGAACTCGTCGCCGAGCGCGACACCGTCAAGGAGATGTTGGGCTAGCCAAAGAAAGCCGGCGCGGCGCCCTTTAGTGGCCCGCGCCGTGCGCATCCCTGGCCATGCCGTTCAATTCGGCGATATGGGCCAGGTAGATGTCGCGCAGGGCCCACGGGGCTTCGCGAGCGGCCGCAGAGCGAGCGGCAAGCCAGCGCTCTTGCTGGCGCTCGAGCTGGGCGTCGGAAACTCCGGCGGCGCGCGCTCCCTGGTAGGCGCGGGCCACCTGCCGGTCCGCCACCCCGACGAGCGGCTCCTCGCGCGGGGCCGAAACCATCATCAGCCCCGAGCTCGGCATCGGCGGCGGCTGTGCGGTGCGAGCCCTCGGCGGCGGTGCGACTGACCGCTTGTGGGCCTTGATCGACGCGTGCTCGACCGTGGGATTGTGGGCCGCCTTCTGCTTGCGCTCACTCTTGGCCACATCAGCCATCGGCGGCTTTGCCTTGTGGGCGGCCGTAGCCGGGGGCTGCGCATGGGGCGCGGCGCGCACAAGGCTCGCCAGCATTATCCTCTTGCGGGCGTCCGCCTTGGCTTGGGCTTGGGCTTGGGCTTGCGCGAGCGCCTGTGCGTGGGCCTGCGCGCGGGCCTCGACGCGGCCCCTGGCTTCGACCTGGGCTAGCCGCAGTTGCTCGTCCTTGGCCGCCTTGGCCAAGCGCAGCTCTTGGTCTTTTTCGGCCTTGGCCTCACGCAGCTGTTCCCGTTTCGCGGCCTTGGCGGCGCGAGCGAGTTCGATTCTGTGTGACGCTGCTTTAACGGCCTGCACATGCGCCGCCTGGGCCTGGGCGGCTGCGATCTGAGCCTCCTGGATCTGCGCCGCCTTGATGCGGACCGCCTCGGCCTTGGCCAGTTGAGCCTTGCGAGCCGTGTCAGCGCGAGCGAGTTCAGCCTTGTGCGCGGCCTGAGCCCGGGCCAGTTGGGCCTTTGACGGCGTCTTTGGCGACGGTGGGTCGGCCTTCGCAAAATGCGCAGGCGCTGTCGCGGATTTGGCCCTCGCAATCGTCTGTCTGGATTGGGCGGGGGCCGGGTCGGGCATGAGCGGCCTGGACTTCGCGACTTCCGCAGACGGGTCCGGCGTGGATTTTCGGGAGGCCGGCGCTTCCATCGCGGCTAAGGCGGCCTCTCTGCCCGTAGCCATCGGCTCGGGATCGGAGGATCGCTGCGGGGCTGGTGGCGCGCTGGCCGACAGCACCTCAATCGGGGCTCTGATCGGCGCTGCAAGGTCATCGACGATGATCTGCAGCCGATGCGGGGCGACCGTCGCGGGGGGCGCGGCCTCGGGCGTTGGGGACGCCCCTGGCCGTTCGTTAGCGGTGGGGCGCGCCCATAAGCCCACGCCCGCACCCATCAGGCAGGCTCCGGCCACTCCCGCCATCAGGATGTTTCGCCCGGCATGGCCGCGGCGTCTCACAGGCTGTGATCTGGATTTGTCGAGACTATCCAACGCCATCGCAGAGTCCCTCCCAACGGACCCCCCGACGACCGAAGCGCTGGTCGATGTGCCCTGCCTAAGGCTAGGCTGTCGACGCCTCGCACCGATCTCTCCCGAACCCTATATGAGCTCCAATTATGTCGTTTGCGCCAGCGCCAATTCTTGAAACAGAACGGCTGATTCTGCGTGCGCCCGCGCCGGAGGATTTCGACGCCTGGGCGATGTTCTCCGCCGACGAGGAAACCATGCGCCACCTGGGCGGCGTGCAGGCCCGTTCCGTTGCCTGGCGCGGCATCTGCCAGGTGACCGGAGCCTGGGCGATCCGCGGCTTCTCGATGTTCTCGGTGATCGAAAAAACCAGCGGGCGGTGGATCGGGCGGCTGGGGCCCTGGCAGCCGCAGGACTGGCCTGGGACGGAAGTCGGTTGGGGGCTTTCGCGCGACGCCTGGGGCAAGGGTTATGCGACCGAAGGGGCGGCGGCCTGCATGGACTACGCCTTCGATATCCTGGGGTGGACCGAGGCGATCCACACCATCGAGCCGGCCAACGTCGCGTCACAGGCCGTCGCGAAACGACTGGGATCGACGCTCCTGGGCCCGGCGGCGATGCCGGCCCCCTACCAGGACATGAAGGTCGAGGCCTGGGGCCAGACGCGGGAGCAATGGCTCGCGCGCCGCAACGACTAGATCCAACCGCGCTCGCGCAACACGCGGGCGTAGCTGCGGCTGACGGGCGCCTCTGCGCCGTCCTTCAACGTCAGCCTTGCGCGGCCGTCGCCGCGGCGGACTTCGGAGATGGCGTCGCGCGCCACCCACCACGAGCGGTGGACCTGCGCGCCCTCGATGCCTTCGAGCTCCGCGATGGCGTCGGAAAGCCGCATCAGGATCAGGTCCTGGCCCTTTGAGGTGTGCAGGCGAAGATAGTGGTCCTCAGCCTCCACAGCCCAGACCTCGGCGCCGCGCAGCTTAAGCGGCAGGCGCTCGAGGAACTTCGGCGGCTCGGCTGACGCCAAGGTCATCTGACCCGATTGGCGATCGATCAGCACGTTGATTGCGACCATGACAAGCGTCACGGCGACGACGGAGGCGACGAGGCCGGGGATCGCAGCGGCGGGGTAGTGGGTCTTGAAGGCGACGACGCCCGCATAGGCGACGACTGCTGAGTATGGAATCCCGATCACCAGGGAGGAGACCACCACACGCAGCCACAAGCGGGTTTGGCCGCGCAATCGGAATGCGAACCGCGAGACAAAGGTCCCCCACAGCCAGCCAAGCAGCATCAGCGCCAGCCAGTAGACGAAGCGTAACCCCAGCGGCGCCCCGGCAGATCCGAATGCGCCCGCAAGGGCCAGGAACGCCGCGGCGGCCAGGGTCACCAGGAGGCCGCGCAGCCAGCCGCGAAGGGTTTCGTAGGGGCCCCAACGCAGGATCTGCGGCAGGCCCGTCATCGGGCCGCGGTTCCGCTCGGCGCGGTTTGCAGTGCGCCGTGCCGCCGCGGCTCTGTCAGATGACGCATCGGCCCTCGCCCATCGCGACAGCGGTCTCCGAAACCGACGGCGCCTGCCGCCCGCCCCGGAGATAAAGGATGTCGTCCATTTCACAAACGCGGCAGGCCCTGGTGAAGCCCGCGGACAAGTGCGTTCCGGCCGGATGCTCAGGTCTCCGCCGGCAGCGTCAAGCGGTCGCCTAGCTTCGGCCACTGTGGCGGGGCATAAGACGGGCCGACTCACCTTGGGCCGCCAACTCCTTCATGGCCGATCTCATCTTCCACGATCCGACCGGGCGTCGTGCACGCCGCGTGCGCCTGATGGGCGGGCTTGTGGCCTCGTTCATAGCGCTGCTGGTCGCCGCTTTCTTCGCCACGCTGGCCTTCGCGCCGCGGCTCCCGAGTCTGACGCTGAAGGATCCGCAGGTGCTGACGTCCCTGCATGTTGAGACCGCCCACAAGCTGAAGGGCCGCAATCAGTGGAACCGCATACCCCACCCCAAGGCGGGAACCGCCGCGGGCGGCCCCGCCCGGCCGCTGGCGGTGGGCTTCTACGTCTCGTGGGATGAGAGCTCGCGCGAATCGCTGGCTGACCACATCGACCAGCTTGACGTGGTCTCGCCGCAATGGGTCGCGCTGGGCGGAACGGACGGGAGCCTGTCGATCACTTCCGACCCGCAGGCGCGTGCGATCATCGCAGCGGCCAAGCATCCGCCGTCGATCCTGCCGGGGGTCTTCAACTACAATACCGCCGGCCATGCCTGGAACGGCCCGCAGGCCGACGCGGTGCTGCTCAATCCCAAGGCGCGCACGGCTCTGATCGCCAACCTCGCGGCCCAGGCGCAAAAGCGTGGGTACGCCGGATACGTCTTCGACTTCGAAGACCTTTCCGAGGCCGCCTCCCGGACCTACCCCAGCTTCATCGCCGAGGCGCGCAAGGCGATGAAGCCGCTCGGCCGCGAGGTCTGGGTGACCACGCCCTTCGCCGACGACAGCTTTCCGATCCGGGCCCTGCAGGATGTCTCCGACGCTGTCGTCCTGATGGCCTACGACCAGCACTGGGGGGGCGGCGTGGCGGGCCCGGCGGCGGCGCAGGACTGGTTCGAGACGACGCTCGCCAAGCGGATGGAGGTCCTTGACCCCGCCAAGACCGTGCTGGCGCTCGGCGCCTACGGTTACGATTGGACCTTGTCGGGCCCAAAGAACAAGGCTGCGGCCGAGACCATCCTCTTCAACGAAGCGACCCAGAAGGCCCATGACGCCGAGGCCCAGGTCGAGATGGACGAGAATTCGCTCAACCCGACCTTCGGCTATCAGGACGATGCGGGCCGCAAGCATACCGTCTGGTTCCTGGACGCACCGACACTATTCAATCAAATCAAGGTCGCCGACGGTTTCCGGCCCATGGGCTACGCGCTGTGGCGGATGGGCGGCGAGGACCAACTTGATTGGCAGGTGCTGCGCCACGACTACGGCCAGGCCAAGCCCGATGGATTGGAGGCGCTGAAGCCCGGCGTCGACGTCGACTTCGATGGCCGCGGCGAGGTGCTGCATGTCGAGTCGATCCCGACACCCGGCCGCCGCTCGCTGGAGATCGATTCCGACACCGGCCTGATTTCCGGCGAAAACTACGAGGTGATGCCCACGTCCTACGTGATCCAGCGCTACGGCTTCCATCCGGGCTGGGTGGCCTTGACCTTCGATGACGGGCCGGACGGGCGCTGGACGCCGAAGATCCTCGATATCCTCAAAGCAAAGCACGCGCCGGCCACCTTCTTCGTGATCGGCAAGAATATGGCCAACAAGCCCGGCCTGGTGGCGCGCGAGGTGCGCGAGGGCCACGACGTCGGCAACCACAGCTGGACGCATCCGGACATCTCCAAGGTCTCGGCGGCCCAGGCGGCGGTGGAGCTGTCGGCGACACAGCGTCTCTTCGAAACGATCACCGGCCGCTCCATGCGGCTCTTCCGGCCGCCGTTCTTCGGCGACGCCGAACCGTCGACGCCGCGCGAGGTGGCGCCGCTCCTCACCGGCCAGACCCAGGGCTACCTAGCGGTCGGCCTGCGCATCGACCCCGACGACTGGAACCACCCCGACGCCTCGACCCCGGGGCGGATCATCGACACCGCGCTCACCCGCCTGGCGGACCATACCGACCGGCCCGGCCAGGTGATCCTGCTGCACGACTCTGGGGGCGACCGCAGCTGGACGGTGAAGGCCCTGCCGCAGCTGATCGATGCGCTGCGGGCCCACGGCTACAAGCTGGTGACCATCGCCGACCTCGCCGGCATGACGCCGGCCGAGGCCATGCCGGCCACCAGCCGCAAC
>NZ_DASXNL010000088.1:0-20234 GCF_036495085.1 Phenylobacterium sp. | reverse complement strand
TTGTCCTCACGTTCAAGATCACCGGCCTGATCTAAAGCGCCGCCAGCTCTTCCAGGACCCCAAGCAATCGAGCGATGTCCTGTGGGCGGGAGAGGCGGTGGTCCCCGTCCTTGATCAGCGAGAACACCACGTCATCGCCCTTCAGCGCCTGGGCGAGCTCGAGGGCATGACGCCAGGGGACGTCGGGATCGGCGGCGCCTTGCAGGATTCGCGTCGGAACCTCGATCGGCACGCGATCGGCGCCGAGGATAGACCAGCGAGCGCCGTCCTCGATCAAGGTCCGGGTGATGGGATAGGGCTCGCCATACTCGGAAGGCCGCAGCCAGACCCCGTCGGCCGCCAGCGCCGCTCGGCCCTGCGGCGGCATCTCGGTCGCTATCAGCTTTTCCGTGAAGTCCGCGGCCGGGGCGATCAGCACCAGGGCCTTCACCTGATCCTGCCGCGCCATGGCCACCAGGCAGGCGATCCAGCCGCCCATCGATGAGCCGACCAGGATCGCAGGCCCCTCGACCATCTCGTCCAGGACGCCCAGCGCGTCCTCCCGCCAGCGGGTAATGGTCCCCTTCTCCCGAAAGTCGCCACTGGATTGGCCGTGGCCAAGGTAGTCGAAGCGCAGATAGGACCTTCCGGCGGCCCTGGCCCAATCGGCGAGCGCCTGGGCCTTCGTGCCCTCCATGTCGGAGCGGAATCCGCCCAACCACACCACAGTCGGGCCGCGGCCTTCGACGCGCCGCCAGGTGATATGCTCCCCGTCGGGGCGGCTAAGTTTTCCTGCCCGCTCGCTCATCGTCCGACTGATAGCGCGAGGCGGCCTTTACGCCACCACGTTTCGGGGTATGCAGAGGATGTGCTTCCCCCAGACTTCACTCTACTGCAGGTCGTTCCGGAGCTGGAAACCGGCGGCGCGGAGCAGACCACCATCGATGTGGCCCGCGCGGTGATCGATGCCGGCGGCAAGGCGCTGGTCGCAACGCGAGGGGGGCGGATGACCGCACGGCTGGAAGCCGATGGCGGGCGCCTCGCCCAGATGCCTGTCCAGTCGAAGAACCCGCTGGTGATGCTGGGCAACGCCGCACGCCTGGTCGACCTGATTCGCAACGAGGGCGTCAGCCTGGTCCATGCCCGGTCCCGGGCGCCGGCCTTTTCGGCGCTGTGGGCGGCCCAGACCACCAAGACGCCCTTCGTGGCGACGTATCACGGTGTCTATAAGGCGGGGTCGGGTCTGAAGCGCTGGTACAACGCGGTGATGACCCGTGGCGATCTGGTGATCGCCAACTCCGACTACACGCGCGACCACGTGCTCGCGGAACACCATTTGGATCCGGACAAGGTGGTGGCGATCCCGCGCGGCATCGACCTCGACCGCTTCAATCCCTCCTGGATCACACCCGATCGACTGAGCGAGCTACGCGATAGCTGGGGCATCGCGCCCGACGACCCGCGCACACGTTTTCTGCTGGCCGGCCGTCTGACGCGCCTCAAGGGCCACATGACGATTATTGAAGCGGCTGCTCGACTGAAGGCTCAGGCCCGCAACGACTTCCAGATCCTCTTCGTCGGCGACGACCAGGGCCGCACCGGCTACGGCGAGGAACTGGCCAAGGCGGTGTCCGACGCCGGTCTTGCCGACCGCATCAGCATCGTGGGCCACTGCGACGACATGCCGGCCGCCTACCTGCTCGCCGACATCGCCATTCTCCCCACCACCGTGCCGGAATCCTTTGGACGAGCCGCAGTCGAGCCCCAGGCGATGGGCCGACCGGTGATCGCCTCGAACCACGGCGGGACGACCGAAACCGTCGCAGAGGGAGTTACCGGCTGGCTGGTTCCGCCGGAAAACGCCGAAGCCTGGGCCAAGGCCATGGAACGGGCCATCGACATCGGCGCCGCCAAGCGGACCGAGATGGGCCTCACGGGGATGAACCGGACGCGCCAGCTCTACCGCGTAGACGCCATGTGCGCTGCGACCTTGGCGGCCTATGAACGCGTTCTCGACGCCCGTCGCCTGACGGGCAAGAGGCCCTGATGACCCGCCGCGTGGTCGAGAAGGTCCTGATGATCAAGCTGTCGGCGCTGGGCGACTTCGTCCTGGCGTTGGCGGCGATGAAGAAGATCCGCCAGGCCCATCCGAAGGCCCACATCAGCCTGCTGACCACGCCCCCGTTCGAGGCGTTGGCCAAGGCCTCGCCCTACTTCAACGCGGTGTTCACCGACGGCCGGCCCGAAGGCTTTCCCGAGTGGATGGCGCTGCGCAGGCGGCTGCGCGCAGCCGCCTACACCCGGGTCTACGACCTCCAGACCTCTTCGCATTCCAACCGCATCTTCCAGCTCCTGAGGCCCCATCCGCCGGCCTGGTCGGGGATCGCCTTCGGCTGCTCGATGCCACACAAGAACCCGCTCCGGAACCAGATGCATACGCTGGAGCGTCAGGCCGACCAACTGATGTACGCCGGAATCTGGCCCGACGCCCCGACGTCTCCGGGGACGGCGCCGGCGCCGGACCTGTCCTGGGTGCTGAGTGTCGCCCCTGGCGAGCGGCCCGCGGCGGCCGGCGTGAAGCCCAAGCCCTACGTGATGTTCGTGCCGGGCGGATCTGCGCATCGCCCGGAAAAGCGCTGGCCGGTGGAGAAATACGGTGAGCTCGCGCGCATCCTCTATGCGCGGGGCCTCGACATCGTGATCATCGGCGGCCCGCAGGAAACCGCGCTCGCCCAGGCCATCCAGAGGCAGGTCCCGCGCTCGCGAGACCTCACCGGCCGCACCGACTTTGCGCGTATTGCGGTTCTTGGGGCCAAGGCTTCGCTCGCGATCGGCAACGATACCGGTCCCCTGCACCTGGCCGCCGCCGCCGGCGCCCCCACGGTGGTGTTGTTCTCCTCCGCCTCCGACCCGGCGCTTTCGGCTCCACGCGGCAAGGTCGCGGTCCTGCAGGCCAAGAAGCTGTCGGAATTGCCTGTGGCCAAAGTAGCGCAGGCGGCGGCTGCTCTGTCGCCCTCGGGCGCCGGCGCGGCTTGATAGCGCCGAGGCGCCAAATCATATACTGTCCGATCTGCCGGAGCCCTGAAACGCTCCGGCGTTTCTCGTTGAAACATCCTAGGAGCCTCGCCTATTCGCCGCCCCATGCAAGCGCCCCCCGTCAAGGACGGTCCGCGCATCAATGATGAAATCCGCGTCCCCAAGGTTCTGCTCATCGACCAGCACGGCGAGAAGCAGGGCGTGATGCCGACCTCCTCCGCCCTCGAGGCTGCCGAAGAGGCTGGCCTGGATTTGGTCGAGATCGTTCCCAACGCGGACCCGCCCGTTTGCAAGATCCTGGACTACGGCAAGTTCAAGTTCCAGGAACAGAAGAAGAAGAACGAGGCGCGCAAGCGGCAAAAAGTCCAGGAAATCAAAGAGATAAAGCTTAGGCCGAACATTGATATCCACGACTACGAAGTGAAGCAGCGTTCGATGAACCGCTTCTTCGAGGAGGGCGACAAGGTGAAGGTCACGTTGCGCTTCCGCGGTCGTGAACTGGCCCACCCCGAACTCGGCATGAAACTGCTGCAACGGGTGCGTGCTGACTTCGAGCCCATCGCCAAGTGCGAATACGAGCCGCGCATGGAAGGTCGCCAGATGATCATGATCCTGGCGCCCCGCTAGAGCGCGCTCAGGGTGAGATCCAAGACGTTTGAAATTCTGGGAACGGTCGCCATCTCGGCGGCCGTTCTCATTTCCGCCGCCCACGCCCAACCCGAGGATAGCCCGAACAAGGCGTTCGCCCCCTTCAAGATCGGCGAGGGGCTCTACTACGTCGGAGCCTCCGACTACGCCGCTTACCTGATCGCCACCAAGGCCGGCCTGGTCGTCATCGACGGCGGCGATGCTGTGGTGGGCAAGCAGGTCGTGCAGAACATCCGCACCCTGGGATTCGACCCGTCGCAGGTGAAGGTCCTGCTCAACACCCACGAACACTTCGACCACGCCGGCGGCCTGGCGGAAATAAAGCGCGCCGCGCCAGGCGCGAAGTTCTACGCCAGCGCCGCAGACGGAGCGATTGTCGCCAAGGGCGGCCGCGGCGACCCGTTCCTCAAGGGCGAGCGGTTCTACTACGAACCGGTGACGCCAGACGTTATCCTGAAGGACGGCCAGCAGGTGAGCCTCGGGGGCTGGACGATCACGGCGCACATCACCGGCGGACATACGCCAGGCTGCACGACCTGGACGTTCCCGGTGACCGTGGCCGGCAAGACGCGCCAAGCGCTCGACCACTGCTCGTCCAGCGTGCTTCCCGGCTACAAGCTCGGCAAGACCGAGACCTACCCCGGCCAGACCTCCGACTACGAGAAGAGCTTCGCCACCTGGAAGAGCCTGCCCTGCGAGGTCTTCATCGCCAGCCATGGCAAGTTCTTCAACATGAAGGCCAAAAAGGCCGCTCTCGACGCCGGCAAGGCCGACGCCTTCGTCGACCCTGAGGGCTGCAAAAGGTTCTACGCCGGCGCCGAAGCCGCCTTCCGCGCCGAGCTCAAAAGGCAGAACCCCTGAGGCCTGCACTGTGGCGCTCAGCCAACGCTGAGCGGCGATCAGCGAGGCGCCGCACCGCAAGCCTTGCCGCGATTGGCGCCCGGGCTTAACAACCGCCCATGTCAGAATTAGCGTCGCGAGAGGCGTCGCCGCCTCGTTTTGCGGCGCCGTCGCTGATCGCGGTCATCTTCATCAATATGCTCGGCTTCGGGATCATCGTCCCGTTGTTGCCCTTCTTCGCCAAGTCGATGAACGCCGCGCCGTGGCAGATCAGCCTGATCTTCTCGGCCTACGCCATGGGCGGCTTCTTCGGCGAGCCGTTCTGGGGGCGACTGTCGGATCGCTATGGGCGAAAGCCGCTGCTGATCTCAACAATCAGCGGCAATTGCCTTTGCTACCTTGCGCTGGCCTTCGCGCCCAACGTGGCGACAGCCTTCATCATCCGCTTCCTGGGCGGCCTCATGAGCGGCAATGGCGCGGTGATCCAGGGCTATATCGCCGATGTGACCCCGCCCGAGCGTCGCGCGCGAATGATGTCGCGACAGGGCGCGGCCTGGAACGTCGGCATGATCGTCGGCCCCGCGGTGGGTGGCATGTTCGCGCACACCGACATGGGGCCGGCAGGCTTCAGGATTCCGCTCTTCATCGCCTCTGGTTTGTCGGCGCTCGCGGTGACCGCGATCATTTTCGTCATCCGCGAGAGCAAGGTTCGCGACCAGTCGATCAGCCACCGACCGAGCCGGTGGTCGGCGATCGGAGACGCATTCCGCGACCCGGTGATCGGACGGCTGATGTTGCTGACGTTCCTGGTGGGTTTCGCATTTACCGGCATCGAGTCGACTTTCGGGCTGTGGGGCAACGCGCGGTTCGGCTGGGGACCGAGGCAGATCAGTGTCTGCTTCGCTGCGGTCGGCGTGGTGGCGGCCTTCACACAGTTCTTCGTCACCGGCCCGCTCTCGGAACGCTACGGCGAGGGCCGCATGCTGGCGATCGGCATGGGCCTGACCGTACTGGGCTCGGCGCTACAGCCGTTCTCGGCCGGACTGGTCACGACGACAGCGCTGATGTGCCTTACCGCCGTCGGGCAATCGGTGGCCTGGCCTAATGTTGGTGCATTGATCTCACGCACCGCCGACCCGCACCGGCAGGGCCAGATCCTTGGGCTGAACAACGCCGCCGGCGCATTCGCAAGGTTTGTCGGTCCATTCACCGCCGGCGTGACCTTCGCAAGCGTCAGCATCAACGCGCCCTTCTTCCAGGGTGCGCTGATCGTCGCGCCGGCCATCCTGCTTGCGCTCAGCGCCGCACGCCGGGCGCCGCCGCGCACCGTGCAAGGCCACGTTGGCGAGGAGTTGACGCTGTGAACGCCGCCGATCGCGACGCAGCGCTCACCGAGCGCCGCGCGCTGATCGTCCTTCTGACGGTGATCTTCCTGATGATCGCCGGCTTCGGCCTGGTGATCCCGCTGCTGCCGTTCTTCGCCAAGGCGTTCGATGCTCCGGCCTGGCAGGTCACCCTGCTGTTCTCCGCCTTTTCCGTCGGCCAGTTCCTGGGCGAGCCGTTCTGGGGCCGGCTATCGGACCGGATCGGGCGAAAGCCGGTGCTGATCATCACCATCACCGCCGTGGCGCTAAGCTACGTGGCCCTGGCGTTTGCTCCCAACATCGCGTTCGCATTCGCGATCCGGTTCCTGACCGGAATCTTCGCGGGCAACATCTCGACGCTGCAAGGCGCGATGGCCGACATCACACCGCCCGAGAAGCGCGCCGGCCGTATGGGGATCATGGGGGCCGCCTTCAGCGCAGGCTTCACCACCGGCCCGGCGATCGGCGGACTCCTGGCCCAGCCGAGCCGCGGGGCGCTCGGCTTCCAGTTGCCGTTGCTGGTTGCAGCCGGCTTCGGCATCGCCTCGGCGATTGCGGTGATCGCCTTCGTGCGCGAGAGCCGCCCCGAGGCGCACGCCCAGCGGCCGCATCGGCCGCGGATCGAGGGACTCAAGGAAGCTTGGGCGCACCCGGTGGTCAGCCGCATCCTGGCGATCAGCTTCATCGTCGTGGTGGGCTTTGCGGGTATCGAGGCGACCTACGGACTTTGGACCCAGGCGCGCTTCGGTTGGGGGCCGCGCGAGATCGGGCTCGCCTTCATGGGGATCGGCGTCCTGGGCGCGTTCTGCCAAGGGGTGCTTTCGGGACGACTGGTCCGTCGCTACGGCGAGCCTCGCACACTGACGGGCGGCCTGGTCTTCATGGGGCTGGGCCTGGTGACACAGGGACTGGCGCCGGTCTGGCCGGTGGCGGTCCTGGGATTCGCCTTCGTCTGTATCGGGCAATCGATCTGCTTTCCCAACCTGACGGCTCTGATTTCGCGCGCCGCCTCCCCGGACAGGCAGGGTGAAATGCTGGGGCTCAACATGAGCGGCATGGCGCTGGCCCGCATCGGCGGCCCTGTGTTCGCCGGGTGGCTTTTCTCGAGCGTCGCCCCCGGAGCGCCTTTTGCTTCTGCGGCGCTCCTGATCCTGCCCGGGCTCTACTTCGCCGGCCAAGTGCGGCGAAGAGTGCATTCGCTCGCCTAGAAGCGGCGGCCGCCTTGCGTTCCAGGGCTCTTTCGTCTATCAGCCCCACCCTTCGGAGCCGCCTGGCCCATGGCATGCCAGGGCGGTTCATCAATACGCCAGAGGACGGGGCTTCGGCTCCGCAGAGAAATGCCGAAACTGAAGACGAAGTCGGGCGCTAAAAAGCGCTTCAAACTTACTGCGACCGGGAAGATCAAGGCCGGTGTGGCCGGCAAGCGCCACCGCCTGCTGTCCCACAACGCCAAGTACATCCGTCAGAACCGTGGCACGAAGGTGATGAGCGCCTCCGACGCGAAGATCATCAAGATCTTCCTGCCCTACGGCCTTAGCTAAGGAGCGCTGACAGATGGCTCGCGTCAAAAGGGGCGTCACCGCCCACGCCAAGCACAAGAAGGTTCTCGAGCAGGCCAAGGGCTTCTACGGGCGCCGCAAGAACACCATCCGCACGGCCAAGGCCGCTGTGGACAAGGCCGGCCAGTACGCTTACCGCGACCGCAAGGTCCGCAAGCGCAGCTTCCGTTCGCTGTGGATCCAGCGGATCAACGCTGCGGCGCGCCTGGAAGGCATGACCTACGCCCGATTTATCCACGGCCTTGATCGGGCCGGGATCGAAATGGACCGCAAAGTCCTCGCGGACATCGCGGGCAACGATCCGAGCGCTTTCAAGGCCATCGCCGACAAGGTTCGCGCCGCGCTGGCTTGAGCGTCTTGAGGGGTCGCTGGACCCTCGAAGCTTTCAGAGCCCTCCGGCCGAACCGCCGGAGGGCTTTTTGCTGCCCTCTTCTCCCCACGAAGACCGCAGGCTAGGACACCGTCCACATGACCGAACATTCCAAACTCGAGGCTGACCTCGCCGCCGCTGTGGCCTCGGCGTCCGACGTTGCCGCTCTGGAGGCTGTGCGCGTAGCCGCGCTCGGCAAGTCAGGGTCGATTTCCGAACTCCTGAAGACGCTTGGCGCGATGAACCCGGACGAGCGCCGCGAGCGTGGGCCGCTCATCAACGGCCTTCGCGACCGCATCGGCGCGGCGATCGCCCAGCGCAAAGCCGCGCTGGAGGCCGTCGCGCTCGACGCCAAGCTTGCCGCCGAACATATTGACCTCACGCTCCCCTCGCCGCCCGAGCGTCGAGGTCGCGTGCATCCGACCATGCAGGTGCTGGATGAGATGATCGCCATATTCGCCGAGATGGGCTTCGGCCTGGCGGAAGGCCCCGACATCGAGGACGACTTCCACAATTTCACCGCGCTGAACTTCCCGCCTAAGCACCCGGCGCGCGAGATGCACGACACCTTCTGGCTGCCCGAGGACGAGCGCGGCGAGCGAAAGGTGCTGCGCACCCATACGAGCCCCGTGCAGATCCGCACCATGCAGCGGACGAACGAGACGCTGCCCGGCTGGATCGCAAATGGTCAGGAGCCGCCGATCCGCATCATCGCGCCGGGCCGCACCTATCGCTCTGACAGCGACGCAACCCACACCCCGATGTTCCACCAGATGGAGGGCCTGGTCATCGACAAGGCGATCCACATGGGACACCTGAAGTGGACGCTGGAGAGCTTCATCTCGCGGTTCTTCGAGACGCCGCTGGTGGAGACACGCCTGCGTCCGCACCACTTCCCGTTCACCGAACCATCGGCTGAGATGGACGTGCGCTGCGACCGTTCCGGCGGCGACATCAAGATCGGCCAAGGCGATGAGTGGATGGAGATCGTCGGCTGCGGGATGGTGCATCCCAACGTCCTGAGGAACTGCGGCCTCGACCCCGACGTCTGGCAGGGTTTCGCCTTCGGCTTCGGCATCGATCGCCTCGGCATGCTGAAGTACGGCGTGCCAGACCTGCGCGACATGTTCGCCAGCGATATCCGCTGGCTTGAGCACTACGGCTTCTCGGCCTTCGCCGCGCCGAACCCGGCGACGGGGCTCTCGTGATGGACGACGTCACCGACCGGTCGTCGCTGCAACGCATCCCAGGAGCCGACCGATGAAGTTCACCCTCTCCTGGCTGAAGGAGCATCTCGACACCAAGGCCACGACGAGCGAAGTCGTCGAGGCCATGACCATGGCCGGCCTCGAGGTCGAGCACGTCGAGGATCCCGCATCCAAACTGGCGGCTTTCTCGGTCGCCAGGATCGTCGAGGCCCAGCAGCATCCCAACGCCGATCGCCTGCGCATCTGCCAGGTGGACACCAAGGACGGGCGCAAGGAGATCGTGTGCGGAGCGTCCAACGCGCGCGCGGGCCTCACGACGATTTACGCTCCGCTCGGCGCCTATGTGCCGGGCTCCGGGATCACCCTCGAGGCGCGCCCGGTTCGCGGCGTCGTCTCCAACGGCATGCTTTGCTCGGCCTCCGAACTCGAGACCGCCAGCGAGAGCGAGGGCATCCTTGAGTTGCCTGACACCCTCGCTGTGGGCGTGAGCGCGGCCGAGGCGCTGGGGCTCGAAGCGGTGATCGATTTCGAGGTCACCCCCAACCGGCCTGATTGGCTGGGGGTTGTCGGCATCGCGCGCGACCTGGCCGCGGCGGGACTGGGCAAGTTGAAGGACCCGAGCGTCGCGCCGGTCCCCGGCAAGTTCGCCGAGACCATCGAGATCCGCGTTGACGGCGACGCCTGCCCTTTGTTCGCGGGACGACTGATCCGCGGCGTGACGAACCGACCCTCCCCGGCTTGGCTTCAGCAAAAGCTGATCGCCGTCGGCCTGCGACCGATCAGTGCGCTCGTCGATATCACCAACCTGATGTCTTACGACCGCTGCCGGCCCTTGCACGTCTACGACGCCGCCAGGCTCACCGGCGGCTACATCGAGGCGCGCCTCGGTCGCGTGGGCGAGAAACTTGAGGCCCTGGATGGCAAGACCTACGAGATCGCCTCCGAGGTCTGCGTCATAGCCGACGGCTCCGGCGCCATCGGCCTGGGCGGCGTCATGGGCGGGGAATCGACCAAGGTCAGCGAGACCACCACCGACGTCTTCGTGGAAAGCGCCTATTTCGACCCGATCCGAACCGCGCAGACCGGGCGCATGTTGGGGATCACTTCCGATGCGCAATACCGCTTCGCTCGCGGGGTCGACACCGGCTTCGTGGTCCCGGGGCTGGAGATGGCCACAAAGCTCATCGTCGAGCTCTGCGGAGGCGAGCCGTCGGAGGTCCGTGTCGCCGGCCATGCGCCCGCACCGCCCAGCGCCATCGAATTCGACCATGCCTACGTGAAGAGGCTCACCGGCCTTAGCGTCGATGGGACACGGATCGACAATATCCTGACCACGCTCGGGTTCGGCGTGCGCGGCGAGATGGTCACGCCGCCGACCTGGCGACGCGACGTCGAGGGAAAGGCCGATCTCGTCGAGGAAGTGGCCCGCATCGAGGGCTTCGCCGCCTTGCCCAGCGAACCTCTGCCGGAGGCGCCGCGAGCGGTCGGAGGGGTGCTGACTGTGCGCCAGACGCGCATGCGCAACGCCAGGCGCGCCATGGCGGCCCGCGGCTATGCCGAGGCCGTCACCTGGAGCTTCATGCGCACCGAGTGGGCGAAGCGTTTCGGCGGTGGCGAGGAGACGCTGCGGCTCTCCAATCCGATCGCCTCGGACCTGGACTGCATGCGGCCCTCGATTCTGCCGAACCTTATCGACGCGGCAGCCCGCAACGCTCGCCAAGGTTTCGCCGACGCCGCCTTCTTCGAGGTCGGACCGACGTTCAAGGGAGACCGGCCGCAGGACCAGCTGACGATCGTGGCCGCGCTGATCGCGCCGCATTCGCCCAGGCGCTGGGACGGCTTGTCGGATGATCCGCTGTTCTCGCTGAAAGCCGACCTGATGGCCCTGCTCGACGAGATGGGCGCCCCGCCGCTGCAGGTGGTTCAGGGCCAGACCTCATCGTGGTGGCACCCAGGCCGCTCGGCGCGCCTGCAACTTGGGCCGAAAAACGTGATCGCCGAGTTCGGCGAGCTCAATCCCGGCGTCCTGAAGGCGCTCGATGCAGAAGGCCCGATGCTGGCCTTCGAACTCGACCTCGGCGCCATTCCTGAGCCCAAGAGAAAGCCCACCAAGACCAAGCCGCCGCTCGCGCTTTCGCCCTTGATGCCGCTGACCCGCGACTTCGCTTTCCTGGTGGCCGCGGACACCCCGGCAGGGGACGTCGTGCGCCCCATCCTGGGCGCCGATAAAGCCCTGATCGCCGACGTTCGGGTTTTCGACGTCTACCAGGGCAAGGGCGTCGCGGAGGGACAGAAGTCCGTCGCCGTGGAGGTCACCGTACAGCCTACGGAAAAGACCCTTACGGACAGCGAGATCGAGGCGCTTTCGGGACGGATCGTAGCTGCGGCGGAAAAAGCCGTAGGGGCGAAGCTCAGGAGCTGAGCCGAAGCTCGCCCGGACGGATCGCCCGCCACCAGACCTTAAAGGGGTGGGCGTACTGGCCGAGCGCGCCCTGGCCCAGGTCTTCCCTGACACCCAGCGGCCCGGGGCAGGCGCCGGGCTGGTAGAAGGTGCCGAACATTCGGTCCCAGACCGAGAAGACGGTCGCGAAGTTATGACCGGAGCCTTCGACATCGCGCGCGTGGTGCCAGCGGTGCATCGCAGGCGAATTCAGGACCCAGCCGGCCTTGCCCAGCGTCCAGGGGAGGTCGGCGTGGATAAAGTAGCCGTAGAAGTGGCGGACCACTGCATTGGCCGCCAGCGCCCAGACAGGAAGGCCCAGCGCGCTCAGGAGCACCATGTCGGCGAGCGAGCCGGCACGATCTATGGGGTGCAGCCGCCCGAGGCTGAACCAAGTCAGGTGCGTATCACTGTGGTGTATGGCGTGAGCCGGCCAGAGCCGGCGGCTGTGCTGAACGCGGTGGCGCCAGTAGCCGAAGAGATCGCCGAGCACGATGGCGGCCGCAATCGTCGGCCAGCGACCGATCCAGGTCCAGAGGCGGGCGCTGTCGAGCTGAAGGCCGTGCGAGACCAGGGCGGCGACCACCGCGGCCATGCCGACGGCGAGCAACGGGTCCACGGCGATCGCATCAACCGCCGAAATCACCGCGTTGATCTTCGTCTCGCCGGCCGCGGCGCGGGCGTCAGCGATCGCGCGAGGGCCCTTGGTCAGCCACGCCAGGACCGCGAACACCAGGGCGCAGGCCGCGAGCGGGCCGGCCGCCTCGACGAAAGGCTGAAGGAGTCTCCCGGCGATCTCTCCAAGCTGCGGCGACACCCGGCGCTCCTGAGGACACGCCGCGTTGGCGCGCCCTCAAGATGCAGGCCGGTCGAGAATCTTCGATTAATGGCCCGCGCGAGCGCCTAGTCGAGTCCGCCCGCGACCCGCTCGAGACCCGCCACCATCTGCTGCCAGCCGTAATTCGCGCCGCGGTAGAACTGCTCGTCCTGCGGGCGAAAGCCCGAGTGCTCCATGCGGACCTGGGTGCCGCCTTCGGCGGGCGTCAGCGTCCAGGTGACGACGCTGTTGATGCCCGTCGCGGCCTGCTCGCCCGAGGACCTCCAGCTGTAGACGAGGCGCGAGAGCGGCTCGACTTCCAGCACCTCGCAATCGGTGACGCCGTTCCATCCACCCTGCGGCTCGGCGCGGAAGTTGAAACGATGACCCACCACGGGCTGGAGGTCATTCTTCATCAGCCACTCGCCCACCAGCGACGCCTGGGTCAGCGCCCGCCAGACCTTGGCCGGGGGGTGCGGCATCATTCGCTCGATGACTATCGATCTGGAAGCCGGAATGTCGTTCATGGGGTCGCCCTTCTCTATTGGTCCATCCGGTTGAGCACGTCTTCCAGGCGCTCGAAGCGGTCACGCCAGAAGACGGCGTAGAGCGCCATCCAGTCGATCAGCGGCGCGAGACCGCGCGGCTCCACGCTATAGAATACATTGCGGCCGACCTTCTGTTCGACCACCAGACCTGCCTCGCGCAAGACCTTCAGGTGTTGCGACACGGCCGGCTGCGATACCGCAGCGCCCTCGGTCAGGCTCCGGACACTCAGGCTGTCGGCCCGCGCCAGGCGCTCGAAAAGGCCGCGCCGCGTCGGGTCGGCAAGGGTGCGGAAGATATCCGCCTGAGGCTGCAGCATGCCATATACATAAGTCCATGCTTATTGATCGGTCAAGAGTTGCCTGCCGATCACCGGCGGGTCATCAATCGCCCATGGCCACCAACGTCCCCGACATGGCGGATCGGCATTCGCCTGACTTTCGTGATCTCAGGCCCCCTGCTGGCGATGTTGGACGTCCGGCCGGCCGGGCCGAGAAGCTGTGAGCCGCTGAGGTGGAGATCAACGGCGTCGCTCACACCTTCATCACCGCCTCGGATTTCGAGGGCAGCGTCGCTTTCTATCGCCAGCTTCTGCCTTTCCTCGGCCTGCGGGTCGTGGGCGACACACCCGACATGTTCTACTGCGTCGGGGGACGCACCGGCTTCGGGATCAACCGCCCGGCTCCGGAGCATGCGGGGGCGAAATTCGACCAACGCCGCGTCGGTATGCACCACCATTGCTTCCGCGCTCGCGAGCGCGGCGACATCGACGAGGCCTTCGCTTTCCTGACCGCGATCGGGGCGCACATCGTCCACGCCCCGCAGGACGACGCCTTCGCGCCCGGATACTATTCGGTGCTGTTCGAGGATCCCGACGGCATCAGGTTGGAGATCAACCATGTCCCCGGCCGTGGTCTCTTCGACACCACCACCGGGCAGCTGTTCGGCACAAGGCCTTAGCGCCCTTTCCGAATATCTGGACCGGCCCGATCCCTAGAAGGGAATGATGCTGCGCCTGCGGGTGTAGGCCAGATAGCCGATGTTGGCGCCCAGGCGAAAGCCGACGCCGGCGCGGATCGGGGCCAACACGATGTCGTCGGCCTTCTGGTAGTTCACACCGAGGCCCGCGATGAAATAGGCGGAGCCTTCAACGCCGGGGAACCGCTGGAAGATGTCGCGGGGGTCGTCGAGCCGGTAGACGAGCGTAAACACCCGCGCGGCGTTGCCGCCAAAGTCCCAGCCGACCGAGGGGCCTTGCCAGAAGACCTCCATCGGCTCGCGGCCCTTCATGTACATCAGGCCGCGGCCATAACGGGCGCCCACCCCGATGGCGCCCGAGCCCTCCTCGCCGGCGATGTAAGCCGTGGGCCGCCCGTTGCTCTTGAAGATCCGCTCCACGGCGCCCCCCGCCGCCTCGGCCGTGACGCCCAGGAAGTCGGAAACGGAGTTGACGATCTCGTCGCGCGAGTAGCCCTCAGCCTTGCCGGCCGGCGCTTCGGCGGGCGGCGAGCCGGATGGTCCGCTGGTCGGGTAGCTCGGGCTGGTGTTCGGCGGCGGCGGAGCCTGCGGCGCGGCTTGGGGCGGTGGCGGCGCCTCGTCGCGCGGACGGGCCGGCGGCAACTGGATGGGCTCGGCCCTGGCGATGCCTGCACCGCCAAGGGTCACAAGGCCCGAAACGATCAGGGTTCGACGGTCCATAGGCGCGGGTCCTCCAGGGTGTTGATTCCAGCCCTCCGAGAATCCAGTTGGAATGTGTCGCCTTAACGCCCGATTAACCGTCTTTCGCCCGAAAACCCGTGCGCAAGCCCCGCGACACGCCGCGCGCCTCGCGAACGCGCGCGAATGTGCTAGACGCACCCGCCATGACGACCCCGCTAGCCAAGATCCGCAACTTCTCCATCGTGGCGCACATCGACCACGGCAAGTCGACGCTGAGTGACCGCCTGATTCAGGAGACCGGCGCACTGACCCAGCGCGAGATGACCGAACAGGTGCTCGACAACATGGAGATCGAGCGCGAGCGCGGGATCACCATCAAGGCTCAGACCGTACGCCTCAGCTATAAGGCCGACGACGGCGAGACCTACGTCCTGAACCTCATGGACACGCCCGGCCACGTGGACTTCGCTTATGAGGTCTCGCGCAGCCTGGCCGCCTGCGAGGGCTCGATCCTGGTGGTGGACGCAAGCCAAGGCGTCGAGGCCCAGACGCTCGCCAACGTCTACCAGGCCATCGACAACAACCATGAGATCGTCCCGGTCCTGAACAAGATCGACCTGCCGGCCGCCGAGCCGGAGCGGGTGCGCCAGCAGATCGAAGACGTCATTGGCATCGATGCCTCCGAAGCCATCCTGACCTCCGCCAAGACAGGCGCCGGCATCCACGAGTTGCTGGAGGCCGTCGTCCACCGACTGCCCGCCCCCAAGGGCGACCCTGACGCGCCGCTGAAGGCGCTGCTGGTCGACGCCTGGTACGACGCCTACCTCGGCGTGGTCGTGCTCGTGCGCGTGATCGACGGCTCGCTGCGCAAGGGCCAGCGGGTGCAGATGATGCAGCAGGGCAGCAGCCACCTCATCGACCGCATCGGGGTGTTCAACCCCAAGCGCACCGAAATCGAGAGCCTCGGTCCCGGCGAGATCGGCTTCATCACCGCCCAGATCAAGGAAGTCGCCCAGGCCGCCGTCGGCGACACCATCACCGACGAGCGGCGCCCGGCCGAAAAGCCCCTGCCCGGCTTCCGCGACGTGCAACCGGTGGTGTTCTGCGGCCTCTTCCCCGTGGACGCCGCCGACTTCGAAGACCTGCGCGCGGCAATCGGGCGCCTGCGCCTGAACGACGCCTCGTTCAGCTACGAGATGGAGACGTCGGCCGCCCTGGGCTTTGGCTTCCGCTGCGGGTTCCTGGGATTGCTCCACCTGGAAATCATCCAGGAACGCCTGAGCCGCGAGTTTGACCTCGACCTGATCGCCACCGCGCCCAGCGTCATCTACAAGATCACGCTCACCGACGGCTCGGAGGTGGAGCTGCACAATCCGGCCGATATGCCAGACCCGGTCAAGATCGCCAGCATCGCCGAGCCCTGGATCAAGGCCACCATCCTGACACCCGATGAATACCTCGGCAGCGTGATCAAGCTCTGCCAGGACCGACGCGGCGCCCAGCGCGAACTGAGCTACGTCGGCTCCCGCGCGCTCGTGGTCTACGACCTGCCGTTGAACGAGGTGGTGTTCGACTTCTACGACCGCCTGAAGAGCGTCTCGAAGGGTTACGCCTCGTTCGACTACCAGATCGAGGACTACCGGGTCGGCAACCTGGTCAAGATGTCGATCCTGGTGAATTCCGAGCCGGTCGATGCGCTCTCCATGCTGGTCCATGCCGATCGCGCCGAAGCACGTGGCCGCGGCATGGTCGAGAAGATGAAGGAGCTGATCAGCCCGCACATGTTCCAGATCCCGATCCAGGCGGCGATCGGCGGTCGGATCATCGCGCGTGAGACGGTGCGCGCGCTGCGCAAGGACGTCACCGCCAAGTGCTACGGCGGCGACATGAGCCGCAAGCGCAAGCTCCTCGACAAGCAGAAGGCCGGCAAGAAGCGCATGCGCCAGTTCGGCAAGGTCGAGATCCCGCAGGAAGCCTTTATCGCCGCATTGAAGATGGACGCGGACTAGTTACCCGATCCACCGCAGCGCTCGGCGGAAAAGACCCAGCGTCTGGGCATGCAACCGCTCACCTGTCTCCACCTCGGCTTTGCCGGCGGCGGCCCGGGCATGGGTGCCTTCCAGTATGATGCCCAGCTTGTAGCAGGCCAGCACGCCGTACCAATGGATGGCCGATAGGTCCCGCTCGGTCTGGTCGGCATAGCGGTCGACCAGTTCGGCCGCGCTCGGGAAACCGTCCCAGGGCTTGACGGAGACGGCGCCAGCCTCGGGCCCGGAATCCTCAGGCCACGTGGCCAGAAGCCAGCCTAGGTCCAGCAGCGGGTCGCCAATCGTGGTCAGCTCCCAATCGACAATCGCCGCCAGCTGCGGTCCGTCGAAACGGTAGAGCACGTTGGCCAAGTGATAGTCGCCGTGGATGATCCCCGGCCTGAAGCTCTGCGGCCGATGCGCCTCCAACCAGGCTCCGACCTCGTCCAGGCCCTCGATCTCTCCGGGGCCAGCCCAGCCTTCGTATTCGTTGTAGCTCGCCAGCTGCTTCTTCCATCGGCCGACCTGGCGTTCCAGGAAACCCTCAGCGCGGCCGAAGTCTGCGAGGCCTGCAGCCACGTGATCGACGCGGCCCAGCGCAGCAATGCCGTCGACCAGGGCCAGGCCCATGCCGCGGCGCACCCCTGGATCGCCTGCGTGCAGGGCCGGCAGGCCCACTGTCGGGTTGAAGCCCTCGATCGGCTCCATCAGGTAGAACGCGGCCCCCAGCACGTCCTCCTGCGGACAGGCCGCGATCAGCCGGGGATGCGGCACCTCGCTCGGCGCCAGAGCGCCCAGCACCCGGGCCTCACGGCGCATGGTCTCGCTGCCGTTGAAGCGCGGTGAGAGCGGGGGGCGGCGCAGCATGAACCAGCGGCTTGCGCGGCGGAACCGGATGAGGATGTTCTGCGTGCCCCCGGGGGGGCGCACCGCCTCCTCGATCGGCCCGCGCTCCAGTCCGCGCGCGTCCATCCACGCGGCCAGCCTGTCCAGGTCCACCAGGCCGCGCCAAGCGTCGAGGGAGGGATCGGCGCGGCTCATGTGTTTCCTCCAGCTAACGCTCGGTCACGATTGCCCGACATCCTAGCGCGGCCTAGCGTTGACGCAGGAGCAAGCTGAAAGCGAACGGCAGCCATGGCCCTGGGGCTCGATGATTTGCGCGAAACCTACGCCCGCGACGGCGTCGTCTTCCTGCCCAGGGCGCTGGATCCTGAGGCGCTGGCCGACGCCCATGCCGCTTACGACTGGAGCCTGACCCATCCGGGCCCGGGCGCCTCTCGCATCCCCCAGGCGACGGACTCGACCTTCTACCAGGACCTCTACAACCCTGACTGCCTGAGCGGCTATCGCGCGATGCTCCAGGCCTCGCCAATCCCGGCGATGATGGCCGAACTGTGGGGCTCGCCGGACGTCTGGTTCATGTACGAGCAGGTATTCCTAAAAGAGGGCGGCGATACGCGACGGACCCCCTGGCACCAGGATTCCTCCTACCTCGCCGTCGCCGGACAAGACCTGGCGGTGGTGTGGATCACCTTCGATGCGGTGGCCGCCGGGCAATCACTGGAGTTCATACGCGGCTCACACCTGGGGCGACTCTACAACGGCTCGCGCTTCGAACTGGGCGATGACACCGCACCCCTTCACCCGCGCGCTTCGCTGCCCAGGCTGCCGGACATCGAGGCAGACCGTTCGGCCTGGGATATCGTCTCCTGGGCCGCCGAGCCCGGCGACCTGATCGTCTTCCACCCGGCGATGCTGCACGGGGGCGCAGCCACCCGTCCCGGTCAGCGCCGGCGCACCCTGACCCTGCGCTTCTTCGGCGACCGGTCGTTCTACGATGCCCGCGAAGGCGGCGCCGGCCCGCGCGTCACGGGCTTCCACGAGCGCATGCGCCAAGGCGATCCTTTCCGCGATCCGAGTTTCCTGAAGCTAGCGCCAGCGGGACGCTGAACGCCGAAGAGCCTCGAAGCACTGACGCGGCGTCAATATTGCGGGCGCATCCTGCGGGGCATAGCGTTCGGCCATACACACGACGCGCAGGGAGGCCGCCCATGGCCGACAGCTTCGTCCTCGAGATTCCCGAGCAGGTCGGGCTGGCGGTCGCCACGGCGCGCAAGCCGCAGGGCAAGTCCCGCGACTGGCCGGCAGGCACCCGCATCGTCTCGGCTGACAGCCACATGCTGGAGCCCGACCTGTGGGTCGACCGGTTCCCTGAGCACCTCAAGGACCAGGCCCCGCGGATGGTCTTCAGGGACGGCGGCTGGGACCTCTCGGTCGCCGGCAAGCCGATGACGCCCGGGCCCGTCGCGGTCGCGTTGTGCAACGCTCTGGAGTGTTATCCGGGCCTGACCGATCTCGACGCCCGCATGGCCGATCTCGACATCGAGGGCGTGGAGAAGGAGCTGATCTTTCCGCAGCGCCTGTTCGGCCTGATGATGTTCGGCGAGATCGAGAACAAGGCGCACGTGTTCGGCGCCTACAACGAGCATATCGGCGCTGTCTGCCAGAAAGCGCCGGGCAGGCTCTATCCGGTGATGGTGCCAAGCTACTGGGACCCGGAGGCCGCAAAGGACAGCGTGGCCCGGTGCGTCGAACTCGGAGCGCGCTGCCTGATGGTTCCCATCAAGCCCGGCAAGTTCGCCGACGGCCACACCATCCAGTACAATCACGGCCGGATGGACCCCCTGTGGGCGGCCATCGAGGAATGCGGACTGCCGCTGGCCTTCCACATCGGCGAGGCGATACCCACCGCCGAGCCCGGCGCCGTCGGCGTCTCGGTGCTCACCCAGATGCAGGGCTTTCGTCAGAACTGGGCGCAGCTCACCTTCGGCGGCGTTTTCGACCGCTTCCCAGGCCTGCGCGTGGTGTTCGTCGAGGCGGGCCTGGCGTGGATTCCGGGCATGCTCCACGACGCCGACATGATCTACAATTCCTTCCCAACCATGGTCTCGCCGAAGCTCGCGCACCCGCCCAGTTGGTACTGGCGGCGCCATTGCTACGCGACCTTCATGACCGATCCGGTGGGATTGGAGATGCTGCACCGTATCGGCGCTGACCGGGTGATGTGGTCTTCGGACTATCCCCACCAGGAAAGCACGTTCGGCTACACCCGCAGCGCCATCGAGGCAGTGTTCAAAGCCGCGCCCCTCGAGGACGCCCAGAAAATCCTCGGCAGGACCGCTCTCGAACTGTTCCGGATGGAGGACTAGGGAACGGCCCGGCCTGGAGCCGAGGACGATCGAGGCTCCTGCCACTACGGCGCTATCCGTTCCAGCCCCTGGAGCCGCAAACGCCGCGACCCAGCATGGCCCGGGGCGGCTGTCGATGCCGGGCTCGACCCCATTGCTGATACTGTCGAGCTCCGCAACCGGGTGGAGGCGGGTCACGAGGCGCAATGCTGTGCTGTTGGCCATCGCGCTCGTGAGCCCGAAACTCGCGTTCCCGGCGCAACGCCAAGAACCGTTCGCTGCCCACCGCCGGACCTTCTGGCGGTCACAACCCACAATGCGCTCGTAAAACTTTATTCGCCTGACAGGCGAAGCGGGTTGCCCAACCGCGTTCAACGAACACATGATTAATACAGCGGCGATTGGTCGCACGGGCATCTGCCTAGTGTTGGGAGAAGATCACATGCGTAAGGTGCTTCTGGGACTCGCCGCTTCGAGCGCAATTCTTGTCGCCGGCGCGGCCAATGCCGCCGTCACCGTGCAGTACTGGGTCAATCAGACGGCCGTGGCGCAG
>NZ_DASXNL010000087.1:0-58001 GCF_036495085.1 Phenylobacterium sp. | reverse complement strand
CTCCTTCCAGCTGATGCAGGGCAAGGTCGCCGACATGTATGTCGCGCTGAATTCGGCGCGGGCCTACGTCTACGCCGTGGCCAGGGCCTGCGATGCGGGCCAGACGACCCGCTTCGATGCGGCCGGCGCGATCCTGATGGCCTCCGAGAACGCGGTCAGGGTCTCGCTGGAGGCGGTGCAGGCGCTGGGCGGCGCCGGCTACACCAAGGACTACCCGGTCGAGCGCCTGGTGCGCGACGCCAAGCTCTACGACATCGGCGCCGGCACCAACGAAATCCGCCGCTTCCTCATCGGACGGGAGCTGGTCGGCGGGTGAGGGCGGCGGGGGGACTGATCCTGGCGTTCGCCCTCGGGGGCTGCGCCACACTTCCACCCGTGCCGGCCTGTCCCGCCGGGCAGGAGTATATGCACACCGCTCAACTCTTCTTCGGCCGCAACGTGCATGGCAAGCCGGCGGTCGGCGATGCGGACTTCGGCAGGTTCATGGACGAGGAGATCACGCCGCGGTTCCCTGACGGCCTGACCGTTCTGGACGGCGGGGGCCAGTGGCGGGGCGAGGAGAACCACATGATCCGCGAGGCGTCCAAGGTGGTCATGATCGTGTTGCCGAAGGGCCCTCAGACACTCGGCAAGCTCGAGGCGGTCCGCAACGCCTACAAGGCCCGCTTCCATCAGGAGTCGGTCCTCCTGATCACTGAGGCCGCCTGCGTCTCGTTCTAAAAGGGCGGCCTATTCGCCCGGGTGGTAGCGCCGCTCGGTGTGCCCGACCAGCTGGTCTGGGTAGAAGTAGACCTCTCGCAGGTTTCCACTGGCGTAGCGTTCGGCTTGGTCGCTGAAGTGCTTGGACGCCGGATCTCCGCTCTCACCGCCGGCTGTCACGGCCCGCGCATGGATCCGCTCGCCGAATTCAACGACGGCGACGAAGCTGTTGCCGCTGGAGCCATAGTATTTCCGGGTATCGGGGTAACGTTTCGCGCCGAACGACGCCAACGAGCCCCATTGGGCGGAAGTGAACGGCACCGGGATGCTCGGACCGGCATCGTCGAAACGCTGGACAATGGCGTCATCGATCCGTTGGAAGCGGTTGATCTTGCCCCAGGGCGTCTTCCAGGTCCCAAAGTCCTGGACGAGACGGTCAGTGGCCTCGGCCAGAGCCTGCAGCTTGTCCGCCGGGCTGGCACGGGTCGCCATGTAGTCGTAGACGCTGAGGCCCGCCTTCTTGGCGTCGGGTGCGACCTTGGCCCAGAGCGCCTCACCCCAGAACACCGCCAGCGCCGTTGGCGACGAATCCGCCGACCAGCGGTCGTCCCAGGCGCGCAGGGACCCGATTGGCTCGGCGAGCCTCATCTTCAGCGGATCGTCCGCCGCCGCGCCATCGTACGCTGCGACCAGGGTCGGGATCAGTCTGGCGAAGGCGGTAAGATAGGGGTCGTAGGCCGCCTCGATCAGGGTCGGCAGGGTGAAGTCCTTGCGAGCGCTCAGCACCCTTGTCGCGTGCGCGGTTCGTGGGTTCTCGCCGGCCTGGTCCATGTAGCGCGGATAGTCGGCCTTCTTCGGGCTGTTGGGCCCGGCGGCGGACCAGGGGGAATCGTTGCTGTTGTAGACCCAGCCGTTCGACGGGTTCACAACGTGCGGCGTCTCGGCGAAGCTCACCAGCCCTTGCCAATCGGTTGCCGGGTCGGAGCCGTCGACCGGCTTGGTGTAGTCAAAGCGGTTGTCACGCTTGGGCATGAATTGCGGCAGCAGGAGCGCCGTCTCTCCCTTGGTGTCGGCGAAAAGGGTGTTGTTGGAGGAATTGGCCGCCAGTTCCGCCACCTTCTGGAAGCTCGCCAGGTCCGTGGCCTTCGTCCGTCCGAAGGACTGCTCCAGTGCTTCGACGGGCTTGTTCATCATGGCGATGGCGATCCACTTGCCGTCGGCGGCGCGCACGATCGGGCCGTGATGGGTGCGGTAGACCGTGAAAGTCTGGCTGGCCATGCCGCCGGCCGGTGTCCGGTAGGGGATGGTGATGGCCGAGACCGCAACCGGCCTTTCTTCTGTCCCGTAGCGGTAGAAGAGCCGGCCACCCTTGCGCGCAATGGTCTCGGCGAACTCATCGACCGTGTCGGCGCCGGTCGAGGTATGCATCCAGCCGGCGTGTTCGTTGAACCCTTGGTAGATGAAGAGTTGGCCCCAGGTCGCCGCGCCGTAGGCGTTCAGCCCCTCCTCACTGGTCATCTGCAATTCGGAGCGGAAGAAGAAGGAGGTGTGCGGGTTGATCAGAAGGAGCGCATGACCGCCCTTGGTGATCGAGGGCGAGATGGCCATGCCGTTGGACCCGCTCGGCTCCTTGAATTTCAGGGTGTCGTCGTCTGACAGGGCCGCCGTCCGCGGCTGGCCGTAGAAGGCTTCGAGATCGGGAAGGGAGACCCGCTCGATGTCGCCCCCGATGCTCCCCTCGGTGAAGCTCAGCGCCATCCAGGGCTCGAAGTGCTTGATGACCTTGGGCGTCACCTTCGGATGGGTCGCCAGATAGTAGTTCAGGCCGTCGGCCCAACCGTTCATCAATGCCTTCAACCAAGTCGGGCTGGCCGCATATTTCGCCTGCAGGTCATGGGGATCGATGAACAATTTCTGGCGTAGGTCTTTCCAGACCGCAGCGTGGCCCTCCGCTTCGGAGGTGCGGCCGAGCGCGGTCAGGTAGTTGGTCTCGACGCGCTCGAAGTCATCTTCAGCCTGCGCGTAGACCATCCCGAACACAGCCTGTGCATCGGTCTTGCCGTGGACGTGGGCGATGCCCCAGTCGTCGCGAACGATGGCGACTTGCGCGGCCTCCGCCTTCAGGCGAGCCATTTCGCTCGCAGCTCCCGCCGGAAAGGCCGCCATCGCCAAACCCGCGACAAGCAGGCCGCTAAATCTTCGCATTGTGATCCCCGACTGCGCGCGCGCCCGCCGTTCACGCTTGGGCAGCGGCCGGCGGAAATGCAAGCCCGGAGTCCCGCATATCCCGAAAGTCGGAGGCTGCCGGGCGGCGTCCCATGGTCGCACCGCAGAGCGGTTTGCGCGTGCTCCCTGGACACATTGGGGTCCGGCGCCGACGCCGCAGGCTCGGGGCTGGGTCACGGTCGCCGGGGTCCGTGGCGGCGTCTTTGGCAAGAACGAAGCTTTTGATGAACATCAAAGAGCGGCCCACAGCGGCTTCTCTGGGGCTCGCCGACTACAACCGTTGGTCTTCGGGGGCCGGCGCCCAGGTCCACCTCCGGGTTTCATCCGATGGCATCGCCATACTGCAGCGCAATAGTGCCGCAGTGAAGCTCAATCGCCGCCGCGACGCGTAAGGTCACGGCCAGGAGGGCACTATGAATTCGAGATCGAACCTGCTCGTGTCGACCGTGACCGCGCTCTTCTTGGTCGTCCCCGGCCTGGCGGCCGCGCAAACGACCACGCCAACGACCATGGATGGCGTTATCGTTTCCCATGACGGCAACCACCTGGTTGTTCGGGTTGGCGGCGCGGACACCAAGGTGACGCTCACGGACACCACCAAGATCCAGGCTTCGCGGGGTCTCGTGGGTGTCAGGAAGGACGACCATCCGGCCAGCGACCTGATCAAGGGCCTCGCGGTCACCATGCAGACCGTGCAGAACGGAGATGTGGTCGACGCCACCAGCGTGACCTTCAAACCCGACGACCTTAAGACCGCCAGGGCCGTTGAGGCGGGCACCGCTGAAGCCAAGGAGAAGCTCCTCGCCGAAAAGGCCGAGGCCGACAAGCGGCAGGCCGAAAATGAGCGGCGCCTCTCGCAGGTCGGCCAGTTCGACACGAAGGCAAGCACCCGGGTCCTGTTCAAATCAGGCAGCGTGGCCATAAATGACCAGGGCAAGCAGGCTCTGCAGGACATCGCCAAACAGGCGATGAGCGAGCCGGGGTATCTTGTCCGTGTCGTGGGTCACGCCGACAGTACGGGGAATGCGGCGGCCAACCAGAGGCTGAGCGACCAGCGGGCGAGTGCGGTGACGGCCTATCTGCTGAAAGACGCCAAGCTGCCGCCCAACAAGATGATGTCGGCGACGGGCCTGGGCGCAACCGTGCCGGTCGAGGACAATGTGTCGTCGTCCAGCCAGGCGGAAAATCGCCGCGTGACGGTGTTCGTCATGGTCAGCAAGGCTTCGCAGAAGTCGACGCCGTAGCTGTCGCAATCGCAGCCGCTCAGAACCGCTCTACGATGAACCTGCGCCCGCTGGCGCGCATCCGTGGGCGAGGGGCGTCTGCCGGTCGCTCGCGGCGTCAAAGTCACCGACGAGGACTCCTTCCGTCGGCAGATCATCGAGAGGCTGATGTGCGATATGTCCGTCGACTTGGAAGCCGGCTGCTCGCGCCACAACCGCCAGGTGTCCGGGCTGACACCCTGCCTTCAGCGGCTTGAGCCGTTCTGCGAAGACGGGCTTCTCGCTTTCAGGGACGGCAAGCTCCAGGTTCTCGTGGCCGGCCGCCTGCTCGTACGCTCGATCTGCGCCCAGTTCGATCGGCATTTCGACCTTGCGAGCGGCCGTCACGCCAAGGCGCTCTAATCTGCGGGAGGGCGTGCGACGAAGGCGTCAGCGGGCGAGGGCGTCCAGGATGGACGTCTTCAAAGCATCGCCGATCAGGGGCTTTTCCAGGATTGGCGTGCCCGCCGCTGTCGCCGCCGCGCGGTCTGCGGCCTTGGAGCGGCTGGTCACCAGGATCGCGGGCAGGGTGACGCAGCGCGCGCGAAGCCTCTGGAGCGCTTCCATCCCCGAAATCCCCGGGAGTTGGGCGCTGATCACCAGGCAGGCGTTTCGCGTCGGCAGGTCTTGAAGCAAGAGCGCTTCGCCTGACTCGCAGGTCACCACGTCGAAGCCTTCAAGCTCGAGGGCGAACCCCAATGCGCTGCGCACGGCGGCATCGTCATCAACCACCAGGACTGTGGCGGGGGGCTCGGCGCGCGCGGTTGGCGACATCGCCAGACGTTGTCGGCGATCTCGGCTGGCCGCCTTGAGCCAGGTCAAACATCGCCGAAGCCAGCCATGAGGGCGATCCGCACCAATTCAGAAAGCCCGCCCGCCCTGGTTTTGCTCATGACGTTGGCGCGATAGACCTCCACCGTTCGTGGGCTGATACCCAGTTCAAAGGCGATCTGTTTGTTGAGCTTGCCCGCGATGACACCGGCAAGCACCTCGCGCTCCCGGCCGGAGAGGCCAGCCAGCATCTGTTCGAACCGGTGGCGTTCGGCGTCGTGGCGGCTGGTCTGCGCCTGGACGCTCAACGCCTGGCGGACCGAGTTCAAGAGCGTGTCGTCTTCGAACGGCTTCTCGATGAAGTCGACGACGCCCGCGCGCATCGCCTCCACTGCGAGCGGCACGTCACCGTGGCCGGTGATGACGATCACCGGCAGCGCCACGCCCCGTTCCTTCAGTCGACGGACGAGTTCCAGTCCATTCATCTCCGGCATGCGCACGTCGGTGACGACGCAGCCGCTCTCGAGGGTGGATGCGGACTGCAGGAACTCGATCGCCGAGGCGTAGGTGTGCGCCCGCAGGTTGTTCATTTCAAAAAGGAATCCGAGAGACGTGCGCACGGCCTCGTCGTCGTCGATCAGGTGGACCTGCGGCTCACTCATCGCCGGTAAGTTCCTCGTCGCGCACGCACGGCAGAGTGAACCGGAAGGTGACACCGCCCTCCCGATTTGGCTCAACCCATATGCGCCCGCCGTGGGCCTCGATGATGGTCCGCGAGATGGAAAGGCCGATACCCATGCCGTGAGCCTTGGTGGTCATGAACGGCTGGAAGAGCTGCGAGGCCACGTCCGGACTTATGCCGTGGCCGGTGTCGCTGACATAGACCTCGACCATGTCGTCGGGAGCGCAGGCTGCCCCGACGACCAACTCGCGCCGCGCCCGGCCTTCCATCGCCTCGATCGCGTTGCGGATCAGATTGAGGGCCACCTGCTGGATCTGCACCTTGTCAGCCATCACCAGGTTCACTCGGGGATCGATCTCAAAACGGAGCCGGACATCACGCTCCTTGACGCCGACCATGGCCAAGGCCCCGGCCTCTTCGAGAAGTTGAGGCAAGCTCTCGACCCGCCGTTCAGCCTCGCCCTTGGCGACGAAGCCGCGCAGGCGCCGGATGATCTGGCCGGCGCGTAGCGCCTGATCGGCCGCTTGGGAGATCATGTCTTTCAGCCGCGCCTTGTCGACCGGCTCCCGCTCGACCAGTAGCAGGCACCCCCTCATGAAATTGGCGGTGGCCGTCAGAGGCTGGTTGAGTTCATGGGCGAGCGCTGACGCCATCTCGCCCAGCGCCGTCAGCCGTGAGACGTGCACCAGCTCACCCTGCAGGTCCTGCATCCGCCGTTCGGCGGCCTGGCGCTCCGTCAGGTCGCGGACGAAACCGGTGAAGTAGCGCCGCTCGCCGGAGACCATTTCCCCTACCGAAAGCTCCATAGGGAACGTTGAGCCGTCCTTGCGTTCCCCCACCACCACGCGGCCGATGCCGATGATCCGCCGCTCTCCCGACGTGAGATAGCGGGCTACGTATCCGTCGTGGGCGGAGCGGTAGGGCTCGGGCATCAGCATGCTGACATTGCGGCCGAGCACCTGCGGGTTGGTCCAGCCGAACTGCCGCTCCGCGGCGCTGCTGAAGGATTGTATGACGCCGCGCTCGTCGATGACGATCATCGCGTCGGGCACGGTGTCGAGGATCGACTTCAGATGCGCTTCGCGCGCGGCGAGGTCGCTGAAGGCCGCGCGGGCCGTTTCCGCAGCGCGCCTGAGCCGCTCGCCGGCGAGCCCCGAAGCGCCGCCAAGCAGCAGGAAGACGACCATGGCGACCAGAGCCTGGGGGTCGCCGGTCAATGCGCTGCGGGCGACCAGGGCGTTGAACAGCACCGCCAGGGCCGTCGCCAACAACGCCGGGCCCAGGCCACCGGCGAGAGCCCCCGCCATCAGGGCCGGCACGAAGAGAAGGAAGTTCGCCCGGTCATGCAGCGCCGGCGCCAGCGCCAGCTGAGCGGCCAGGCAGGCCCCGCTCGCGGCCGCGGCGATGACATAGCCCATCATCCAATGCGCCCGGCCCTGCGGCGGGACTGGGAGTTTCGAGACCGGACCCATAGGCGCAGCCGTAGGATTGAAGGCGCAAGGTGGCAAGGCCGGCATGGCGACCGCTAGCACGTTGACGCCGCGCTACCCCGCGAGCGCTTCAAGCGCCGTCCACCTGCGGACCCGAAAGGCGCGCAGGGACGGAAATTCGACGATCGCCTCTCCCTGCAGCCGGGTGAGCATGCGCGAGACGGTCTCGATCGTCAGGCCAAGGTAGTCGGCGATATCCTGCCGGCCCATGGACAATTCGACCGGTCCGTCGCTGCGTCCCTGCGCTAGCGAAATCAGGAAGCTCGCCACCCGCTCGCAGGCGCTCTTGCGGCCGAGCAACAGGACGTGTTCCTGCAGCCGTTCCATCTCCTGGCGGGCGGCCTCCAGGATCGCGCGGTTGAACTCGAACTCGCCCGCCGCCGCGCGCACCGAGGCGCGTCGCACCGCCATCAGCTCGCAGGCGCTCAAGGCCTCGGCGGCGAAACGATGGTCCGGCCCCGGCTCCAGGCCGAAGATGTCGCCTGGATAATAGAAGTCGCCAACCTGGCGGCGGCCATCGGCCGTGAGCCGGCTTGTGCGCACGACGCCGCTGACAACCTGGAACAGCAGATCTGCGTCGTCGTCCTGGGCATAGATCTCCTCGTCACGCGCAAAGTGCATACGCGCCCCGAGACGTTCGAAGGTCTCCGCCAGGGTTGCCGCGGGGCGCGCGCCACGAGGATCGGACAAGGGATAGGCAAGGGTCATGGCGGGCTCCAGTTCGCGCAACCTTGGCTACGCGCACGCACCGGAGTGCGACATTTCGGAGAACCCCCTAAGTAGTGCTACGGAGCCCGCCGCCGACCTCGGCAAGCGGGGGAGGCGGGCGGTGGGTAGGATGAGGGAAGCGTCCCTGCCGGGAGCGAGAACAACTCAGAGCGGACAGTCGTCGGGATCCTCCACCAGGATCCTTGCGGCGTCTCCCTCCGGATCGTCGTATTGCCCATGGCTCAGCGTCCACCAGAACGCCCCCACGCCGAGCAGCCCCAGGAAGACCGACATCGGCGCCAACATCACGAAGATCGTCATGAGCGGGTCCGCAGGCGAAGCGCATTCAGGGTCACCACAAGCGATGAGCCTGACATGGCGAGAGCCGCCAGGAAGGGATTGATGAGGCCGAGCATGGCGGCCGGCGCGGCCGCCATGTTGTAGAGCGCGGCGAATCCGAAGTTCTCGAGCGCCAGCTGTCGGGCGCGGCGCGCGATCCGCAACGCCTCCACGACGGAGCCGAGACTGTCCCCCGAGAACACCAAGTCGGCGGCGTTCTGGCTGGCGTCCAGGGCCGAGCCAGGCGCCATGCTGGCGTCGGCGCGCGCAAGGGCGGCGGCGTCATTCAGCCCGTCGCCCACCATCAGGACCCTATGGCCACCTGACTGCAGGGCGGCGATCGCCTCGGCCTTGTCGGCCGGAGTTAAGCCGGCGCGCCGCTGCGAGACACCAACGGCCTCGGCGCATCGGGCTACCGCATCGGGGGTGTCGCCCGACAGCACCTCGACTGTCAGGCCCATGGCTTTCAAGGCCGCCACCGTTTCAACGGCGTCGGCGCGCAAGCGATCGGAGAAACCGAAGCGGATTTTGGTGTCGCCGTCGAAGCCGAACCACAGCTCGGTCTCGGGACCCGGTGCGCTCGGAACACCCACGAAAGCCGCGCGGCCCAGGCGAGCCGTGCGCCCGGCAATCCGGCCCTCGACGCCCTGGCCGGGGTGTTCGATCACCTCATCGGCCGTCGGACCTGGACCGGCCGCCTCCGCCAGCGCGCGCGCCAGCGGATGGCGCGACGCACGCGCGAGCGGCGCGGCGATGGCCACGGTCGAGGCCGGCGCATCGGTCAGCTGCGGGCGCCCCTGCGTCAGCACACCGGTCTTGTCGAACACGACGTGATTGACCTGCGCGAGGCGTTCAAGCGCTGCGCCGGACTTGACGAGCACGCCGCGCCGGAACAGCCGCCCCGAAGCCGCCACCTGCACGGCCGGCACGGCGAGGCCGAGGGCGCAGGGACAGGTGATGATCAACACCGCGACGGCGCGCAGCAGCGCTTCGCGCGGCCCAAGGCCCAGCAGCAGCCATCCGGCGGCAAAGGTCAGGATTGCGGCGCCATGCACCACCGGCACATAAATCTGCGCCGCCCGGTCGGCGAGTCGGACGTATTTCGACTTTGACTGGGCGCCGGCCTCCACGAGCCGCGCGACGGCCGCAAGGCTGGAGTGCTCGCTCTGGGCCAAGGCGGTCAGGACGAGCAGGCCGGAAAGGTTGACCGCGCCGGCTCGACAGACCTGGCCTGCGCCCATGGCGACGGGACGGGTTTCGCCGGTGAGCAGCGACATGTCGAGCTCGGCGAGACCGGACTCCACCCGGCCGTCCACGGGTATCCGATCGCCTGGCCTGACGACCAGCCGCTCGCCCACTGCGATGTCCGTGAGCGGGCGACGGTGTTCGTGCCCCTCAGCGTCGAGGACGGCGGCGCTGGGCGCCTGCAGGGCCAGGAGGTCAGCCGCTGCGCTGCGCGCGCGCGCTTTCAGCTGGTGGTCGAGCCAGCGGCCGATCAGCAGCAGGAAGACGAGTGAGACCGCGGCGTCGAAGTAGGCGTCGCGACCGCGCAGGAGGGTCTCCGAAAAGCTGATGCCCAGGGTGAGCAGGACGCCGATCGAGATCGGGACGTCCATGTTGGATCGCCGCGCCCTAAGCGAGCGCCAGGCGGATTCGAAGAATGGCCGGCCCGCATAGAGCGCGCAGGGGGTGGCCACCAGCGCGCACCACCACTGCATGACGAGGCGGCTCGCCGGACCCAGCTCCTGACCAAAAAGACCGGCCCAGAGTGGCACCGAGAACATCATGGTGTTCATGGCCCCGAAGGCTGCGACCGCCAGGCAGAGCACAAGCCGCCGGCCCTCTCGGTCGCGCGCCTCGGAGGCGAGGCCAGGATCATAGGGGGACGCCCGATAGCCCAACCGCTCGAGAGTCGCCAGAACAGCGCCGGGATCAGCGGTCGCGCGGCTATCGAAGGCGACCGTCAGCTTGCCGGTGGTGAGGTTAAGGCGTGACGTCGCCACGCCGGGCAAACCTGCGGTCTCGCGTTCGATCTTACCGAGGCAGGCCGCGCAGCGCGCGCCCGTCACCAGCAGATCGAGGCTGGGCTTGGCTCCGGGGCGCCGCGCCAGGAACGCGGACAGGTCCGGCGCCCGGGCGAGATCCTGGATCAGGGCCAAATGAGCCTCCGCTCGGCCGAGATCCGCACGCCGGACGGGCCACGCAGGTGGGCCGTGAGGTCCCAGGCGCCACGGACGGCCCCCGGATGGGCGACGTAACGCCCAGGTAGAGTTTCGTGGAACGCCAGGACGATCCGCCCGGCTCCGGTTGCCGGCCGTTGCAGCTCGCCGCTCACCGCCAGACCAACGAGCGGTCGGCCGCTACGATCGTGCAGCTCTACCACGACCGCCCCGGGCTCGGCCGCCGCGGTCGTCCGCCAGCCCAGTTGCTCCTGTGCGCGGAGCTCGGCGAGGGCGCGGTCGTAGGCCAGGCCGTCCTCGTAAGGCGTCGCCGAGACCTCGCCGGGAAAGGTCTTCACCGCCATCACCACGAAGGCCACGTCCACGGCGACGACAACGGCAAAGAAGCCGGTCACAATGGCCAGGACGTGCCAGCCGGTCAGGCGAAAGCCCGGGCGGGGCGACGGGACGAGGGTCATGGCGCGGCTCCAGAGGTGAAGGCGGTGACCACCCGGACCGCGTCCGACCCGTCGCCTACGGTGAAGGCAGCGGCGTGGACGCCGGCCGGCTGGCCGCGCGGCGCGATAGCGAAGACGCGGAGGGCCCGCACCGCGTTTGGCTCGAGGCTGACGGCCAGGTCGCCCGTCACCGGTGGCGCGCCGGGCGTCTTCAGGCGCACGCCCGGCACGCCGCTCAGGCGCACCGTCACCGTCTTCGGGTAGAATCCTCGGTTGGCGATCTTCAGTATGTAGCCGTCGCGGACAGAGCCATCCTGCATCCGCACGAAGATCGGATTTCGATCGCGCAGGACGTGCAGGTCGAGGACCGCCCGGTGCGCCAGGCCCCAGGCCATGAGGCTGCTGACCAGGGTTAGGGCGGCGGCATAGTAAAGGGTGCGCGGCCGCACGAGCTTGTAGACCGCGGGCTTGCCGCCGGCGCGCGCGGACACCGCAGCGTCGGTGTCATATCCGATCAGGCCGCGCGCCCGTCCGACCTTGACCATGATCTCGTCGCAGGCGTCTGCGCACAGGCCGCAGTTGATGCATTCCATCTGCGCGCCATCGCGGATGTCGATTCCCATCGGGCAGGCGACGACGCAGGCTTTGCAGTCGATGCAGTCACCCCGACCGATCCACCCGGCGTTCTTCTTGTGGGGGACTCGTGGTTCGCCGCGGTCGGCGCGATAGGTGATCTGCAAGGAGTGCTGGTCGAGCATGGCGCCTTGGATGCGCGGCCAGGGGCACATGTAGATGCAGACCTGCTCGCGCATGAACCCCGCGAAGACGTAAGTCGTGGCCGTGAGCAGGACGCAGAAGACGTAGGCTGTGAGAGCCGCCTGCCCGACCCAGAAACCGCGGATCACCGTGGGCGCGTCATGGAAGTAGAAGATCCAGGCTCCGCCCGTGCCGAAGGCTATTGCGAGCCAGACAAGGTGCTTGCCGGCCTTGCGCCAGGCCTTATCGAAGGACCAGAGCGATGCGTCCAGGCGCATGCGAGCGTTGCGGTCGCCCTCGAAGGCTCGTTCGACATAGATGAAGAGGTCGGTCCAGACGGTCTGCGGGCAAGTGTAGCCGCACCAGAGCCGTCCGAAGAGCGCGCTCACCAGGAAGAGCGCCATGGCCGCCATAACCAGCAGGCCGGTTATGAAATAGACCTCCTGTGGCCAAAGCTGGATGCCGAAGAAGTAGAAGCGGCCGCCGGCGAAATCGACGAGGACTGCCTGCTGCGGCAGGCCATTGGGCCTTGGCCACCGGATCCACGGGGTGATCCAGTAGATCGACAAGGCGACGATCATCAGCGTCCACTTGATCGCCCGCCAGCGCCCGTGCACCAGCTTCGGGTAGATCGGGACCCGGGCCTGATAGAGGCCCCCGCGGTTGGCCGCCTTGGCGCGCACCCGAGCCGCCGCCGACACCGGCTCCGGGCCGGATTCCGGAGCGCGCCCTTTGGTGCGGTCGATGACTACGGTCATCGGGGCTACTGGCCTCCGGCGTTCGCATGGATGTAGACGGTGAGCGCCTTGATGGTCTGGGGGTCGAAGCGCTTGCCCCAGGTCGGCATGACCCCGCCGCGGCCGTTGAAGATCTGGTCGCGTATGTCGTCGCGTGTGGGCCCGTAGAGCCACTCACTGTCGGTCAGGTTCGGGACCCCGCGAGACTGGTCGCCCTTGCCCTCGGGCCCGTGGCAGGCCGCGCACTGCTCGGCGAAGATCTGCGTCGCGCGCGCCACTGCGGCGCTGTCTGCGGGGCGGTGCGAGAGCGCCACGACATACTCGGTCAGGTCATCGATCTGGCTGTCCTTGAGCATCTGGTCACGGCCGAAGGCCGGCATCTGGGTGTTCGCCGCGCCGGGTTCACCAGTCCGCACGCCATAGGTGATCGTATGCTGGATCTGCTCCAGGGAGCCGCCCCAGAGCCAGACGTCGTCGCGCAGATTGGGGTATCCTTTTCCGCCGGTCCCGCCCTGGCCGTGGCAGGTCGCGCAGTTGTCCCCGAACAGCGCCTGGCCCGCGGCCATGGCGTAGGCCTGCAGTTTCGGGTCACGCTCGATCTCTTCGAGGCTGGCCGCCTGGAGTTCAGCGCCCGCGGCTCCGCGGAGCGCCTTCAGGCCGGCGAGGTCTTGAATCACCTTCACGCGGTCGGACTGATGCAGGATGCCCTTGGTGTAGCCGTGCAGGCCCGGCCAGGCCGGCATCAGCACCCAGTAGACTACAGCGACCGCGATGCTGGCGTACCAGGTCCACAGCCACCAGCGGGGCAGGGGATTGTCCAGCTCGCGGATGCCGTCCCATTCGTGCTCGGTGGTCTCGACCCCGGTCGGTTCGTCGATCCTGCGCTCAGACATGGTCGCTCTCGTCGTCTTCGAGGGGGAGCCGGGCGAGGCGCTGGAACGCCTCCTTGTTGCGCGGCCAAAACGCGTAGATCAGGCCGGCCAGGAACAGGGCGACGAAGTAGACGGTGCCGGCCTGCTGGGCGAAGCGGGACACGGCCTCGTACTCTCGGATGCCGGTCATCTTTGGTTATCCGGCGCTTCGGCGTGGTAGGTGCGGAAGTCCACGAGCGTGCCCACCATCTGCAGGTAGGCGATCAGCGCATCCATGTCGGTGATGCGGTCCGGATGGCCGTCGAAGTCACGCTGGACGGCCTTGGCGCCATAGCGCTTCTTCAGGGCCGTGCCGCGGGCGTCGAACGGGTCGGCCTGGGCCTCCAGGTCGTCGATGGCGTGGGCCACCTGGTCCTGGGTGTAGGGGACGCCGACTTTCCGCTGGGCCGCCAGGCGCTCGACCATGTCGTGGTAGTCGAGGTCCCGGTCGGCCAGGAAGGCGTAGGGCGGCATGGTCGATTCCGGCACCATCGAGCGAGGATCGGTGAGGTGCTGGCGATGCCATTCATCGGAGTACTTGCCCCCGACCCGGGCCAGGTCCGGGCCGTTGCGCTTCGACCCCCACTGGAACGGGTGGTCGTACATGCTCTCGGCCGCCAGGCTGTAATGACCGTAGCGTTCGACTTCGTCGCGAAGCGGCCGGATCATCTGCGAATGGCAGAGGTAGCAGCCTTCGCGGATGTAGACGTCGCGGCCGGCGAGTTCGAGGGGAGTATAGGGCCGCATGCCCTGCACCTTCTCAATGGTGCTTTCTAGGTAGAAGAGCGGGCTGATCTCGATGAGGCCCCCAATGGCGACGACCACCAGGATGCCGATCAGCAGGATCAGCGAGTTGCGCTCGAACTTGGCGTGATGCTTCCACATGGCGGCGGTTCCTATTGCGCCGCGAGGGCGAGCAGGGTGGGCGCTGAGGCCTCGGCTTCGAGCGCGGTCGCGCCGGGCATGCGGATCGTCCGCCACACGTTGAGGGTCATCAGCAGCGTGCCGCTGAGGTACATCAGCCCCCCGATCATCCGGACGACGTTCTCGACGTGCTTGGCCGCGACGGTCTCGATGAAGGTATTGGCGAGGAAGCCCTGGGGCGTGTATTCACGCCACATCAGGCCCTCCATGATGCCGGAGACCCACATCGAGGCGATGTAGAGAAGGACGCCTGTGGTCGCGATCCAGAAGTGCCACTCGACGAGGCGCATGGACCACATGGACTTCTTCTTCCAGAGCCACGGCACCAGGCAATAAATGGCCCCGAAGGTGATGAAGCCGACCCAGCCGAGTGCGCCGGAATGCACGTGGCCGATGCCCCAGTCGGTGTAGTGCGAGAGCGCGTTGACCTCGCGGATCGACATGACCGGACCCTCAAAGGTCGCCATGCCGTAGAAGGCCAGCGAAGCGACCATCATCCGGACGACCGGGTCGGTGCGCAGCTTGTCCCAGGCGCCCGAGAGCGTCATTAGGCCGTTGATCATCCCGCCCCAGGACGGCATCCACAGCATGATCGAGAAGGTCATGCCCAGCGTCTGAGTCCACTGGGGCAGGGCGGTGTAGTGGAGGTGGTGCGGGCCAGCCCAGATGTAGATGAAGATCAGCGCCCAGAAGTGGACGATGGACAGCCTGTAGGAATAGATCGGGCGCTCGATCCGCTTGGGTACGAAGTAGTACATGATCGCCAGGAAGCCGGCGGTCAGGAAGAAGCCCACGGCATTGTGGCCGTACCACCACTGGACCAGGGCGTCCTGGACGCCGGAGAAGGCCGAGTAGCTCTTGTGGTTCAGCAGGCTGATCGGCATCGCCAGGTTGTTGACGATGTGCAGCATCGCGATGGTCGCGATGAAGGCTAGGTAGAACCAGTTGGCCACGTAGATGTGGGGTTCCTTGCGCTTGAGCAGCGTCCCCAGGAAGATCAACAGGTAGGCGACCCAGACCACGGTCAGCCAGATATCGGTGAACCACTCGGGCTCGGCGTATTCGCGGCTCTGCGTGACGCCGGAGAGATATCCGATCGCCGCGGAGACGATGAACAGCTGGTAGCCCCAGAACACGAACCAGGGCCAGACGCCGCCGGCGAGCCTCGCGCGACAGGTTCGCTGAACGACCCAGAATGACGTGGCTATCAGGGCGTTGCCGCCAAAGGCGAAGATCACGCCCGAGGTGTGTAGCGGTCGCAGCCGGCCAAAGTTCAACCAGCCTTGCGATGGAACATAGAAGATGTCGGGCCAGGCGAGCTGGCAGGCGATGACGACGCCGGCCAGCATGCCCACAACGCCCCAGAACAGGGTCGCAATGACGCCGGCGCGGATCACGCCGTCTTCGTAGCGGCCGGGCGTCGCCTTGAACCAACCTTCCGCCATGCCGATCGTCATGGTCGCCGTCGCGAGGACGAAGGCCCCCGTGTAGATCCAGCCCTGCAAGCGGAAGAGCGGGTCCTGCGTGAACGCTGTCGCCATCAGGCAGAGGAGGGCCCCTAGGCCGCAGGCGGCGTAGAGCAGGACCGAGCCGAACAGCATCTCGTCCTCTTGAGCGGTTATGGCTGTCATGGCCCCCGGGCTTCCTGCGTTGCTGCGCGAGGGGATGCCGCAGCCGGCCAAGCGTGACCTTGATATTGGTCAAGGCTCCGGCGGCCACGAGCGGGCAGGGTGGTTCGACAAAGCCGGGAGTTGAGTGAGTGCCTGCTACGAACGCCGCGCAAATCCTCCGCAAGTCCGGTGTCGTGCTGATTGGCGCGGCCCTGCTTTCCGCCGAAGCGGCTTGGCTGCATATGCGCAGTCTTGCGCAGGCCTACGGCGAGATTTGCGGATCCCGCGCCGGGATCCCAGCGCATTGTCCAGCGTGCTACGCGAGCGCGGCGCTCTTCGTTTCCGCCGTCGCCGCTTTCATCCGGGCCCCACCGGACCGCTCATCGGTCAACCCGATCCGCGGCGCTTTTCACGGAATGTGCGCTGGGACGGCCGAAGTCATGTCGCCCGCCTGGCGCGCCGGCGCCGGCAATCAGGCTGGCTGGGACAGCGCAAATCGGCGGCAGTGTTCTAGGTAGGCCGCCTCGTGGGTTCCGATGAGCTCGACCACGTTCGACCAAAGCCACGCCGGGGCTTCCAGTGTCGAGGTTCCGGCCTTCTTCAGCGTCTCGCGCCAGGCCGCGCGCGCTCCGGCGTCCATCTGACGGCCATGAGCCCGGCCGACAACACCGCCAAGGTAGCGGGCAAGGGCGGTCGCCTTCTTGGGGCTGAGCCGATCCACCTCGATCTTGAGATCTTGCGGCATCAGCTCGCGCAAGACGACGGCCTTGTCCAGGAGCCGGGCCGCGATCATCCTTTCGCCAAGGTACGGCGACAGCGCGCGCGCGCCCGTCACCACGCGTACCGCGTTGTCCCGCGGCATCGTCTCGTCAGCCGCCCTTGGGGCGGCCGCCGCCGTCGCTTCCTTGACGTCGATCAAGCAAAGGCTCGAAGACGCGCCATCACTGACCCGCAACATGGCGGCATAGCGAAGGCGGCCGAGAGAGCTGCATCCTTTCATCCAATAGGCCGCGTCGACCAGTTCGACGGCGTCATCGGCGCCGCGTCCATTCAAAGCACTGATCATGGCGCTGAGGTCGCGATCCGAAACCAAGGCCTTTAATGCGGCGGTTTCTTTGCGGTCCAGATGCCAGAACTTGCGGCCCAGCGGCACCCTCGGCTCAACCGTGTCGAGGCGCTCGGCCGCCAGGTGCCGCCACCGTCGCCGTACGGAGCGTTCCAGCAACGCCTGGATCTCCACCGGCCGATGGCTCTTGTCACGTTCCCCCTCGAAAACTCCGCCCAGGGCAGCCTCATAGCCCGCTGCCAAGTGTTCCAGGATCTTGGCGGTGGTGACGCCAGGAAGGTCCGAGCCGCGAGCGGCCGAGGCCAGCGAAAGTCCCAGGCGGATCAGGTCATGCGCGGGGTTGCCGATCACGGTCTGATCCAGGTCGCGGATCTGCACCGCCACTCGGCCCTTGGCGTCGGCCAAGGGGCCCAGGTTTCCGACGTGGCAGTCGCCGCAAATCCAGATCGGTGGCCCCTCGGGGACCTTGCCGGCGCTATCTTCCAGCCAGGCGTAGAACTTTGCCGTGCTGCCCCGGACATAGGCATGGGCTGACCGCGCCATCTTGAGGTTTCGCGCGGACGCCAGCGCCTCGGCCCTGTCGGCCGGGCGGATCGCGCGCCTGACGGGTCGAGCGGTCATCTGGCTTAGGCGAGCGCGGTTCCCGTGAGCGTTGGAGTTTCCGGCTGGGGCAGGCCCTTAACCTTGTAGGCCAGGGTCAGGCGCGCCTTTTCGGCGGCCACCTGTTCGCCCAGCGCCTCCATATCCAGACCGGCCTTTCGGGCCTGGCTGAACATGCCTTCGACGCGTTGCTCTTCTTCCTCGACGTGATGCTCCATCATTTCCGAGAGCACCGTCACCTTGGCGTCGTAGAAAGGTGCGTCTGGGGCGTCGGCCTCGATCTCGGCGATCAACACTTCGGCCGCATCGTGCTCGACACAGGCTTCGTCCAGCAGGGACTCGTCCACCGCGCCCTTGCAGGCTGGATAGAACACGTCCTCCTCGATCTTGGTGCGGACGGTTAGAGCCAGGCAGATCTCCTTAGCCAAGGCTCGCTCCCTGCCATTCCCCTTCGCGGATCCGAACCTCGCGAACAAGTCAGCCACCCTGCGGTGATCGGCTTTCAGCAGCGCGATAGCGTCGGGCCCGGCAGCGGTTGTCATGGGATGCCCCTTCAAGGTCGCCCACCCAACGTCGCGGACATAAGAGGGGTTCCGGCCCGGCCGGCTCCGGAGTCGGCCGGACCGGAACTCTTTCGAGGGACCTTTGCTAAGGGCACACCTGACTTGCGCCAGAGGCGACGTCACAAACCCGACGGGCCGATGGATGGCGCCCCCATCACCTTCCCATGCTTTCCGCGTCGCCATCTGACCAGTGAGGCAACGGGACGAAGAACGTGGTGACCGGCTCGACTTCGCTGGCGCCGCCCATCACAGCGCCGCTTGGAACGTTCGCGCCCCATTCGGACGTCGCCATCCGCGGCAGGAAGAACAGGAGGTGGGGATGCCAGTGGCCTGCGGCCGAGTCGCTCAAATAGCCGCCTTTCGACATCATGTAGGCCATGGCGCCGACCTCTGGGGCCGTGAACTGCTTCGCGGCGAGCGCCGCTTTGGTGCGGTTGATCAGGTCGGCCTTCGACGCGCCCGCCAACACCCATTCGGTCCGCTTGAGGTAGGCCGGCAGGACCGAGCGCACCACCGCCGGGTTGAGGCAGATCGGCGCGCCCGTCCCTGTCGGCGCACAGCACCAACGTCGCCTTGATGCGCAAGGTGTTATCCATCGGTACGGCTACAACCGCTGCCGCCAATTGCCTGGCCGCGAGGCGAAGCGGGCGCCGCTCGGTCCGCCACGGCTTTCGCTACCGCCACGCGGCGTCTGGCATACCAGAAGGTCCAGGCCGTAAGCCCTCCGACCATCGAGATGCCGATGACCTGGCTGACCAGCATGAACTGCTGGACGGTCGTGACGAAGATGAGGGCGCACGTGAGAGCGGACTCAGCGACGAGGCCTACCCCCCAAACCAGCGTCATAGTCATCATCGCGCGCCGGAAGATCGGGCTGTCGCGCAGGCCCTCTATCGTCTCGAGATCGGACGCCGCGCCGATGCGGTTCAGCCGGGCGCGGGAAAGCTGATAGATCAAAGGTTTGCCGATCGCTGCGGAGCCAAGGAAGATCAGGCCGATCGCGGCGGCGACCAAGTGCTCACGCAGCTGTAGGAAACGCACCCCTCCGCCACCGAAGAAGCCGACCAGCGACAGTGCGATGCCGGCCAGCACGATCAGCGACAACGCATCGACTCTCCGTCGACGGACAAACTGGATGATCGACCAACCGATGGGCGGCGTGGACGCGGCTATCAATGCCCCGACATCGCCGAGGAATGCATGGGCGAGCCGATAGATCAGGAAAGGTATGCCAAGGTTGACCGCGAGCTCGAGCACGGTCGCAGGGCCCTTCTCGCGTATCTGCTGCCCGATCCGGCCCAAGGCCTCGCGCGACCGACTAGACGTTGGATAATCCATCGCGTTCATGCCGAGAGATCGCTGCGCGCCAGACACTCTACGCCGGCATCGGCGAAGAGGATCTGGCCGGTCATCTGCGAATTGGCGGGATCGACACACCAGGCAAGGAGGGCAGCGGCCTCCTCAGGCCGGCCGGGAAAGGCGCCGGCCAGCGGGACCATCCTTCCCATCGCTTCGCGGTGCTGGGGATCGGACAGTACGTAAGCCGCGGCGGGCGTGTCGAAGAAGCCTAGCGCGACAACGTTCAGCGGGATGCCGGCGCCGCCCCACTCAGGGGTGGGCGCCGCCCGACGGCACCAGAGCTGCAGCGCGCGCTTTGCCGCGCCGTAGAGGTCAAGCGACAGCTGCGCGACATCGGGCACGAGCCCGGAGCTGGCTTGTCCAAGCTCCCCGGCGCGGTACGCCCGCCGCGCCTCGGCCAGCGCGCCCGCCTCGTCCATTGCCAGGCAGAAGTCGACCAGCTTCGGCGGCGGCGAACGCAATGCCGAGATTGACGAGACGGCGACCGCTCGCGGCGCCACGCTACCGGCTAACAGCGGGCGTAGACCTTCGAGGTTGGCGACCGCGCCGAAGAAGTTCAGCTGTAGGCTGGTTTCGGCGGGGCCTCCGCCGGCGTTGGCGACGATCGCGTCGATCCGTCCGCCGGACGCTGTTTTGACGCCCTCGACCAGGGCTGTCCTGCCCTCGAGCGTCGTCAGGTCGGCGATCACCTCGGCATCGTGCAGGTCGCAAGAGATGACCCGCGCGCCGCTCGCTCTCAGCCGCGCTGCCGTGGCGGCCCCTATGCCCGAGGCGGCGCCGGTGACGACGCAGGTCCTGTCCATGAGCCTTCTCCCGGAACAGAAGTAAATGTCGATTTACATCATCTGCAAATTAAAGTAAATGCGAATTCACTTGCTAAGCTGGATCGGTGGCTGAGGGTGAGATGCCCACGAAGACCGCAACGAGCGCCAGGCCGGCGCGTCAAAGACGAGGAAGCGACTCGACCCGCGTGCGCATCCTCGTGCAGGCCGAGCGGCTGTTCGCCGACCGCGGCTTCAACGGGGTCACTATGCCGGCAATCGCCGAAGCCAGCGGGATCACCGCCGGCGCGATCTACCGACATTTCAAGAGCAAGGCTGAGCTGTTTTTTCTGGTCGTGAGGCGGGCGGTGGAAACTGCGCCGATCTCACCGGAGGCTTCGCTGCCGGAGATCGTGTCGACCTACACGAGCCGGCGGCTGCTGCGCGTCCGTCAGATAGCGGTCGAAGTGCACTATGCCGCAGCGAGGGACCCGGCCGTCCGTCGCCTGCTGCGCCGCTCGGTCGATCTGCAGATCGCCGCGATCAGCGAGAACGTGGCGGCGGCTCAGCGTACGGGCGCGCTTGGGGCAAACGCGGATGCTGGGTTGGTGGCCTCGGCGGTGATGGTTTTCATCATGGGTCTCATGCACCTCGAGACACTTGATCCGAAGCTGGTCGGCGATCCGCGCTGGGAAGTCTTCGTGAGAGACCATGTGGCGGCGCTGATCGGCGAGGGCTGACGGATTGCCTGCAAGAGCCTGCGCACGCCGGTGGACCTGGTCATTGGAGGCGGAGAAATATGGCTTCGGCGCCTTTGCCGGCAGCTCGGCGTCGCCGCCCGGAGCGAAGCTGGTCCGGGTCCGCAAGTCCGGCGCGGCCGTGAGTTCGCATTCCGACAGCTCGATCGTATTCGGCTCAAGCCCCGGGCCTCGCAGGCATGGCGAGCGGCGAGCATCACGCCGCCGTCGCGCCGGTCGGCGAACGAGTGCGGCAGGCTCTCCACGCAGGCCGCGTACTGCGTGATGGGCCCGGTGGGCAGGCCCATGACAACGTGGCAGATCTCGCCGATGCGGCTCATCTTCGCGTCGACAGGCGATCGGGGTTGTAAGGAGCCAGCGCGGCACAGGCGGCAAGCCAAGCGCTGCCCAGCATCGCCAGGCCAATCCGCACGGGGCAGACGAGGCGTGCAATCGAGTGTCGGGCACGAGCCGAAACTCCAAGAAGATCTCACGCGAAATCCTCAGTCCCAGGGATCGAATAGGCCCGATGCGAACCTACGCCAAGGGTCGGATCCACGGCTTTTGACTCTCGTTGCAAGGGGGTGCCGAGGCCGCCGGTGACCGGACAGTGTGGGAAACCGGTCGAAGGGGGGCTTTCAGGCCAGCATCAGTATGTTGACGGCCCCGACCAGCCGTCCGCCGCGCCCGAAAATCGGGGTTGGAAAAGGCTTGAAGGGTACGCGTGTGCCGTCTGGCCGCTCCGCGACTGTGGAGGCGCCGCGGATGGGCTTCCGCTCCCGGATCGCCACGGCCAGCGGGCACTCATCGTGGGGAAGGAATTTTCCGTCATTGGTGTAGAGCTTCCACGTTACGCACCATCGGTCCTTGCCCAGCGCAGGCGCTCGCCCGGCAAATGGCTCGCAAGCATCGTTTGCGTAGACCACGACGCCTTCCTCATCGGTCAGGTAGATCGGCGCCTCTTGAGCTTCGAGCACGGCGCGCGGGTCGTAGTCCTTGAGCGCCACCGCAGCAGCCGCGGAGGTCAGCATATCGTCCGTGATGGCCAGTCGCGGCATCTGCGCGTCCCCGGTCCCATGTAAAAAAATAAGCCCTCCGAGGCATTTCGCCAAACGATGTTTTCCGGTTCCGATGCCGGGTTGATCGGAGACCTTCGTTTTCGGCAATCCGAGTGGTCCAACCCGGCCATTGAACAAGAGACAGACGCCGCGGTGGCGGGCCAGGCCGTGTGTGCGGACATTCTGGTTATTGGTCACATCGGCAAAAGGCGCGCAGTCTTGCCCAACCTCTCTTCGCCCGAACCGATGCCCGAGCTATTCTAAGGAACATTGGGGTGGGATTTGCCGCACGGAGAAGCTCGGCGTCGGGCAGCCCAGTCTGTCGCTATGTTGGTCACGATGGCGTCACGCAAAAGTTCGGAACTCTCCGATGACCCCCACCATCACCGCCTTTGAACGGTCTCCCGACGGCGGCAAAGGACTTGCGCGTGACATGCGCGTTCGCTGGGCGCTTGAAGAGGTGGGCCAGCCCTACGACGTTCGACTCGTTTCATTCGCCGAGATGAAGGAGCCCGCGCATCGTGCGCTCCAGCCTTTCGGGCAGATTCCGACCTATGAAGAAGGCGACCTCGTCCTGTTCGAGTCCGGGGCGATCGTGTTCCATATAGCCGAGCGCCATGCGGGCCTCTTGCCAGACGACGCAAATGCCCGGGCGCGCGCGATCACGTGGGTGTTTGCCGCGCTTAACACGATAGAGCCGCCGATCGTTGATCGCTCAATGGCCAGGCTTGTGGAGGGCGACAAGACCTGGTTCGAACAACGCCTGCCGGACCTGGAGGACCGCATCCGTGACCGGTTGGGCGAACTTGCCGCTCACCTTGGCGATGCCGACTGGCTCGATGGTGAGTTCAGCGCCGGTGACCTCATGATGGTGTCGGTGCTGCTCAGGTTGGGCGGATCGGGCATGCTGGACGAATATCCCAACCTCTCCGCCTATGTGGCCCGCGGCGAAGCTCGGCCTGCCTACAAGCGTGCGTTCGCCGCGCAATTGGCGGTCTTCACTGGCAAGTCACCGACCGGCTGAGGGATGCCCGTTTTGAGCCCAACCGGTTGAGACCGGTCCCAATCGAGACGCTGGGTTAGCGCGGCCAGGCTTTGGCGCGCTAGGGGTCGAGCACGCCTTCGCGACACACCCGCAAGCAGCCTCCGAAGTTTCGTCCAGTCCGCAACTCGCGCGGGACGTGTGAATCTGTCGCATTCCTCCTATAGTGACGCTCCGGACCGGGAGGCGATCATGCGGCCATCTGCGACCTTTCGAGCGTTGGGGTGTTCTGCGGTTGCGGCAGCCCTAGCGGCCTGCCCCACTGCGGCCGGCGCCTGGGGCGATCAAGGCCACGAAATCATTGCGGCGCTGGCGAAGAGCTACTTGAAACCCGCCGTGCTGACGAAGGTGAACGCCCTGCTCGCCGCGCACCAGGACAACGTCCCGATCGCTGCGGACATGAGCACCCGCGCCACTTGGGCGGACAAATACCGGGATCAGGACCGTCCGACCGGCCCACAATACCTCGGCACCCGTAATTGGCATTTCGTCGACACGCCGCTTGCCACCCCGACCTCCAATGCCGCCGTCGCCACGGCGCTTGCCCAGGTCTGTCCGCACCCGACGTTGAACGGACCCGCAAGCCTGGGGGCGCCGCCGGACGACTGTGTGGTCGACAAGATCAAGCAGTTCGAGGCGGAGCTGGCGGACAAGACCGTTCCCCAGCCTGAACGCGTCTTTGCTTTGGAGTTCCTCCTGCATTTCGTGGGCGACGTGCATCAGCCCCTGCACGCGACCGACGACAATGACCGCGGCGGCAACTGCGTCCTGATCCACGGCGGCCCGAACGGCCAGCAGATAAACCTGCATGCCTATTGGGACACCCGGATCATCGAGATCCTGATGAACGGCGCCACGCCCACCGATTATGCCAATTCACTGAAGGCCCAGATCACGCCCGGCCAAAAGGCGGCCTGGGAAACGGACGACGCCACGGCCTGGGCGATCGAATCCTTTAAGGTCGGCAAGGCTAAGGCCTACAAGCTGAATGTCGCGCCGCTGCCCAGCTGCGCCAATCCCAACCACGGCGCATCCGTAATCATGCTGCCGGCCAACTACGAAAGCGACGCCGCCGCGGCCGCCAAGCTGCAGTTGGAGAAGGCGGGCGTGCGGCTGGCGTTCATCCTGAACAAGGCGCTCAGCTAGGTTGCCCCCGCATCCCTGGGCGGGATGGAGGCCAGGCGCCAAGGGCCATCAACGCTTGTAGCGCACGTCGGCGAATTGGACCTTCACGCCATCCGGATCGTAGAGGTAGAGCTGGTTTCCGAATTCCACGACGGGCTTGGCCTCCGGGATCGCCCGCTTGAGGTCCGCGAGGAGCGCCTGCGGATCATAGCCATCAACCCCCAGGCAGACGTGATTGAGCCCGTATTGGTGTGCGGGTTCGATCTTCTGCGAGTAGAGGCCAAGGAAACCGTTCTCCAGGCGGAACTCGCATAGAGGCCCGGCATCTCGGTTTGGACGGTATAGCCCGTGAGGCGGCTATAGAACGCCTTCGATCGGGCGACGTCCGCGGTCGTTATGCTGACGTGGTTCAGGGTTCGAGTGCTTACCAGCATTACCCCTTCGGGTTGAGCAGCGGCCCTGCTCGCAGCGCTCGATGCAACACACATGGCTGCAACCGCTTCGGCTAGTCCCCGGCGACTGCTCGTCCGCGTTTCATACAGGCCGATCGATCTCTTCTCGCATGAAGCCCCCATTAGTTGAGATAACAATGTTACAATGCTGAGCAGCTGGGTCCATTCCTGCGTGCGTTTGGCGGTGGGCTTAAGCGTCGGTGCAAGCTCGGCTGGCGGTTCACGATTGCGATTGTCAAACGGGGCTGGACTGGCGTTGCGTCAGGCCGCTCAAGTGGGCGCCTACTTCCGAGGCATCCCTAGGAAAACGCCGCCATGAACCTGGACTTCTCCGACGAGCAGAAGGGGTTGCAGGACCAGATCCGCCGCTTCCTCACTGAGCGCTGCCCGCCCTCGACGCCGAGGGCGATCCTTGAGGGACCGGAACTGTTCGATCGGGCGCTCTACCAGGGCCTGGCGGACATGGGCGTGCTGGGGGCGGCGATTCCTGAGGAATACGGCGGGGCCGGAATGAGCCATCTGGAGCTGTGCCTGGCGGCCGAGGAGCTCGGCCGCGCTCTCGCGCCGGTCCCCGTGTCGTCGTCGATCTACCTGGCGGCGGAATTCCTGCTGCAGGCCGGGTCTGAGGCGCAGAAGCAGGCGTGGCTGCCGAAACTGGCGAGCGGCGAGTTGATCGGGACGTTCGCCTTCGTGGAGGGGCAGGGGCGGATGGACGCCGGCAAGATCTCGGCGGTCGTGAAGGATGGTCGGCTGAGCGGCGTGAAGTCGCCGGTGCCCGACGGCGGCTGCGCGGACGTGGCGATCGTGGCCGCACGCTCGGGTGCGGGCAGGGGGGAGGCGGCGATTTCCCTATTCATCGTCGACCTGCGCGGGCCCGGGGTCAAACGCGAAACCCTGGAGACGATCGACCCCTCACGGGGCCAGGCGCGGATCAGCTTCGAAGGCGCCCCTGCAGATCCGCTGAGCGGCGAGGGCGATGGCTGGCGGATCGCCGAGACGGTGATGGATCGGGCCGCGATCCTCATGGCGTTTGAACAGATCGGCGGGGCAGACCGGGCGCTGGCAATGGCGCGTGACTACGCCCTGGACCGCATGGCGTTCGGCCGCCAGATCGGCTCGTTCCAGGCGATCAAGCACATGCTGGCCGACATGTACGTCTCGGCCACGCTTGCGCGGTCCAACGCCTACTACGGCGCCTGGGCGCTCTCGGCGGGCGCGGCGGAGCTGCCGTTGGCGGCGGCCACTGCGCGGGTCTCGGCCACCCAAGCCTTTCAGCATTGCGCCAAGAACAACATCCAAGTGCATGGCGGCATGGGTTTCACCTGGGCATTCGACTGCCACCTGTTCTACCGGCGCTCGAACGCGCTCGCCTTGGCGTTGGGCTCGCTCAGCACCTGGGAAAACCTGCTGATCGAGCGCATGCGCGATTCCAACACCGAAGCGGCCTGAGGGAGCAGAACCATGGATTTCGAAGACACACCCGAAGAAGCCGCTTTCCGCACCAAGGCTCGCACCTGGATCGACGCCAATGCGCCCAAGCATTTGGAGGCCGAGCTCAAGCGCGCCGGCTTCGCATCCAGCGGCGTCGAAAGCGAGGACCCGATGGCGGCGTCCAAGGCCTGGCAGAAGAAGAAGGCCGGCGCCGGCTGGGCCTGTCTGCATTGGCCGAAGGAATATGGCGGCGGCGCCTATTCGCCCATCGAGCGGGTGATCTGGGGCCAGGAGGAGGGAGTGTACGGCGCGCTCTCCGGCCCCTTCATCATCGGTCATGGAATGTGTGGGCCCACCGTCATGGCCTGGGCTTCGGAGGAGCATAAGCAGCGTCTGCTGCCGCCGCTCGCGTCCGGCGAGGAAATCTGGTGCCAACTCTTCTCGGAACCCGCGGGCGGCTCGGACCTTGCGGGATTGCGCACCAAGGCCGTGCCCGCGAACGATAGTTCAGGCGACTGGATCGTCAACGGGTCCAAAGTATGGACGAGCGGCGCCCAGCACTCTCAGTGGGGCCTCCTCATCACGCGAACCGATCCCAACGTACCGAAGCACAAGGGCTTGACCATGTTCTTCCTGAGCATGGATTCGCCGGGCGTCGAGGTCCGGCCGATCAAGCAGGCGAACGGGCAGTCGGGCTTCAACGAGGTGTTCTTCAACGACGTGCGGATACCGGATTCGCAACGGCTGGGCGCGGTGGGGCAGGGGTGGGAGGTCTCTCTGACCACGCTGATGAACGAGCGGCTATCGATCGGGTCAGGGATGTCGACGGGCTTTCCCGAGCTCTTCCGGTTCTGCCTGGAGGCAAAGATCGACGGGCGCCCGGCGGTGGATGATAGCGCGGTGCGCTCTCGGCTGGCGCAGTTCGCAGTCAGACAAAGCGGACTGAAGTACACCGGCATGCGGGCGATCACGGCGCTCTCGAAGGGGCAGACGCCGGGTCCCGAGAACTCCATCGGAAAGTTGGTTGCAGGCGCGACCATGCAGGAACTGGCCATGTTCGCGCTCGATCTTCAGGGGCAGGCGGGCGTGGTTCAGGATGCCGACAGTCCGATGAATGCCCGGTTTCAGGGGATGCTGATGCGCTCACCGGCCACCCGGATCGAAGGCGGCTCGGACGAGATCCTGCGAAACATAATCGCCGAGCGGGTGCTCGGCCTGCCCGGCGACATCCGGGTCGACAAGACGGTGGCGTTCAAGGACATCCCGACCAGCGGTCGGAGCAAGGCATGAGTTTTCCCCTGCCTAATGCTTCCACTGATCTTAGCGGCCAGACCGCCCTGGTCACCGGCGCCTCGTCTGGCCTGGGCCTGCGGTTCGCCAAGGTCCTTGCGAGCAGTGGCGCCAAAGTGGCGCTGGCGGCGCGGCGACTGGATCGGCTCGAAGACCTGGCTGCGGAAATCAGGGCGGACGGCGGCCAGGCGGTCGCAATCCAAATGGATGCGACCGACGCAGATCAGCTGATCGCGGCCGTCGCGGAAGCTGAGGCCAAGCTGGGGTTGGTGACCATCCTGGTCAACAACGCCGGCATCCCTGACGCTCAGCGCGCGCACAAGATGTCGACTGAGTTGATCGACCGGGTGCTGGACGTCAACGTCCGCGCCCCATTCATCCTGTCCTGTGAGGTGGCGCGACGGCTGCTGGACAACAAGCAACCCGGGCGCATCGTCAACATCGCTTCCTCGGCGGCCTACGACTATTCCGGTGGGGGCGCAGCCCTCTATTCGGTTAGCAAGGCGTCCGTCGTCCGGATGACGGAGGCGCTCGCGGTCGAATGGGCCCGGTTCAACATCAACGTCAACGCCATCGCCCCAGGCGCCTTCGCCTCGGAGATGATGGCCGGCATGCTCGAGCGCGTGGGCGACATTTCCCAGCATTTCCCCCGCAAGCGCATTGGCGATCCGGCGCAACTCGACTCGACGCTGCTCTACCTGGTCTCGCCTGCGTCGGAGGCGGTGACCGGCACGTCGATCCGCGTGGATGACGGCCAGGGCCGACGCTAGCTAGGGAGGCCGTTGTCCGGCCGCCAGTCGCCGTACACGCCGCACGGTAATAGCGCGTGGCCGCGGTAAGATAACTCGCAGTCTCCAACCGTGATCATGGTCGAAAGCCGAGTAGCCTCGGCCGAGGCTAGGCCCTGACCGATCAGAGGCGGACGGCGGGCCAGAGGCGCGGCGATGCCGAAGCACAGCAGGACGCCGGGCGCCCATAGGACGGCGAACTTGGGGATGGCGGAGAGCGGCCATCCGGCCTGATGATGTCGCGGTTGCGCCTGGGCACTACGGGATCTTCCAGCCCGGCGTAAAGCTGAGACGACCGGGCAGGTTCAGATGCGCCAGGGTCCAGGGGGCATGGAGGGGAACCGCACCGCAGCTCAGGATGACCGTGGTGGCGCAGTCGCCGGGCGCCACGGCAACGAGGGCGCCTTCCGCGATCGAGAGCGAGGCGTTGTCGAACGCCGCAGTCACCGCATAGGAGAGCTTCAGCGGCGGCGCCTTCCAGCCGCCGAAGGTGAGCTGCAACGCCGGGCTGGCCTTGAGGCTGAGGTGATGCTGGCCGAGCGGCACAACGGCCGCCTCCCCGCCCGCGGTGTGCTTGGGATCGCGGTAGGCCCGGAGCGCGGCGACGGTCACCCAGGCCTGCGCCAGCTGTTCGCAGAGGTCTATCCCGCTCAGCGCCTTGCGCAGACCCTCCAGCGCGCGGTCCTCCACCAGCGGCCAGGCGATGGCGCCCGACTGTTCGCCGACGTGCTTCTTGATCTCTGCGCCTAGGCCCTCGACCTCCTTCGGCAACAGGTCGCTGAACGTCAGCCGTGCGGGTTCGCTCATAAGGGGGACGCCTCCTCGATGCGGCCGGGGCCGGGGTCGCGCAGGCCGTCGCCAGAGGCCGGCGGCTCAAGCTGCACAGTCCAGTTCAGGCGCACGTCCGGGCCGGCGAGCGCAGCGGCGTCCGACTGGCCGGCGTACTCGATGGGCCCCAGTAAGGCCTTGATCCCAAGAAGGCGCCGCAACGCCAGGATCACGACCCCTCCGGCGAGCGCCAGCAGCAGCGCCCCGAGGGCCGCCGTCCGCGCGACGTCGATCTGCCGCGGCGGCGGTTGGGGAGGTTGGACTTTGGCGGCCGGCGCCGGCGGCAAAAGCGCCGCAGGCGGCGGCGCGGTCAGCCGCGTGGAGTCCCCCGTTGGGGGCGCCCCAGGGGTCTCGGCTGGCGGCACAGCCTGCGCAGCGGGGAGGGCAGGCTTTGCCGGGTTCGGCGCTGCGCGCGGGGATGGGGCCGCGGGCGGCGGCTCCACGCCGCGGGGTGGAGGGGGCGGCGGCGCGGCAACGTGCGGCTCCGCCAGTGTCGCGACCGGCGCCGGCTCCGCCGGCCTCGCATAGGACCCATCGGAAACCCAGATCCTGACTTGAGGATGGCCCTCCAGGGGCGCCCCGGGCGCCGGGGACTGCTCGACGACTTCATCGAGGGGCCTGCCCGAGGGAACGTGGAGCGGGTTGGGCGCCGCGAGGTCGACGCCCGCCAGGTCCTGACGGGCCACCTCCAAGCTTTCGCCGATCAGCTTGGGCATCGAGCCGGAACTGTGCCCTGCATGCGGCGGCCCGCTGTCACCGGGCGGGCCGGTCACGCGTCCCGTCACGACGCCTGGGATGGTCTGCTGGCCTCGGCTGGAGTCCGCCGGCAGCTTTGGAGGGCCTTGCGAGACCGACAGCGAGATCGTCGTCTCCCGTGTCACTGGCGATCCAGCGCTGGGCGACTGGTCGACGATGGTGTCGGCCGCGCGGTCCGAGGGATGGAACACCTCGCGCACCCTGTTCAGCCGGTAAGGGGTCGCGAGTAGTCTGCGCGCCTCAGCTATGTTGCGGCCTACCAGGTACGGCATCGTCGGGGCCTCGACCTGGGAGCCAACGGGGACGGACACCCCGTCCCGGGTTCCGGTCGGCGCCCGGGTCACGGCAGCTGCCGGCGGCGCCGGGGCCTGCGACACCGCCAGCACGATCGTCGTCTCCCGCGTCACCGGCGATCCGGCGCGGGGCGACTGGTCGACAATGGTGTTGGCCGGCTGGTCCGAGGGGTTGAACGTCTCGCGCACCATCTTCAGCCGATAGAGGGGCGCGATCAGCTTGCGCGCCTCACCTATGCTGCGGCCGACAAGGTTCGGCATGGTCGCGGCCGTGAAGACGGAGGGACTAGCCTGGGTTTCCGGTGGAGCCGGGCTTACCGCAGCCGCCGGAGCTGTCGTGACGCGAGCCGGCGCGGCGAGCGGGGCGGTGCGCCGCTCCTCTAGAGCCGCCGGCGAGACTCGGCTTGGTGGCGTCTGCGTCAGCCCGCGGGTCGGCAGAAGACACAGGGGCGTCACGATCGAACCGCCGATCGCCACCCATCTGGCGACGGTGGAAGCCTTGCGGCCGTGGGCGAGCTTGAGCATCGCCGCATCTTCCCCAGCCCGCCCGGCCAACCGCCGGGGGAAGCCTTGGATCCACCTCCAGCTTAGCAGCGTAGGGTTGTAAGGACCAGCTTGCCCGAACCGCCGGCTCCGCCATCGTGACCGCCGCGGCGCAGACGGCGGCGCGAGACTGACCTTGTGGTCACTTCAGGGTGAAAAACCCTGGGTTGCGTGGCGAATATGGATCGGCGGCCGGCGCGTGTATCTCCGGCGCGTGTCGACGACGACGAGGGCGAGGTGCTGGATATCTTGGTCCAGAAGCGGCGCAACAAGCATGCGGCTGAAGCTGCTGAGGCGGCTGCTAAAAGACCAAGGGATTCACCCCGAGACGATCACCACGGATCGTCTGGATCGGCGTCAGCGGCCGTTGCATGCGGACCCGAGTAAACGGGTCTTGCGCCGGAAGCGGTGGGCAGGCGACTCGTCGGAGACGTCAGGGGTGTCCCCACGTCTGCTTCCGGCTCATCTCTGCCGTTGCGAACGTTCGCTCCCGGCCGCATCGCCTCGCAGGCAGAGCAGACTGGCGAGCGGGATGCGCTGGCGCCGCTCCCGCCGTTCGGCGCTATTCGGTGCAGAAGGCGATCCAATCGTCGTACTCGCCGCCAAGCTTACCGTATCCTTCGGTCAGGTTCAGGGTGGTGGTGATCCAGGCGATATAGGCGCACGGCTTGGCGGCGGACATGTCGAAATCCTGGCCGCCGGCGGGAGATGTCGCTTCGCCAATCGCCGAGATTGCTGGGAAGACGGCCGCCGGCGGCGGAACGCCCGGCCCCTGGATGTAGACCTCGCAGGTTCCCAGGTAGGGGTGATAGGCGGTGAACAGAACATGGATGTGCCCGTGCAAGTGGTTGCACCCGCCGCCAGTGATCAACTCCTGAATGTCCAGCGACACCAGCGCCGTCCTGGGGTTCACAGGCGCCGGCGGATTGCCGGCCCAGTCGGGGTGCAAGTTGTAGGCATAGGTGGTGTTGCTAAGCGCGATCTTCACCCGGTCGTTGGCGCTGATCGCGGCATGAGACACGGCGTTGCGCGATTCGAACGATATCTTGTAGTGCGGCTTCTCCGATTGATCTGCTGCTGGGACCGAGTCGCCGGCCAGGATGGGCAGGGGCACGGCGACGGAGCCGAAAACCTCGTCTGTCAGCGTCGTGGTCATCAGGTTGGCGAGACCGCCGGTCGGAACGAAACGACCCACCCCGCCGAACACCAGATTGTTCTCGCGCGGAACCGCGATCCAGCCATCGGGCGCAGAGACGGTCTTGTTAACTGATACGGTGAGGGGCGGCCCCGGCTGATTGATGGTGATGGTGTTTTGCGCCGGGTCAGGTTGGTTCACCCAGTAGTTGGCTGAGGTGAGCTTCCAGGCCAGCGCTACGGAGTCCCAATACCAATACTCCAGCTGACCGATCACCGTCGGCGCGATCTGCGCCGCCGACATCACGACAGGCCCGCCGCCCAGCGGATATTTTTCGGTCAGGAACCGATATTCCATCGCCGTGGGCGTCGTACCGTCGGGGAGTATGCCGATCAGGGGAATATTGGAGGTGAAGGCCAGGCCTCCGGCTGTCGTGGTCCCATCGCCCGTGAAATCTCCCCAGATCGGATCGACCCGGTACGAGCCAACATGGGTGAACAGGGGAATGGTTTCCGGCGGCGGACAAACGCAGAAACAGAATATCCGGCAGACCTCGAAGCAGATCCAATGACAGAGCTGGATGCAGAACCGCTCCAGCTGGAATTCCTTGACCAGGGCTGCGTAGGCCTCGCCGTTTTCAGCGCCGACTGCGTCGACCAGCTTTGCGATGGCGCCCGGGGTCGCAGCCAGCTTCTCGCATGCCGCCGCGAAGGCCCGCATTTCCTCGATCGAGCTTTCCAGGGCGAAGGGGAATTGGGCGCAAAGGCGCAGGCAATTGAGCACACAATGCCAGCTGCAGATCCATTCACAGATGTAGATGCAGCTGCCGCCTCGTCCGAGAAGACCTGCAAGGATCTCGCAGTCGACCGCCTCCGCCCCCTTTATGACCTGGGCCAGGACTTCGCGATCCTTGGCCAAGCTGCCGATGGCCGCCCCGGCGATGGCCAGTTCGTTGATGAAGTGCCGGGGCGGCGGAGGTTCGGTGGCGCAAACAATTTCGCACAGCAGGCGGGCGTGGACCTGACAGGCCCAGAAGCACAGCAAATGGCAGAACCGCTCGATCTTCAGTTCGCCCACGAGCCGTCGGTAAGCCTCCGGGTCCCGATCCTGAATGGCGTCGACGAGGCGCTCGATCAATTCCTCGTCGCCGGTGATCCGGGCAATGATGTCGGCGAATTCCGGGATGTTGGCCACGGTGACCGGGTCGCCCGTTGGCGGGCCGCAAAACTCGATGCAGCGCAGGACGCATTCCTTGACGCGGATCCATCGGCAAACCAGGTCGCAGTCGATATCGACCTTTGACACCCGAAGGATGCGTTGGAACGATTCAGCGTCGGCCGCGCGAAACGCATCGACGGCGGCCCGAAAATTGGTGTCGTTCTGGGCCAGGGCGCCAATCGCGACGCCGGTTTGGCTCAGATTGGGTACGAGTTCGGGGGACGCGGCGGGGTTGGTCACGGGCTATTTCCTCAAAGAGGCGCCTTTTCCATCCGGAGATGGATTTCAACGGGATCGCAGCTTTTCAGGTCAAATAGAGCGCACGCCGCCGCCGAACATTAAAGTTCTTGCGACCTTGCTCACAACTTTAGGTAGAATAACCATCGGGTTTCGAATGTCACTTCACAAGCGCGTCAATCGATAGGGGCCGAACAGCGCCCGTCGACCGCCTGCTTGAATGTCGAGCTTGGGGAGCAGAGCCAAGGACTGCATCTGGCGCACTGCGGTGGGAAAAGCTCGGCGCGAGGCGGCCGCCAAGGCGCTCAGAACCACCCCTTCACCTTGAACCAGATCAGCGGCAGGACCGCGCTGAGGACGATCACGGCGAGGCCGTACTGGTAGCCGAACGACCAGTCATATTCGGGCATGTTCTTGAAGTTCATGCCATAGACGCCGGCCATCAATGTGGGCGGAATCCCGACGATGGAGACGATCGTCAGCACCTTGAAGATGTCGTTCTGGGCGATGCCGATGAGGCCGACCAAGGCGTCGAGAACGAACTGAACCTTGTTGGCCAGATGCTCGTCGTAGTCGGACAGCGACGTTAGGTCATGACGCAAGCTGGCCAGGCGCGCCTTGATGTCGGGTTCCGAGGCCGAACACCCGAACTGTTCGGTGAAGGCGACGATGCGGGTTAGCCCTAGCAGGCTGTCGCGCACCTCTGACAAGCGATCGCCGAGGCGTCCGACCTGCCGCAGTTTGGCGCGCAGCGCCCGGTTGGACTTCAACGCATGGTTTTCGCGGTCGTCGACACGGAAGGCCGCCGTCGACACGGCCGTCAGTTCCTCGGCTAGGTGCTCGAGCCCGTCAGCGATCCGGTCGACGATCTCTTCGCAGAGCTCAGTGAACACCTCTGGGCCGCCCCCCTTGATGGCCTCGGCGGCATTGAGCCGCGCCATCACCGCTTCGAAGGCGGGGCTGTCGGCGAAGCGGATCGTCACCAGGCGCTCTGCGGACAGCACAAACCCGAGCGGCGCCGTCGATGCGTCCGGGCTGGGGCGTAGCGCCATGGGCGTGCTCATGGTCAGCACGCCCTTGCGTTGCCGAAGCCGGCTCGACATCTCGATTTCGCTGAGCGCGCCGCGCCGGGGCAGAGAAGCGCCGATCTGGGTTTCCACGGCCGCGATTTCGTCATCCGTCGTCGGGAATAGGTCCAGCCACACCGGAGCTGAAGCGGCCGCGCCACCGTCGCTCGGCTTGGGGTAGATGTTCAGCATGACCTCAGGACCCCGATTTCTCGCGACGCCCCGGCTCTACCTGAAGGGCGGGCACAAGTAAGCGATACTCCGGCCAGGGCTCAATTGGCGGGGGCGCCGCCTTAGCCGTAATCGCGATTTTTGCACTTTGAGGGACGGCCTGACCAATTCAAGGGGCGTTGGAATGTCCGCCAAAGGCCAGCTGCGCTCCCAGCGCAGCGGGGCGATGCCTAGGACAGGCCTTGCCCCAGCAGGCTGGTCGACTCCGAGCGAAGCTGAGCCACGGTGCATTGACGCGGGGCCTTGTCCGGCCGCCAGCGCAGCAACGTCGTCCCGTGCCGGAAGCGCTCGCCGGTGACGTGGTCGTAGCGGACCTCGACCACCAGTTTTGTCTTCAAAGGCGTCCATTCGGCGGAACGGCCGTTGCTCCAGCGGCTGGGGCCGCGCGGCGCGTCGCCGGTGAAGCCCGGGCCGCCGACGAGCTTCTCCAGCCGCTTGGTCAGCTCCGGCCGTTCGGCGTCGGAAATCGCTGAGGTGAAGCCCACGTGATCGAGCCGGCCGGCCTCGTCGTAGAGGCCGAGCAGTAAGGAGCCGACTTCCTGGCTGTTGGCCTCGTAGCGGAAGCCACCGACCACGCAGTCGGCGGTGCGCAGGCGCTTGATCTTCAGCATGGCGCGTTCGCCCGAGGCGTAGGGTCCGTCCAGCTGCTTGGCGACGACGCCGTCTAGCGCAGCGCCGGTCCGGGCGAGCCAGGCCCGGGCCTCGTCGACGTCATCGGTTCCGGGCGTGAGGCGCAGGCGGGCCGCGCCGGAGAATCGTTCGAACAGCGCCTCGAGAGTTGCGCGGCGACGGGTCAGCGGCGCCTCGGCGAGGCTATGGCCGCGGGCGTCCGCCAGGCAGTCGAAAAGCACGAAGGTCGCCGGAGTGTCGGCCGCCAGCTTCCGCACGCGGCTCTCCGCCGGGTGCAGCCGCATCTGCAGGGCGTCGAAGGAGAGCTCACCATGCACCGGGATTGTCAGTTCGCCATCGAGGATGAAGCGCTCTACGGGCAAGGCTTGCAGGAGGGCGGCCACATCGGGGAAGTAGCGGGCGAGCGGCTTGCCGGACTTGGCCCGCAGGTCGACGATTTCCCCGCTTCGGAAGGCTATGCAGCGGAAGCCATCCCACTTGGGCTCGAACCGCCAGCCCGGACCGGTCGGCAACGCCTGGACCAGCTTCGCCTCCATGGGCCGAAAGTCGAGGGGGAGCGGCAGGTCGGCCAGCGTGGTCATGGTTTGACTCAATCCTCGCGGCGGGCGGCCGTTCCGAAGCCGCCCGAAGCATCCCAGGAACTCGATTTGCGGGTCGCCTTTCGGCATAGGATTGAATGTCTGCTGCTGGCTGCGCAGAGCGGTCCAACGCGGGCCCGAAAGCGGATGCGCCAAAGGACCGGAGAGGGTGTGTTGCGGTCACTGCAATCTGCGTTGCACTTGCTCCCATCCCATCGACCGAGGCGGTCCCCGTCGCAATTGGAGTTCGCGTGCCTTCGCCAGAACTTCCGCTCCTGACCTTTCGAGACGCCGGCGCCTTCGAGGCTTGGCTCGCAGATCAGCCGCAAACAGCCCGTGGGGCTTGGCTGACATTCGGCAAGCCGGGCGCACCGGAGGTGACTCTAAGCAAGTCGGATGCGATCGACAGCGCGCTCGCCTATGGCTGGATCGACGGGCAGCTCGGGCGCGTGGACGCGCACTACTACAAGGTCCGGTTCACCCCGCGTAGAGCCCGCAGCGCCTGGTCCCAGGTGAACCGGGAGCGCGTGGAGCGCCTGATCGCCGATGGTCGAATGAAGTCTGAAGGCTTGGCTGAGGTGACGCGGGCGAAGGCCGACGGACGTTGGGACGCCGCGTACGCGCCCCAGGGGCGTGCGACGCCCGACCCGGACCTGGCGGCCGCGCTCGACGCGCAGCCCAATGCGCGCCGGTTCTTCGACAGTCTTGACGCTGCGAACCGCTACGCGGTGCTCTATCGCGTGCATCAGGCGAAGGGGCCGGACCGTCGCGCCGCGAAGATCGCCGAAATCGTGGCGCGGCTCGCGTCAGGCGAGGCTTTTCATCCCCGTGGCAAGCGCCGCGGCTAGCTGAGCGTCAGGGCGGCCAGCCGCTCTCCTCCTATCCGTTGAGGGTCGGAGTCGGCCTTAGGCTCACCCGTCGCGAGCGGACCCGCTGAAACTCCGCTGGGGAGCGGAATTCAGACGCTCATCGCGGCGATGTCAGGCGCTCCTCGCTTTGCAGCGCTCCCGGTCCCTTGGCTATCCTCTCACTTTGACAGATGAGCCGAGCCATGGACGTGCATGTTCACTGCGCACACCCGCAGGATGCAATAATCGAGAATTCGATTGCCGATGTCTGAATTGTTCTCATGTTGATATCAGCCAACGAAGATTGGCTGATCATCGAGGAAACGAAGACATGTCGATCTCAACGCGTGTTGCCGCCATTGGTTTGGCTGCGTTGTTCTCAGTCAGTGCGATATCTGCCACCGCCCAGGTCGTGCCGAGAACCTACCAGAAGGGTCCGGTCGTTCAGGTGACGCAATGGCAAGTCGCGCCGGGCAAGCTGAATGCCTTCATGCAGGACTACACGACCAACCAGACCGCTGCCCTGGAGATCGGCAAGAAGGCCGGCTTGATCCTGAGCTATGGCGCCGCGACGGTCATTGCCCGCCGCGACGGAGAGCCCAACGTCATCACCCGCATCACCTTTAAGGACCTGGCGGCCCTGGACGGTTCGTACGAAGCGGGGGACAAGCGGGCCATCTCCGTCTACGGCTCGTTGGATAAGGCCGCCCAGGCCGCGGCGAAACGCAGTGAATATGCGACCCAGGTCGGGACCATTCTGTACCAGACGCTCGACCCGCTGAAATAGACAAGCTCGTGGCGGGGATTGGCGCGATGCCTGCGCCGACCCCCGTCCTATCCGCAGGCTACAGGCCGCCCGGGCTTCCGAGGCCGGAGGACGCACCGTCCGCTCGGGGTCGATTCTCCCCGTTGGGTCAGCGCCGGCAACTCTCCGTCCGTGGAACTGGAGCTGACCCCGACGGCCGCTCGGGGCGCAAGCCGGTTCAACCTCGTCCACTCATTTAGGGCCGGAAAGCGGACGCAACAGATGACGGGGCAGGGTGGCGAGCGGCCATTTGCGATCAGTCCGCGACCACGAGCCGGTAGCCCGCGTCATATTCGTCGAGGCTGAGCAATTCAGCGTAGCGCCGCTCCCACTCCCCGGTTTCGAGGTCGCGCCTCAGTTTCTTCAACCCGGATTCAGCGTCGCCTATAGCCCAGAAGGACGAGCTGCCAGAACGGACACGCGCGTCAAGATAGGCCGTGGGTCGACGCCAGTAAGCATACAGGAATCCGTCGCTGCAATCGTGTGGCACCAGGACGGGCCTGACGTGCACCGGCCCCAACCATCGTTCATAGTCCGACATCGCCGGCATCTGTGCTTCGTCCAATGCCGCTAGTTCTGGAAGATAGTCGGTCAACCACGGGCGGTGCGAAGGATCGAAGGTGAGGAGGACGATCCGCCCGCGCGTGACACGACGAATCTCGCTCAAGCCCGCTTGCTTGTCCGGCCAGTGATGGATGGTCAGGATGGCCATGGCGGCATCGAAGCTGCCATCGGGGAACGGGAGATCGTCAGCTGTGGCCTTAATCGCCTTGGCCGCCGCCGAACTCCGATTCCGGATCATCTCAGGCGAAGGCTCGACAGCGATGACCGACCGATCAGCCGGCTCGTAGGAACCGGTCCCCGCGCCGACATTTAAAACGGTTCGCGCCGAGCCAAGCGCGCTCTCGATGATTGCCGCTATTCGCCGATCTGGCCGGCGAAGCTCTGAATAGTTGATCCCGATGCTGTCGTACTTTGCGACCACGGCGCAGCATTCTCCCGGAATGCGTTGGTAGCAACGGGTCGAGCGCCCTGATGTGATCCTTCGGCCGCTACGGGCGATGGTTGGCCATCGCTATGACCTCAAACTCGCTGATTTCGTCGCCGAGAAGAACGGCCTGATTGCGTCGTTGATCCGCTGATAAACTGCGTACAACGGAGGATATCTTCATGCCCGACGACCTGAAGGTGGAGTCGCAATTCTCCACCGGCGAAGCGATCGACCTGTGGCCCGCTGGCCCGCCGCGAACCATTGACAGCGTGCCGGAGGAGCGCTCGTTCAGGCCGCCGGCCGGCCTCGCCGCAAACACCAAGATGCTGCGCAACGTCTCCAAGCCGACAGTGGCGGTCTACCGACCCGAGTCCGGCAAGGCCAACGGCAGCAGCGTCATCGTCTGCCCCGGCGGCGGCTGGAGCATCCTGGCCTGGGAGCACGAGGGAACCGACGTTGCCGACTGGTTCGCCCGCCGCGGCTATACGGCCTTCCTGCTCAAGTACCGGGTCTCGGCGACGCCTGAGGACCCGGCCCATTTCGCCAAGCAAATGGCGCGGAACGAGGGCCTGCTAACCGAGCCCCTGACAGCCGCCAACGCGCCGACCGCGATGGGCCAGATCGTGCGCGATGAGCAACTAATCTACGCCCGCGAGATCGCCGCCGACGATGGCCGGCGCGCGCTTTCGATTGTGCGCGAGCGCGCAGATGCCTACGGGCTGAACCCCGACCGGGTTGGGATGATCGGCTTCTCCGCCGGAGCGTTCCTGGTTGTGGACGTGGCGATGGACCCTCGGGGCTCGCCGCCCGCCTTCCTGGCGCCGATCTACGGCGGCGAGACGCGCGGTCGCCCCGTGCCCGCCGACGCTCCGCCGCTCTTCACCGTGATCGCCCACGACGATCGCTTGCTGTTCCACATGGTGGAGAGGCTTTATCTCGACTGGTCGGCCGCCGACCAGTCATCCGAGTTGCACATCTTCGCCCGCGGCGCCCACGGCTTCGGCATGGTTCGACAGGGCCTGCCATCCGACCGCTGGATCGATCTTCTGGGCGCGTGGCTGGCGGATAGAGGATTCGGTTAGGGGGCAGCGATCAGTATCGGTTAGCCGGATTTAGGCTCCCAACTATACGTGCGGCTGGGCCGGGGCGGTCTGCCGACTCTCGAACATCAGGATCCAAGCGGTCAGCACCGACCTCACCAGGATCACCGTGCACGAGGCGACGGCGAGGTACAGACCGGCGGGGCTGTGGACGATCAGGGCGGCGCCGGCGGCCGCGCCCAGCAGGTAGCCCGTGCTGATCGTAACGATCATGCTTATCGGGAAGCCGCCATGATTGGCGACGAAGTGGCGCCACGTGAAAAATATCGGCAGGCGCAGGCCGAAAAGGTGCATGGCAATGAGTTCGCCACCCAGCAGTGCGGGCGGCTGGGGCACGAGGATGACCACGGCCGTCACCAGTGCCGTGAGCAAGTGGAAGGTGTTGTTGCGCGCCGCCTGGATAGTCGCGCTCATTTTGTAGTCGAGGTGTTCGCGGAAGGCGTTGAAGTGCATCGACATGACGATGAACAGCAGCCCGACGAGCGAAGCCGCCGACCCGCCGATCATCACGAACAGCTCGCGCCAGACCGCAGATGGAAAGGTTTCCGCCATGCGCCACCCCCAACTCTCCGGCGAATGGTAGGGGTAGCGCAGACGGCCTGGAAGCCCTCTCGCGCCGGCGCGACTATGATGGCTAAGACACCATACGCCCGGTCTCAAGGTTGCCGGGGGCGGGAGCAAACGTTCGCCTCGCGCCGAGACGATGGACGGCGACGCCCAGAGAGCAGTCATGTCGGAGGTCGTTGAGCGCGTTTGGCTAGGCCCCACCATCGTGGCCGAGGTCTAACAGCGCGAATTCCCTCGATCCGGATGCGCCAGTGAGCGGGCCCCCCCGGTAGCGAGGCGGGCAACCAGGGGGGACCCCTTCTTCCCACTGGTCGTCCGTCAGTTGTTCGAGCCCACCGCCGTCCGCACACATCAGGAAGATTTCCCCATAGGGCTGCGGCGACCCCGTGTACTGAGCCTCGTCTTTGAAGCCCTTGGCCGAGTCTGTGAACAACAGGTGGGATCCATCCGGCGACCAAGCCAGGTGTGCGTTGTTGCCGGTCCCATGGGTGAGCTGTTTGGCCGTCGTACCGCCAGGCCGGATGGTGAGCACTTGGAAGTCTTGGCCGGTGCGGCGCACGAAGGCGATGCGGTCGCCCGTCGGAGACCACACTGGAAAGTTGTCCCAATTGTCGGTCAGCTTCCTGATTGAGTGGTCCGTCAGGTTCAGGATCCGCAGGCCCTGTCCCTCGGGTCCCTGTGTGCGGAACACGATCTGGCCACCGTCCGGGGCAAAGGAGGGGAAGGCATTGCTGTTCGCACCGGACGTCAGCCACCGGAAGCCGCTGCCGTCGTTATTCAACACAGCCACCTGGCTGCCCCCGTTCACCGGATCGCTCGGCTTTTGATCGCCGACAGAAAAATCAAGGAAGGACGAGAACTGACCGAACCCGACCGCGATCTGTCTTCCATCTGCCGACCATTGGGGGGTCAGGATCAGGCCCGGACGTTGCGCAGGATCTGTATCCGGCGAACCGCATGATGTCGGCGGCCGAGACGCCACCGCGGACGTTGAAGGAATATGATCCAGAGCGGGGCCGCGCCTTCGTTCAGGGTTCTGTGGCGCTCAATTGCCCGCACAAACGGATGCTTGCCGAGGCCCCGCACGCCGATGCTGTTCACCCGCCACATGCGCTTCGTCGATCCGGACCTGGAAGTCGGAGATGGCGCCGAAAAGCGCTCCGGACAACCAGCCGTTCGAGTTGGTCCAGGCCCCCGACGCCGCCCACAGCATGCACCAGGCCGATCCGCAGCGCTTCGCGGATATTCTCACGGGTTGGTCGCACACCCTGCCGGCATCGGCGTCTAGCGGCGCGGGGCCGGTGAGGCTCCTGACCCTACGTTACCCTTGCCCCTGGCCTCGCCTGCGCCTTGAGTAAGTCCACTCGAGCCCAGGCGGAGACCCACATGTATGATCTCACCGGAAAGGTCGCTGTCATTACCGGCGCTGCCAGCGGGATGGGCCACGCCGCGGCTGTCCTCTTCGCCCAGAAGGGCGCCAACGTGGTCTTGGCCGATCTCAACGTCATAGGCGGTGAAGCTGCCGCCGCAGAGGCTTCGCAAGCAGGTCCTGCCTGTGTCTTCCAGCGCGCCGATGTCGCCAAAGAGGCCGACGTCGAGGCGCTCATCGCGCGCGCCGTCGGCGAGTTCGGAAAGCTCGACATCCTGTTCAACAACGCCGGCATAGGCGGCGCGGTCGGACCGTTGGAAGACATCGCCGTCGACGACTGGGACCGCACCCAGGCCGTGTGCCTGCGCGGCGTCTTCCTGGGGATCAAGCACGCCATCGCACCGATGCGCGCGAACGGGGGCGGCTCCATCGTTTCCACCGCCTCGACAGCCGGCATCGACGGTTACTCCGGCCTTCACGCCTACTGCGCCGCGAAGGCTGGTGTCGTGAACCTGACGCGCTCGGCATCTCTGCAACTCGCCTGCGATTTCATCCGGGTCAACGCCGTCGCACCCGGCGGCGTCTCTACACCCATCGTCTGGAACGGCGCCGCCAACCGAGAGGCGGTCGAGGGCTTCCTCCTCAACGCTCAGCCCTTGCCTCGGGTGGGTCGGCCGCTCGACATCGCCAACGCCGCCCTTTTCCTGGCCAGCGACGCCGCTCAGTTCATCACCGGCCACACCCTCGTCGTCGATGGCGGCGCCACAGCCGGCGCCCTGAACACCGCCCCCAAGCGCGGCCAAGCAACCGCGAGAGGACAGCGCACGTTCGCAGGCCCCAGTTTCGAGGTCGGTTGAGGCCAAAGACGGTCGACGCTCCAACAGAGAGGGCAGGCAGCACGCCCGCGGAGGCAGGATATCGGTCAGCCAGGCTTGGAGAGGAGCCAAGATCCATGTCGGAGCGTGCGGACGCGGTCCTTCGAGTTGTGTGGACCGGTTGCTTCGCGGTCATACTGACGGCTGCGATCTCACTCGTCTGGGGAGTACTGCTCACCCTCAATTTGAGAACCGGCGGCGCGTTTCCGTGGGCGGTCGCGCCGATGGCGCTCGTACTGTGGATGGTGTGGACCTTTCTCGGCGGCCGGTGGGGCCTGCCGAGATCCCAGGCGGCGCGGCGCAGATTGTTGCGCTCCCGGCGGCTGCCGAGGCCAGTGCTCTTCTGGGCCCTCGCTGCTGGCTTGCTCTGGATGGGCTCGCTCGCTGGCCTATGGATCGTCCTCCATCGGCTCATGCCCGTGCAAACCAACCCGCTTCCCGCACTCTCGGAGTATCCCGCCGTCACCGGGGTCGTCGCCCTCGCCATGGCCTCTATTTCCGGCGCCGTTTCCGAAGAGGCCGCCTATCGCGGCTACTTCCTGAGTGCGCTGGAACGGGCTGGCCTTGGACGCTCAGCGGTTCTGCTGGCGGCGCTGGTGATGGCTCCGCAGCACGCTCTCAGCCAAGGCTTTGTCTGGCCCAACATGCTTTTCTATTTCCTTTTCGACGGCATGCAGGGGGCTATCACCTTCGTCACCAGGTCCATCCGGCCAGGCATTGCGACCCACACCATCGGCCTCTTCGTCTTCTTCTATTTCATCTGGCCCCGCGACGCCGGGCGCACCCTGATCTCGGCCAGCGGGCCGGACCTATGGTTCTGGGTCCGCCTCGGCCAGACGGCGGTCTGCGGGGCCCTGAGCCTGGCGGCCTTCACCTATCTCACCAGGCTGGCGCGCGAAGCCCGGGCGAAGAACGACCTCGGGGAGATCTGCTAGGGTCCAAGAGCGTAGTTCAGCCGCCCTTGTGGGTCCGCGGTACGAGCTCGGAAAAGGCGCTCCGAGAGCTGAAATCACCGAGAGTGAGCCCCAGCGCGAGTTCAAGCGCCTAACTGGCCCGCGGCGAATGGCGGGCCAAAAGCCACTGATTTTATCTGCTGCCCCATCCGATCCGACATCTCACCTGGCCCCAATGCAAGAAGCCCCGACCTTTCGGTCGGGGCTTCCGCTTTGTTGGGCTGCTGGCCCGGTGTCACCCTCGACACCCAGCTGGCACCCAGCATTTGTCCGCGAGAGCGCTGGGGTCAGCCGAGACCTTGATTCTTCACGGAGATTTCCAGCACTCGGGCGATTGACAAATGAGACACTGGATCACCTCCTTTCGGTTGCTGAGCAAGGTCCTCAATATGGGTCCGTTCGCAGCGCCACGCAAATGGCTGCCATCGGTTTATCAACCGGCCGCAGCGAGCTGTGACTTTTGGGTCTGCAACTCCGCGAGGCTGGGCCTGCGGCGCAGGTCCTGGACGGGGCGGTCGAGCTTGTCCAACGCTGCGATCATCGCGCGGTAGCCTTCAGCGACGGCAGGCTCATAGGCGCTGAAGTCGCGGATTTCCACCTTCGACACGTCCGGCATCACCAGGACGTCGGTAGCTTCGCGCGCGGCAGTGACGTCGCGGGCGGTGGAAACGGTGGCTGCGCGCATCAGGAGTGAGACGATCGGCGGTCCCCTGCGCCACCGCCCTGACCATAGCCACCGCCATACCGACGCCGGCCGGGCCACGTCGTCGGCGGTAATGCTGCGGCCGGTGGTGACATCGATGCCGACGATCGGGCCAAGCTGGCTTGCGCGCATCACGTCGGCGGGAAAATTCTTCATCACCGCCCCGTCCACGAGCACATTGTTGTGGTCCGTCGCCGGCGGCAGAATGCCTGGCAGCGATATTGAGGCCCGAAGAGCCTTCCTCAGCAGTCCGCGTCGATGCATCTGGTAGGCGCCGGTAGTCAGATTTGACGACAGGCAGAAGAAGGGCAGCCACAGGTCGGCGATCTGGGTCTCGCCAAAGTGGTGCTCCAGCCGATCGTTTACCTTCATGCCGTGGGTCATCGCCAGCAACGGTATCGCTATGTCGTCGAGTGGACTGGTGTTGACGAAGGCCTCGCAGATGCGGCGCTCCATCTCGGCGTCACCCCAGCCCATGGCGACGCCGGCGGCGATGATCGCGCCCATGGAAACGCCGCCCACGAAGTCGATCGGCACCCCGCGCTCGCGCAAAGCCCGCACCGCACCGATGTGGGCATAGGCCCTAGCGCCGCCACCGGACAGCACCAGCCCGACCGACTGGCCGGTCAGGACGCGGGCGATCCGTTCGATGTCCATGTCGTGGTCGCGCCGCAGATGGAAGAGGCGCGCAGGCTGGGCGGCGTCGAGCCACGCCTCCGACCCAGAGGGCCGGCTGGTTTCCGCCGGGTGCAGCAAAATCAGGTCGACAAGCCGCTGGGCCTGTAGCGGGGAGGAAAGGGCGCCCGCCGCGCCGGCCTTGGGTGGCGTGCGGTCACCCCGGCCGACGTGGAACAATCGGTCGACCTGTCGCGCCACAGCTTGGCGCCAGCCGCCGTCGGCCGCTTCGGCGACGTAGAGTACGAAGTCGTGGTTGCGCTCCACGTCCGAGAACCACTCGGTGGGGGCGCTGTGGGCTTCGGCGCCGATCGTGGTGGCCGAGTAGCCGGCCTTGCGAATCTCACGCGCCAGTCGATCCGCCAGCGGGCGAAGTTGTCCCGGTTGGCCGAGCGCGACAAAGCCGAACACCGAGGGTTCGCCCATACTGCGGTGCGTCACCGCCTGGCGGCTGCGCAACATCATCAACTTGGCGAGTTCAATCATCACCGCGGTGTCGGCTTCGCAGGCCTCCAGGAAGACATCGCGCGGTACAGCTATGATCTCAGTGTCTCGCAGGGCGACCACGTCGGCCGAATGCGGCGCGTCTGCGATCAGCGACATCTCGCCCGCCGGCTCACCAGGGCGGATCACGCCCAGGAACTGGAGTTCGGCGTTCGGCTCGCGACGGAACGCGCCCAGTCGGCCTGCGCGGACGTAGAAGAGCTGGTCGGACCGGTCGCCGGCGGAAAACAGCGTCTCGCCGCCCGGCAGTGAGAACCACACCGATTCAGCCTGCACGCGGTCCTGCCCGAACAGTCGCGCCAGCGCGGAGTCCTCGGGGATGTCAGGCAAGATGTGCACGCCCCGGAGCCTAGCTTGGCCGAAGAGTCGGAGCTATGGGTTCGCTGTGTGGCCCTGTCGGGTTGAGTAAGGCGTTTGGCTAGGGCGAAAGAGGAGCTCCTCCATGTCGAATCCCATCGCCGATCCCTTGGTCGAGGTCCCGGACACCAGTCCCACCACCGAGTTCGTGCGTATCGAAGCAACGCAGGACGGCGCCGTGACGGTGGTGATGAACCGTCCACAGCGGAAAAATGCGTTCAACGCCGACCTGATCTCCGCCCTCTCGGAGGCCTTCGAGACGCTACGCGGGGCCGAGGGCGTAAGAGTGATCTTCCTGCGCGGCGAGGGTGGGACCTTCAGCGCCGGGGCTGACCTCGACTGGATGCGCTCCGCCGTCGAGCGGACCGAGAGCGACAACCGCGAAGACGCCTACGCCATGGCCCACATGCTCAAGCAGCTCTGGGATCTGCCTGCCCTGACGGTGGCCCTGGTCGAGGGGGGTGCGTTCGGCGGCGGGGCCGGGGTCGCAGCCGCCTGCGACATGGCCGTCGCCACGGCGGAGGCGCGGTTCAGCTTCTCGGAGGTCAAGCTTGGCCTGATCCCGGCGACGATCAGCCCCTATGTGGTGGCCGCAATCGGCCCTCGGGCGGCCCGCGGCCTGTTCGCCACCGGCCAGGTGTTCGACGCGGACGAGGCCCTGCGCATCGGGCTGATCAACGAGGTGGTCGCCGACGCGACTGGGCTTGCGGCCGCCCAGACGCGGATCGCCGCCGACATCCTGGATTGCGCGCCCGGCGCGGTGGCCGATGCAAAACGCCTGGTCTCCGACGTCTTCGCCCAGAAGATCGACCACGGCCTGCTGGAGGAGACCGCCAAGCGCATCGCCCAGGCGCGTGTCGGCGGGGAGGGACAGGAGGGCGTCCGCGCGTTCCTGGAGCGCCGCAGGCCCGTCTGGGCGCCGGGCGCGGATTGATCCTTCGCCGCACTGGCCAAACGGCCGGGCGGGCCGTAATCCAGGGCATGGCGCTCCACATGATCAAGCTTTGCGTCGGCGCGGCGAGCGTCGAGGAACTGCTCGAATGGCAGCGCACGCGCGAGCCCGATGGCCCCTGGATCATGCGCACCCGCCAGACACCCAAGCGCACAGCCGAGCTCATCGACGGCGGTTCGCTCTACCGGGTCTTCAAGGGCGTAATCCTCTGCCGCCAGGCGATCCTGGCTGTGGCGACCGTGGGCGAGGGGGGCAGTGCGCGCTGCGAGGTCACCCTGGATCCTGAACCGGTGCGCGTTGCGCCGACGCCGCGACGGGCATTCCAGGGGTGGCGTTACCTCGATCCCAAGGACGCGCCGTCGGACCTTCCGGACGAAGCCTTCGGCGATATCCCGACCGAACTCGCACGCCAATTGCGCGAAGTGGGCGCCTGGTAGCGCTTCCGTCCACAGGCGGTGACGATCCGCGCGTTGACGCTGGAGGGGTCAAAGCGCTCCCTTAACGCTACCTTAACGTCATCTGAGTCGCGAATACGCTGCTCTCTTGGGAGTCTCCGGTATGCCGCAGGCCAGTGTCATCGTCGTCGGTAACGAAAAAGGCGGAGCCGGCAAGTCCACCATTGCCATCCACGCAGCCACGGCTCTCCTCCACGCCGAGGCGAAGGTCGCCGTGCTCGACCTTGACGTGCGCCAGCAGACTACGGCGCATTTTTTCGCCCATCGCCGCGCCTGGCTCGAGGCCAACGGCCTAGCCGCCCCCATGCCCGTTGAAAACCGCTTGAGCGCCGAGGCCGCGGCGCTTTCCACGGCCACCGACGAGGAAGCCCTCGCGCGCTTTCACGACGCCTTCGCCGAGGCGAGTGAGGCGGCGGAGTTCGTGCTGATCGACACGCCAGGCAGCGACACGGCAATCAGCCGCGCAGCCCACGGCTTGGCCGACCTCATCGTTACGCCGATGAACGATAGCTTCGTCGATTTCGACATGCTGGGGGTGGTTGACCCGGTGACCCTCGAGCTCAAGCGCCACAGCCTCTATTCGGAGACTGTCTGGAACAGCCGCAAGGCGCGCGCGCTCAAGGACCGCAAGACGATCGACTGGGTCGTGCTGCGCAACAGGCTGGCGCCCACCGAGGCCCGCAACCGCAAGCGTCTCGAGGAGCGGGTAGAGACGCTGTCACGCAAGGTCGGGTTCCGTATCGGGCCGGGGCTGCGCGACCGGGTCATCTATCGTGAGCTGTTCCCGTTCGGCCTGACGGTGGCGGACCTGTCACCGGTTATCCGGCCAGTTGCGATGTCGCTGCAGCATGTGGCCGCGCGCCAGGAACTGCGCGCCTTGATGACGGCGCTTGGCCTGTCGGGCTTCTCGGACGGCGAGCAGATCGCCGCAGAGTAGACGAGCCGTGCTCTATCTCGCCCTCGGGGCCGCGCTGCTGTGGTTCCTGGTGGGCCTTGGTCGCGGGCAACGGATATTCAAACGCCGGGAATGGCGCCTGATGAGCGCGGCCTTCGCTGTGGCCGCCTTCGCCGCGGCCGCCTACGTCGGACTGCGCGGCGGCTGGGAGATCTCCATCGTCCTGGTCGTGCTGGGTCTATGGCTGGTGACGACCTCCCGACTGAACCGACCCACGGTCCGGCCTAGGGCCGGCGGCCGCATGAGCCTTGAGGATGCGCGTTCCGTACTCGGCGTCGGAGCGGACGCCACATCGGAGGAGATCCAGGAAGCCTATACGCGGCTGATGCGTCTCGCCCATCCCGACAAGGGCGGCACGAGCGGTCTGGCCGCGCAACTCAACGCCGCACGCGATCGTCTACTCAAGGAATAGGTGGCGGCCGGCTTGCAGGTCAGGCCGGCTGTATCACGATGCAGGCCAGCCGCTTGGCCTTGAGCGCCCGGCAGGCGTCCCTGGCGTCGCTTTCGCTGAAGCCGGTGAACACCGCCTTATAGCGGCGGCCCTGCTTGTCGGCTGCGCCGGTTGCGCCGTCGAAGTGTTCGCCAAAGCGCTTCTCGACGAGGGCGATCTGATGGCGGGCGTCCGTCGGTGAATGGAACTCGCCCACCTGGACGGCCCATTTGGCTTTCGTGGCCTTGGGCGCCTTGCCGCGGGCCGGCGCCGGCGGTGCGACCTCGATCTTGCCGGCTCGCCCGGGCGGCGCCGAGGCGAGCTGAATCCGCAAGCCATCCTGGTCGCCGTCGCCTTGCTCCACCGGAGGTCGGATCACCGGCCCGCTGAGCTCCGGCTCGAAAAGATTTTGCGCGACTGTGATCTTCTCGCCCATGGCGCGGCGCTGCATGACGCTGAAGCCGGTAAGCAAAAGATCCTCGGCGTTCTGGTCGCGGGCCACGCGGGTCGGACCGCCCAGCACCACGACGATCAGGCGGCGATTGTCACGTACGCCGGAGATCGCGATGTTGAAGCCCGAGGCGTTGGTGAATCCGGTCTTCAGACCGTCCACGCCCGGACCCAGCAGGTGATTGTGGCTGGTGATCTGGCGGCCGCGGAACCCGAACCCTTCGAGGCTGAAGTAATGATAGTACTGCGGGTAGTCGCGCATCACTGCGCGCGACATGATCGCGATGTCCCGCGCCGTCGAGATGTTGCGGCTGTCGGGCAGGCCGTTGGCGTTGGCGAAGTGGGTGTTCTGCATGCCCAGTTCCTGGGCGCGCAGGGTCATCAGGGCGGCAAACCGGCTCTCGGTTCCGCCAAGCTTTTCAGCCATGGCGACCGCGGCATCGTTTGCCGACAAGGTGGTCATGGCCTCAATCGCCTCGGTCACCGTAATCGAGTCCCCCGATCGCACACCCAGCTTCGACGGGGCCTGGGCCGCGGCATGCGGCGAGAACAGCACCTGGTCGTCCGGGTGCAGCTTTCCCGCGGCCAGCGCTTCGAAGGTCAGATAGAGCGTCATGACCTTTGTGATCGACGCCGGGTAGCGCGGGCTGTCCTCGTGCTTGGCGTAAAGCATCTCGCCCGACTTCGCGTCGACCACGACCGCAGCGTACTTCGTCTGCGAGGCCAGGAGGTTCTGGAATGAGGGAAGCTGCGCGCTCGCCGGAGTGGCGACGGAGCCGAACGCAGTGGTGGCGGCCAGACCTAACGCTAGGAACAGGCGGCGGGCGTGCTTGATCATGCTTCGTCCGTCGAATCAGTGGCTTGAGACAGCTGCCCGCTGTCCCGTGAATCTACCTACCATGACAGCCTGACCCTTGCTTGAGAGTAAACAGGAGTTGAAGAGCGAATTGTCGCGGTGGCCGAGGGCTTCAAATTACCGTCATGCTGCACTGCACAAAAATCAATTGACTGCTGCACTGCAACATGGGAGAAGGCCCTGCGTTTACCTAACCTGCCCTCCTAACCATCCCCTGCCGCGGCGCTGCTCGCCGCCTCATCCAGGAGTTCAATGCCATGGCCCCCGCCGCTGAAGCCGTGAAGTCCACCGTCGATCAATTCACCGCCGCCTCGAATGTCGCCTTCAAGGACGGTGTCGAGAAGACCCTCGCCGCCCTGAACGAAGCCAATGGCGTCTCGAAGAAGAACCTTGAAGCCGTTGTCGCCTCGGTGACCGCCGCCACCAAAGGCGCCGAGGCGCTGGGCGCCCAGGCCATGGCCTTCTCGAAGACCTCCTTTGAGAACCAGGTCGCTGCGGCGAAGTCGCTGGCCAGCGCCAAGAGCGTCCAGGAAGTCGTCGAACTCCAGACGGCTTTCGCAAAGAGCGCGCTCGAAGGCTACATGGCCGAGGTCGGCCGCATGTCCGAGACCGTCTCCGCCTCGGTGAAGGACAGCGTGAAGCCCCTGAACGAGCGCATGACCGCAATGGTCGAGCGGATGCAGGCCGCCCGCTAAGCAATTACCCGCGTACGGCCCCGCCTCGCGGAGCCGATGGGCATTCGAAGGCCCGGAGCAGCGATGCTCCGGGCCTTTTGTCGTTGAGGCCATCGCGGTGTTCGCCAGCATAGGGCTCGCCTGAGTAGATTCCGCCGGAGCGGGAGGTTAGACGTTCCTGCATGTCCAAGATCGAAGATCGCCTCACCGCCGCTGGCATCGTCCTGCCGAAGCCCAACCCGCCCGTCGCCAACTACGTCCCGTTCGTCAGGCAGGGCGGGCTGGTTCATATTTCCGGCCAGGTCTCCATGGACGCCTCGGGCGGGATCCGCGGCGTGGTCGGCGACGACGTGGATCCCGAGACTGCGCGGAAGGCCGCGAGGCTCTGCGGAATCAACCTGATCGCTCAAATGAAAGCCGCCTGCGAAGGTGACCTCGACCGAGTGGTTCGCGTTGTGAAACTGAGTGGGTTCGTGCAGGCCGGCGCCGGCTTCTTCGAGATCCCGCAGGTGGTGAACGGCGCTTCGGACCTCATGGTCGAGGCGTTCGGCGATGTCGGCCGCCATGCCCGTTCCGCGGTCGGGGTCTATCGCCTGCCGCTCAACTTCGCGGTGGAGGTCGACGCGGTGGTGGCGATATCGTGAAAGCCGGGGCCAGGTTCGGGGAGGCGTGGGAACGGCTCTTCCACCCGGCGATTGCGCACCGGGGGCTGTGGACCCCCGACGGTCCGCCGGAGAACTCGCTGGGCGCCTTCCAGGCCGCCTGTGCGGCGGGCTACGGCATCGAGCTCGATGTTCAACTCTCGGCCGACGGCGAGGCGATGGTCTTCCATGACGAGGACCTTGAGCGGATGACCGGCGTGGCCGGACGCCTCTCCGATCGCACGACCGCAGAACTGGCCGAGCTTCGGCTCAAGGGATCTGATGAAAGGATCCCGACGCTTGCGGAAACCTTGGCGCTGGTCGGCCGCCGGGCGATGGTCCATGTGGAGCTGAAGACGCCCTACGGACATGTTGGTCCGCTGGAACTGCGTACGCACGAGGTGCTGATCGACCACGTCGGTCCAGTTTGCGTGATCGGCTTCAACCCCTACTCCCACGCCTGGTTCGCAGAGCGGTTCCCTGGCGTGCTGCGCGGCCTCGACAGCTACTCCTACAAGAGTGCGCCGCAGATGTCGGAGGCGCAGCGGGAGAGCTTCGCCAGACTTGAGCACGTGGCGATCGCCAAGCCGAACTTCCTGGCGCTCGGTCTCGATATGCTGCCGAGTGAGCGAGGGGCGGAGCTTCGCGCCCAGGGCCTGCCCATCGTCGCCTGGACCGTGCGCGAGCCCCAGCAATGGGCGGCTATCCGCGACTGCTGCGACAACCTGATCTTCGAGGGCTTCATTCCTTGAAGGAACGCGCAGCCTTGATCCTGAAGCCGGCGGTCAGGGTCAGCCGCCGGATCTCCGAGATTGGCCGCGAAGCCTGGGACGCCTGCGCCAGCAATCCGGCCTACGCCGGCAATCCCTTCATCCGCTATGACTTCCTGGACGCCCTCGAGCAGTCGAACAGCGCCGTGGAACGGACCGGCTGGGGACCACAGCACCTGGCGGTCGAGGACGAGCAGGGCCAGGTGGCCGCGGTCATGCCGCTCTACCGAAAGTCCCACAGCCAGGGCGAATACATCTTCGATCATGCCTGGGCCGACGCCTACGAGCGGGCAGGGGGCCATTATTATCCCAAGCTGTTGTCAGCGGCGCCGTTCACGCCGGCCACCGGTGCGCGGTTATTGGCCCGGCCGGACGTGGACGCCGGCGAGGCCCGGCGCTTTCTGCTGGGTGGCGCGCTGACGCTCTGCGAGCGATATGGCTCCTCGTCCTTCCATGTGAATTTTCCGAGCGAGGATGAGTGGCGCTGGATGGGCGCCCAGGGCCTCGCCCTGCGCGAGGGCCAGCAGTACCACTGGGAGAACCGCGGTTACGCGACCTTTGAGGACTTCCTTGCCGCACTGTCCTCGGGCCGGCGCAAGACCATCCGGCGCGAACGCCGTGACGCCGTCGAGGGCCTGGAAATCGCCTGCGTGACCGGCGATGAGCTTACCGAAGCCCACTGGGACGCCTTCTTCCGCTTCTACATGGACACCGGCTCGCGCAAGTGGGGGCGACCCTACCTGTCGCGGCCGTTCTTCTCGCTGCTGAGCGAGCGAATGGCCAGCCGGGTGCTGCTGATCATGGCGCGGCGGGGAGGTCGCTGGATCGCAGGCGCGCTCAACCTGATCGGCGACGATTGCCTCTATGGGCGCAATTGGGGCTGCGTTGAGGACGTGCCGTTCCTGCACTTCGAGCTCTGCTACTATCAGGCCATTGAATGGGCGATCGGACGGCGCTTGTCGCGTGTCGAGGCTGGCGCGCAGGGACAACACAAGATCGCACGAGGCTATCTGCCAAAGCCCGTCTATTCCGCCCACTACATCGCCGACCCGGCGTTGCGCGGGCCCGTCGAGCGGTTCGTCGCCCAGGAACGCGAGGGCGTCGAGCATGAGATGGAGTGGCTTGCGGAGGAGTATTCCCCGTTCCGCCAGCAAGGCTCGTAGAAGCCTGCCTTGCCGCTAGGACCGATCCCGTGCGGCCTTCAAGAGCGCGGCCACCGAAGCGTCCACCTGGTGCGGGCTTTCCAACAACAGCTTGGATTTCAACCGCTCTGACCAGCCCTCGTTCTTCGGCTCCTGAAGCCTCGAGTCGGCATCCGGCGTGAGCGCCAACCCCAAGATCGCCTTTCCGCCCTTGACCGGCTTGATCGATGCAAACTGGAACTCATGCGAGAATGCGGTGAAGGCCTTTCGCTGGCCGACGATGGTGTCGGGGAGGGCGAGCGCCAGCTTTTCCACGGCTTGGAAAATCGCAGCCGCGTCCCGATCGGTCCACAGTCTCGCGCGCAGCTTGTCGGGGTCATCGTCCCAGGACCCGCGAGAGCGAAAGGCGGCCGACAGGATCTGGGCCGCGCGGTTGACGCCGAGCCCATAGTTTTCGTGCAGCCAGCCCACCTGCGCCTTGGGTTTGGTTTCCGGGCATGATCTGGCGATCTCCACCCACTCATCCATCGATCGTCCGGTGTCGCGCTCCAGGCTCGCCTTGACCGAGGCGAACCATTTCTGCTGCCGCGGTGTCAGTCCCGTGCGACCGTGGCTGTCGGATCCGCTGACGCCCATCGTTCCACCCTTCAGACCGATTTGCTACGAGGTTCCTTGAGATCAGGAGCGCGCCATGAGCTTGGACGGGACCTACGACGACGGCAACATCTTCGCCAAGATCCTACGGGGCGAAATGCCCTGTTCACGCGTCTTCGAGGATGAACACGTCTTCGCCTTCATGGACGTCTTCCCGCAGGCCAAGGGCCATACCCTGGTGATCCCCAAGCATTCGCACGCGCGAAATCTCCTGGAGGAGGAACCGCAGGTGCTCTCGGAGCTGATCCTTGGGGTGCAGCGGGTCGCGCGCGCCGTTCGCGCGGCCCTGAAACCCGACGGTCTGGTCATCACCCAGTTCAATGGGGCGGTGTCCGGCCAGACCGTCTTTCACCTGCACTTCCACATCATCCCCCGGTGGGAAGGCGTTGCGCTTGGCCGGCATGCCGGCGGGGCCATGGCCGATCCGGCCGAGTTGAAGGCCCTCGCCGAGCAGATCTCGGCGCAGATAAGCTAGGTCCCCCAGAAAGCGCCGTCGCCGCCTCGTCGATCAGGGCGGCGACCTCGTCCGAGGGATGTGACGAGGTTGCGTCATTTCCAGTGAACCGCGGCGATATCCTCAGGAACGCCCAAAAGAAAAGCCCCGGGCGCGAACCCGGGGCTTTCCGAAGTCAGTCGTTTCGCTGACCCTAATCGACGGGCGCCACCTCGGCCTCTTCAGCCGGGGTCTCGATAACTGGCGCGCCGGGCTCCCGGTCGTCGCCTTCGATCTCAAAGGCCAGCTTGCCATCCTTGAGCACCACCTTGACGTGGCCGCCCTTGACCAGCTTGCCGAACAGGATCTCGTCGGCCAGCGGCTTCTTGATGTTCTCCTGGATGACCCGCGCCAGCGGCCGGGCGCCGTAGAGCTCGTCGAAACCGTTCTTGGCCAGCCAGTCGGCGGCTTCGTCCGAGGTCTCGATGGTCACGTGACGGTCGGCGAGCTGGGCTTCCAGCTGGATCACGAACTTCTGCACCACCTGGCGGATGATTTCCGGCGTCAGCGCCTTGAACGCGACCACCGCGTCGAGGCGGTTGCGGAACTCCGGCGTGAACACCCGCTTGATCGCCTCTTCCGCCTCGTCGTCAGCCTTGCCACGCCCGAAGCCGATGGAGTTTCGCTGGGCGTCCGAGGCGCCGGCGTTGGTGGTCATGATCAGGACCACGTTTCGGAAGTCGATCTTCTTGCCGTTGGAGTCCGTGAGGGCCCCATGGTCCATGACCTGCAAGAGGATGTTGTAGACGTCCGGGTGGGCCTTCTCGATTTCGTCGAGCAGCACGACAGCGTGGGGATGCTGGTCGACGGCGTCGGTCAGCAAGCCTCCCTGGTCGAACCCGACATACCCCGGAGGCGCGCCGATCAGGCGGCTCACGGTGTGGCGCTCCATGTACTCGCTCATGTCGAAGCGCAGCAGTTCGATGCCCAGCGTCGAGGCGAGCTGGCGCGCCGTCTCGGTCTTTCCGGTGCCGGTGGGGCCGGAGAACAGATAGCAGCCGATCGGCTTGTTGGCGTCGCGCAGGCCGGCGCGGGCCATCTTCATGGCCGCAGACAGCTGATCAAGTGCGTCGTCCTGGCCGTAGACCGCCCGCTTAAGGTCGGTCTCCAGTTGCTTCAGCGCCTCCGTGTCGGACTTCGAGACGGACTTCGGCGGGATTCTGGCGATCTTGGCGACGACGGCCTCGACCTCCTTCAGCCCGATGGTCTTCTTCCGCTTGCTCTCCGGCAGCAGCATCTGGCTGGCGCCGGCCTCATCGATGATGTCGATGGCCTTGTCCGGCAGCTTCCGGTCATTGATGTACTTGGCCGAGAGCTCCACCGCCGCCTTGATGGCGTCGTTGGTGTAGCGCAGCTTGTGGAACTCCTCGTAGTAGCTCTTCAGCCCCTTGAGGATCTTGATCGTGTCGTCGACGGTCGGCTCGTTGATGTCGATCTTTTGGAACCGCCTGACCAGCGCCCGGTCCTTTTCGAAGTGCTGGCGGAATTCCTTGTAGGTTGTCGAGCCCATGCACCTGAGCGTGCCTGAGGCGAGCGCCGGCTTCAGCAGGTTCGAGGCGTCCATCGCCCCGCCCGACGTCGCACCAGCGCCAATGACGGTATGGATCTCATCGATGAAGAGGATCGCGTCGGCGTGGTTCTCAAGTTCCTTGACGACCTGCTTCACCCGTTCTTCGAAGTCGCCGCGGTAGCGCGTGCCGGCCAGAAGCGAGCCCATGTCGAGCGAGAAGATCGTCGAGCCGGCCAGCACCTCGGGGACCTGGTGGTTGACGATCTTGCGCGCCAGGCCCTCTGCGATGGCGGTCTTGCCGACGCCGGGGTCACCGACCAGGAGCGGGTTGTTCTTGGTCCTGCGGCACAGGATCTGGATGCAGCGCTCCACCTCGGCGGACCGGCCGATCAGCGGATCGACCTTACCTTGCTTGGCCTTCTCGTTGAGGTTCACGCAGTAGGCTTCGAGCGCCTCGCCGCCGGTCTTGACGGTCGGCTTGTCGTCGTCTTCGCCTGTGCCCTTGACCGGCTTGGACTCCGTGGCGCCGGCTTTCTTGGCGATGCCGTGGGCGATGTAATTCACCGCGTCATAGCGGGTCATGTCCTGCTCCTGCAGGAAGTAGGCGGCGTGGCTCTCGCGTTCCGAGAAGATCGCGACCAGCACATTGGCGCCGGTGACTTCCTCGCGGCCGGAGGACTGCACGTGGATCACCGCGCGCTGGATCACGCGCTGGAACCCGGCGGTGGGTTTGGCGTCTTCGCCGTCGTCGACCACCAGGGAACGCAGTTCCGTGTCGACATAGTTGGTGAGCGTCGTGCGAAGGGCGCCGAGGTCCACGTCGCAGGCGCGCATGACGCCCGCGGCGTCCTCGTCATCGACGAGCGAAAGCAGAAGATGCTCTAGGGTCGCGTATTCGTGCTTGCGCTGGTTGGCATAGGCAACTGCGCGATGAAGCGACTCTTCGAGGGGGCGCGAAAATGAAGGCAAAGGCCCTTAATCCTTTTCCATGGTGCACTGCAGCGGGTGCTGATGCCGCCGCGCCGTATCAACGACCTGGGCCACTTTTGTTTCCGCCACCTCGTAGGTGAACACCCCACAGACTCCCACGCCGTGTTGATGGACATGGAGCATTATACGAGTCGCGTCTTCGCGCGACTTATTGAAGAATTGCTCAAGCACATAAACGACGAATTCCATTGGGGTATAATCGTCGTTCAAGATCAGCACTCGATACATCGAGGGCTTTTGCGTCTTGGGCTTAGTCTGGGTGACGACCGCCGACCGAACGCCGGTGTCCTCATCGCCCATTTTACGTTCGGCCATCGAAACCATCTCCTGGCGGCGCTGCCGTATCGCCGCCACTCGATTAGATATGCAAACCAAACCCATTTGAAAGGGTTGAAATCGTCACGCCAACCCGGGAAACCCCCTATGGCGTGAAATTAAAGGCGCCTGTGGCAGTCAGAACGGGTCAGTCGCCCTTTCCGGCGGCTTTGGCGCGCAGGATGCGGCCCGAAGTCAGGGCTCCGGCGCCGAACCTCGCGCGGATCGCGTCAACGGTCTTTTCGCCAGCCAGCGCCCGGCGCTCCTCGCCTGCGAAGAAATCGTCCTCGACGCAGCCTGCATCAAGAAGCTCGGCCATGCCGATCCCGATAAGCCGATAAGACTTGCCTGTGGCTTCGCGCGAGAGCAACTCGCGCCCCACCGCAAACAGGGTCTTTGCCGTCTGGGTGGGAACCGCAATGGTGCGGCGCCGCGTAAGGATCCGGAAGTCGGTGGCGCGCAGCTTCAGCGTCACGACGCGGCCGGCCAATCCATCTGCCCGGGCGTGGCGGGCGACCTTCTCGCAGAGTTCAGCCAGCACGTCTTCGAGATCACCCAGGTCGCTCAGATCATTGTTGAAGGTCGTCTCGGCGCTGATCCCTTTGCGCACCTCAGCGGGGTCGACGGCCCGGTGGTCCTCGCCATGGGCGAGACGCGAGAGCCGGAGGCCGTGCGATCCGAATCGTCCCGCCAGGTCCTTGAGGTCGGCGCGGGCCAGGTCGCCCACCGTGCGAAAGCCCGCCGTCGCGAGGCTCGCCACCATCGCCGGGCCAACGCCGGGAAGGAGGCCTACCGGGCGCGGCGCCAGGAAGGCCTGGGCTTCGGCGCCGCCGATCACCGAGAATCCGCGCGGCTTGTCGAGGTCCGAGGCGATCTTGGCCAGGAACTTGTTGGTTGAGAGCCCAATGGACACGGTGAGTCCCGTCTCGGCTTCTATCCGCGCCTGCAGCCTGGCCAGGGTGACGGCGGGCGGCGCCCCGTGCAGGCGCTCCGTCCCGGACAGATCCATCCAGGCTTCGTCGAGCGAAAGGTTCTGGATCAGGGGGGTGAGTTCACCCGCCATGCCCAGGATGCGTTTGCTTTCGGTCCGGTACTTCGAGAAGTCCGGCTTGATGACCACAGCTTCAGGGCAGAGCTTGAGCGCCTTGAACATCGGCATCGCCGAGCGCACGCCCTTGATGCGGGCGATGTAGCAGCAGGTGGTGACCACGCCACGCTTGCCGCCGCCCACGATCACCGCCTGATCGCGCAATTGCGGCCGGTCGCGCTTTTCGACCGAGGCATAGAAGGCGTCGCAATCCATGTGGGCGATCGACAGCCGGCCTAGTTCGTCGTGGCTTACGATCCGCGGCGAGGCGCAGCGCGGGCAGCGGCGGACGGCCTGATCGCCCATCGCCAGGCAATCGCGGCAGAGCGCGGTCACTTGAATCTCCCCCCTCCGGGGGGA
>NZ_DASXNL010000086.1:0-3221 GCF_036495085.1 Phenylobacterium sp. | reverse complement strand
CCCTCCGAAGGCAAAGGTCACACGTTCGAATCGTGTCGGGTGCGCCAGGAACTTCATTGTCCAGTATGGACACATCTGCCACAAACCGTAAGCGCTCGTCCATCACCGAGCACTCCTTCCAGGGCATCGACACCTCCCGCTCAGAAGCGGAAAGTGTCACCCATGTGTCCGGTACGACCTGTCACCCATGTGTCGGGCTACTCACAATGAGTGTCCGGTTTCGTGAAACGTGACTCCTGTTTCACTGCGCTCGCCTGACCAGGCGCAACGGCGATAGGATTGCCGTTCGAAAAAACGGTCGATGCGTTCACGGTGTGATTTACGCCATCAGCGCAGAACGAGGTTGTCACCTTGCAGGATCGTTCACCTGCACGCTGGCACTTCAGCATCGCGCCGCTGCCGGCAAAATTGGCCGCGCCGATTGGTCCGCCAACAACCTGAACCCTCTCATGCGTGCTCATCGCCACGGCCACACAAACGTCGGCGACGGTGACGGCAATCTTGCAGTTCTTGCCGCCCTTCCTGGCGCAATTCTCAAGCGCGCCATCCTTGGCGTCCCTTTCGTTGGGGTAATTGTAGGAGAAGCCCGGCGGCGTGAAATTCGAGGCCACGGCAATTGCGCCCCATACATCGGGCTTCGGCGGCGCAGGTCGCGGTCCCTTGCATGCGCCCCAGAACTCCGGGCCATTCGGGGTCTCGACCATGCCGCAGGACACGCCGTTCTACGACTTCGCCGCGAACGGCGTCGGGGCCACAAGCAGCAGCCCGCAGCACAGCACCGGCGGTCTGATCTGTCTCGGCATCGCGGACATCCCCGGTTAACGCCTCACCGGCGCTCCAAGGGCGATTTTTCAGACGCCCATGGCGATCAAGGATTCGGCTAACCTGTCGCCGCCTCGTGTGTGAAAACGGCCGGGCTCTGTTGCGAACAGCTTTATTTGTCCGAAACGGTCGGCGCGCCCAGTCAGCGTCTGCAGGGCTCGAACCTCAGCTTCCTGACGTCGCTGGCTGGGGATTGGCCGGATTCGGTGCCCAGTTGTTCGCCAGGTTCAGAACGCTTTCGAGACCCCGGCAAAGAACCCGCGCCGCGGGCCGAACTGCGGCGCGCCGACGCCGACGCCGGTTCCATCGCGGATCTCGTATTTCTCGTCGAAGAGGTTGATCACGTCGGCGCGCAGGGTCAGCGGGCCGCTAGGCAGGCCCGTGAACTCATGCGCCACGGCAAGGTTCACCTGGGTGTAGCCCGGCACGTGGCCGCTGTTGGGCGGCGCACCGTCCGGCGTTTTCCGAAGTCCCGATCCATAGATCAGGTCGCCGGAGAACCGCGTGTCGCCCAGCCGGTAGGCCGCGCCCGCCGAGGCCGTATAGGTCTGGTCGTGGTCGAGGAAGATGAAGTGGTTTTGGATGTAAGCGAGGTCGCCGGGGTCGAAGTTGAACTGGCTGGAGATGATGTCCTTACCCTTCGCCTCGGACCAGGCGAAGTTGCCGTAGGCGCTGAGCGGCCCGCTCGCATAGTTGGCGCTGAGCTCGACGCCCTTGGCGTAGCCTTCGCGGTAATTGAACGGCGTCAGGATGATCGGCGCGCCGAACTGCCCCTCGTCGACGAGGTTCTTGGCCTTCTTGTAGTAGCCGTCCAGCCCTAGCGTCAGCCCGCCGAACCTCTGCTGGACGCCCAGGTCGAAGTAGTTGTCGCGCTCAGTCTTCGGCAGGTCGTTCTGCGTGCCAAGCGCCTCGGCGCTGGTGCCGACGAACTTCGCGATCGTCTCGCTGGCCACCAGCTCGAAGGGAGGCGGCGAGAAAAGACGTGCGTAGCCCGCGTGGAAGGTCGTCCCCTCCATCGGCTTCCAGACCAGGTTCACCCGCGGCGAAAGCTGGTTCTCGTGCCGGAACGCCTCCAACTGGTCGAAGCGCAGGCCATAGTTCAGCGTGAGCGTCTCGGCCAGCGCCCACTCGTCCTGCAGATAGGCCGAATAGGTCCAGGCGGTGGCCTTGCTGTCGTCGACGATGGAGATCGGAGCGGTGCCGATCTGGGCGCCGGTGTCGTCCAGTGGGAAGACCTGGGACGTGGTCTTGCTGGTCGTGCGGTCGCTGGAGACGATCAGGCCGCTGCGGATCGTGTGCGCGTCACTGAGCTTGTAGACGCCTTCGAGCTGAGTCCCGAGCGACAGAACGGTCTTGCGCGCCGCCTGCGCGATGCCGTTGAACAGCAGTTCGCCGGTCACATCGGGCGAGTAGCGGAGCTCGGAATAGCGGCCGAAAAGCGAGGCCTGAGCGGTGAATTTGTCGACCGTCTTCAGATAGCTGACGATCGCGTAGGTGGTGCCTTCCTTCTGATTCTGGTCCAGCTTTTCGGACGGAAAGTCCGTGACGCCGTTCACGTTGAAGCCCAGGTCGGGCTGCAGGCCCGAGACGTTGGGGATCTGGAACGTCTGCTGCGAGGTCCCGGCGATCAGCGACACGCGGCTGCTGTCGTCCAGGATGTGGTCCAGGTAGCCGAATGCCTGGTACTGGTCCGAATGGTCGTGCAGCGGCGTGCCGCGGCCGTCGGGGCTCTCGATGCCCACGTCCGTACCCGTGTAGCTCCCCGAGAAGAAGCCGCTCGTGGCGCCCGACGAGCCGCCGTACTCGATCGACGGCGTGATCAGCCCGTGGCTGCCGCCATAGACCCCGACCTCGCCGCCATTCTTGAAGCCGCTCTTGGTGGTGATGCTGAGCACGCCGGCGGTCCGAAGGCCGTACTGGGCGGGCATGGCGCCGGTGATCAGGTCGACGTTGGCCGCCAGCCGGGGCGAGAGCGTCTGGCCGAACACCTGCAGACCCTCGGGCAGGATGACGTTGTTGAGCCGGTACTGGATGTTGCCGTGATCGCCGCGGATGTGCAGCTGGCCGAAGCTGTCCTGCGCCACGCCCGGCGCCTGCAGAACCACCTGGTTCAGCTGGGTGTTGGCGCCGCCCGGCAGGCTGAGGATGAAGGCTTCCGGCAACGAATAGGTGGTGGCGCCCAGCGATGGCTCCACCGACGAGCGCGCAGCATCCAGCCGCTGGGCGGTGACTACGATCTCGGCCACCTGGCCAGACGTAGGCGCGCCGGCGGCGGGAGCCGAGGCTTGGGCGAAGGCCGGTGCGGCGACTAGCGAAAGCAGACTAACCGACGCGCCCAGGCGTGCGCGCCGCGATGTCGATCCGGCCATAGACGTCCCCTGTTATAAGCTAACAAGGCG
>NZ_DASXNL010000085.1:0-19307 GCF_036495085.1 Phenylobacterium sp. | reverse complement strand
AACGTCGATCTCGGCGTCACCTACAACGGGTTCACGAACCAACCGAGCGGCCCGCACCAGGACTATGTCGAGTGGAAGGTCGCGCCCTCGATGGCGCTTGGCCCGGCCACCGTCGGTCTGGCCTATTTCTACGCCGACAATTTCCTCGGTGAGACGGGACCTGCGCACTACTACGAGATCAACGGCTCGATGCCGATCGGCAAGACGCCGGTCTCGGTCAGCGGCGCGCTTGGCCATCAGGAGGTCAAGGGACCGTTCGACTACACGACCTGGAACCTTGGCGCGGGCTACGCCGTCAACAGCCACATCGGTTTCGACCTGCGCTACTGGGACACCGACGCCCATGGCCTCGGCAGCCTCTACAAGGCCAAGCTCGTGCTCGGGGTGAAGGCAACCTTTCCCTAAGCATCGACCCCTTAGCCTCCAGGAAGGCGGTCGGTGGCCGCCCTTTTTTGTTTGGTTTTCAGGGCCCGGCGCCCCGCAACCAGGCATGGTATGCGCGCCCGGCGCCACAGCCGCCGCGCGATTGTCGAACCTCGCCCGGTTTCGGTGGACGCTTGCACCCCCGGGACTATGTTGGCGATCGTTCAGTGATGGAGTTCGGCGCATGGAGCGAATGGCCTTTAGAGCCCAGACCATTGTCGCCGACGTGGTGCTGGCAGCCGGGGCTTTTGCACTCGCCTTCCAAGTCGCAGCCGCGGGCCGACCCATCCTCGAAATGACCGCGGATCCCGCGCTCAGCTTCATCCAGCTCATCGTGCTCTACGCCACCCTGGCCGGCGGTTTCACCATGCTGTTCCGCCGGGAGCTGTCGCCCTGGCGCTACGCTTCGATCCCCGACGCCCTGGTGCTGTTTCGCATCGCCGTCCTCACCGCGCTCTTCTTCCTGGTGTGGGTCTTTGTGATCGATCGCGCCCGCGGAGTGCCGCGCGCCGCCTTGTTCCTGGCGCCCCTGTTCCAGATGGTCGGATCGATGGGCGCGCGGATCCTGCGCCGGGCGCTTCACGAGCACGCGCTGGACAGCTTTTCGCCGTTGAAGGGCCTGACGGACCGAATCACCCAGTCGCCGCCGCTTCTCCTGATCGGGCCGCCGTCGCAGGCCGACACCTATCTGCGCGACATCGCCCGTAGTCACGACCGCAGCTATACCCCGGTCGGTATCGTCGGCACCGACAGCCGCGACGTCGGCGCACAGGTGCGAGGTATCTGCATTATCGAGAGCCTCGAGAACCTCGACGAGGCGCTCGCCGACCTGCGCCGCTGGAACCGTTATCCGCGCGCCATTCTCTTCCTGGAGGAACCTGGCCGCCTGAAGGGCCTGACGGCGGACCAGCTCGGTCGTCTGAAGACCGACGGTATCCGCCTGCTCCGGCTGCCGTCGATCGTTGAACTCGCCCAGCACGACGGTGTGACCCTGCTGCCGATGCCCGACATCAACATCGAAGAGCTGCTGGCCCGTGAACCCATCGAGCTCGATCGCGTCGCCATCGGCCATCTGATCCACGGCCGGCGCGTGCTTATCACCGGCGCGGGCGGCTCTATCGGCGCTGAACTCTGCCGGCAGGTCGCCTCGTTCCGTTGCGCCCACCTCTCGCTGATGGACTTCTCCGAGACCTCGCTCTTCGAGATCGAGCGGGAAATGGCCGAGACCTACCCGCAGATGTCCCGCCAGGCGGTGCTGTGCGATGTCCGCAACCTCGCCCGCGTAAACCAGGCGTTCGCCGTCGAACGCCCTGACCTGGTTTTCCACGCAGCGGCTTTGAAGCACGTATCCATGGTCGAGCAGCACCCCTGCGAAGGAGTGCTCACCAACGTGATCGGCACCTGGAACGTGTCAAAGGCCGCCAAGGCCTGCGGGGCCGGCCAGATGGTGCTGATCTCCACCGACAAGGCCGTCGACCCGACCAACGTCATGGGCGCCACCAAGCGTCTGGCCGAGAGCGTCATCCAGGCTCAGCAGAATGGCGGCCAGGGCGCCCGGTTCTCCGCTGTCCGGTTCGGAAACGTGCTGGGCTCGGCAGGCTCGGTCGTTCCGATCTTCAAGTCCCAGATCGAACGCGGCGGTCCGGTCACCGTGACCCACCCCGACATGGAGCGGTTCTTCATGACCATCCCGGAGGCGAGCCAGCTTGTCCTGCACGCCACCGCCACCTGCGCCGAGGGCGAGGGCCGCGACGCGCGCCTCTTCCTGCTCGAAATGGGCGAGCCTGTGCGCATCATGGACCTCGCCCATCAGATGATCGCGCTCTCCGGTCGTTCGCCGGGCAAGGAGATCGAGATCCAGATCACCGGCCTGCGCCCCGGCGAGAAGCTCACCGAAGCCCTCCTGGACGAGACCGAAAGGTCGCTGCCCTGTGCGCCGAAGGTGATGGAAGTTGTGTCGAATTCAGCGCTGCACGTCTCGGCTGCCCACCTGGCGGAGCTGGAGGTCCTGGCCGAACGCGGTGACGTCGAGGCCGTGCGGCGCGCCCTCTTTGACCTGGTCTCTCAGATCCGCGGCGAACGCACCGGCGCAGCGCCGCCCAATCTGCGCGTGGTCGCCAACGGCTGACCCCAGCAATTCGACGGCGCTCGTGGCCGGCCCGGTGGGGCTCACTGGCTCGGCGTCCGGCTATATGGCCGGCCTAGGCCGCGAGCGGACAGGTCCGAAAAACGCGCGAGAACGCGGTTGATCTCCGCCCCTTCCTGGTCAGGCCTGAGCGTTATTCCGCCGCGGCCATAGCGGGCTTTCGGGCTGGAGCGCCCAGCCGCTTGCCGAGCGCGTCGAGCTCGGCCCAAAGCGCCGCCGGCAGGCGATCGCCAAATCGCTCGTAGAATGCCGGCACGAGGGCCGCTTCCTGGCGCCAGATGTCCGCATCCACCGTGAGCAGCAGGTCGAGCTGGGCCTGCGTCAGCCCAAGGCCCGAAACGTCCAGGCTGCCTGGGGCCGGCAGATTGCCGATTGCGGTCTCCACCGCCTCGGCCTGGCCATCCAGCCGCTCGGCGATCCACTTCAGGACGCGCGAGTTCTCGCCATAGCCCGGCCAGACGAACTTCCCGCGCTCGTCTTTGCGGAACCAGTTCACGAAATAGATGCGCGGCAGCTTGGCCGCATCGGCCTTGGCGCCCATGGCCAGCCAATGCCCGAAATAGTCGGCCATGTTGTAGCCGCAGAACGGCAGCATGGCGAAAGGATCGCGGCGCAGTTCCCCGATCGCGCCCTCCGCCGCCGCCGTGCCCTCCGATGCCACGTTGGAGGCCATGAACACACCATGAGCCCAGTCGCGCGCTTCGTTGACGAGGGGTACTGCCGAAGCTCTACGGCCGCCGAACAGGATCGCCGAAATCGGCACTCCGGCCGGGTCTTCCCATTCCGCAGCGATGACCGGCGTCTGCGAGGCCGGCACGGTGAAGCGGGCGTTAGGATGGGCGGCCGGCTCGGAGCTCTCAGGTGTCCAGTCCTTGCCGCGCCAGTCGATGAGGTGCGCGGGCGGCTTGTCCGTCAGGCCTTCCCACCAAACGTCGCCGTCATCCGTCAGCGCCACGTTGGTGAAAATGCAGTTGGCGTGGAGCGCGGCCACCGCGTTCTTGTTGGTGGTCTCGCCCGTCCCGGGCGCGACGCCGAAGAAGCCGGCCTCAGGATTCACCGCATAGAGCCGCCCGTCGTCACCGAAGCGCATCCAGCAGATATCGTCGCCGATGGTCTCGGCCGTCCAGCCGTCCAGCGTCGGCTGCAGCATGGCCATGTTGGTCTTGCCGCAAGCGCTCGGGAAGGCTGCGGAGATGTACCGAACGTCGCCTTTGGGCGACGTCAGCTTGAGGATCAGCATGTGCTCGGCGAACCAGCCCTCGTCGCGAGCCATCACCGAGGCGATGCGCAGCGCGAAGCACTTCTTCCCCAGGAGCGCATTGCCACCGTAACCAGAGCCGTAGGACCAGATCTCCCGCGTCTCAGGGAAGTGGACGATGTACTTGATCTCGTTGCACGGCCAAGCGACGTCCTTGACGCCGTCGACCAACGGCATGCCCACCGAATGCACCGCCGGCACAAAAAAGCCGTCCTCGCCGAGCTGGCCGAGGGCGGCCTGGCCCATCCGCGTCATGATCTTCATGGATACGGCCACGTAGGCCGAGTCCGTGATCTCTACGCCGATAGCGCTGATCTTGGAGCCCAGCGGCCCCATGCAGAACGGCACGACATACATCGTGCGCCCCCGCATGCAGCCCTTGAACAGGTCCTTGAGGTCGGCGCGCATTTCGGCGGGCTCGAGCCAGTTGTTGGTCGGACCGGCGTCCTGGGGCTTCTCCGAGCAGATGAAGGTGCGGCTCTCGACGCGGGCCACGTCGCGCGGATCGGATGCGGCGTAGAACGAGTTCGGACGTTTCGCCGGATTGAGCCGTTTGAGCGTCCCGGCATCCACGAGCGCGCCGGTGAGCCTCGTCCACTCGGCGTCGGAACCGTCGCACCAGTGCACGCGGTCGGGCTGCGTCAGCGCGGCGATTTCGCGAACCCATTGAAGGAGTTTCGCGTGCTTCGTCGGCGCGGGCTCAAGTCCCGGGACGCTGCGTTGGTTCATACTGACGCTCCCTGGCCCCACTAACCGCCCGTCTTCGCGGGCGGAATCGCGCCCAGGCCGGTCAAAGTTGCACTCTCTTAGATGCAGATCGCGGGCCTGCATACTCCAGGCCAACGATTCAGGCTGGACAACAACGTGAACGCGCCTGCGGCTTTTTGGATCACCTCGCGCCCCCTCCACGCCAATCACATCCCCGCGTTCGCGGTTGTGATCGGCTCATCAATGGGCCACGCGGCTCAGGATTTGAAGTTCGCGCCCGGCGGTGGCACAGCCATCGGCGACAACGGCGGAGTCGGGTAACAGCATGACGATCTTGGTCACGGGCTCGGCCGGCTTCATCGGTTTCCATCTGGCGCGGCGGCTCCTGGAGCGCGGCGACGCGGTCGTAGGGCTCGACGACCTCAACCCCTACTACGACCCGGCGCTGAAGGCCGCACGTCTGGCGATCCTCGAGGAACACCGCGGCTACCGTCACGCCAGGCTCGACCTCGCCGACCGCCAGGGCGTGCCGGCGCTCTTCGCCGAGGTGAAGCCCGAAGCGGTAGTCAACCTCGCCGCCCAGGCCGGCGTCCGCTACAGCCTCGAAAGCCCGGCCACCTATGTGGACTCCAACGTCGTGGGTTTCCTGAACATCCTGGAAGGCTGCCGCGCCACCCAGCCCAGGCACCTGGTCTTTGCCTCGACGAGTTCGGTCTACGGCGCCAACGGCAAGCTGCCTTTCAACGTTCACGACGGGGCGAACCACCCGATCACCCTCTATGCCGCGACCAAACTGGCCAACGAGGTCATGGCGCATTCATACGCCCATCTCTTCGGCATCCCCTCGACCGGGTTCCGCTTCTTCACCGTCTACGGCCCCTGGGGCCGGCCCGACATGGCGCTCTTCAAGTTCACCGAGGCGATCCTCGCCGGGCGCCCCATCGACGTCTACGGCGAGGGCAGGATGCAGCGCGATTTCACCTATGTCGCCGACATCGTCGACGGCCTGGTCGCCGCCATCGACCGACCAGCGCGCGTCAATCCCGCGTGGGATCCTCTGAAGCCTGACCCGGCGACCAGTGGTGTGGCGCCCTGGCGGGTGTTGAACCTCGGAAACAGCCAGCGCGTCGAACTGATGCGCTACATCCAGGTGCTGGAAGAAAAACTGGGTCGCAAAGCCGAGCTCAACCTGCTGCCGATGCAGCCTGGCGACGTGGCCCGCACAGAGGCCGATGTCGAGGAGACCAAGGCCGCCCTGAGCTACGCTCCCTCCACGCCCATCGAGGTCGGGATCGGGGCTTTCGTCGATTGGTACCTGGAATACTACGGCCGAAAATCCTGACCCCACCAGGCGACCAGCACTTCCCCAATTCCGAACGTGCGTTGAAAAGGGGGCGGCACGGATGGAAGGCGGACAGGCCGGCCTCAGGCATCTGGAAACGGGCCTGATCCCAGGACTCCCGCATTCGCAAGATTGGCCACCAGACGCGGAGCCGCGGTCGCCAGGGCGACCGCGGCTCGTCGAACTTGAGGCAACCTGGTCTGGTTGGATCAGGCTGTCTGGAGCCGGCGTCTCGAACGGAGGGCCGCGCCCATTGCGCCGAAGCCCGCCAGCATCAGGCCCCAGGTCGCGGGCTCGGGAGTTGGGCTGCCGAATTGCCTGACGCCGACGCCCGGAAGGATATTGAGGACGGCCGGACCCTCGCAGCATTCGCCGTAGGACAGCTGGAAGCTGTAGTTGCCGGCGCTCGGCGCTGTGATCGAGAAGGCCGTTGTGGTCGGCGAGGTCGGCCCAGGTGCGTTCAACGGGAAGCCGCCGATACCCCCGACTGCCAACTGCACGCCGTCGTCGTGCGCTATGGTGTAGTTGTTGACGCCGGCGTTCAGGAAGGTGGCCCCGGTGAACAGGAAGACCGTGTTGTCCAGCGCGTGGCTGCCGTTGACGCCGGTGCTGATGCCCAGCCACGTGTCGATCGAGGTCGTGGGGCTGCTGAGCGTCGAGAAGCTGAGCGACGAAACGCTGCCCGTTCCGCTGGGCGCGCCAAGCCCGATGACGTTGGCGATCGTGGCGTTGCTCGCCACGGCCGTCTGATTGATCCAGTACTGCACGGTGACGGCAGCATTGGCCGCGCCGGCGACAAGAAGTGCGCTCGAAGCGGCGAGTCCCAGAAGCACCTTACGCATGTGATTTTCTCCAAACGCCATTCAGATGCCGCGCGACGGATTGCCGCTCGCCTTAACCATGCGTTCATCGAACGCTGATGGGCAACCCGTTTCGCACGTCAGGCGAGAAATTCTTTGGGAAAAAATGCGACCGTGGGTAGTCCAAAGGGGCGCAGGCGTCCACTTCCCCCCGAACAAGCGGACGTCCCGAACGATAGCAGGGTCAAAGGCGGGCATCGGCTTCTGGCCCAAGGCCGACCGTGGCCTGAGGTTAATGAATACCCAGACCGGGCCCGCGCCTTCGAGGCCGGCGTCCCGACGAGCCGGGGCTCAAAGCGTGGGTTGTTGCTGGCTTGTTGCGCCATTTGCGCCCATTGTGACGGCTGCGCGGGGGACCATGCGACAAACACCGGGAATTCCCGCCGCCGACGAAGCGCAGCGCGTCGACGGCTCCGCGCGGCACAGCACGAGCGTCATGCTGGTGGCCGCCGCGATCTTTTGTATCGGCGTCTTGGCCCTGGTGATTTTCCTGCGAGGCTAACTAGAGGCGAAGGTCGGCGTCCGCCTTCGGCAGAACGCTCTTGACGTCGAAAAGCACCGACTTGCTCGCGCCGAACCTGCGGATCTTCTCGGCGCCGAGCTCGGTGAACTGGTTGTGGGCCACGGCCAGGACGACCGCGTCGTAGACCCCCGCGACCGGTGCGGCGATCAGCTCAAGACCATACTCCACGCGCGCTTCATCCGTATCGATCCAGGGGTCCCAGACATCGACCTCGGCCTCGTAGTCGTTGAGCTCCCGGATGATATCGATCACCCGGGTGTTGCGCAGGTCCGGGCAGTTCTCCTTGAAGGCCAGGCCCATCACCAGCACGCGCGCGCCCTTCACCGAAGTCCCGCGATGGATCATCTCCTTGATCAGCTCGCGGGCGATATAGCCTCCCATGGCGTCGTTGATCCGCCGCCCGGCCAGGATGACCTCAGGATGGTAGCCCAGCGCCTCAGCCTTGTGCGTCAGGTAGTATGGATCGACCCCGATGCAGTGACCGCCGACCAGCCCGGGGCGAAAATTCAGGAAATTCCACTTGGTCCCGGCCGCGGCCAGGACCTCCGAGGTGTCGACCCCAAGGCGTTGGAAAATCAGAGAGAATTCATTGATCAGGGCGATATTGAGGTCACGCTGGGTATTCTCGATCACCTTGGCGGCTTCGGCGACCCTAATCGAGCTGGCGAGGTGCGTTCCGGCCGTCACCACGGTCGCATAGAGGGCGTCGACGAATGCGGCCGCCTGCGGCGTCGAACCTGCGGTCACCTTGACGATGCTGGCCAGCCGATGGGTCGGGTCGCCCGGATTTGCCCGCTCGGGGCTGTAGCCGGCGAAGAAATCGCGGTTGAAGGTCAGGCCTGAGACCTCGGCCACCACCGGCACGCAATCCTCTTCCGTAGCTCCCGGGTAGACAGTAGATTCGTAGATCACCACTCCGCCTCGGCGGATTGCGCCGCCGACCGTGCGGCTGGCTGCCATCAGCGCCGATAGGTCGGGCCGTTTGTGGGCGTCGATCGGCGTCGGCACGGTTACGATGAAGACATTGCATCCGGCGAGGTCGGCCGGGTCGGCGCTCAGCTTCAGCCCCGTCGCCGCCGAAAGCTCACCGGCCGATACCTCCAGGGTGCGATCTTCGCCCGCCCGCAATTCGGCGACCCGCTCGGCCTTGATGTCGAAGCCCACCACCTCGTGTTCGGCGGCGAAGGCTACGGCCAGGGGCAGGCCCACATAGCCCAAACCGATCACCGCGAGCTTCGCAGGGGTCTCGGTGAAGGGGTTTTGCAGCATCGAGGTCTCGCGCACGTGAAGCTCGCGCGGTCACTAGCACGGTTTGCGGCCAGTCCGGGAAGCTGCCGCCTCGCCCCAGGTCAGCCGGGGCAGCCCTAACGCTGGAGTGTCGGGCGGACCACCGTACGCCAGGAGGGGGCGTCGACGACGGTCTCTGCGTGACCGAACCGCGCTGCGATATCCTTCTGCAACGCATTGGCCGCCATCCACTGGCCGCGGAAGAGCGTGTCCATCGCCCAGCCAATGACCGGCACGTCGCTCATGACGCTGTTGGCGCTCAGGTATGCCGCCATCCGGGTCAGCGTCCAGGAAGACGCCCCGGCCCGCACGCCCTCGTAGAGCAGCAGGACACCGGTGCCGACGCTGTAGATGGTGCCTGCGCCCGGAACCCAGGCCAGAAAGCCGTCCACGCCGATGCCCCATGGCCCGATCTTGATCAGGTTGTCGGAGAGCTGCTTGATGAACTCGGCGTTGCGCCAGGCGCGATGGGCTCGGTCGCGGGTGATCTTGTCCATGAGTGTCCATCGCCTTCTGGAATCCTGAACCCGCAATGGTCTTCGTCGTTCCGCGCCTAACGGCGGGCAAGCGGCCTGCTAAGGCGGGGTCGCCGCCCGCGTGGGGTTGGAAGGCTTGAACTGTTCCCTCAGCCGCAGGACGCCGCGCAACATCTCTCGCCCCCTGGGAAAGCCACCCAGGATCGCTGCAAACAGGAGATAGGAAACCGGAACCATCGCGAACAATTCCAGCCCATGGGGTTTAAACCGATCGTAGGCCGTGAAGATGACGGCGAAGACGACTGCGGCGGCGACACAGAAGGGAACCAGGGTCAGGCCAAGATCCATCCGACGGACCGGGCCTTCCCGTGTCGCCCCCAGGAGCACGAGTGGGGTTCCAAGCAGAGTGAACGATAGTCCCGCGCCGGCAGCAACGCCGGCGGCGCCCCAAGGCAGGCCCGCGATAAACCCGACCAGGGAAATCACCGCCAGGCCGACACCATATTTCATCTGGGTGCCGGTTCGGCTCTGGCTTGTGAAAAGCCAGTAGGTGCTGGAGTAGAGCGGCGACGCCAAGACGCCAAAACACAGCCACGATGCGATAGGGCCAATTCCGGTCCAATGGCTTCCGAGCAGGAACTCAAAGAGCGGGGTCGCAATCACCGCGCCGCAGACAGCACCCGGCCAGACCAGGAGAAGCACCAGCTCAAGCATGTTGAGGTAGGCCTTTCTGTATCGCGCCGCATCGTCCCTCCTGCGCAGAAGTGTCGGGGTGGCCACCCGGTTGAAGGGCATCAAAAGCTGTCCAAGGGGCTGGGTGACGGTCCGATAGCCCTTGTCATACAAGCCTAGAACCTGGTCTCCCCCGAACACCCCAAGTATGATGTTGTCGGCGGTGCTGGTGACGTAGGTTGCGAGGTTCGTCCCGGTTATATGGCCACCAACCTTCAATATGGACCGAAGGCCGGGTTCGCGACGGGGAGGTCCCGGTATCCAACCCGTGGCGAGCCAGGCGCCGATCACCATGACGATGCTCTCTGCCGCCTGGGAGGCGAGCAGCGACCAATAGCTCCAGCCGGCATAGGCGGCCGCTAGGCCGACGGCGAGACTACAGAGCGGCGCGAGCACGTCGAGGATCGCAAGTGCTTGGAATCTGACATTTCTTGTCAGGAGTGCGAAATGCTGCGTCGCCAGGCCGCCCAGCGGAACCATAACCGCGGCGACCATTGCTACCCGGATAAGGCGAGGCTCATGATAGGCTAGCGCGATGAGCGGAGCGCATACGATGACGCTCAAAGCGACCCCGATGTTGATCGCCGAGCCCAGCCAGAAGAGCGCCGACATCTGTCTGCGGGTAATATCGGGATGCTGGACAACCGCCTGACCGATGCCGAGGTCGGCCAGCAACACGACCAAGCTGAGAACCGGCGCAATCATCGCCACCAGGCCGTAGTCGGACGGGAGCAGAAGACGGGCGATTGTGATCTGAGCCGCCATCCGGATGACGAACTTGGCTCCTTGCGAAACCGCCGTAATGGCGCCGCCGCGCACAGAAATCCGCTTGAGCTGGCTGGCCTCGATCTCTTGGGTTATCGGGTCGTCCATCTCACCCTCAGGTTCGGATATTTGCGCTGGCCGTTGCGATAGCGCGTGGACGCTCGTCCGCCTGGAGTCGAGGCCGTTTCGGCCTAGTTAGTCAGGACCGCCTTAATGACGTGCTGACAGCCGAACAGCGTTGGGAACAGGCGGTTGGAGGTTCTTACGAAGGCATGCAGCGCCCGCTTGGGAACGTGCCGGAACGGAGATCTTTGATAGACCGGAAGTTGCACGCCCGCTGTCTGCCGCATCGCCACGATCGTCAATCCAGCGTCTTCCACCAGCCTTCTGATTGTCCGCGAGTAGAACCAGCGAAGATGGGTGACGTCCATGATGCCGTACTCCGCGTAGTCGAAGCGGCCGAATAGGAGGTTTAGACGGACAGTCCAATGAGCGACGTTGGGAACTGAGATCAGCAAGTGCCCCCCCGGTTTCAGCGCCGCGCGCACGAGCTTCAAAGCCGCGCCAGGGTCGGCCATATGTTCGAGCACGTCGGCCATCATCACGACGTCGAAGGGCTGCTCGCCCGCGACGAAGGCCTCGTCCAGGATGCAGCACATCGCATTTACGCCGCGCGAACGCGCCAGGGCCGCGCGTTGCGGATCCGGCTCGATCGCCACGACCTCATTGCCTTTGCCGTGATTGGCGATGAGCGTCACCGAGCCTGTGCCACACCCGACCTCCAGCACGCGAACCCCCGTGGGCATCATCGCCCGCAGGATTCCCGCCACCTCCTCCGGATGGTCCGACTGGCCGTCATAGCGCAGAGGCTCCAAGGGGGCGCTTACGAGGCTGTGCCCCGACTCGTCCGGGCTGTGCGCCGGCTCATCGGACTCTGAACCAGACGTTGGGGGGCCGCGCTGCATTCTACAGTCCTCGCCGCGCTATCGAGCTTGATGACCATGCCCGGGGGAGCGGCCACATTCCTACCATCGCAAGGGCCGTCCTTATGACAACCTCAAGGTACGCGACAGCTTGTTCCTGATGCGATTTCGGAAGGAAATGCGCGGCGCCGAACGGGAGTCAACTACCGGGGCGGCTGGGCGCGGGCGTTCCTGTCCCGGCGGCGCGTTGAGATTATCGAGCACGCGCCGCGTTTCCGAAAGATAGGCGAAGCCGAAGTGGCGGTCGGGCTCCAGATAGGTGCCTTCGGCCCATTCGTTCCAGGCATTGATAAACACGATCTTTTCGTCGGCCGTACCCTGTGCGCCGGCGAAGGCCGCCGCGCTAGCGAGCCAATCGCCATATTTCTGTGGCGTCGATCCGATGAAACTTTGCCCGCGCTTCGGTTTCCGCGCTTCGTTGTCCCAGCTGGGGCAAACACCGGGGAACATGCGATATTCCGTCGTCCTGGCCGCGATCTCGGCCGAGGCCATTTCGTCGTATGAACTGACATAAACCCTCGAACTTGCCGCGAACAGCTGAAGGTAGCCTGAGCAATCGGGCAGATTCCAACCCACCTTATGCGGGGGGAATCCGGCCGCCGCGTCCATGCCATAGGGTCGAGGATCGCTATCGCCGAATGCTTGAACCATGACGATGTAGGGGTCGCCACAGCCGGCCGAAATGAAGTATTCCCGCCATCGGTCAACAGTCGCCCTGGGGTCAGGCATAATTCCAGGCCGATAGATCAGCAGCAGCGGTCTTCCATCGATGCGGATGTATCTCTCATCCCGGAAGGCGCGGACCACCGACTCCGCATAGCGTAGGTCGTCTTCCGGGGAGTGCTCCTGCTTCAGCAGAAGCTCGTTTTCCAGCCCGTCCCACCGGCGGCTCCAGCTTTCGTTAGCCCAGCACAGGCAGAAGTTGAGCTTTATCTGCGGGTTGTCCAGCAAGACCGTGACCGGCGCCTCGAGAATCTTGCGCCCGCCGAACCAGTAGTCATGGATGCAAAATCCGTAGACGCCGCCAAGTCGCGCCAGTTCGGCTTGCGCCTCCAGGGCCTTCAGCGTCGAGGCGTCGTAGAAGCCGAGGTCGGCCGGCAGCCGGGGCTGAAAGTGGCCGACGTATTGTGGAAGCGCCTTGGTGACATTGGTCCATTCCGTGAACCCCTTGCCCCACCACTGGTCGTTTTCCGGAACGGCGTGAAACTGCGGCAGGTAGAAAGCGATGAAGCGAACTGGGTAGCTTTGAGGCTCCGTCTCCGGCAGCGCGTTGCGCGGGACAAAGTACGGTCCTGGATTCGTGTTGAACTCGTACTGTTGGATCAAACTGACCAATTGGCCCCTCCTTCCGGACACACACGGCCCCCCACTGTCGGTGCAGCTAACGGGCCGACGCCATATGTCAGTGTGCCGGATGCGAATTAAGGCCTAACAACCCGCGTGAGAAAACCCAAGGTCGACGACCGGAAAGTCAGCATTTCGGCTGAGGCCGGAATCCGGAAGGCGGCGGTATTGGCGGTCCATCGCCCCTGGCGTTCACCTCCAGAGCGCCCGCCCAGACTTAAGGAGGCCGACGCTTGCCAAGTGGCGCCAGACCTATAGGAAATCCCCACCAGGCAACACCGGTTCAGGACTGGAAATGACGGAACCCCTAGCGCGCGTGCTCGCGCTCTACCTGCCGCAGTTTCATCCCGTTCGGGAAAACGACGACAGTTGGGGGGCCGGGTTCACGGAGTGGACCAACGTCGCCAAGGCCCGGCCGATGTACCCAGGCCACCGACAGCCCCGGCTTCCCGCCGATCTCGGTTTCTATGACCTGCGGGTGCCGGAAGTCCGGGAGCGCCAGGCGCAGCTCGCCCGCGAGGCGGGCATCGAATCCTTTTGCTATTGGCACTACTGGTTCGGCGATGGCCGCCGCATCCTGGAGCGTCCCTTCGAGGAGGTCCTGGAATCTCGAGCCCCGGACTTCCCGTTCTGCCTCGCCTGGGCGAACCATTCCTGGAGCGGCATCTGGTACGGCGATCCAAAGGCCATCCTGGTCAAGCAGGACTATCCAGGCAAGGCCGACGAGGAAGCGCATTTCCGCTGGGCCCTGAAGGCTTTCGAGGACCCCCGATACACGCGCGTGGACGGCAAGCCGCTGTTTGCGATCTTCCGGCCGGAGGACCTGCCGTCGACCCAGTCAATGTTGGACCACTGGCGCGAACTCGCGCTCAAGGCCGGCCTGCCCGGCATGTATTTCGTGGCGTTCTCGCGGATCTACGCCCCTGGCGTCGACCGCTACCGCGACAAGATCTTCGAGCCCTTTGACGCGGTATCCCTGCTCGGCCCGCAAGACTACCTGGAGACCCACGGCTGGGCCCAGGGCAAATCCCTGCGCCGCCGCCTCGCGGAGCTGAATTTCGGGCGGCTCAACCGGTTCAAGCCAGAGTTCCTGCGTCGCCCGACCCGGATCGACTTCCGCGACGTGGTCGCCCACGCCCTGGAGGACCTGCCCGACGACCCGAGGTTTCTGCCCTCGATCCTGAGCGGTTGGGACAACACCCCCCGCTCCGGCGAGCGTGGCGTTGTCTACGAGGGCATGACGCCCGAGCTGTTCCAGGAGACGGTGCAGAAGGCGGTGGACCGCGTCCGCAACCGACCGGCCGAGCAGAGGATCATTTTCCTGAAGGCCTGGAACGAGTGGGCGGAAGGCAACATCGTCGAGCCTGACGCCGTCTACGGTCATGACCTTCTGAACGCCATGCGTTCGGTCCTGCTCGACGGCGCGGCTCTTAACCCCAAAGTTCGACAGGCGGCGGCTCGATCAGCGAGCCGGTGATCGCAAGTCCCGGCTCGCGGTCGCGCTTCAGAAGCAATGGCCCGTCCAGATCCACGAAGTCCGCGCCCTGGGCCGGGATAAGCGCCGGCGCCATGGCAAGCGAGGTGGCCACCATGCAGCCGATCATCACGCGCAGTCCCATGGCCCGGGCTTCGGCGGCCAGCGCCAGGGCTTCGGTAAGCCCGCCCGTCTTGTCGAGCTTGATATTGGCCACCGCGTATCGCTTTGCGCAGGCGGCCAGCTCGGCGCGCGTGTGCAGGCTCTCATCGGCGCACAGCGGCACGGGGCTCGCATAACCTTCCAGCACCGCGTCCTCGCCTGCGGCCAGGGGCTGCTCCAGTAACTTCACGTCCAGCCGGGCGAATTCCGGCGCGAGCCGGCGCAGGTCGTCGAAGCTCAGCGCCTCGTTGGCGTCGACGATCAGCCGGGCAAGCGGCGCGGCGGCGCGGACCGCGGCGACCGCGTCGAGGTCGCCTGGACCGCCGATCTTCAGCTTCAACATAGGGCGGCGCGAATTGGCGAGGGCCGCCTCGGCCATCGCCGCAGGCGCGCCCAGGCTGATCGTGAAACAGGTCTTCACAGGATCGAGCCGCGCCCGGCCAGCCAAGGTCCAGGCCCGCACCCCCGCCCGCTTGGCCTCCAGGTCCCAGAGCGCGCAGTCCAAAGCGTTGCGCGCTGCTCCGGCCGCCAGGAGCTCGTGCAGACGTGCGCGATCGGCGCCGGCCTCGATACTCGATCGCACGCCCTCGATCTGATCGAGCACGTCAATGGTCGTCTCGCCGTAGCGAGCATAGGCCACCGCTTCGCCTCGGCCGCGGTGCGCGCCCTGCACAATTTCCGCGACCACGACCTCGGCTTCGAGTTTCGCGCCTCGGGAGATCACAAAAGCCGTGGCCAGCGTCCAACGCTCGGCTCGGGCGCTGAGCCCGCGCACGCCTAGTCCTGGTCTCCCGACGCGGCGTCGAGGAGAAGATAGAGCCGCCCGCCGTCGTCGCCCAGCAGGTTGGCCATCAGAAAGCCCTCCGGGTCACGGACCATCGCGTCATCCACCAGGGTCTGGTAGCGGCGGATATAGACCTCCGCCTGGCGCTTCAGGTCGTCGTCGGTGAAGAGCCGCCGCTGAATTCGCCGGGAGGCGGCAGGGGCGAGCCGTTTGACCACCGTGCGCGCGCCCAAGGCGTCGCCGGTCTGCACGGCTGCAGCAATTTCGTCGATCCGCGCCTTGGGCAACAACTTGGCCGGCTCGACACCCATCCTGGCGAGCTGGTCGCCAAGGATATCCTGCAGTCGCTCGCCATCGCCATCCGCGCCGTCGATCGAGGCCAGAAGGTCCTTCCAGGTCCAGGACTCGCCTTCGTGCGGAGCCTCCCCCTGCTCCCCCGTCAGTCCGCCGGCGGCTTCGAAAACCGCCGTGAACTCCTCATCCGTGGCCGTCGGCGTGAGCTTGAGGCGCGGGCGCAGGCCCGGGTCCTCCACGGGCTCGCGCGGCGCCGATGGCTCCATCAGCTCTTCCAGGGCGCGCTCATCCTGGTCTTCGGCGGCGAGCGCGGGCTCGGGCGCGGGCGCAAGCGTGCGTGGGGCGGGCCTCGGCCGGATCGAAGCCGGCGAGGGGGCGCCAAGCGCCGGGGACAGGGGGGCCGGCGGCATTGCCGCAGACGCGCCCATCAGCCTCACAGCCTCGCTCAACATCTCGAAGTTCCGCCGCGCGCGTTCCTGGAAGGCCGCATCGATCGCCTGCGCCTCTTCCGCGGTCCGCCGGGCCTGGGCGTTGAGTTCCTGCATCCCCTCCACCACCGCCACCCGAACCAGGTCGATCTGGTTCTGAGCGCTGGCCGGAAGCCTGGCCGCCCGCTGATCGATCTCGGCCATCATGTCGTGCAGGGCGCTCAGCGAGGCCCGGGCCGCCGCGGCGCCTTCCTCGAGCCTCTTGGCGGTGGCCGCGCCGGCCTGGTCGACAATCCCGGACGACTGCTCCACGAGCGTGCGGGCTTCTGTGAGCCTGGCCTCGAACATCTCGTTGGCCTTCTGCCCGGCGGAGAGCGCGGCCTCGGAAATCTGGTCCACCTGTTCGCGGGCCGAGGCCGCATGGCGGGCGGCCGCGGCGCGGGTTTCCTCGGCGGCGGCGGCCAGCGCCTCGATCGACTCGCGGGTCTGCGCCTCCAACCTGGCGCGCTGGTCGGCGGCGGCGAGCGAGACGCTCTGCAGGGACTCCATCGTCGAGTGGCCCAGCCCCTCGCGTTCAGCCCTGGCGGTCTCGGTCAGTTCGCGGAACTGCTCAAGGGCGTCCGTCATCAGCGCACGGAGGGTCTCGCCGCCCTGCGTCGCGCGCTCTCCGAGCTCTGCCGAGGACAGGCGTGTCTGGCTGATGAAGTCGGAAAGCTTGGCCGCGTGCAGCTCGGCCTGGCCGACGAAATCCTCGTTGTCGGACTTGAGGGTCTGGGCAAGCGAGATGAGGGCAGTCCGTTGATCAGTCAGGCCGCCTTCCACGGCGCGCACCTGCTCGGCGACGCCGGCGCCGGCGTTTTCGAGACGCGCGATGTGACGGGTGAGATCTTCGCCGGCGGTGCGGGCTGCTGTGCCGGCCTCCCCGGCCGCCGCGGCGATGTCGGCGGCCCGCGCCGAGAGCACAGCTTCCGCTTCACGCAACTGGGTCTCGGCGACTTCCGAGGCCTCCGCCACCATCCGGGCCTGCTGGGCGATCGTGTCGACGACGCGGGTCGCCTGCGCGTCGAGGCTGTGGGCCAGCACGCCCATCTCGGCGCGTTCGCGGCCCATGGTGGTGGTGAGTTCGCGCGTCGAGCGGACCGAAACCTCGGTGCTCTCCACCAATCGCTCGCTTTCGGCGGCGAGGGCCTCGCGCAGCGCCAGCAGGGTCTCGCGTGCTTCGTCCGCCGCAGCTCCCGCCCTGAGGATCTCCTCGCGAATGCTTTGCGCCACCTGCCCGGCGCGGGCCGCAGCTGTCACGGCGGGCGCCAGCATGTCTTCGGCCATGGCCTTGGCCCGGCGGCTTTCGGCGCCGAGCTTCTGGCCCTGGCGCACCAGGTAAGCGGCGAAGAAGACGAACACCGCGGGCCCGACGGCCAGCAGGGCGAACACCAAAAGGGCGAAGTTGTCGTCGCGGAGCGGGGCGAGACCGTTTCGGTATCCCCAGGCAAAGGCGATCGGCCCCAGCGCCCACAGTCCGGCGACCGCCAAGGCGGTCAGATAGACCGGCCATCCGGGCGGGGGCTTGAAGTCTTCGGTCTCGGCGTCCTCGAAGGCCTCGACCGGCGCCGTCAGGCGCACCGGCGTACGCGGCAGGGTCTCGGTGATCGCGGAGTGAAGTTGCGAGGGTTCCGAGGTGACCCACGCCGGCCGCACCTGCGAGGGCGCCGGCTCCGGAACGTCCTCAGCCGTCGTCTCCGCCTCCGGTGCGGACTGGGCGAAGGTCTCGCGCGCCGGAGCGCCGAAGTCCGCCGGACGGGTCCGCTTCTTGATCCTCATAGGCCTCTTCCGTCGATGCAGCCGGCCCTGGTCCGGCGCCGGCGCCCCAACTGCCGATTGAAGGATTACCCGCGATGGGTCGCGACGCAAACAGCCGAGCGCGGCTTGAGGACGATCGGGCGCAATCCGGCCGTTGCGAGGCCGCGGCTCAAGTCTTGATAAGTTGCGCGCGCCGTCGCTCGTCGGGGCAGCCGGTCGTACGGACGACGTGGTGGCGCTGCGGCGTGCGGGCGATCACCCGCTCGGCAGGCGGGGGCTGACGCTCCGCCTGGGTCGGCTCCATGGTGACGCCGAAATGCGACAGGGCCACAGCTGACGAATGAACGACCACCGCAGCGACAATCTCGGTAAAAGTCGTCATCGCCGATACCGGCTCCGAAGCGATTCCGTCGAGCGCTGTTATACGTCAGGCCGCGTCGTGGCGCGACAGGATGACGCGTGAATAATGCGTAATGTTGGCGCCCTTGCGCGGTTCAGCGCGTCGGCTGGCGCCAGCGGCTTTCCACATAGTCGAACACCTGTCCCATCGGCGCGCACCAGACGTTGAGGGCCGCAATGTGGGCCAGAATCTTGGCGTGAGTCGCAACGCTGGCGTCGCCGTCGGCATGCCACTTGGGCAACACATCGTGGAACACCAGGATCGCCCACCCGCCCTGAGCCACGGTCTCTGTCAGGTATTTCAGCGCCGGGGCGAGCCGATCACCGTCGTAGGTGGGCTCGAAGGCGTGCAGGTGCAGGGGGTCGGAGACGACCTGGCTCGGCCGGTTCGGGCCCCCGGACGTGGTGCGCGCGGCGACCACGCTGTCGCGTTCGAGGATGCGGCGGTAGCGGGCGAACCGCTCGCGGCGGTCACCCTGGCCCAGGCCGAGGTAACCGCACGGGTAGGCGTAAGTGCGTTCCCGGTCCGCCCCGAAGTGCGTGTCGAGATAGCCCTCCATAGGGTCGATTTCCGAATGCTCGAAGCGCCCGGCGCTGTAGCCGCGAAGCGCGCAAGGGTGGCTCATGGTGTGGTTGGCCACCTCATGGCCGTCACGGGCCAGCGCTTCCCATTCCGCCAGACGCCAATGGGCGTTGGTCTGGGTGAGGAAAAAGGTCGCCTTCAGGCCAAGGCGCCTCAGCTCGGGCACGGCGTTGTCGAGCTGGCTGTTCAAGCCGTCGTCGTAAGTCAGGCTGACCGCCGCTCGCGAGCCGTCCGGCCAGCCACGGCGGGGCTGCGCGGACGCCCGCCCGGCCAGGCCCGCACCGAGCGCGGCGCTAACCAGCGAGCGCCGGGATATGTCAGATCCGCCCATGGCCCCTTCTAACGGTTCAGCGAGGTCGCCTCTAACGGTTCAGCGAGGTCGCCGCCGGGCGCAGGAGCTCACGCTTCGGCCTGAGCCCGGGCGACCGGTTTGCGCCGTCCTCGCAGATAGCGGACGCCCCATACGATTCCCACGACGGCGATGATCGCGCCGGCGGCGATCAGCGTCCAGCGCCCCGCGTGATGACCGTGGCCAAGCA
>NZ_DASXNL010000084.1:0-20441 GCF_036495085.1 Phenylobacterium sp. | reverse complement strand
GGCCGCCCAGATCCTCGACGCCGATTTCCCGGAGATCGAGCGACTGATCGCCGAGGCCCAGGCCGAGATCGACGCGGAGCTGGCCACCGACGTGCTGATTATCGAGGACGAGCCCGTGATCGCCGCGGACATCGAGGCCCTTGTCATGGAGCTTGGCCATACGGTGATCGACATCGCAGCCACGCGCACCGAGGCGGTGGATGCGGTCGGGCGCAAGACGCCGGGCTTGGTGCTCGCCGACATCCAGCTCGCCGACGGATCCTCCGGCATTGATGCGGTGAAGGATATCCTTGGTCGCTTCAATGTGCCGGTGATCTTCATCACAGCCTTCCCCGAACGCCTCCTGACCGGCGAGCGTCCGGAGCCGACCTTCCTGATCACCAAGCCGTTCCAGCCGGAGACGGTGAAAGCGGCGATCGGCCAGGCGCTGTTCTTCCACCCCCGAAAGGCCGCCAGACAGGCCGCCTAGCGGAACAGGCGCCCGATCCTCGACGTTTCGAAACCAGCGCAGCAAAGCGCCGCTGCGCGTTTCCCTTGGGAGGAGGCTTCGATGCTCGGCTGGGCGTTGGTATTCGCTGTTCTGGCGGTGATCGCCGGTCTGCTTGGCTTCGTCGGCCTGGCCGGCCTGGCAGCGACCATCGCGAAGGTGTTGTTCGTGGTCTTCCTGGTGCTGCTCGTCGCCAGCTTTGTGATCCGGGCCCTTCGCGGACAGTCGGTGGTCTAGGACGCCCGCAACTGGAGCCGAAAAGGCGCGGCTTCGAGCCGGCGCCGCGTTCACAGTCGCCTGGGCCAGCGATTGTCCGGTCCCACGACCATGCGAAGGTCTCGTTTACTGAGACGGAAAATAGCTGAAGGGGCCGGTCGCCGGGCGGCTCGAAATCGGATTGGCCGGATGTGTCAACGAGCCGACAAGACCACTGATCAGCGCGAGCGCGATCACGGCGCACAGGATTGTAAGGCGCCGGCGCAGGATGAGCTGGCGATGGTTGGGCGTCATCGTCAGGATGGGGCCGCGACGGGCGCCATAGCCAGATTGCAACATCGAGACGCCTTTCTCGACTGCGCTAGGCCATCCGCCCGCGGCAAATGAAACGGGCGCGGAGGCGGCGCGTTCCCGCCCTACACGCGTGATACGGCTGGGCTACGACGGAAGTCAGCAAAATCAACTGCATACGACTTCATGATTTGGTCGACCGCTTTTTCCTCCAAGAGAGGGCAAAAAAGTCGACGTTCTCCGGAACACAATTGCAGCAAGTGTGTTTCTAGACTTGCGGAGGCGGCGACGCCCCCCCCCGACTTGAGACTGGCGAGCACGCCAGTCTGCCGTCTCCGCACCCTTTTCTCGATGATGCACACTGGGCGGGTCCTCGGACCCGCCCCTTCCTTTTTGGGACTTCGGACGAACTTGCTCGACGCGGTCAGCTCGGTTGGAGGTGAAGCACGACATCTGCTCGCCGCCGGAGCGGGCGGCTATTGCCGCCAGGCGTTGTGGCTCCGACGTCGCCGATCGCCTGAACCTTGAACTCCGCCGCGGGCAAGCCCGCCGCCGCAAGCGCCGCCGTCACGGATTGGGCGCGTCGCTTGGAGAGCTCGAGATTGGCGTCCGGGGCGCCCACGGCGTCAGCAAGGCCCAGGACCTCCACGCCCGCGACCTTGCACGGCCGGCTCTGGGCGGCGGCGGCGGCCAACACCTGGCGGCCTTCGTGGGTCAATTCCGCGGACTCCGCCTCGAAATAGATCTGCACGGTCTGGTCGACGCAATGCTGCGGATTTTTCACGATCTGCGCCCTGCTCGTATTCATGCTGGTGCAGCCGCCTAGTCCCAGCGCCAGGATGATCGCGGCACTGGCCGTTTCACGGAAGGTCATCGTCAATCGCCTTTCAGACGCGACAAAGGGGGGCCCGGACAATTCCCGGCCGTGCCCCATGCCCACCAAGACTGACAGGCCCCAGGGCTGAGCCTGCTTCAGCGAGGGCTGCCATCTTCCCAGAAGTATCGAGCGGTTGCGGCATCGTAGTAATAGTACCGGCCGGCCCGCTCGTCATAGTATTGCCGGTGATCGCCGGGAGATGCGCCGCATCCGCCCTGGTCATGGCAGCCCCTTCACCGCGCCGGCCGCGGCGCCCGCCGCGCCGCCGATCAGGGCGCCGGCGGCCGCGTTGCCGGATCCGGTGTTGTTGCCGATCACCGCGCCGGCCACGGCGCCGATCGCAGCGCCCCCGAGCGTGGTGTTGGTGGTGAGGATCGTCAGCGCAAGCGCACAACAACGCGCCTGCTCCCGGGAGCGCGACAAGAGGTTTGAACGTCATCAGTCAGGATCTCTAGCGTGTCCCTTCCCCGCCAAACGCCACCGAAGCGCTGCAGTTCCGCTCGTGGGCGCCCGCCTGGATGCGCTGGTCGGAACCGCCGTCGTCGCCCGCCGTTGGGAAAGCATCGCCACGATGGAGCTCTCCGATGGTTGGCATCGATCCCGATGGTCGCACCGCAGCCCTCAATCGGGCGGAACGGCAGGACGTCGACGAGGCCCGCGCCGATGTCCGCGAAGCCTATGAGCGGGGCCGCAAGGATGAACGAGCCAGCCGCAAGCGGCATCCCTTCCTCATGACCGTTACCTTTGTCGCCGCCATCTGTGGCGTGGCGCTGTTGGCGCTGGCTGCAGTGAACGGTTCTTTTGCCAGTGGCGGCCAGGTGGTGGACCAGAATCTCTCGCTCGCGGCCGACCGGGCCGGGCCGCAGGTGCGCCAGGCGGCCGGCCAGGCCGGACAATCCTTGCGCAGCGCGGGCAGGCTTGCGAAGCCCAAGGCTACGGACTCTGCTGGTTAGGGAGCCCTGCAGTTGGGGGCGATGACGGGGGTCAAGAAGGTCGAGGTGGTCGCCAACGTCGCCTCGGGCAGCGTCGGGAAGGACGCGCCAGCTGAGGTCGCCAAGATCCTTGCGGAGTTTGGACTGGCGCCGCACGTCCGGACGCCTGAGCCGCAGGAACTGACCAGCTGCTTGCGGGCCGCGATCGACGCAGCGCCGGACCTGCTGATTTTGCTGGCCGGCGATGGCACGGCGCGAACAGCCGCTGAGCTAGCCGGGCCGGACGGCCCGGTCATCGCACCCCTGGCGGGGGGCACGGTCAACGTGCTGCCGCGCGCAATCTACGGCGAGCGTCCGTGGCAGGCGGCGCTCTCCATCGCGCTCGATCACGGCTTCGAGCGTCCGATTGGAGGCGGGACGGTGGACGGCCACAGCTTCCTGGTGGCGGCGATCCTCGGGCCGCCTGCGCTATGGGCGCCGGCACGGGAAGCGGCTCGCTCGGGCCAGTTGAAGCTGGCCTGGATGCGGGCTCAACGCGCTCTGCGCAGGGCGTTCACCGGTCGGCTCCGTTACACGCTGGATGGCGGCCAGCGCCTTAAGGCCGAGGCAGTGGTTTTCATGTGTCCGCTGACGTCGCGGGTATTGAACAACGACGAGTCAGCGCTGGAGTCTGCGGCGCTGGACGTGGAGGACTTGGCGGCGGCTTTCCGCCTTGGCTTCCATGCGCTGACCGGTGACTGGCGCGACGCGCCAGGCGTCAATACTGAGCGCTGCCAGTTGGCCCGAATATGGTCGGCGCACGGCATCCCGGCGATGCTGGACGGGGAATCCGTGCGTCTGAAGACGCTTGCCGAGGTTCGCTACACCCGCAACGTCGCCCGGATTCTAGCCATCCCGAAAGACGTCTGAACCCTGATGATCGCCCGCTTGGCGCACCTCTCCGACATCCATTTCGGCGGCGAGAACGCACCGGCGGTGGTCGCGGCGACGGAGTGGGTGAACTCAGGCGCTTTCGACCTTGTGGTGGTGACCGGCGATATCACCCGCTACGCCGAGGTCGTTGAGTTTGAATCGGCCGCCGCTTGGCTGGCCCAGATCCGGGCGCCTACGCTGGTGACGCCGGGCAATCACGACGCGCCCTACTTCGCCTGGGCCGAGCGAGTGTTCGCGCCTTTTCGCCGCTACGAGCGCGTGATCGGTCCGGCCGCGGCTCAGGCTTATTTGACCGATACGTTCGCCGTGCGAGGGCTCAATACCGCTCGCGGGCCCCAACCGCGGCTCAACTGGTCGAAGGGCCAGATCTCCAGGTCGCAAGTGCGCAGCGCCGTCGCGTGGCTCGGTGAGGCGGGTGCGGAGCGTCTGCGCATCGTCGCTTGTCACCATCCGCTGGCGGAGATGATCGGCGGCCCGATGACCGGTCGGGTCTGGGGCGGGGAGGCGGCGGCAAGGGACTTCGCGAACGCGCGGGTGGACCTGGTTCTGTCAGGCCACATCCACGCGCCCTTCGCGTGGCCCTATCCCTTTGCGGACGGCAAGACCTATGCCGTGGGGGCGGGCACCCTCTCCGTGCGCGAGCGCGGCTCGCCGGCGGGGTTCAATGTGGTGGAGATAGACAGGACGGCGATCCGCGTCGCCGCCCTGGCATGGACCGGCTCCCATTTCGAGCCGCATCGCACCTGGTCCCTGGATCGCAGGGAGTCTCAGTCATAGGCCCAGCTCGGACGAGGGGTCTAAAGCGATGTGCCGCGACCGCGTACGAAGTTCATGATCAGCGAGACGACGAACAGCACCAGGAAGACGTAGAAGGCGATCTTGGCGATGCCGATCGCTGCGCCGGCGATGGTGGTGAAGCCGAGGACACCTGCAATCAGGGCGACCACCAGAAAAGTCAGAGCCCAGCCAAGCATTGGGTTTTCTCCATTCGCGCCGTTGCGGCGCCACGGAATGTCAACGTCCCGGCCTCGGGGCTGTTCCGATTCTGCTCGCCGGCGCCGCTGGGAACGCTAGTGCCGGGGCGGATGCCTTGCGGAGCGACCGGCAAAGAGGCCGGCGACGACAGCGCTCAGGATCCGCGGGTTGCGGACCACCACAGCTGCGGCGGCGCCGACCGCGGCCAGGGCGACCAGGGGCCGGTCGCGGGCAAGGTCGACCAGCTTGGCGGTGACGTTCTGCGTATCGCCCCTGACCGGCGGAGGCCGCGCCCTGCGCGTGACGACCAGCGCCAAGAGAAGCGCGATAAGCGCCGCCACACCCGCCACGACCGCGGCCGCCCAGGCGGGGCCGATGGCATCGCGCACGCCGGCATAGAGGGCGAAGGCCAAGGCGACGATGCAAACGGCCGCCGCCGCTGCTATGGCGGCGACGGCGGCGATCAGTCCGACGAATTTCCTGAAGATCAACGGCGCGACGAGGCGAGCAGCAGACCGATGAGCACGCCGACGCCGAGTGCGGCGCCGGTGGCGGCCAGCGGCCGTTCGCGGACTCGTTCGGTCATGTATTGTTGAGCTTGGTCGAGCTGCTGACCGGCGGTGTCGGAATAGGCGCGGGTCTGGGCGCGCAGTTGCTCGATGCCTTCCTGGACCGCGCGCTCGATGCGCTTGGCGGCCTCGGCGATGGAGCGTTGCGCCTCGCTGGACAGCTTGTTCGCCGAGTCTGAGGCGGAATTGACCGCGCTCTTAGCCTCATCAACGTAGTCGGCGGCGTTCGCGGGCATTGAAAGGTCTCCGAAGGATCGCCCCGGCGGGCGGCGTGAAGTTGAAAGCCTGAACGTAAGACACCCTAGCCGGTTCCTGCCTTGGCCGCAAAGGCGGCCCGCCCTTTCCGCGGGGCCGAAACCGATCTCCGCCGTACGTTCCCTGTCGCGGTGCAGCGTTCGGGGCTCTATGTAGGGATTATGACAGATGGTGATCCGGAGCAGAGCGGGGAGCATCGCCGGCTCGAGCTCGCCCTGAAGGTCGCCGGGCTGGGGGAATTCGAGTGGGATATCGCCGGCGGCGTGTTCGTGGTGAGCGAGCGCATGGCGGCGATCACCGGTTTGCCCGTCGGCCCGATGGCGGCTCACACGACACAGGCGATCGAGCCTTTCATCCATCCCGACGATGTCGAGGACTTCCGCGCGCGAAAGAATAGCCAACGCCCGGCGGGAGGGATCTACGAGTTCGAGTACCGCCACATCCGGCCTGACGACGGCCGCACGGTCTGGGTGCGGGTCGCCGGCGTGCTCGATCGGGACGCCGCCGGGCGACCCCGGAGCGCCACCGGGATCGTCGAGGACATAACCCCCCTCAAGGTGGAGGAGCAACAGCGCCAGACCCTGATGGCCGAGCTGGACCACCGGGTGAAGAACGTGCTCGCCACGGTCCAGTCGCTCGCGATCCAGACCGCGCGTCGAACCACCTCGCTCGACGGCTTTCTGGAAAACTTCAGCGGCCGGCTGAAAGCCATGGGCTCGGCCAACGAACTGCTCACCGCCGCCCGCTGGCGCGGCGCTGCGATTGACCATCTGGCGGCCGCCGAACTCGGGGCGCTTGCGCCGGGGCAGACGGCCTGGGAAGGCCCCGAGTTGTTCCTGACGCCGAGAGCAGCCAACGCGCTCGCGCTCGGCCTACATGAGCTCGCCGCGAACGCGGTGAAGTTCGGGGCGCTCTCGTCGGAGACCGGTCGCGTGTTCCTGCGGTGGTCCCGCCGGAGCGACGGGGGCTTCGAGCTCATTTGGACTGAGAGCGGCGGCCCGACCGTTACGCCGCCGACTCGTCGTGGCTTCGGCTCGACGCTGCTTGAGCAGGTCACCAGCCGCGAGCTGAACGGCGAGACCGCCATCGACTATCGCCCCGCCGGAGTGCAGGCCACGCTGCGCGCTGGCCCGGCTGCCGTCGCGCCCCGCCCGGAGACGGTGCCCGAGGCGCCTGTCGCGCGGACCGCCGAGACCGTCGCCACCTCGAGCGGGCCGGCGAACCTGCGCGGCGCGCGCGTGCTCATCGTCGAGGACGCGGTGTTGCTGGCCATGGAGCTGGAGACCGGTCTCTCCGAGGCGGGCGCCCTCGTGATCGGGCCGGCCTACGAACTGGACGAGGCGATGGCGCTGCTTGATCAGCCGATCGATGCCGCGGTCCTTGACGCCAATCTCAACGGTCACTCTGTCACGCCGGTCGCCGAGGCGCTTGTGGCCCGCCGGACGCCGTTCGTCTTCGCAACCGGCTACGGCGAGGCTGGAGGCGCGCCCGGGGGCTTCGACGCACCCGTCATTCGCAAACCATACGATGTGACCCAGGTCGCTATGGCGGTGGCCGAGCTTCTCAAGGTCAAGACGCCGCACCCCTAAGCCGCCCCCTGAGACAAGGCGCCGCCTCGGCCCGATGCCCCCCCCACTGTAGACAAGACGGCAGGGGGGCCTGCGGACTTCGCAGGGGCCGGATCGGCGGCCAGGTAAATCGCCCGAATCAAGCGATCCGACTCCCTCGTTGGTCCGCGGCATAGGCCGCGGACCGGCGTCCATCTTTGGGCGCCCCGCAGGTCAGATGATCGCCCTGGCGCGCAGTTCGGCCAGGCGTTCATTCGAACAGCCGGCGCGCGCTCTCAGCACCTCATCTGTATGCGCCCCGAGCACCGGCCCCGGCCATCGCACCGAGCCCGGCGTGCGTGACAGCTTCGGGAAAGCGTTTTGCATTCTGATCGCCCCGAACACCGGGTGGTCGGTGGTGACGATGGAGTCTCTGGCCTGGAACTGCGGATCCTCCAGCATGTCCGGCGCGCGAAAGACCCGGCTGGCCGGTACGCCTTTGGTTTCCAGCAGGGCCAGCAGGTCCGACAGGGCGAAGCCCGACGTCCATTCAGCGATGATCGTATCAAGCTCTCGCTGGTTGGCACCGCGCGAGGCGTGGTCGACGAACTTGGGGTCGCTCTTGAGGTCAGGTCGCTCCATGGCGTCGGTCAGACGTGCATAGACCGTGTCGCCGTTACCGCCGATCAGGATCAGGTCGCCGCCCGCGCACGGATAGGCGTTGGAGGGCGCGATGCCAGGCAGGACCGAGCCTGAACGTTCGCGGACATAACCGGTCAGGTCGTATTCCGTGACCAGGTTCTCCATCACCGCCAGTACGCTCTCATAGAGCGCCGCATCGATCACCTGGCCCTTGCCGGTGCGCTCGCGCTCGTGGAGCGCCATTGTGATCCCCATTACGGCGTGCATGGCCGCCAGGCTGTCGCCGATGGAGATCCCGGCGCGGGCCGGGGGACGGTCGGGCTCGCCGGTGACATAGCGCAGGCCGCCCATGGCCTCGCCGATCAGGCCGTAGCCGGCTCGCGAGGCGTAGGGCCCGGTCTGGCCGAAGCCGGAAATCCTCGCCATCACCAGCTTGGGATTGTCGGCCGACAGGGTTTCGTAGGAGAGGCCCCACTTCTCCATCGCCCCCGGCCGGAAGTTCTCGATGACCACGTCGGCCTGGGCGATCAGGGCCTTGGCGATGGCCTGGCCTTCCGGCCGGCGCAGGTCGAGGCCAACTGATTTCTTGTTGCGCCCGATCACCGGCCACCACGGGGACTGGCCCTTGGGAAGGCTGCGACCCCACTGGCGCATGGGATCGCCAACCTTGGGATCCTCGATCTTGATCACCTCGGCCCCGAAGTCGCCGAGGATCTGCCCGGCGAACGGGCCGGCGATCAGTGAACCCATCTCGATCACCACCACGTCCGAAAGGGGGCCCTGGGCGATGGTCATCAATTCGATCCTCCTGTCGCGGCTGCCGGGACGAGGCCGCAGATGGCGCGGTTAGGTGGCTGGACGCCTCGCATCCTGCGGCGTAAGGCGCAAGGTCATGAGCCAGTTGCTGTTCGATCCGCCGGCCGTGACCACCGTTCCCGTTGAGGGCCAGACCGCCGCATTCCCGGTGCGCCGCATCCTCTGCGTCGGGCGCAACTATGCCGCTCACCGGCGGGAGATGGGCGGTGACGACCGCGATCCCCCCTTCTTCTTCGCCAAGCCCGCAGACGCCATCGTTCCCCCCGGCAAGGACGTGGCCTATCCGCCCAAGACCTCCAATCTGCACCACGAGGTTGAACTCGTCGTGGCGCTGAAGGCCGGCGGCAAAGACGTGCCGGTGGAAAGGGCGCTGGATCTGGTGTTCGGCTATGCGGTGGGCGTCGACATGACCCGCCGCGACCTGCAGAACGCGGCGAAGGACAAGGGCCAGCCCTGGGATAGCGCGAAGGGCTTCGACGCCTCGGCCCCGATCTCGGCGATCACCCCTTGGACGGGCCCGGCGCCGCAGGGGCGCATCAAGCTTACGGTGAACGGCGAGACGCGGCAGGACGCGGCGGTAGCCGACATGATCTGGGCGACGGCGGAGATCATCTCCGAGGCTTCCAAGCTTTGGACGCTCGCGCCCGGCGACCTGATCTACACCGGCACGCCGGAGGGCGTCGGCCCGCTTGTGCGCGGCGACCGCGTCGAAGGCCAGATCGAGGGCGTGGGCTCGCTCCGCTTCATGGTCGTCTGATGGGCCTGACGCTTTACAGCGCCTGGCGCGCGACGGCGCCCTATCGGGTCAGGATCGGGCTCGCGCTGAAGGGTCTTGCCTACGACTATTCCCCGATCGATCTGATCCGCGGCGACCAGCGCAAGGCCGAGTATCGGGCGATCAACCGCCAGGGGCTTACGCCGGCTCTGGATATCGGCGGCGGCCGCGTGCTCACCCAGAGCCTGGCGATCCTCGAGTGGCTGGAAGAGGCCCATCCCGAGCCGCCGATCCTGCCCCAGGACGCCCTCGACCGGCAGATCGTCAGGGCGATGGCGCTGATCATCGCCTGCGACATCCATCCGTTGAACAACACCCGGGTGGGCCGCAAGCTGAACAAGATGGGCGTCGACCAGGCCGGCATCCTCGAGTGGACGCAAGGCTGGATCTGCGAAGGCTTCGACGCACTGGAGCCACTTATCGAGCGGCACGGGCGAGGGTTCGCGTTCGGCGACAAGCCGACGATCGCCGATTGCTGCCTGATCCCCCAGATCTATTCGGCGCAGCGCTACGAGGTGGATCTGATGCCGTATCCGTCGATCCGGTCGGTCGCCGATCGTGCGGCGAATCATCCTGCCTTCCAAATGGCGCACCCCAACAAGCAGCCCGACGCGGTTCTCTCCTGATGCTCGACGACCTGAAGGCCAACAACCGCGCATGGGCCGCGCGCATGGTCGCCGCTGATCCTGGCTTCTTCAAGCGGCTGGAGGGCCAGCAGGCGCCGGAATACCTTTGGATCGGCTGCTCAGACAGTCGGGTGCCGGCAAACGAAATCGTCGACCTCGATCCCGGTGAGTTGTTCGTTCACCGCAACGTCGCGAACCTCGCCCCGCCTCAGGACGCCAACTATCTCTCGGTGCTGCAGTTCGCCATCGACGTGATCAAGGTCAAACACGTGATGGTGGTCGGTCACTATGGGTGCGGGGGGATCGCTGCGGCGGTCGATGGCAAGCGTCGCGGTCTGGTCGACCACTGGCTGCACCCGATCCGGGAGGTCTGCCATGACCACCGCGAGGAACTCGACGCCATCGGCGACGAGCGGATCCGGCTCGAGAGGCTCTGCGAGCTCAACGTGATCCGGCAGGTCAAGAACGTCGCCTCGGACGTGTTCGTGCAGGACGCATGGGCGCGCGGGCAGCCGGTTAGTGTGCACGGGTGGGTGTATTCACTTTCCACCGGGCTGGTTAACGATCTCGGCGTCACCGTCGGCGGGGTTGAGGACTTGGCAAGGCTGGACTGACTGCAACTCGTGCGGCTTTCCACCGGATCGGCCGCCGGGGAATACACGGGCCCCTTCCCGCTTCGCGGCGAGGGGCCTCTCAATCAAGCCAGCTTGATCTCGCGCAGCCGCTCCTGAAGGAACGCGTCGGCGGTGATCGAGGTCGGGTAGCGGTCCGGATGAACCGGATCGATGCAGCCCGGCAGGGTCTTGATCTCGTAGTCCGAATTGAAGTGCAGGAAGAACGGCGTCGAGTAGCGGGGCACACCGCGGCGTTCCGGCGCCGGATTGACAACCCTGTGCGTCGTCGACGGCAGCCGATGGTTGGTCAGCCGCTGCAGCATGTCACCGATGTTGCAGACCAGAGATCCAGGCGGCGGATTGATCGGCAACCATTGGCCGTCACGGTCCAGCACCTCCAGGCCAGCCTCCTCGGCGCCCAGCAGCAGAGTGATCACGTTGATGTCTTCGTGCGCCGCGGCGCGGATGTGCGGACCGTCGAATGGGACCGGTGGGTAGTGCAGCAGCCGCAGGATCGAGTTGCCGAAGTCGACCGTCGGATCGAAGAAATGCCGCTCCAGCCCCAGGTAGGTGGCGATCGCCTCCAGAACCTTCAGGCCCATGGCGTCCAGCGCCTCGTAGAGCCAGCCGACGGCCTGGTGGAATTCCGGGACCTCGGCGTCCGGCCAGATGTTGTCGGCCATGTGGCTGCGGTAGGGGTGGCCCGGCGGCAGGTCGCGTCCGACGTGCCAGAACTCCTTGAGGTCGTAGTTCGTCTCGCCCTTGGCGGTCTCGACGCCGAAGGGCGTGTAGCCACGCTGGCCGCCGACCGGCAGCCTGTAGTTCAACTTCTCGGCTTCCGGCAGGGCGAAGAACGCCTTGGCCGCCGCAAGCGCCGTATCGATGCGCGACTGCGCGATGCCGTGGTCGGAGATGACCGCGAAGCCGAAGCGGGCGAAGGATGAGCCCAGCGTTTCGGAGAACTTGTCGAAGTCGCGGTCGAACTCAAGGAACGAAACGGGCTCGATGCGGGCAGGAAGGGCGTGGGCCTGGCTCATGAGGCGATGTCTACACCCGCTCCTTGTCGCCCTCCAACCGCTCCACTTCGCTATTCGAGGAGGGCGCTGCGAGCTGTGGCGCGTCCTCCAGGTCCTCCTCCTCGGCGATCCGACTCATCTCCGCGCGCAGCAGACGCTCGGTCGTGTCGCGCGCGTCGCGGGAGGCCATGATGTAGTTCTCCTCTTCGCCGGCGACCGGAGCGAGTTGGCGGAAGAACTCGTCGTCCTGCTCGCGGAATAGCACCGCTGCGCGGCTGGCGCGGCGCTCGGACAGGCCGAGCTTCAGCAAGGCTTTGCGGCCCATGTTGAGCGCGCTTTCGAAGGTCTCGCGTTCGACCGTGACGTTGGGTGTCTTCAACAACTCGTAGGCGTGGCGGCGGTCCCAGGCGCGGACCAGAATCTGAAGCTCGGGGAAGAGCTGATGGGCCGCCTCGACCATCTCCGAGGCCTTCTCCCGGTCGTCGATAGCCACGATCAGGAGCTTGGCCTTGTCGGCGCCGGCGGTGCGCAGAAGGTCCATTCGGCTGGCGTCGCCATAGTGAACGGCCCAGCCGAAGCGGCGGATGATCTCGATCTGCTCGATCGATGAGTCCAGCAGCACGACCCTGAAGTTGTTGACCAGCAGCAGGCGGGTGGCGATCTGGCCGAAGCGGCCGAACCCGGCGACGATCACATCGGGCGCGCTCTCATCGAACGGCAGCCGCTCGGGTTCCTCCAACTCCTCCGTGCGATTGAGGATGAGGCGGTCGTACCCTGCCGAAAACAGCGGCGTTGCCGCCATGGAGACCGCGACGACCGCCGTCAGCAGGTGGGCAAGCGCGGCGTCCATCACTTGGGCGCCCAGAACGAAGCCCAGCAGCACGAAGGCGAACTCCCCGCCCTGGGCCAGGCCCACGGCGGTGGTCAGAGCGGCGCGGTGAGGGGCCCGGAACAGCCGGCCGGCGGCATACATTGCGAGCGTCTTCAACGCCATCAACCCGATCACCAGAGCACCGATGGCGAACGGATGGGCGGCGACCAGGCCGAGGTCCAGGCCTGCGCCTACGGTGATGAAGAAGAGCCCGAGCAGGAGGCCGCGGAACGGCTCGATGTCGGTCTCGAGCTCGCGGCGGAACTCGCTGTCGGCCAACACGACGCCGGCGAGGAAGGCTCCCAGGGCCGGTGAAAGGCCGACCAGTTCCATCAGGGCCGCGACAGCGATCACCAGCAGAAGCGCCGAGGCGGTGAAGATCTCCCGCAAACGTGCTGCGGCGATGAACCGGAAGAGCGGACGCGTCAGATAGCGCCCACCCACGACGACAACGGCGATGGCGGCCATCTGGGCCAGGGCTTGCAGCCAGCCGGGCAGGGGCGAGAGCAGGCCCGTGGCATGGGTGGCCGGAGCTGCGCCGGCCGGCGCGAGCAACGGCAGGAGCGCGAAGAGCGGAATCACCGCCAGGTCCTGGAACAGCAGGACGCCGAACGAGGCCTCGCCGACCGGTCCGCTCCTCATGCCCTTTTCCTCGAGGCTCTGCAGGACGATGGCGGTGGACGACATGGCCAGGATCAGGCCGATGGCTGCGCCCACCCGCCAGTCGAGGCCGAACGCCAGCGACGCGGCCGCGATGAGCGCGCCGGTCCCCAGGAGCTGTGCGAGTCCCAGACCGAAGATGGTGGTGCGCAACTTCCAGAGCAGCGCCGGGCGCACCTCCAGGCCGATCAGGAAGAGAAGGATCACCACGCCGAACTCGGCGAAGCGCTGCACCTCGCCGGGAGCGCCCACCAGGTTCAGGAGAAACGGACCGATCAGCACCCCGGCGATGAGGTAGCCCAGCACCGAGCCTAGCCCCAGCCGCTTGGCGATCGGCACCGAGATTACGCCGGCGGCCAGGTAGACCAGTGCCTGGGCGAGCAAGGGCTGGGCGTTCATGGCGCCAATGGACCGTGCCTTCGCCCCCCTTCAAAGTGATTTTGGGCTGGCCGACCATTTTTCTGACGGGGGGCGTTCTCAATTGCTGCATTGCGGCGTACAGGGCGGTATGGCCAGCAAGACAATGGACAGCGCCTCCGAGGCGCTCAGCGGTGTGCTCTTCGACGGCATGACCATCATGGCCGGCGGCTTTGGGCTCTGCGGTATTCCGGAAAACCTGATCGCGGCGATCCGCGACGCCGGCGTGAAGGACCTGACGGTCATCTCCAACAACTGCGGGGTCGACGACTTCGGCCTGGGCGTGCTGCTGGCCGGGGGGCAGATCCGGAAAATGATCTCCAGCTACGTCGGCGAGAACAAGCTGTTCGCCGAGCTCTACCTCTCCGGAAAGCTGGAGCTGGAGTTCAATCCGCAGGGCACCCTGGCCGAGCGCATCCGCGCCGGCGGGGCGGGCATTCCGGCCTTCTTCACCAAGACCGGCGTCGGCACCCTGGTGGCCGAGGGCAAGGAGGTCCGCGAGTTCGACGGCGAAGTCTATGTGATGGAGCGCGGGCTGATCGCTGACCTTGCGATCGTCAAGGCCTGGAAGGGCGACCACGAGGGCAACCTCATCTACCGGCGCACCGCGCGGAACTTCAATCCGATGATGGCCACCGCCGGCAAGGTGACGCTCGCCGAGGTCGAGGAACTGGTCGAGACCGGGGCGCTCGACAAAGACAACATCCACACCCCGGGCATCTATGTGGACCGGCTGTTCAAGGGGGCGGTGTTCGAAAAGCGCATCGAGCAACTCACCACCCGGCCGCGTGAAGAGGTGACAGCGTAATGTCCGAGACGCTTCAGAAGGGGTGGACCCGCGAACAGATCGCTGCGCGTGCGGCCAAGGAATTGCGCGACGGCTTCTATGTGAACCTTGGCATCGGCATTCCGACGCTGGTGGCCAACTACATCCCGTCAGGGGTGCATGTTACCCTGCAGAGCGAAAACGGCATGCTGGGAATGGGACCGTTCCCCTATGCGGGTGAGGCTGACCCGGACCTGATCAACGCCGGCAAGCAGACGATCACTGAACTACCGAGCTCATCCTATTTCTCCAGCGCCGACAGCTTCGCCATGATCCGCGGCGGACACATCGATCTCAGCATCCTGGGCGCCATGCAGGTGGCGGCGAACGGCGACCTGGCCAACTGGATGGTGCCCGGCAAGATGGTGAAGGGCATGGGCGGGGCGATGGACCTGGTGGCCGGCGTCAAGCGCGTGGTCGTGGTCATGGAGCACACTGAGAAATCCGGCGCCCCCAAGCTGGTCAAGGCCTGCACTCTGCCCCTGACCGGCAAAGGCGTCGTGGACCTGGTGGTGACCGAGCTCGGCGTCTTCGAGGTCAATCGCGGCAAGTCGCCCCTGGCGCTCTTGGAGCTCGCGCCCGGCGTGACCGTCGAGGAGATCAGGGCGAAGACCGAGGCCGAGTTCGAGGTGAAAATCGCCCCGACCTAGACCGGGCGTCGCGCATCCGGCTCAAAATCGCCGATCGAGTTGATGCTGTACAAGGGTCGAGGGGTATCCGACGATTGAAAGGTCGGGCTTGTAACCCTGCTCGGCGCCGCCACGTACTTAGTTGCATGACATCGCCCGGAGAGCCCTTGATGACGTCTCCCAGACTTGCCCTCGTCGCCGCAGCCTGCGGCGTTCTGGCCCTTTCAGCGGCCGGCGGGGTCTTCCCGATCGCGCGAGCCGAGGCTGCTTCGCCCGGCGCGCTGCCCGCGCCCAAGATGGACGTCGCCTTGCCTGCCGCCGGCAAGATGGAGACCGCCGTACTGTCCGGCGGTTGCTTCTGGGGCATTCAGGGCGTGTTCGAACACGTGAAGGGCGTGAAGAAGGTCTACTCCGGCTATGCCGGCGGCCCAGGTGTGATGGCGCAGTACGAGTTGGTCAGCACCGGAACAACCGGCCATGCTGAGTCGGTCCAGATCATCTTCGATCCGCAGCAGATCACCTATGGCGAGGTGCTTCGGATTTTCTTTACGGTCGCGACGGACCCGACACAGGTCAACATGCAGTTCCCGGACGAGGGCACGCAGTATCGGGGCGAGGTGTTTTACGCCAACCCTGACCAGAAGCGGGTGGCCGAAGCCTACATCCGACAGCTGAACGACGCCCACGTGTTCAAGAAGCCGATCGCCACGCGCGTCGACCCGTTGAAGGGATTCTACAAGGCCGAGGACTACCACCAGGACTACCTCGTCCGGCATCCCGAACAGCCCTATATCGCCACTTACGACATTCCCAAGGTCGCGATGCTGCGCCAGGTGTTCCCGGACCGCTACATCGCCACGCCGACGACGGTGTTCCCGTTGGAACCGTCAAAGTCCCAACCTGCCAGAACCGCGAAGGCTTCTTAGGTCACACGAGCCCAGGGTTGTGAGGGTAGGGGCGCGCCGGCGTCGGACGGCCGCCACTCGGGCGCCGGATAGCCGGTGCTGCGCGGCTGGGGCCTGAAGCCTTCGCCGACGAAGAGCTCCAGTCGCCGTCTGTGCTTGCGGTCCAGCCAGATGCTGTCGATCTCCTTGCCGAGCGCGCGGTCGTGCGCCCGTGCCCCGGATCCGGATCCTCAGAGGCGGGGACAGCGGCTCTCGGATATAGTCACGGCCGTAGTAAGCGTATCGCCGACAACCTGGGCGCCGCCAACAGCCTACGGAAGACCGCGATCAGTCTGGCCAGAGTGGTTCCCGCGGTCAGCAGAATCGCCCCGCGCGCATCGGCCTCGTCTGCCTTCGGGCGCGGGATTTCGCACAATCGAGGCGGCCCCGGGCGGGGCGCCGGCGCCCGCAGCGAGGCTCCGGCGCCACACTGTTCCGCTTCATTGCGCGACCCGTTGTCACCCTTGCAAAACCGTCACCATCGGATGCGAATTCCGAGCTATTAGGGCGAAATCAAGACGCAAGGCCGTCCCGGGGCGGCGGCCTGGGGTGTCCAAAAAGGGGATATAGATGCAATCGAGACTAGGCCGCGCCTTGTGCGCGACGACCGCTTTGGCGACTGGGCTGGCGCTGGCCGGGGGGGCCTTTGCTCAGTCGACGGCCACCCAGGTGCAGGAAGTCATTGTCACCGGGGCGCACGGGGCGCCGCACATCGCCGGCGTGATCACGCAGGTGCAAGAGGCCAAGGACCAATCGGTCGTCAACCACGAGTTCTTCGAGCGCCAGCGGGCGGGACAGAATTTCGCTCAGCTGATCAACCTGTTGCCGGGCGTGAGCTACACCTCGGAAGACGCGACGGGTAACCTCTCCGGCGACCTGCACATCCACGCCTTCGACGGAAACCACATCGGCGTCACCGTCGACGGCGTCCCCGTCAACGACAGCGGCAACTATGCGATCTTCCCCGGTGAGTACCTCACCACGGAAATCATCGACCACATCACGGTCAACATGGGCGCGACCTCGGTCGACAGCCCCACGGCCTCAGCCGTGGGCGGCACGGTCGACATCGTGTCGAAGGTTCCGACCAAGGATCGCTTGCTGATCGTCCAGCCATCGTTCGGCAGCAACAACGCCAAGCGCCTCTACCTTGAAGGAGACAGCGGTGAGTTCGGGCCCTGGGGGACGCGCTTCTACCTGGCCGGCAACTACAGCCACGCGGACAAGTGGGTCGGTGAAGGCGACCTGACGAAACAGGGCCTCGACGCGCGCATCTATCAGCCGCTGAAGGGCACGGACTTCGTCAGCCTGGCGGCAAGCTACAGCCAGCAGATCAACTACTTCTACGAAACCTCCTCGCCGGCCCAGTTCAACCAGCCGGCGTTCGGCGTCGGCAAGAACAACCTCGACTACAACAACGGATGGGCTCCGGCCACGGCCCGTCCCGGCCTGGTCGACACCCCGCCTCTCGGCACGGGGCCGCTGATCAACAAGGGCACCCCGCCGGACTTCAACCAGGGCAATGACTCATTCGGTGGCGGGCTGCAGGGCAACTACTGGGCGACCCACCCGAACCCGGTGATCTTCGCCACGGTTCGCGGCACGTCGAAGTTCTCGCTCACCGACAAACTGACCTTCACCTTCGACCCGTCGTTCTTCTACACCCTTGCAAATGGCGGCGGGGTGTTCTCCACCAGCGAGAGCGACCCGCGTCTGAAGGGCAACAATCTCAGCTCCAAGGGCGTCGATCTGAACGGCGACGGCGACACGCTGGATACCGTCAACCTCTACGGGCCCAGCAACACCAACACCCAACGCTATGGCCTGACGTCCTCCCTCCTGTTCGACCTCGACGAGCACAACCACTTCCAGCTGGGCTATACGTTCGACGACGCCCATCACCGTCAGACCGGGGAACTTGGGTACATTGATCCGGTGACCGGTAAGCCGGGCTCGGTGTTCGGCGGCAAGGACGGCTGGGGCAGCACCAAGGTGGCCACCGCCGACGGCAGCATCCTGCGCACCCGCGACCGCGCTTCGGTCGCCATGCTGAACCAAGTGGCCGTGAACTACATCGGCCAGTTCCTGGAGGATGATCGCCTGCACGTGAACATCGGCGTCCGCGCACCCTACTTCAAGCGCGAGCTGAACCAGTTCTGCTACACCTATAACGGCACCTCGGTGCAGTGCGACACCGTCGATCCGACCCTCGTGCAGGCGGCCCTGGCGAAGGATATCGCGGCGCTCAAACTCAATCCGACGCAGGCGACGGCGACCAACCTGAACCAACTGCTCTTTGGTAAGAGCACCGGCATCAACAACGACCTGGTTCTTGGCCGTCCGAACTTCCGCCTGCCGTTCCAGCAAACCCTGAAATACGACAAGGTGCTTCCCAACGCCGGGGTCACCTATCGTGTGACCGACAACCAAATGGTCTACGCGACCTACGCGGAAGGCTTCTCGGCCCCCAAGACCGACGACCTCTACACCAGCTCGGCTCAGACCGTGCAGCCGGAGACCAGCGAAAGCTATGCCGCCGGCTGGCGCTACCAGACCGCGACGATCACCACCTCGTTCAGCGTCTGGGACGTCATCTACAAGAACCGTATCGTGCAGTCCTTCGATCCGACCGACCCGTCGATCAGCATCGACCGCAACATCGGCGAGGTCGATATCCACGGCCTCGATCTGGAAGCCGGCGCTCGCCCCTTCGAGCACCTGTCAGTCTATGGCTCGGCCTCGTTCCTGAAGAGCGATGTCAAGAGCAACGAAGCCGTCTCCAGCGTCGGCGGCGTGGCGATCTTCCTGCCCACACAAGGCAAGGAACTGGTGCTGTCGCCGGATACGATGATTTCGGCGCGCGCCCAGTATGACTTCGACTGGATCGAGACGGGTCTTCAGCTGAAGTATATGGGCAAGCGCTGGATCGATGACATGAACACCGCCTCGATGCCCGGCAGTACGTCGGTGGACTTCGATGCGCGCATGCCCGTCACCTGGTGGGGCCTGCAGAACACCTACCTGCAGTTCAACCTCTATAACCTGTCGAACCAACGCGTTCCGACGAAGGTGTCATCGGTCACCAACGCCACCGCTGTGCTCGTCGGAAGCGCCACCGTTTCCGCCAAGCCGTACTTCTATACCTACAACGCACCCAGGAGCCTGTCCGTCACCCTGCACGCTGAGTTCTAAGAGCGGGTCGAGACTGAATTGAAGGGGCGGGCCGAGCAATCAGCCCGCCTTTTTCTTGTCTGCGGAGCATGACCGACAGCCTAAAGGCGGAGTTCCTCCACCCAGCCTGAGGGATCTCGTGAAGCGCAATGAGCGTCCGTCGCGTGGGAGCGGAAGGCGGCGCGGCGCGAGGCTGCGGCCCAAGGACGAAGACAGCGCGATCGGCGCCGGGTCGTCGCTCTTTTGCGGCAGTTTCTACGAAAATCAGACCGTATTTCCGATACCGGAATCCCGTCGACATCCATGTAGTCGATGCGGAAATTCACCGGGTTGGGAATCCGGTAAGCAATGAATTTCATTCAAAAAGGACCGGCTTCCGCGGCTCTGGCCGGCGCGATCGCCGCACCGGCGGCCGCCTTCTCGAATGACGGCGTGGTGAGTGTGATCACGGGCCCGGTGCGCGCACGACGTGGGCGCGGCGATCACCACCCGCTCGCGCGGCAAGTGCTCAGGGAACGGTCTTTTTCGACGGCGCGGTTTCCGCCCAGAATTGCACGATCGACGTTAATGGATCGGATTTCGACACCGCCACCGTCTATCTGCCGACGGTGTCGGCATCGGCCCTTCCGGGCGCCGGCATGGTGGCCGGCTCCACGCCCTTCTTCATCGCGCTGACCCATTGCGAACCTTCTTCGGGCGCTGTGGCGACCTATTGGGAGCCTACAGCGAACATCGACCTGAGCACCGGCCAGCCGGGGTGCTGAAGACGTGGTCCACGACTTGACGATCGCGCCCCCGCGGCCCATCTGCGCGCGTCGCCTTCGTCGAGACCTTCCATGACCCATATCACCCGGCCCACAAGCAAGTGGCCCGCCGAAGCAGGAAGCACCAGGAGGGCTGCCTGATGGCTGCCCAGCTTGGAACCTCCGACCTTCAGGCCGGAGAGCAAGTCAGAGTTCCTGCCGAGTGGGTGTCTCACCGGGCGATGTGGCTGGGTTTCCCCAGCCATGCCGAGCTATGGGAAGACGACTTGCCGATCGCCCAGGCGGAGGTGGCGGCTCTGGCGCGAGCGCTTGCGGGCCCGGGCGGCGAGCGGGTGCGGTTGATGACCGGATCAGATGCTGGAGAGGCGGCCGCGCGCGCGCAGCTGAGCGACGTCGCAGGCGTGGAGATCGTCCCCGGCGCATTCGGTGACATCTGGCTGCGCGATACCGGGCCGATATTTTCAGCCGGTCCGGGAGGGCGCCAGGCCCAGGCGTTCCGGTTCAACGGCTGGGGCGGCAAGTACGCTCTGGAACACGACGACACGGTCGCCGCCCAGATCGCCGAGGCGTCAGCGACGCCGCTGGTCG
>NZ_DASXNL010000083.1:0-2718 GCF_036495085.1 Phenylobacterium sp. | reverse complement strand
TGGCGCTCTACGATGACTTGAGCGATCGAGCCGCGCTCGAACGCCACCTCGCCGTCAATCTCTTTGGCACGTATGGCGTGACCCAGGCTTTCCTGCCGTTGCTGACTCGTTCTCGGGGAGCCATCGTCAACGTTCTGTCGGTGGCGGCGCTCGCCGCCCTGCCGCTCATTCCGGCCTACTCGATCTCAAAGGCGGCCGCGTTCTCTCTGTCACAATCGCTGCGCGCTCTTTTGGCCGGACGGGGCGTGAGCGTACATGCCGTCCTGGCCGGCCCCGTGGACACGGACATGTCCCGAGGCCTCGAAATACCGAAGGCCTCCCCGGAGTCCGTTGCGCGAGCCATCTTCGACGGAGTGGAGAAAGAGGAGGAGGATATCTTCCCGGATCCCATGTCGGAGTCCCTGGCGCAGAGCTGGCGCAGCGGCGCGGCCAAGGCGCTCGAGCGCCAGAATGCAGCATTCGTGCCGGCGAACGCGGCTTGAGCGACGTCCCTCATGTCGCAACAGAACGGATAGGGGCGAGTCATGACAAATCAGAATTTCACCGCGACTTTTTCGGTGGACCAATCTCCCCAAGAAGTCTTCGACGCCATCAACAATGTTCGTGGCTGGTGGTCAGGAGAAATCGACGGCAGTACCGATAAACTCGGTGCCGAGTTTACTTACCAATACCAGGACATTCACCGCAGCACCCAGAGGATCACCGAACTGGTGGCGGGCAAGAAAGTCGCGTGGCACGTCCTGGACGCCCAAATCAACTTTGTCAAAAACAAGAGAGAGTGGAAAGGCTCTGACATTGTCTTTGAGATCACCAGGAAGGGCCGCAAGACCGAACTTCGCTTTACGCATGTCGGCCTGGTTCCTGCGATCGAATGCTACGGCAAATGTGCAGGCGCATGGGGCTTTTATATCAACGACAGTTTGCGCAGCCTGATTACGACAGGCAAAGGGGACCCCAACCGGAAAGAAAGTTGAACCGGCGCAACGCGCGGCGACGCGCTGGCGCGGCGGCGTTGATTGACTCCTTTTCCGCGCCTCGTTCGTCCTGGCTGCACCTGGACACTGGAGCAGAACCGATGAGCCTCAAAGATAAGACTGTCGTCGTCACCGGCGGAAGCCGTGGCCTTGGCCTGGGACTGGTCGAGGCCCTGGTCGCGCACGGTGCCAGGGTGACGGTCGTTGCCCGCGACGCCGATGCGCTCGAGTCCGTCCGCGCCCGGCTGGGCGTCGCCACGATCGCCGCCGACGTGACGGACGAAGCCGCCGCCCACCGCATCCTTGCCGAGGTCCGTCCCGACATCCTGGCGCTGAACGCCGGCGCGAAGCCGCGGATGGGTCGGTTGGATCAGGTGAGCTGGGCGGATTTCACCGCCACCTGGGAGACCGACGTCAAGGCCGGGCTCTATTGGCTGCAGGCGGCCCTTAACCTGCCGCTCAAACCCGGAAGCCGCGTCCTGGTGGGATCGAGCGGCGCGGCCGAGAACGGATCGCCGCTGTCGGGCGGCTATGCCGGCGCCAAGCGCATGCTCTGGTTCATGGCCAAGTACGCCAATAAGGTCGCCGGGCAGAAGGGCCTGGGCATCCGCTTCCAAGCGATCGTGCCGCAGCAGATAATCGGCGGGACCGGGGTCGGCGATGCGGGGGCCAGCGCCTACGCGCGGGCGATGGGCATCGAGCCCGAGGCGTTCCTGGCGCGGTTCGGCGCGCCGATGCCGCCCCGCCAGTTCTGTGACCACCTGGTCGCGGTGCTGGACGATCCGCAGTACGCTACGGGCTTCGCCTTCGGCCTGAAGGGCGATACGGGGATCACGGTCCTCGAAAGAGAGGCGGCTTGAGCGGGGACCCATCACCGCCGCCCACGGCGCGCCAAGCGCAGCTCCTGGCGCTCGCCGGGGAGCTGCGGCCGGAGCTTCACCGCTACTGTGCGCGCCTGATGGGCTCGGTGATCGAGGGCGAAGACGTGGTGCAGGACACCTTCGCCCGGGCCTTCGTCGCCCTGGACGAGCTGCAGGAGGTCCCGTCACTCCGCGCCTGGCTGTTCCGGATCGCACACAACCGTGCGCTCGACCTGCTGCGCAGCCGCGCGATCCGCGCGGCCGAGCCCATCGAGGCGGCCCACGAGGTCGCCGATCCGGAGAGCCCAGATCCTGTGGAGGTGCTGATGCGGCGGGAGGCAGTCGAAACGGCAGTGTCGCGGTTCGTGGAGCTTCCGACCGTGCAGCGCAGCGTGGTGATTCTCAAGGATGTGCTCGACCAGTCCCTGGAGGAGATCGCCGCCATGCTCGACCTCACCGTCAACGCGGTGAAGGCCCACCTCGCCCGCGGGCGGGCCCGGCTCAAGGCCATCAACGCCCAAGCCAACGCCCAAGCGCCGGCCCAGCCCGCGCCGCGCCCGCCGTCACCCGCCGTGGCGCGCTATGTCGCCCTGTTCAACCGGCACGACTGGGAGGGGCTGCGCGCGATGCTGGCCGACGACGTGCGGCTGATCCAGTCGACGTACCCGCTGCGCGCCGGCGCCGCCGACGTGGGCGTGTTCTTCGGCATCTATTCGCGCAGCGCCCCGGTGCGGCTCGCCCCGGCCTGGCTTGATGGCCGCGAGGTGATCGCGGTCTACGAGGATCCTCAGGCGGTGAAGCCCAGCTATCTGATGTGGCTGGAGTGGGCGGACGGCCGGATCAGCTTCATTCGCGACTACCGCTATGTCCGCTACGTCGTCGAC
>NZ_DASXNL010000082.1:0-2863 GCF_036495085.1 Phenylobacterium sp. | reverse complement strand
GTGGCGGAGCCATCCTTTTCTCGACGCACGCGATGAGCGCCGCCGAACGCCTCTGCGACCAGGTGGTCATCGTCTCCGACGGCCGGACGGTTTTCCAGGGCGATGTCGCCGAGGTGGCGGCGCAGGCGCCTCACGGCGTCTATGTGACCTGTGACGACGACGCGGCCTTGCTCGAAGTCGTGGCCAAGCTCGGCGGCGAGGCGCAGGCCTTCCCGGGCAAGATGGGCGAGGCGCTCCGTTGGCGGGTGCTGCTGCCCCAGCAGGTCCCTTACCCGGCTCTGATGCGCGCGCTCGCTGAGCGCGAGCTCGCCGTCCACGGCTTCGATCCGATCCAGGCCGACCTCGAGGGCGGCTTCTGGTCGCTTTCCCAACGCCGCGAGGCCGCCTGATGGAACGGTTGCGACTGATCGCGGGTCGCGAGATCGGCGCCTACGCGGGCGTTCCGAGCTTCTGGGCGGCGCTGCTGATGGGCCCGCTCCTGATGCTGATCGCCGCGCTCGCGGGCGGCGCCTTGCACCACGCCCCTTCAGGCCCTCAGGCGCGAGAGGTGGTCGTCGAGGCTGCAGACCCCGCCGCCGCCGCTGCGGCCACGGAGGCCCTGACGCGAGCCGGCGTTGTAGAAGGGCGCCCGGTGACGTTTCGGGCGCCTGCCGAATCCAATCCGAGCGCCACGCGTCTAAAGGTCGATGTCGACGCCGAGGGCCGCGTGTCCGCGCACCTCTCCGGCGCGCCGCTCCCCAAAGCCGCGCTTGCGATGCTGCGCGGAGATCTAAGCCAGGTCGGCCTGCAAGCCCGCCTGCGGCGGGCCGGCGCTTCCGGCGCCGTGCTTGCGGCGGCTCGGGTGGCTCCGGTGTCGGTCGAGGAAGCGCCGGTTGCGCCCGCGCCGCCGGCCGATCCCGGTCGGATCGGGCGCTTTGCGGTGATGATGCTGCTTTGGATGAATCTGGTGGGCGCGCTTGGCATGCTGTTGCAGGCCATTGTGCGGGAGCGCGCCAACCGCGCGCTGGAAAGCCTGCTCTCAGCCGCCCGGCCCGCGGACATCATCTTCGGCAAGCTCGCCGGTGTCGGCGTCCTGTCGCTGCTGGTGCTGGCCGTCTGGCTTGGCGGCGCCGCTGCGATCGCCGCAACGCCGCTCGGCGGTGCCGGGGCAGGGGCGATGGGCTTCCTGCTGCAGGCGTTCGCCGAGCCTTCGGCTCTGGTGGGGGCCGGGTTCATCTACGTGCTGGCCTTCGCAATGTACGGTTCCGCCTTGATCGGCCTGGGCGCCATCGCCCGCGACGTGCCTTCAGCCCAGAACCTGTCGCGGCCGGTCTTCGGGGTGCTGCTGATGGTGTTCTTCGTGGCCTTGGCGCAGCTTGGGGGAGGGGCTCAAGGGTTGGCGTGGCTGGCCTGGATCCCGCTCTTCACGCCCTTCATGCTGCTGCTTGAGCCGGCGGGGGCGCTGGGCGCCGCTCAGACTGTAGGGGCGCTGGCCGGAATGGGCGCGACGACCGTGGCGTTTGGATGGCTGGCGACGCGCGCGCTTACAGGCAGCGGGCTTCCGCGCCTGCGGGCCGAACGTCGCGTGACGGGCGAGCGCCGGCGCTCACTTGCCGCGGAAGCCGGCTAGCTGCTCGGCCGCCGGCCGCACGGAAGACCCTTCACCGCATGTTTTCGGGCGCGGTGTAGGCGGCGGAACCAATGACTGGGGGAAGTCTGCCCGGACCCGTGCGCCATACCCCCAAAGTCTGACGGGCGTGGCGCCGCAGAAGGCGAAAATCAGAAATAAGACCGCCTTGAGAGTGGCGGCGTGCTTGAACTGAAGGAGCGCCTCGGCTCGACAGGCCTCGCCTTTGCGCGCGAGCGCAATGCACCACCCGCGAACCGCGCTGGCATGAAGCGCGCGCCACTCGCGCCGGCCCGTCACGCGCGCGGTCTCTTCGAAGGCCAGCACCCGGGCGCGAAAATGATCCGGGCTGGACTGGCCTCGTCGCGACAGTGAGTCCGCCCGGCCGGTGCGGTCCACGATCGAGACAACGTCATGCACGCACACAATCGGCCTTCTAAGGGCGATCCGGAAACTGACGAGAAGATCTTCGCTGCTTTCGAGATCCTCCTGAAAGCATCCGGCCTCAATCAGGGCTTCGCGCCTCACGAGGCTGCTCGGAAGAAGGCTGACCATGTAGGGCCATTGCGAAGACATCGGTTCGGCGACGAGTTGTGGACCGCTGGTTTCGCCCCACCCGGCTTCCGAAAATACCGTGGAGGTTCGGTCCTTGTAGACGAGCTTGCTGTCGCCAAAAATGCACCCGGTGTCGGCCGGCGCCTCGTGTACCGCTCGCGCCATTACGCTCAGTCGCCCATCGGCCCATGCGTCGTCGCTGTCCAGAAATGCGATCCAATCTCCAGTAGCGGCGAGGACTCCGCAACGGCGAGCCGCGGACACGCCACGATGCGGTCGGCTTATAACGGTGACCGCATCGCCATAGCTTTCCCTGAGGTAGTCGGGCGTGCCGTCCGTGGAGCCATCATCCACGATGATGACTTCGTGGGGGCGTGGGGTTTGCGACAGGATGCTGTCCACGGCGCGACCCAGCTGATCGCGCCGATTATGAGTGACGATAATCGCGCTAACCGTAGCCGCACTCGTAGGCCGCACGTACCTGGCTCCTACTGAAGGACGTTATCCAGTGTTTCGTGACTGTTGAAGTTGTTACACCTTAGCAAGGTTGCGGCAGTTGTCCGACATTTCTGGGGCGGGCGCAGTCAACGCCGATCCAATCGCGATTTTCGTGGGTATGGGCTTGCAGAAGATCAAATCGGCGCTGTTGGCCCCGATCGGCACAATCGTGAGATCAATCGGCGTTTCTGACGCTGTCGCGCT
>NZ_DASXNL010000081.1:0-59038 GCF_036495085.1 Phenylobacterium sp. | reverse complement strand
GTCAATAATATTGTCTTCTGAATATAGATCGGAAAGGATAATTATTGGGGGCGTTGATCGCAAAGTTGCTATCGCCCAAGAGATAACGTCTAACACCCCACCTTCTGGAATATTCCAGTCTATGATAAGAACGTCATACGTCTCAAGGCGGAGCGTTGATATCAATTTTCTGGAGCAATTAAATGTATCGCATGTATTTCTTTCGCCAATTAGAGCGAGTATCGCAGTATTAATCTCTCCGTCGTCGTTACATAGCGTTGCGATACGCACGGCGGGCCTCGAAGAGAGCGACTTTCTTGGTCAACTTTCAGAAAGCCAAGTGATGTGGTCCAGTGCGATTGGACGGCATCTTCATCTGGGCGCAATGTTAGCCGAGACCTCTGCCCCGGCGTCGAGCAATCGGCCGACGTCTTGTAGGATCGTCCATAATTTGAATCTCGTCCGGCGCCACGCCATGGTCATGGACCGCGGCCGCTTCGGGTCCGCCGCCTCGCTCGAGACCGGCTGGCGGATGCCACTGAGCGCCTGGACGCCCGCTACCGGTCCGAACCGCCAACGCCTTCACCGTGCGGGCGGCCCGAAGTCGGCGCCCCGCCGGGAGGCCAAGGCGCTTCTCTGATCCTGGTTAGGTCGAGACGACAGCCGGTGGACGGCGCGCGATGAATGCGCCGGCCACCTACCAGTAAGCGTCCCGCCCTGGCTGTTCGCCGACCCGGGACGCCGTCCCATGGAAACTGCTTCCCGCCATGCTTAGATCGGGTCGGGCATCGAGGAAAAATACAATTCCTATTAGAATTTAGTCGTCCAAAGAAATGGTGTCCATTCTCCCATGAATTGTCAGATATAAATCGACGATACGTGAGGTTGATACAATAGTTTACATTCTGGTTTATTGCTTCGACCTCGACGCATGGCTTAGGTCTCTGCCCTAGATCTCCCAAATGTGGGGGAAATCAGGGGAGAAGTTTCATTGAATTTCCAGGCGAACGGCGACGGCCGTCGATCCCACACTGGCCGGGCTGCCGGCGCGGGTCGGGTCTTCGGCATTTCGGGGGCGCTATCGCGGAACTTGCGCCGGCGGATCATGGCGGTTTTGCGCCTGTCATCCATGTTTGTGGTGTTCGGCCGGCGGGCCGATTCAGGCGGCCTGGGTTGCATCCATTCCGCACGGAAGATAGGCGCGGCGTCCCTCGCAGGCGTCCTGGGCCTAACTGGCACGCTGGCAATCAGCGCCCAGGCCTCGGCGCAGGTTATCGTTGATCCTTCGGGCAACCCCAGCACGAGCGGCAACAGCGCCAGTGGCGCCGGATCGGTCGCGGTCGGGCGCCTCAATAGCGCCAATGGCGTCGGGTCGGTCGCGATAGGTCGCAATAATAGCGCCAACGGCGGCGGGGCGGTCGCCGTCGGGCGCGGGAACAGCGCCAATGGCGCCGGGGCGGTCGCGATCGGGAGCAGCAACAGCGCCAATGGCGCGGGAGCGGTCGCGATCGGGGCGAGTGCAAACGCAGCTGCTAATAATTCGGTCGCCCTCGGCTCGGGTTCGGTCGCCGATCAGGCGGACACGGTCTCCGTCGGTTCGCAGGGGGGCGAACGTAAGATCGTTAACGTCGCGGCGGGAGACATTTCGTCGGCGGCCTCCACTGACGCTGTCAACGGGGGGCAGCTGTTCACCACCAACAGTAACGTGTCGACCCTGTCGACCGGGCTGGACGCCACCAACAGCAACGTGTCCAACCTGTCCACGGGCCTATCCACCACCAACAACAACGTGTCGACCCTGTCGACCGGCCTGGACGCCACCAACAGCAACGTGTCCAACCTGTCGACGGGCCTATCCACCACCAACAATAACGTGTCGACCCTGTCGACCGGGCTGGACGCCACCAACAGCAACGTGTCCAACCTGTCGACGGGCCTGTCCTCCACGGATAGCAACCTGTCCAGGCTAGCCTCCAAGACCTCGTCGAGCGTCTCCACCCTGACGTCGGGCCTGTCCTCCACCAACAGCAACGTGGCCACCCTGTCGACTGGCCTGTCCTCCACGGACAGCAACCTGTCCAGGCTGAGCTCCAAGACCTCGTCTAGCGTCTCCACGCTGACTTCGGGGCTGTCCTCCACGGACAGCAACCTGTCCAGGCTAGCCTCCAAGACCTCGTCGAGCGTCTCCACCCTGACGTCGGGCCTGTCCTCCACGGACAGCAACCTGGCCGCGCTGAGCTCCCAGACGTCGTCGAGTGTCTCCACCCTGACGTCAGGCCTATCCTCCACGGACAGCAACCTCGCCAGGCTGAGCTCCAAGACCTCCTCGAGTGTCTCCACCCTGACGTCTGGCTTGGCCTCCACGGACAGCAACCTGGCCACGCTTAGCTCCCAGACGTCGTCGAGTGTCTCCACCCTGACGTCTGGCCTGTCCTCCACGGACAGCAACCTGGCCACGCTCTCCACGACCTTGTCGCCGGTGACCCAGCAGAGCAACGCGATCGCCGCCAACGGCGGAACGGCCGGTGTGACGGCCTTGGGCGGAGGCACCGCGAGCGGCATCGTCTCGACTAATGGCAACGCCTCAGGCGCAGGCGCCGGCTCATATTCTGCGGCAGAGGCGGCGGCCCGGGCGTCCGGCCAGGATTCCGCTGCGACGGGTCAGTTCGCCACCGTGCAGGGGGCCGGAGGAACGGCCTATGGCGCGTGGTCGAGCGTCACTGGGGACAATGGCACCGCGATCGGCTACAGCGCCGTGGCTGGCGCCGGATCTGTCGCCCTCGGTTATGCCAATCAGGCGACCGGTGGGCAGTCCGTCGCCATCGGCTACGCCAACGTGGTGACCGGAAATAACTCGGGCGCCATCGGCGACCCGAATATGGTCGTGGGCTCAAACAGCTACGCCATCGGCAACAACAACTACATTGCCGCGGACAATGCCTTTGTCCTTGGCAACCGCGCCGCCATCGCCGCTGGAAGTAACGGGGCGGTCGTTGTGGGCAATGCGGGCTCCGTAACTGCGGCGAATGGCGTTGCGATCGGCAGCGGGGCCAGTGCAAACGCCGCGAACTCGGTTGCGCTCGGTTCGGGGTCGGTCGCCAACGAGGCGAATACGGTCTCCGTCGGCTCGGCCGGAAATGAGCGGCGTGTCACCAATGTCGCGCCCGGCGTGAACGGGACGGATGCAGTAAACCTCGATCAGTTGAATGCCGGCGTGGCCTCGACCTTGGGAGCAGCCAATGCCTACACCAACACCCAGATCGCGAATCTGAACCGGAACCTCAGCTTCGGTATCGCCGGCGCCACTGCGCTGACGATGATCCCGGAGATTGCGCCCGGCCAGAAGTTCTCGGTCGGCATGGGCGTGGCGGACTTCAACGGCTATTCCGCCGTTGCTCTCGGCTTCAGCGGACGGGTGAATGAACACGTCAACGTCAAGGCGGGCGCCTCCATCTCCAACGGTCGATCGACCTACGGCGGAGGCGTCTCCTTCGGCTTCTAAGGCATTGCGAGGCTTGCCGCGGATAACCTCGCGCAGCGGCATGAAGCGGGCAGGACATCCTTTGCGGACTATCCTGCCCGCTTCACCCGGCCTTTCAAATATTTCATTCGAATTTGCCTCGAATCTTCAAGTTTCAGGATTCCATGTTGCGTGTCGGCATAAGCATACTATCCACCGAAGGCCGTAACGTTTGGAACAGTGGCATCGATCAGAACGTATATTTTCTGGCATCTCTTCTGGACGGCATTCCATTTGTCGATAGGGTCTTACTTCTGGACTGCGGTGATCAGCATCGGGCGCCCGATGATGCCGGCTCATTTGCCGATCGTTTCCCCATCGTGCAGCTCCGCGAGGCGGACGATCTCGTCGATGTCGTCATAGAGCTCGCAGGGGGCCTCGAGCGCGAATGGTGCGCCCGCTTCCGGGCCCGCGGGGGCAAGATCGCGACGCATCTTTGCGGTCATGTCTACGCGCCCTTCGTCGCCCAGACGATCTTCGACCATCGCACCTACTTCAGCGCCGAACCTCGCGACGAGATATGGATCCTTGCCAAGGATCAGCAATTCCGTGCGATGCTGCGCGCGATCCACCGCTGCCCGGTGTTCGAGACGCCTTATCTATGGGCTCCTGATTTTCTCGACGAGTCCGCGGCGACGATGGCGTCGCAAGGGCTGAGTTTCGGCTACAGGCCCGGCTCGCTGAGCGCCGGAGGCGCCGTTCCCGCGATCTTCGAGCCGAACATCTCCCCGATGAAGGTGGGGATAATCCCTTTCCTTATCTGCGAGGAAATGCAGCGGGCGGATCCGCACGCCCTGGCTCGGGTTCACTTCATGAACACTGCCCACATGAAGAACCACCACACGCTAGTTTCATTGGTCGGAAATTCCGATCTGTACAAGGTCGGTAAGGTCAGAATCGAAGCGAGGGACTATTTTACCAAGGTAATGGGGGGCGGCGCTAATTTGGTTGTCAGTCACCAAATTACCTGGTCACAAAACTATCTTTATCTAGACGCCCTGCATGGCAACTACCCGCTCATTCACAACTCTACATTGTTCTCGGATGCGGGATATTACTACCCCGATTCTGATGTCCCGGCTGGCGTCGAGCAATTGCGGCTCGCTATCGCCGACCACGATCACAACCTCGACAGCTACGCCGCCCGCGCGGCGGCGAAGATCGCCTCGCTTTCTCCCGACAATCGCGTCAACCGCGACGCCTATGCCCGGCGACTGCTCGCGCTGGTGGAGCCGAGCCGGCGGAACCGGGTGGCATGAACATGGCGTTCAGCCGAAAGCCGGGCCGCGCGTCGGGAACGCCGCGCGGTCTGAGGATTGGAGTCACCCTTTACGTGCGCGAGGGACACCAATCCCTCTGGGAGAACGGCATCTTCCAGAACTGCTATTTCTTGATTGAGTTGCTCAACCGCTCACCGTTGTTCGAGCGGGCCTTCATCGTAAATGGCGGGCCAGGTGATCCAGCGTTAGCTGGCGATTTCCTATCGCAGGCCTCAGCCCCGGTCATCGATCTCAACGAGGCGATGAACGGGCTGGATGTCGTGATCGAACTGTCGGCCCAACTCGACGCGGAATGGGGTCGCCAGTTCGTGGCCAAGGGCGGGCGCATCGTTTCGATGCATGTGGCGTCCGACTTCATCATCGACGCCGAGCGCATGATCTACGATCTCGATCCTGCCTTGCTGATGGCGCCGACCCCCTATGCCGAGGTTTGGACCCTGCCGGCCTTCGCGAAAACTTGCGCCAGCTATTATGCCTCGGCCCAGCGCGCGCGGGTCCGCGTCATGCCCCATCTTTGGAACGCAACCCTATTGGAGCGCGCCGCTGCGGCGCGCGACACCCGCTGCTTCGAATACGAGGCAGGGAGGGCGCGCTGGCGCTTGGCCATACTCGAACCCAACATCTGTACGGTTAAAACCTGCCACTTGCCGCTGCTTCTCTGCGATGTGGCGCACCGGCTCAACCCCGATGCCATTGAGTCCCTGCGGGTCTTCAATGCCCTCAGGCTCAAGGACCACCCCGAGTTCGTCGCCTATGCGCGCAGCATGGATCTTGTGCAGCAGGGGCTGGCCACGTTCGACGGGCGTTTTCCGATCTTCGAGATCCTGGGGCGGGAATGTGACGCCGTCGTCTCTCACCAATGGGAAAATGCTCAGAACTATCTCTACTACGAGGCGCTTCATGGGGGCTTCCCGCTAATCCACAATTCAGATCTGCTTGGCGACTGCGGCTATCGCTATCGCGATTTCGATCCCGCGGACGGCGCACTGGCGCTCTTGCAGGCCCTGGCCGAGCATGATCGCAACCTCGAGGCCTATCGCGCCCAGGCTCAGGCTTTCCTGAGCGGACTCGATCCTTGTCGGGATGACAATATCGCAACCTTCAGCACTGCCATCGCCGGGCTCTATGACGCCAAGCGCCCCGCATGAATCGTCGGACTGTACGGAATGGACTGCTGGGGCTCGCACTGAGCATCGGCGGGATGGGCGTAGGTTATATATCCGGTATCGGTCATGCCGCCCCGGCTCGGAACAACACTCCGCTGGTGACGCTCGCCGCTCAGAAGATTGGTGTCCGCCAATGTCTGCCCGCCGTCACTTCCATCGCCCAACGCGGCCTCCTGGGCGCGACCATGCAGGACATCGTTCTCAATTGGGATCATCAGGCGCCTGACGCGGGGCCATTCTTTTCTATGACCGGCATGGGGGCGGCTGTTCAACGTGCGACGCTGTCGATCACCGCCGTTCCTGTCGCTGGTGGCAGTTGCGCAGTTCTGGTCGAGCGCGTTTCCTCAGGGGCGGACAATTGCTCGATCGTCGCCACCCGTGACCTGCCGCCGATGCCCGGGGGCAAATTGATCGACGGAATTACGGTCTACCAGAACCCCAAGCAGCCCGAGGAAACCTACACGCTCGTGCAGAACCCAGGCAGTTGCATCGTCATCCGCCGGCAGGTGGTGTTCAAATGGTCCGCCGGCCAATGAGGTCGTGAGCCAATGGGCCTGAAAAGGACCTGAAAAGGAAGCGCCTCTCCAGCCTGTCTTTTGGCCCTGCATTGCCCGGGCGTTCAGATTTCTAACGATGCGCTTTGAAGGTCGAAGTCACTTTTTTTCGGCGGTCGGGCCCACGCGAGTCTGTGGCGGGCTTGGCCGATGCGGCGATCCGAACGGTCAGTCGGCTAGTCCACCTTGGACGCTGGTGTCGCCGCCTGTCTTCGAACGCGAGCTTGTCCCCGCGCGGTCCTGCTCCCATTCGCGCCAGTCGAGGCCAGCTGATGGGCGATCGAGCGCGGAGCGGCAACTTCGTTCAGCCTCAATCAACCCGTCCCCACACGACCGCGGACGCGAGGATCGGGGCATCGAAAAAAATTCCACTGAACCAAGGCGCTAGGCCCACGTTCGTCCGGCAGGAGCAAAACAATGTGACCGACGCCGTCCAGCCCTCTTCAGGCATTCCGACCCCACCCCCACGAGTTACGTCGAGGCAGGGTCTGGCGGATCGCCAGGACCTGGCGCTAATCGCCGTGCAGCGCACCCGCATGCCGATGGTGATCACCGACCCGCACCAGCGGGACAATCCGATCATCCTGGCAAACCAGGCCTTTCTGGACCTAACGGGCTATGCCCCCGCCGAGGTGGTCAACCGCAACTGCCGCTTCCTCCAAGGGCCCGAAACGGCGCCCGACGCGACAGGCCGCATCCGCGCGGCGCTTGAGGCCGAGACCGCGATCGAGCTTGAGCTCCTCAATTATCGGAAGGACGGAAGCACCTTCCTCAACCAGCTTTACGTGTGCCCGGTGCATGACGATGAGGGGCGCCTGGCCTATTTCTTCGCATCTCAGCGTGATGTCTCTGAGCGCATCCAGGTGCAGGCTCTGAAGGACGCCGAGCACCGGCTCCTGCGAGAGGTCGACCATCGGGCCATGAACGCGCTCGCCCTGGTGCAGGCGATCACCCGATTGACGAAGGCCGACACCGTCGCGGCCTACGCGGCCGCGGTCCAGGGCCGGATCTCGGCGATGGCCCGGGCCCACGCGTTGCTGGCCCTGGGAGGCTGGTCCCCAGTGTCCCTCGAGAAGGTGCTCCAACAGGAGGTGGGCGGGTTCTCTGGCGAGCGGGTGGTGTTGGCAGGTCCGCCCGTGATGATCCCCGCCAATCTGGTCCAGCCGCTGATGGTGCTGACCCATGAGATGGTCTCCAATGCTGCGACGCATGGAGCCTTGTCGGTCGCTGGCGGGATATTGTCGGTGTCCTGGGGCCAAACGCCGCCGCCCGTACGGGTCATTCTAAGGTGGCGCGAGCGGGGCCGGGCGCCGGAGGTCGACCACGCGGAAGGGTTCGGGTTGCGGATCATCCGATCGGTCCTGCGGCAGCAGCTGCGGGGCACGTTGGTGCAATCCTGGGAAGCCGATGGCCTGGTCTCCGAGATGAGCTTTCCGACCGCACTGCCTGCCGCGCAATAGGGCAGGCGCGCCTCTCGGCCGGTCGGCAAGCCTTGGAACGCCGTCGGCGGCCAACGCCTGCGACGATCTCGAAAGATGAACGTGAATCCGCCTCGGAAAAGCATCCGCGCGCGAGGATGTGGGGCCTACGTCGGATCTTTTAGGGCGCAACACCGGCAATGGCCTGCGCCGCACTTCCGCCGATACGATTCCAGCCGGGAACCTACAGTCAAGCCAGCCGCTTCGCCTAATTCCACGAACAGCTGCGCGGTCCAGTTCCCATGGCTCTCGAAATCGCGGTTGGACCGCAAAAGCTGGTGCTCAATCAGGGCTCGGTCTTCGCCGTCACCGACCAGGACGGCCAAATCAGCTGGCCGACCGACAAGGGCGTCTACTATTCCGACACCCGGATGCTCTCGAGTTGGCGGATCTACGCCGACGGCGAGCCCTGGAACCTGCTGAATTCCGGAAATATCGCCTTCTTTGCGGCCCGCATATTTCTCACCAACCGGAAGCTCGCCACCGAGACCGGTGAGGTCGCCGCGGGCTCGCTCGGCCTGACGATGGGCAGGTCCCTGGAGGGCGGGATGCACGAGGACCTGGACCTCGTGAACCACGGTCCGACCCGCGCGCAGTTCAATCTCGAGATCGCCATGCGCAGCGACTTCGCCGACCTCTTCGAGGTCAAGTCGAACGCCATCGTGCGGCGGGGACGGGTAGCCACCAGCTGGTCCAGGGCGCGCGCCACGCTGACTACGACCTACGAGAACAAGGACTTCCACCGCAGGCTGAGCGTGCAGGTGCGCAACGCCGGCTCGCCGGCAGTGTACGCCAACGGCCGCCTGAGCTTCGACATCGACCTCGCGCCAGGCGCGACTTGGCACGCCTGCCTGCTCTATGCTTTTTCGGACGGCAAGACGAAGAAACCCGCCCCTGCGGCGTGCATCCAGCACTGCCTGGAGTCGCGGTCCGCCAAGCGCCTGGCCGACTGGCAGGCCAAGGCCCTCACCATCAGCACCAGTAATCAGGAGTTCTACCGTTTCTACCGCCAGTCCATTGAGGATATGGGGGCCCTGCGGTTGCCGCTCGAGGGCACCGACCATCTGGAGTTCGTCCCAGCGGCCGGCATTCCATGGTTCGTCGGCCTCTTTGGCCGCGATAGCCTGATCGTCTCGCTCCAGAACGCGATGGTCTACCCCGACTTCCCCCGGGGCTCCCTCGAGGTGTTGGGGCGCCTGCAGGCCCGCAGGCGGGACGACTTCCGCGACGCCGAGCCCGGCAAGATCATGCATGAACTGCGGACCGGCGAGCTCGCCCACTTCAAGTTGATCCCGCACACGCCCTATTACGGCACCGCCGACGCAACACCGCTCTACCTGATCGTGCTGCATAACGCCTGGCGATCCACCGGCGACGCCGATCTTCTGACCCGGCACATGGCGACCGCCGAGCGGTGCCTCGATTGGATCGATAAATATGGCGATCGCGACGGCGACGGGTTCCAAGAATACCAGACACGATCAGCGGCCGGCTACGAGAACCAGGGCTGGAAGGATTCCGGCGAGGCCCTGGTCTATCCGGACGGCTCCCTGGTGAAGGGGCCCAAGGCGCTCTGCGAGCTTCAGGGCTATGTCTACGATGCTTGGCGGCGGATGGCGGAGATTTACGAAGCCCTCGGAAAGCGACAGCGAGCGGCGGCGCTGCGGACGAAAGCCGCCACGCTGTTTCGGAAGTTTAACGAAGAATTCTGGGACGAGGCGTCCGGCTTTTATGCCTTCGCACTGGACGGCGACAAGAAGCCGGTGCTGAGCGTGGCGTCCAACCCCGGGCACTGCCTGTGGTCCGGCATCGTGCCGCGCGAGCGCGCCGCACGGGTCGTGAAGCGGTTGATGGCGGACGACATATGGAGCGGATGGGGCGCCCGGACGCTGTCGTCAAAGCATCCGGCGTTTAATCCCCACTCCTATCAAAACGGCTCGGTCTGGCCGCACGATAATGGGCTGATCGCTTTGGGCTTCCGGCGCTACGGATTTGCCGAAGAAGCGGCCATGATCGCGCGCGACGTCAGTCGGGCGGCGGGATACTTCGAGCAGCACCGGATGCCGGAGCTCTATGCCGGGCTGCAGCGCGACCCGACTAACTTCCCGGTGCAGTATCTGGGCGCCAACGTGCCCCAGGCCTGGGCGGCGGGCTCCTGCTTCTGGCTGCTGCAGGCCATGCTTGGCTTCCAGCCTGATGCGCCGGCTGGAATGGTCTATCTGGATCCAGCCCTGCCGGCATGGATGCCGGCCCTGGAGTTGACGAACCTCCAGGTCGGTCGCCGCAGCTTCGACATCCGCTTCGTTCGCCAGGGCGACGGCAAGACCGCGTGGGAAGTGCGGCGAGGTGACCGTGACGCGGTTTCCCAGCGTGCCATCGCCACCTATAGCGGGGAAGACTCCATCAACGCAGATCCTGCCTCGCCGCCCGCATGACCGCCCCCAAACCACTCCTGCCCGCGCCGACGATCGTAGTGATGATGGGCGTCTCCGGAACGGGCAAGACCACGGTCGGCAAGGCGCTCGCCAAACGGCTGGGCTGGACGTTCCAGGATGGAGACGACTTCCATCCACAAGCCAACGTCGCCAAGATGAGCTCCGGGCGGCCGCTCGACGACGCCGACAGGGCCCCATGGCTGGCCAGGATCGGAGCCTGGATTTCCGATCAGCTTGCCGCGCGCCGATCCGGCGTGATCGCCTGTTCGGCGCTGAAGCGGACCTACCGCAGGGATCTGAGCGCGGGCCGTCCCGAGGTGATCGTCGTTTTTCTCAAAGGCAGCGAGCCGCTCATCGCCGCGCGGCTTGAACGGCGGCGCGGTCATTTCATGCCGGCCGGCCTTCTCGCCAGCCAGTTCGCCGCGTTGGAGCCGCCCACGCCTGACGAGGAGCCGATCGTCGTGGACATCGACCAACCGGTCGCCGCCCAGGTCAAAGACATCGTCGCGGGCCTGGCTCAGCGCGGGCGCATCGAGGGAAGCTAAGCGGTCAGCCGCCGTGGGCGAAGTTTGAATAGAGGCTCATGCCGCCATCCACGAACAGCGTCGCGCCCACGACATAGTCGGCAGCGTCAGAGGCCAGCCAGACCGCGGCGTCGGCGACATCCTGGGGCTGACCGATACGTCCGTAGGGGATGAGCTTGAGGAGTCTGCGTCGCGCGGCGGGGGTGCCCCAGGCCGCTTGGTTGATCGATGTCTGTATTGCCCCGGGTGCGATGGCGTTGACCCGGATCTTCTCGGGGGCCAGCTCCTGAGCCATGGTCTCCATCAGCATCTTCACCCCGCCCTTGGCGGCGGCGTAGTTGGCGTGGCCTGCCCAGGGTATCTCCTGATGGACTGAGCTGGTGAACAGGACCTTCCCCAGCGCCTTTGACCGTGATGGATCGAGACCCTGGCGGCGAAACCGGCGCACGGCTTCCTGTGCGCACAGGAAGGCCCCGGTCAGGTCCACGTCGAGCGCGGCGCGCCACTCCTCCAGCGTTATTTCCGTGAAGGCGGCGTCTTTCTGGATCCCGGCGTTGGCCACAAGGATGTCGACACCGCCGAAATGCTGAGTGGCGGCGTCGAAGATGGCCTTGATGTCGGCCGGGCGCGAGACGTCACCCTCGGCTTCGGCGGCGCGCCCACCTCTTTCGATGATCTGACGGACGACCGCTGCGGCCTCGTGCGCCTGTCCATGATGGTTCACTAACACCGCCGCGCCAGCCTCGGCGAAGCCCGCGGCCATGCCCGCTCCTATGCCGGAACTCGCACCCGTGATGAGCACGCGTTGGTTGGCAAGGGGCGTTCCAGTCATGGCGATCCTAACTACCTTGCGGGACCGACGTTCCGGAGCGGCGCAGCGGGTCTGGCCGTCCCCAACTCAACATGGGCGTCAAAACCTTGGTCTCGGGGGCGGGCCTCGGAGGCGCGGACAGCGTCTGGAGCCCTCCAGCCGAAGCCTTGAAGGAGGCGGCTGGAACCTGCTCACCCCCCGTTCGTTGCCACCGCGCCCAGTCGCCGAGCTCTGACGGAGTTAGCGGTGGGTCCGGAGGACAGTGTCATGGACACCACACTTATCGTCGTTCTTGCCGTCGTGGTGCTGGCCATCGCCGCAGCCACGTTGATGCTGCTCCGGCAGCGGCGATCACAGGGGCTGCGCAGCCGCTACGGCGCCGAATACATCGCCACCGTCGACGAGACGGGCGACCGCCGGAAGGCGGAGGCCGAGCTCAAGGCCCGCGAAAAGCGGGTGGAAAAGTTCGACATCAGGCCGCTGGACGCTGGCGAAGTGCGACGCTTCTCCGAGCGCTGGCGCGATGTGCAAGCTGAATTCGTGGATAGCCCCGGCGCAGCCATCACAAGCGCCGACGAATTGTTGGCCGAGGTCATGAGCGCCAGGGGTTATCCGATGAGCGAGTTCGAGCAACGGGCGGCCGACCTCTCGGTGGATCACCCGAAGCTCGTCAGCGACTATCGGGTGGCGCACGAAGTGGCAGGCATGCACGCCCGTAACGAGGCCGGCACCGAGGACATGCGCCGGGCCTTCATCCATTACCGCGATCTCTTCGAGGACCTGCTTGGCCTTTCGATCGGGCCGCGAAGCACCGATGAACCCCGAACATTCGTATCAAAGGAGCCTGACGATGAGCGAGCCGCGCGAGTTCGAGACGAGGACGACGGACGCCGAGCTGACCACCGAGCAACTCGCCAACGCCGGGAAGACGCGCGAGATGGTCGGCGAGCCCCGCGCATTTGACGACGACGACGACGACGAGCCGGGCGCCGAGGCAGAGCGGGTCGAGCGCGGCGGCGAAGAGCCCAGGGCCCAGCGCTTGTTCGCCGACGACGAGACAGTCGATCTGCGCCGCTCCTGGGACGAGATCCAGGTTGCCTTTGTTGACGAACCGCGCCGCTCGGTGGAACAGGCCGATCACCTGGTCGCCGCCACGATGAAGCGGCTGGCTGAGATCTTCGCTCAGGAACGCCAAGGGCTGGAAAGTCAATGGGATCGCGGTGACGACGTGTCGACAGAGGACCTGCGCGTCGCCCTGCAGCGCTACCGCGCGTTCTTTACTCGACTGCTTGCGGTCTGACGTTTCCGACGAGCTTCGTCGCGCAGGTCGATCGTACGGCGTTTGCGACCTCGCCGCCGCGCGCCGACGGCCCGCCTATTGGGGCAGCCGTCCGCCGTTAGACATGTGCGGACGCTCAGGGATCTTCGCGCTTGGTCCGAACCGCGGTCTGCTCATCGATAGCCGCAAGCACCGCCTTGGGGTCGGCCGGCGTCGCCAGGTCGTCGGTTTCGTGGTCGATGCGGTCTGCGACGTCCGGGTGATCGCGGCGGAGTTCCTCCAAAAGCGAGATGATTTTCGAACTCTTTCGGTCGGCAAGCAGGGCAAGTTCGAGGATGAGTTGCGCTCGACGGTCCGCGAGCTGATCCTCCCGTCGCTGGGTGACGAGGATCAGCACCGAGACGACCAGGGCCGCAAGCGTGCCGAACAGTTCGAGCCAACCGAAGGCCGGCTTGTCAATGCCGCCTCCGGTCTTGGCGGCGGCGTAGGCGGCCCAGCAGGCGATCCCAGAGAGCAACACTATGACGACGATCGGGCGGCCCAACTTTTCCGTCAGCCAATCGATGGACTGTTGAAGTCTCGAGGCCTCCCGGTAATGAGCCAGGTGAAACTCGGCCAAGCTGTCGACCGTGTCGGCGACCGACGCGCCCAGCGGAGACTCGCTGGGCGGCGGTTCGCGTTTCCCAGACTTCGGGCCTCTCGGCGGCTTATGGCCGCGCGGGGAAGGGAACGGCATGACCGCTAGCTCCGTGCGCGTCTGCCGGGCGTCGAGAGCGGCTTCGATTTCAAAGCCCGCGCCTCGCGTTCTGAAGCTGCCCTGTCCAGCAACCGCTGGGTTGCTCTCGACATTCGCTGGCACTTGTCGTGGAGGCGATCCAGTTCGCGGTCGGTCAGCTTCTCGATCCCCATGAACTCGTCTTCGGCGTCTGAGGCGCGGATGAGCTCGTCGAGCTTGGTCTGAATAGCCGCCCCGTCGCGGTTCTGGGTGTTCTGGATCAGGAACACCATCAGGAAGGTGACGATCGTGGTCCCGGTGTTGATGACGAGCTGCCACGTCTCCGAGAACTTGAACAGCGGCCCGGTGGCGGCCCAGATCAGGACCGAAGCGACACAAAGGAGGAAAGCGACCGGGCTGCCGGTTATTCGGGCGGTCGCGGTGGCGAACCTGGCGAAAAGCTTGTCCATCTGGCGCCTCCGGCCGCGCCGAGGCGCCACGGCCATGATTTTTTCAGAACCCCCGGAACGCTCGCCTCGGGCCGCGTCGCGCGCAGTTGAAGGCCTCAAGGTGTGCGACGGGCCCTGACGAAATGCATGACAACCAGCACGAGTGCGATGAGTAGAATGACGTGGATGGCGGCGGTTGTGACGTGGAACGCGAGGAATCCGAGTAACCACAGTGCGACCAACACGACGGCGATTATGAGAAGCATTTTCTTGGGTCCTTTGTTCTCGCCATCGGGCGGCTGACATCCAGCACCGAGCCCAATGCATCTGCTGAAGCTAGGGTTCCGGCCACGCACGGCAGGCCGCTAAACTTTCACGCCCCGAAGACGATTGTGGATGGCCGTCGCCGCAATGGCGGCCTCGCCCGCGGCCACGGCGATCTGGTTCAATCCGCGAACCACATCACCCGCTGCGAAGAGGCCGTCCACCGAGGTCATCTGGTGGCCATCGACGACTAGGTTCCCAGACGCGTCACAGCGGGCACCGCAAGCTGCAGCGAGGGCCGACTGTGGCTCGCAGCCGAGGGCGAGATAGAGCCGGTCAAAGGTCTTTTGCGCGCCGTCGGCGCTGGTCCACTTGACCGCGGCCTGTGTGAATTCCAGGTCGCCAGCCTGCTCGGCGATCAAGGTCACCTCGTCGGAGTATGTCCTCAGGAAGGCTGCCTCCCGCTCGGCATTGCCGCCATTGCCGAGGACGGCGATCCGCTCGCCGATCGCCTCATAGGCGTCGCAGATCGGGCACATGCGGACCACGCTGCGACGCACGGCGGCCTCAAGGCCAGGCAGGTTGGGCACGCGATCCACGACGCCGGTGGCCATCAGCACAGCTGAGGCTTCGATGCCGGCCGGGCCGGACACCTTGAAAACCGCGCCTACGCGCGCGAGCTCCTCGGCCCGCGCCTCGAGCATCTCCACGCCGAACTGAGCGGCCTGTTCGGTAAGGCGCTCCAGGAATTCCGGCCCACCCACGCCATCGGGGAAGCCTGGCGTGTTATGGCTTTCTGGAATCCAACTCGCGCGGGAGCGGCCTGCGCCCAGCACCAGAACGCGCCTCCGAAACCGTCCGAGATAGATCGCCGCCGTCAGACCCGCAGGCCCGGCGCCAACGACCACCGCGTCATAGGAGCCCATGAGCAACCCGCCTTGGCCAGAGCCCGTTCCCCGTCGCCCCGCTGGCGCGGCGCCTTAGGTCGAAGCCTAGCGCATCGCGCAGGGCCGTTGAGCAGGACGCCTGCGGGCGCTTGGATGTGGCCATCTTGCGGTGTTCCGTTGAAAGGCGAGGAAAGACCCCCTGACTGCAACGCAGGCCAGCAGGTTTTGTGCGAGCAAAGCCCCGGATAATTTGCGGCCCCACCTTCGGATCCGCGCTCGGACCGACGTCGATCAGCGCCTTAGGCCGCCACCGCCGCGATCGCCTTTCGGCTCGTCCTGGTGTCGGCGGCTGCGGCCTTGCGCCGCTTCCACGGACGCCACGCGTCTTCAGGTCCGACAGGATCGCCGAGGTGGTAGGCGGCGATGAAGGCCGCCAACGGTCCGAGCGGCTTCGGAGTGAGCGGGCGAAGCCGGCAGTAGCCGCCCTCCCGAAGGATTTCCAACGCGGCGCCCACGGTGCCGGCCCCGCGGATCGCCTCCTCCATCGAAGGGGCAGGACAGCCCAGCCAATGGGCGAGCAGTTTGTTTCGAAGCCGGATGATCTCCGCGCGATTGGCCGATCCGCTAAGGCCGGCGGCTTCAAGCGACAGGTCGCATTCGGTGTCGAACCCAAGCGAGCGGTTGTTGATGTTGGCCGAGCCAATCCGCAGCAGGGTGTCGTCGACGATGGTCAGTTTCGCATGCACGATGATCGTGCGTCCCAGCGTGGTCACCGGGCTGTAGGCCCGCAGGCGGCCATGCTTGTCCGCTGTCGTCAGTGTCTGAAGAAACGTCAGCCGTGTTCGGTCCATGGTGAGCTGGTCGAAATAGCTGGGTGAGTGCTCCGTGGAGATCAGGATGACCTCTGGCCCGCCTCGCTCACGAAGCCGGTTGGCCAGTTCGGCGGCGATCAGCGGCGAGGTGAAATACTGGTTCTCCATGTAGATGCAGGCCTTCGCCGCGCGGATCGCGGCGATGTGCAGGTCCTCGTTCTCGCGCACCTGAGGATAGTCGCGCCAGGCCGCGCCGGTGCGTGAGACGCCGGCGTCGATGTCGGCGAAGGCTGGCGCGATTTTGCCGGGCCACCGGGGGCGTCGGACCGGCGGGCAGGCATTCAGGGACTCGCCCGTCGCGCGCAGCCAGCGTGATCGGAAGAGCTCGCCCAGCGCGCTCGCAGCCGCGCCCTCCACGAGCCCCATCACCTCATGGCGGCTGTCGAAGTCCTTGTTGTCGCGGCGGGTCTTCTCGCGCCGCGGGTTGTCGTCGAGGTGCTCAGGGGTGTCCCACCGATCTGGCCCGATGTCCCCGCCGCCGCAGAAGGCGAGCGCGTCGTCGATCACGATCATCTTCTGGTGGTGGCACGCGCCCGCCGGAAGCTTGCCGTCGAGGACGAACTTCACGTTCGTGCCTGCGAATACCCTTCGGTCCATCAGGGGAAAGAAGTGCTGGGTCGCGGCGACCGGCATCGCCGACTTCCAGCACAGCACACGCACATCCAGGTTCGGCTTCCTTGATAGCGCGATCAGGAAGTTGCCGATGCGATCGGATTCCTTGCCCGTGCAGTTGGGGCCCGGATGGAAGAACGTCTGCGGTTCGAAGGCCCAGTTGAGCAGATGGACTGAGTGTTTGGCCCGGCCCATCGCCTCCATGGCGGCGTCGAAATAGGCTTCCATGTCGATGAGCAATGCGGCGCGCGAGGCCTTCTCGCACTTCCAGCAGGTCGTTCCCGGTTGCAGCAGCAAACGAGGCCTCCGCGTCTCAGGCCCAGGCCGGGCGTAGCGTCCGCGGCGAGGCCAGGGGTGCGTCCAGGATTTCGCGCAGCCGGACGGCGAGAGTGTCGCGCTGGTAGGGTTTGGCGACCAGGGGGAAGTCGTGCGGCTCCGTGGCGATGTCGTCTCCCAGATAGCCGGACGTGAGCAGCAGGCGTAGCCGAGGCCGCAGGTGCTGGGCGCGGCGCGCGAGTTCGATGCCGTTCATGCCGCCGGGCATCACCACATCGGAGAACAGCAGATCGTAGGGCTGTTCGCCGCTCAGCAGCTCCAGGGCGGCCTGCGCGTTCGTTGTGGTCGCGCAGGCGTAGCCGAGCTCAGTCAACATATCGACGCAGAGGGTGAGAACCTCCGGATCATCCTCCACGATGAGGATTCGTTCGCCGCCGCCCCGAAGCGTGTGAGGCGGGATGGGGGCGGGGCGAACTGCCGCCGGCGCGTCGGTGAGCGGCAGGAAGAGTTCGAAGACCGCTCCCTCGCCGGCGGCGGAGATCACGTTGACCCGTCCGCCGGACTGGCTGACGAACCCATAGACCTGCGACAGTCCAAGGCCCGAGCCCTTGCCCACGTCCTTGGTCGTGAAGAAGGGTTCGAAGATCCGGCGGGCGACCTCCGCGCTCATCCCCTGGCCAGTGTCGCCGACCGCGAGCCTGACCTCGGCCGGCCGGCCCCTGGCGCTCGGAGCCGGCGCGGCGCTGATGGTCAGCCGTCCCACCTTGCCCATTGCGTCGCGCGCATTGACGGCAAGGTTTAGGAGCGCGGCCTCGAGCTGTGCCGGATCGACATTGACCCGCGCTGAGGGTTCGGCCAGGTCGAGCTCGATCGTGACGCCGTCCCCGACTGCCTGCTGGACCAGCGGCGTGAAGGCGCCGACCAGTGCGTTGATCTCGATGACCGTGGGCTCCAGCTGCTGCTGGCGGGAGAAGGCCAGCAGTTGGCCGGTCAAGGTCTGGCCCCGCTCGGCGGCGAAGCGGATCGCCGAGAGTTGGCGCTGCAACTGCGCATCGTCCCCGGCCCGGCGCAGCAGGATGTCTGCGTTCCCCAGCACCACGGTCAGCAGGTTGTTGAAGTCGTGGGCCACCCCTCCGGTGAGCTGGCCGACCGCTTCCATTTTTCGCGCCTGGGCGAGTTGTTCCTCAAGTGAACGCCTGTCGGTGGCGTCGAGCAGGGTGCCGAAAACCTCCCGCTCCTCGGTGCTCGAGTCCGGGTCGAGCACGCCCTGGTCCAGGAACACCCGATAGGTCCCGTCGCGGCAACGCCAGCGATACTCGCAGCTGTAGGCGCCGGTCTGCCTTGCGTGCTCGATGGACTGCTCCACCAGGGCGCGGTCTTCAGGGTGGACCCGCGAAAAGCCGAACGCGGCCTTCCTTGTGAAGGCCGATGCCGCGAAGCCGGTGAGTTGCTCGACGCCGTCGCTTACAAAAAGCGCCCGGTAAGGCGGCTTAGAGGAGCGGGCGTGAAAGACGATAGGAAGGGATTGCAGGATCACCTCCTGACGTCGGCGGCTTTGCCTCAGCGCCGCCTCGGCGGCGTCCTTCTCGGCGCTGACCCGGGCGTTCTCGGCCAGCAACCGGCGGCCTTCGTCCACTTGGCGGCGCACTTCGAGTGTCTTCAGGTGCAGGTCCACCAGGATCGAGACCTTCGAGCGCAAGATGAAGGGATCCGCGGGCTTGAACACCACATCGACCGCCCCGACGGTATAGGCTTGGAAGATATGCGCCTCGTCGCGGAAGACCGCAGTGACGAAAAGGATCGGCGTATCGCGTGTCCGCGGATGTTCCCGGATCAGCCGGGCGGCCTCGTAGCCGTCCATGCCGGGCATATGCAGATCCATCAGGATCACCGCGAAGTCTTCGCCGAGCAGGGTGCGGAGCGCCTCTGGGCCGGAGCGAGCGATGACCAGTTCATGGCCAAGCGACTCCAGCGCCTCGCGCGCGGCGAAGGCGTTCCGCTCGTCGTCGTCGACGATCAGAATCTTTGCCCTCAGGCCCGGACGGGGCAAGACGGTGCTCAACGTCATGGCTAGGCGGCGCCAGCCGGCAGGGCGGGTTCGGGGTGTTCCGTCATCCGCGCCGCGTCCGTCCGTTGCAGCGAGACCCGCATGACCGAGATCAGGTGATCGATGTCCACGGGCTTGGAGACATAGTCCGAGGCGCCGGCCTGGATGCACTTTAGGCGATCGCCTTTCATCGCCTTGGCGGTGACCGCGATGATCGGCAGGTCAGCGAAGCGGGGGACGGAGCGGATCTCGCGCATGGTCTCATAGCCGTCCATGTCCGGCATCATGATGTCGACCAGCACGATATCGACGTCCGGTTGCTGGCGAAGCAGGTCGAGGCCGGCACGGCCGCTTTCGGCGTAGCGCAAGTCCACTCCGAACTCCTCGAGCACGCTGGCCATGGAGAAGATGTTGCGGATGTCGTCATCGATCACCAGGGCGGTGCGGCCGCGAAGGATGGTGTCGTGCTTGCAGGCCGCCGCCAGGCTGAGGCGGATCGCCTCCGGCAGCTGATCGGTGGGCTCGGGGCGGAGCAGGGTGGCTTGCTCCAACAGCTGGTCCGGCGTCCGCGCCAGGCGCGCGTGGCCGCGGAAAACCGCCGTTCGCAGGCGCCGTTCGTCGGCCGCACTGATCTCGCCGGGCGCGTAGAGCACCGCGATCACCGAGCCTGTCTTCAGGAACTCAACCAGCACCGGGATGGGCGCCGCCGAGGTTTCGATGATCAGGCAGTCACCAATCTGGGGCGCGGTCTTGGCGAGCGCCTTCAGGGTCGCCACCCGGGTGACCTCGCCGAAGTTGGCCTTCAGGGTCGCGGCGACCGAGCCTTCCGACCCCAGCAGCAGCACCCGCCTTTCGGCGCCGGCAGAGAGCCTGCGGACCTGATCGAGGCTCGAGGCGACGCCCTCGCGGTCGACCGGCTTGGCGGTGACTCCGAAGGCTCCGATGGCGACGCCGAGCCCGGCCTGGTCGTCGGCGGAAATCACGTGGACCGGGATGTGGCGGGTGTCCGGCATGCGCTTGAGGAGGTCGAGCAGGGCCAGGCCGTCCATATCCGGCAGGCCGATGTCGAGCATGATCGCCTGCGGCGAGAAGCGGCGCGCCAACCCGGGCGCGGCGGCGCCGTCGCGGGTGATGACGCCCTTGAAGCCGGCGTCGCGCACGAGCGACAAGAGGATGCCCGCGAACCGCGGATCGTCCTCGACGATAAGGATCACCGCCTCCCCGGGAGAGAGCTGCTCGCGGTCGTCGGGCACGAACGCAAGGACGGTGTCCTCGGGCTCTGCTGCGAGCGCGCGCACCGTGATGGCGCGACCAGGGTGGCCCACCTGTGGCGTCGGGCTGAAGTTGAGGGGCAGGTAGAGGGTGAACGTGCTGCCGCGACCGAGTTCGCTTTCCACCTTCAGCTCGCCGCCCAGGGTGCGGGTGATCTCGCGGCTGATCGACAGGCCAAGCCCGGTGCCGCCGTACTTGCGGCTGGTCGTGCCGTCCGCCTGTTGGAACGCCTCGAATATGATCCGCTGCTTGTCCTCGGGGATGCCGATGCCGCTGTCCTCGACGGAGAATGCCAGGACCTGACCTGCGTTGTTCAGGTGCTCGTTGGCCGGCGTCCAGCCGCCTTCGACCCGATCGATCTTGAACCGCACGGCGCCCGAGGCGGTGAATTTGAAGGCGTTGGACAGCAGGTTCTTGATGATCTGCAGCAGGCGCTTGTCGTCGGTGTACATGGACGGCGGCAGGGTCTCGCCGACCTCGATCGCGAACTCCAGTTTCTTGTCCTGGGCGATCTGAGCGAAGGTTCGGTTCATCTGCTCACGCAGCGAAGCGAATGACGTCTCCCCGATATCGAGGGTGACTGTGCCGGACTCGATCTTTGAGAGGTCGAGGATGTCGTTGATAAGGCCGAGCAGGTCGGAGCCGGCAGCATGGATATTCTTGGCGAACTCGACCTGTTTCGAAGAGAGATTTCCCTGGGTGTTCTCACTGAGCATCTTTGAGAGGATCAGCAAGCTGTTGAGCGGCGTGCGCAGCTCATGGCTCATGTTGGCCAGGAATTCCGACTTGTATTTCGAGGTCAGCGCCAACTGCTCGGCCTTCTCCTCCAACGCCAGCTTGGCCTGTTCGACCTCACGGTTTTTGGCCTCCACCTGAGTGTTCTGCGCCGATAGCAGGACGGCCTTCTCCTCAAGCTCGGCGTTGGTCTGTTGCAGCTCCTCCTGCTTGGCGCGAAGCAATTCCTCCGACTGCCGGAGCGACGCCGCCTGCTGCTCCAGGGTGCCGTTGGTGGCGGTCAGCTCCTCTTGGCGCGCCTGCAGCTCCGACGTCAGCAGCTGCGACTGCTTGAGGAGGTCCTCGGTCCGCATGTTGGCGGCGATGGTGTTGAGCACGATGCCGATGGATTCCATCAGCTGGCTCAGGAAGGATTGGTGGGTCTCGGAAAACTCCCCGAAGGTCGCCAGCTCGATGACGGCCTTCACGTCGCCCTCGAACAACGCCGGCAGGACAATGATGTTGAGCGGCGCGGCGGACCCCAGGCCCGAGCTCACCCGTACATAGCCCCTTGGGACATTGGTGAGCAGGATGCGCTCCTTCTCCTTGGCGCATTGCCCGATCAGGCTCTGGCCGAAACGCACCCGCGAGGCGAGGTTCTCAGGCGCGGCGGCGGCGTAGGCAGCTGCAAGCGTGAGGACCGGTTCGTCGCCCTCGTCACGGTCGGCGACGTAGAAGACGGCGTGCTGCGCGTTGACCAGGGGCGCCAACTCGGAGAGCACCATGTTCGACACGGTCGCCTGGTCGCGCTCGCCCTGCAGCATGCGTGTGAAGCGGGCCAGATTGGTCTTCAACCAGTCCTGCTCGGTGTTCTTCAGCGTCTGATCCTTCAGGTTGCGGATCATCTCGTTGATGTTGTCCTTGAGCGCCGCCACCTCGCCGGACGCCTCGACAGTGATCGAACGAGTAAGCTCGCCCTTGGTCACCGCCGTCGACACTTCGGCGATGGCGCGCACCTGGGTGGTCAGGTTGCCGGCCAGCTGGTTGACGTTGTCGGTGAGGTCGCGCCACAGGCCAGCCGCGCCGGGCACGCGGGCCTGGCCGCCGAGCTTGCCTTCGATCCCCACCTCGCGGGCGACGTTCGTCACCTGGTCGGCGAAGACCGCGAGGGTCTCGATCATGCCGTTGATGGTGTCGGCGAGGGAGGCGATCTCGCCTTTGGCGTCGACGGTCAGCTTGCGCTTCAAGTCGCCATTTGCGACGGCGGTCACCACGTCGGCGATACCGCGCACCTGGCCGGTGAGGTTGGCGGCCATGAAGTTCACATTATCGGTCAGGTCCTTCCAGGTGCCGCCGACGCCCTCCACCCGGGCTTGCCCTCCGAGCTTGCCCTCCGTCCCCACTTCCTTGGCGACCCGGGTCACCTCCGAGGCGAAGGCGTTCAGCTGATCGACCATGGTGTTGATGGTGTTCTTCAACTCGAGGATTTCGCCCTTCACATCGACGGTGATCTTCTTGGAAAGGTCGCCGCGCGCCACGGCGGTAGTGACCTCGGCGATGTTGCGCACCTGGCCGGTCAGGTTGCCGGCCATGAAGTTCACGTTGTCGGTGAGGTCCTTCCAGGTGCCGGCTACGCCGCGGACATTCGCCTGCCCGCCGAGCTTGCCTTCCGTGCCCACCTCACGGGCGACGCGGGTGACTTCCGAGGCGAAGGCGTTCAACTGGTCGACCATGGTGTTGATCGTCGATTTCAGCTCGAGAATCTCGCCCTTCACATCGACCGTGATCTTCTTGGAGAGGTCGCCGTTGGCCACGGCTGTGGTGACCTCGGCGATGTTGCGCACCTGGCCCGTTAGGTTGTCGGCCATCAGGTTCACGTTGTCGGTGAGGTCCTTCCAGGTGCCGGTGACGCCTTCCACCCTGGCCTGGCCGCCCAGCTTGCCTTCGGTGCCGACTTCCCTGGCGACGCGGGTGACTTCCGAGGCGAAGGCGTTCAGCTGATCGACCATGGTGTTGATGGTCGACTTGAGCTCCAAAATCTCCCCTTTCACATCGACGGTAATCTTCTTGGAGAGGTCGCCGTTTGCCACGGCGGTGGTGACCTCGGCGATGTTGCGCACCTGACCCGTCAGGTTGTCGGCCATGAAGTTGACGTTCTCGGTGAGGTCCTTCCAGGCTCCGCCGACGCCCTTGACGTTCGCCTGGCCGCCGAGCTTGCCGTCCGTTCCGACCTCGCGCGCCACCCGCGACACTTCTGAGGCGAAGGAGTTCAGCTGATCGACCATCACGTTGATGGTCGATTTCAGCTCCAGGATCTCGCCCTTCACATCGACGGTGATCTTTTTGGAGAGATCGCCGTTGGCCACGGCGGTGGTCACCTCGGCGATATTGCGGACCTGGCCCGTCAAGTTGTCGGCCATCAGGTTGACGTTGTCGGTGAGGTCCTTCCAGGCCCCGGTGACCCCGCCCACCTTGGCCTGGCCTCCAAGCTTGCCATCCGTGCCCACTTCCTTGGCCACCCGGGTCACCTCGGAGGCGAAGGCGTTCAGCTGGTCCACCATGGTGTTGATGGTGTTCTTCAACTCCAGCACCTCGCCGCGCACGTCGACGGTGATCTTCTTGGAGAGGTCGCCCTTGGCGACCGCGGTGGTGACTTCGGCGATATTGCGGACCTGGCCCGTCAGGTTGTCGGCCATCAGGTTGACGTTGTCGGTAAGGTCCTTCCAAGTGCCGCCGACGCCTTCCACCCGAGCTTGGCCGCCCAACTTGCCTTCCGTTCCCACCTCGCGCGCCACCCGGGTCACTTCCGAGGCGAAGGCGTTCAGCTGATCGACCATGGTGTTGATGGTGTTCTTCAGCTCGAGGATCTCGCCTTTCACATCGACGGTGATCTTTTTGGAGAGGTCGCCCTTGGCCACGGCCGTGGTGACCTCGGCGATGTTGCGCACCTGGCCGGTCAGATTGGCGGCCATGAAGTTCACGTTGTCGGTGAGGTCCTTCCAGGTGCCGGCGACGCCCTTCACGTTGGCCTGACCGCCAAGCTTGCCTTCGGTGCCGACCTCGCGCGCCATGCGTGTGACCTCGGAGGCGAAGGAGTTCAGCTGGTCCACCATGGTGTTGATGGTGTCCTTCAGCTCCAGGACCTCGCCTTTGACGTCCACGGTGATCTTGCGGCTGAGGTCGCCGTTGGCCACGGCCGTGGTGACCTCGGCGATGTTGCGCACCTGGCCGGTGAGGTTGGCGGCCATGAAGTTCACGTTGTCAGTGAGGTCCTTCCACGTGCCGGCCACGCCGCGGACATTCGCCTGTCCGCCGAGCTTGCCCTCCGTGCCCACCTCGCGCGCCACGCGGGTGACTTCCGAGGCGAACGACCCCAGCTGTCCGACCATCGTGTTGACGACCTTGCCGATGCGCAGGAATTCGCCGCGCAGGGGCTGTTCTTCGTTCTCAAGGTCCATGGTCTGGCTGAGGTCGCCCTTGGCGACTGCGCCGATCACCCGCGCCATCTCGGCGGTTGGGTGCACCATGTCGGCGATCAAGGTGTTTACCGCATCGACGCTCGCCGCCCAGGAGCCGGTCGCCGCTGGAACCTTCGCGCGCCGGTTGATTTTGCCCTGGCGGCCAACGACCTCGCCAAGCCGGCTGAACTCCTGGCTCATCCGGTCGTTGAGTTCGACCACGTCGTTGAACGCCTCGGCAAGATCGCCGTCGAGTCCCGTCAGGTCACCGGGCAGGCGTACCGAGAAATCCCCCCGCCGGAAGGCTCGCAGGACCGAGAGCAGTTGGCGGTTGTCGAGTTTGGAGGAGGGGCGGGGAGCCATGGCCTGGGACATGCGACGCTCACGAATCTGGGCCGGGGCCCGGGCTGGGATCAGGTGAGCTGGAGATTGCCGCGAGGGGCTGATCGGCTTGCAGATGCTGATCCGCCGATGCCCCCGCCAACAGCCCTTCTAGCTCTACCATAGCAACGCCGTGGGCCGCCGCGCGTTCCGCGCAACCGCGTTTTTCGGTCGGGCGCGATTGGCGCCCCCCGTCCCGGAACAGGCCGCGCCGCGCCGCGTTCGAGTGGCCCATGCGGCGTGCGGCCTATCGCTTTGCGCCGCCATCCCGAACCGGTCAGGAAGGTCCATGCGTTCGATACTCCTCATGTTCCTCGGCGTGCCCGTGCCCATCATTCTCCTGCTGGCGTTCTGCACGCACCACTTCTGATCCAGCCGCGGGAAAGCCCAATGGACCAAGACCCATCGATGCGTCTGCCGGGAGACGAACCGCAGTCGGCCGTCTCGTGGCCCGCGGTCTTCGCCGGCGCCGTGGCGGCTTTGGCGCTGTCGTTCCTGCTCGTCGCCCTTTTGGCCGGCTTTGGCTTGGCGATCGCGCCGCCATGGCCCGGCGCCCGGCCCGCGCTCATCGGTTTCACCCCGCTGCTCGGCTCCTCGATGATCGCGGTGCAGGTGCTCTCGAGCGCTCTCGGCGGCTATCTGGCGGGCCGCTTGCGGACCAAGTGGCTCAACGTCCACACTCACGAGGTCCACTTTCGCGATACCGCCCACGGATTGTTGGTATGGGCGGTCAGTACGCTTGCGGGGGCAGGCGTTACATTGGTCCTGGCGTCACCAGCGGAGATCATCAGTGCGGGGATGAGCGTCGAGCCGGCCGTCCCACTCGATGCCGCACGCCAGGCAAGCATCCTCGCTCAGTTCTCACTGTTCATGGCGCTCGGCCTACTGCTCGGGGCCTTTGTTGCTTGCGTGGCCGCCGCGATCGGCGGGCTTCGTCGGGACGAAATGCACGCCTCGTTTTGGCGCGAACATGCCTCGCGCCCCTAGCGGGTTCTGAAAGGATGGCCGCCGGATTGCCGCTACGTCCGGGCAGTGTCCTTCGCGCGCGGGACGCAAAATCCTCGTGCCGAAGTCTTATGCCTGGGCAACGCGATCAGGCCGGCGCTTGAGCGGTTGCGACGCAGCCTCCGCCAGGGCCTTTTCTTCCGTTCGAATACGCAGCCAGAGCATGGCGGCGTTGAGCAGCGAGAAGGCGACAGCGTAGCCTGTCAGGCCGAAGACCAGCGGCAAGACGGCGATCTCGCCCGCAACAACGATGTAATTCGGATGCGGCAGGAACCGGTACGGCCCCTTGCGCACCAGGAGCTCGCCCGGAACGACGATGATCCGCGTGGTCCAGCGGTCAGCCATGGAGGCGAGGACCCACGTGCGAAGTATTTCCAGCGCCGCATAGATCGCGACCCAGGCGAGGTTCGCCGGGCGGTCCGAGGCCAGGAGCCAGAGCCCGGCAAGCCAGGCGGCATGCAGGCCGACCAGCATTGGATAGTGCTTCGCGCCCCGTTCGATCCCACCGCGGGCCAGTAGCCGTCGCGTGTTGCGTCTGGCGAAGACCAGTTCAGCGAGCCGCTGCGCCGTCACCAGGGCCAGGATGACGACGGACACAATCATGCGGCGGCGAGGGTCACGGTGCTGGCGGTGAATCCCGGGCCCATAGCGGTCAGCACGGAGCGGTTGGGCAGGCCTTGGCGGCGCGCGCGGTCGAGTACGAAAAGCACAGTCGGCGAGGACATGTTGCCGTGGTCGGCCAGCACCTCGCGCTCATAGTCCAAGGTCCCCTGGCCGAGACCGAAGGCCGTTTCGATAGCCTCAATCACCCTCATGCCGCCGGGATGGCAGATGAAGCGGTCGACCTCCTCGATCGCCAGGCCCTGGCTGGCCAGCATCTCCTCCATCGCCGGCCGGATCTTTTTGCGGATGAACGGCGGCAGGGCGGGGGCCAGGACGACGCCAAGGCCTGACGTCTCGACGCGCCAGCCCATGATGTCCAAGGTGTTGGGCCAGGTGTGTTCGGCGTAGCCGGTCACGGCAGCAAAGCCTTGCGAGCCGGTCGAGAGCATGCAGGCCGCCGCGCCGTCGGAAAAGATCGCCGCCGAGACGATATCGGCCTTGGTCACGGCCTCCAGGCGAAAGGCCATGGAGCAGAGTTCCACGCAGACCAGCAGAACCTTGCAGCCGGGTTGCGCCGCGGCCAGTCGGACCGCCAGCGCCATGCCCGTGGCCCCGCCGGCGCAGCCGATCCCGAAAACCGGCACGCGCGCAGCGTTGGGCCGGAAGCCCATCCGGTCCATCGCGCGAGCCTCGAGGCTGGGCGTCGATATCCCGGTGGTGGATACCGTGACGATGATGTCGACTTCGCCGCCAGTAAGGTGCGCTTCCGCCAGCGAGCGCTCAGCTGCCTGGCAGAAGAGATCCAGCGCAACCTCGTCATAGACCGAGCTCCGCTCGGCCCAGGTGCGCGTCTGCGTGTACCACTCGGCGGGCTTGGCCACTTGGCGTGCGTGCACCCCGGCGTTCTTGAAGACCGGGACCATGTGCTCGAACTGGGGGAAGAGAACGCCATAGACCTCGTTCGCCGCCTCCAGGACTTCGTCCTGATAGAGATTGTGCGGTGGGGTCGCCGTCGCGAGCGATAGCAGATGTACTAAGGGCATGGAGGTTCCGCAGGCGTCCCGCCAGACAAACCCCTGCCTTGCGCCCTGGTTCCGTCGTCTAGGCACGCCGCCATCCAAGCGAGCGGTCGCCACGCGGTGGCTCAACCCACTGGGCCGGGTCGGTCAGGTCCAGGACGGGGTCGCCGCCGGCGGCGGTCCACCTTGCCGCCTCGTCTTTGCCGGTTTCCACGCACTACCAACCCATGGGACCGCGAGGCTGGGCTGGAACCTGCCGCCGAGCGACCCGTTTGAGGTGCCGCTTCATGAAAGGAAGTTCGAATGACGACTCTGAACAAACTCCTGGCGACCGGCACCCTCATCGCAACGGTCGCTGGCGGCGCGCTCGCCGTCTCCGCAGTGCCGGCCTCGGCCGACGTGGTCTGCAATCGGTATAACGAGTGCTGGCGCGTGAACCAGCGCTACACAACCTATCCCCCCCACCTAGGTGTGACCTTCCACGACGACGCCTGGCGTGAACAGAACAAGCACGCCCACTACCATTGGCGCAAGGATCGCGACGACGATCGTGGATACTACTCGCACGGCAGCTGGCACTCCTTCAGCAAGTAAGTCGGTGCGGAAAGGCTGCGTCGGCAGACCTCCGCTGCGAGGCGGCGTGCGCCACGCCGCCTCCTTCCGAGCCCGATTTCCAGAAGAATGAACGTTTCCTACGAACTTCAGCGATCAGCGTCGCCATGGCGCTGCTGTAGCTTGCTCCCCCAAAACGGAAGATCACGCCGCTGCGGCAGCTGACCAGGCGCCAGTCGCGACCGCGTCGGCGGCCCAATGACGCTGCTGCCGACGCCAATAGGGCCGCGTCCAATGCCGCGGCCGCCGCTGATGTGGCGGCAGACACCGCCAAGGCCGCAGCTGGGACGGCGGCCGCAAAGCCGACCTCGCGGCTAGGGACCCAATAGCGGGGAGTCTAACGCGCCTAAGATCGTCTCGACACCAACAAACGGTCGAGATCGGTCGCGGCCAGCTGGGTCGCTAGGCGTTTGCAATCCGCCGCGCCGGATCGGTGAGGACCGGTCTCATCCGTGCAATCGCCTCCTCCACCTGAGACGTCGACACCGCGAAACTCATCCGGAAGAAATGATGGCCCGCGACGGGATCGAAGTCGACGCCTGGCGCCGTCGCGACCCCGGTCTCCCGCAGCAAGGATTTGCAGAAGGCGAGGCTGTCGTCGGTGAGATGGGCGATGTTTGCGTAGATGTAGAAGGCGCCGTCGGGCGGGGCGATGGCGCTCAGGCCTAGGTCGGGGAGGGCGTCCAGCAGCAGCTGCCGGTTTCGCGCGTAGACCTGCACGTGGCCCTCGAGCTCCTCACGGCAGTCGAGCGCCGCTAGGCCGGCATGCTGACTGAGCGACGGCGCCGTCAGGAACATGTTGCCGACGAAGGCCCGCGCGCGAGACAGCCGCGCCTTGGGCGCCAGCAACCAACCCAGTCGCCATCCCACCATGCTGAAATATTTGGAGAAGCTGCTGACGACGAACGCCTCCGGCTCGAACTCAAGCATTGAGCGGGCGGGATCGACGTAGCTCAGGCCATGGTAGATTTCGTCGGAAATGATTCGGATGTTCCGGTCGCGGCAGACCTTGGCGATCGCCGCGAGTTCTTCGGCGGCGATGATCGTTCCCGTCGGGTTGGCCGGGCTGGCGATGATCAGCCCCACAGGAGGCGGATCGAGCTCAGCCACGCTGGCGGCGGTCAGTTGGTAGCGGACTTCCGCTCCACAAGGGATTTCCACCGGGATCATATTCAGGGCCCGCAGGGTGTTGCGGTAAGCGACGTAGCCCGGCCGGGCCAGCGCAATCCGGTCGCCGGGCATAAAGTTGCTGGCGAGCGCCAGAACCAAGGCCGGCGAAGCCCCGCAGGTCAGGACGAACTGTTCCGGATCGACCTCGACGCCGTAAGACTCCTGGTAGTGGCGGGCCAGCCGCGCCTTCAGCGCCGGGCTCTCCCAGTACCCCAGGCCATCGGTGTCGAGGATGCGGTGGGCGAGCGCAATCGCCTCGCGCGGCGCGCCGGTGGAGGGCTGCCCGAATTCCATGTGCAGGATCGAGCGTCCCTCCGCCTGCAGGGCCTGGGCGAGGCGCATGATGGAGATCGCCTGAAACGGTTCGATTTCGGTGGTCATGGCGCCTTCAGTCCGCCGCCGTCTGGGGCTCAACAGGGAAGTCGCTGTTGCACGGCCGCGGGCCGCGCAACAGCCGCCATGCGCCTGGGGGCAGGAGGAGCAGGACGAAGATAGTCAGGAAGATGTAGGCGAGCCGGCGGTCGGCGCCGGCAATCAGCGCGACGCGACCGAACCGCGTGGCGCTGAAGACCGAGCTGGTCAGGGCGACCACTGTGACCGGCAAACGCGCCGCCTTCGGCAGAGGCCGCTCGTTGGGGAGCCGATAGGCCTCCAGGTTTCCCGCCGCAAACACTTCAGAGGCCAAACCTCAAGTCGCCTGACGGCAGGATTCGACTGGCGAACCCTGCATCGACCAACGCTTTGATGCGGTGCGATTGCTGCGGCCAGACACGGGGCGCGAGTTTCGGCGGAGGTGTTCTCTCAAAACCCCTGGCTCATCTTGCCCATGCCGATCATGCATCCACGCCCCGCAGGCCGGTCAGAAGGTCCATGGAGAAATTGTTCCTGCACACAGTCGTCCCGCAGATAGCCTTGCGCACCGCGCGTGTCCAACTGTGGTCAGAGCGGGTGAACTTGAGCCTTCGCCGACGCAGCATTTTCACGGCCTCAAAACGCGCTTAGCGCGCCCAAAGAAAAAAGTCCGGAGGGTATAAGCGGTAGGTGGAAGCGGGCGACGGCGCTCAACGCCTGGCCTTGAGTCGAATTCTCCCGTCACGGCGGCATCCAGCCACGCAGGCGCGCCTGACGTCGTCCCCGCGCGGAATTCAGGACTTGGTCCGGTAGTCGCCGAACGCCTGGTCCCGCTCGGAGAGGCCTTTCGTCACGTTCTTGCGAATGGCGGCGAAGGTTTCGCGGCTGGAGGGCGTGGTGAGCGCCAGCGCCTGGATCTCCGCGCCGGCGCGGATGGCGGCGCGCAGGCCCATCAGCTCCATCGCCCGGTGCACCGAGCGCTTGTTCATCTGCTGCACCTCGGTGGGGATCTTGGCCACGCGCTCAGCCATCGCCAGCACCTGCGCGTCCAGGTCGGCGGCCGGGAAGGCGCGGTTGGCGAAGCCCACTCTCACAGCCTCTAGACCGTCGATGGCGTCGCCAGTCAGCATCATCTCCATGGCGGGCCGCAGGCCGCATAGCCAGGCGTGGAACTGGTTGTCCGGCGGGCTCATCATCCGCACCGGGGGGTACCCGATTTGGGCGTCCTCGGCGACGTAGACCAGGTCGCAGGCGGTCGCGAGCTCGCTGCCGCCCGCGAGGCACCAGCCATGCACCTGAGCGATCACCGGCTTGGCCAGGTCCCAGATGCGGAAGCAGCCCTCTACGACGTGGCGCGACCAGTGCCCGACGCCGCCGGCGGTGTGGAACGGATAGGGCGGCGCGGTCCCGCCGGCTAGGTCGTACCCCGCAGAGAAGCAGGGCCCGGCGCCGCGCAGTATCGAGACCTGCACATCGGGATCGACGTCGGCTGCCTCCAGCGCCGCGAAGACCTCGGCCCGCAGCGCATTGGAAAGGGCGTTGCGCTTCTCGGGCCGGTTGAGCGTCAGGCGGCGCACGTGCGGCGCGGGATCATCGATGATCAGGATGTCTGACGAGGGCGCGCCGATGGATGCGGTCATGGTTCTTGGCACCTTTCGGATGTGGGACGCCGGCCCAGTGGCCCCGGACCGTTGGAGAAGTCGCGGACCGAGCCGCGCCGGCGGACAGCACCGCCCGCCCGGCCCGGCTGGAACGTGAAGCAGACGCCGGCCCGGCCCATGTCGGCGGCCGTCGCGAAGCGGTCCACGTCCATGGTCCGCGAAGCGGCCAGCCAAACGGCTCGGCGTAGGATGAGCACCGCTTCGGCGGTCTCGTGCGGAAGGCGGGCGAGGTTCCGGCTGCGGAGATCTCCCGCCCGGTGTCCGGCGAAAGCGGCCGGCTCGACGATCACCCCGTCCTGCAGCGTCCAGCTCAGCATCGGCGCGCCGTCGCAGGCGAGCGCGGCGACCTGCTCGTCGCCGACCGGATCGGCGACGAAGGCGTCGTAACGTCGGGCGCCGAGGCCGCGAGCCGCCTGGGTCACCGCCAGTCCCGCCACCTCGAACATGTGAGTGCACTGGGCCATGGGATCGGTGAAACGGTAGATCGCGGTTGGATCGGTGGAGAGCGGCAGGCCGGCAAGGGCGCCCAGCGCGCCACCGGCCATCGAACAAGTCGTCCAGGGGTAGCGGATTGTCTGGCCGCTGATCGCCGTGACCCTCCTCCCGTCGTGGTCGAGGGTGACGAGAAAGTGGTGGAAGTCGTCCTCGATCTCGGCGACCGCGCGGCCGACTTCGGCGCTGAGACGGATCGCGCGCCGGTAGCCGGGGCTCATTCTGCGGCGGCCACTGTGAGGCCCGGTGCGGGCTCGCCATAGAGCGTTGTGCGCTGGCGCAGCGGGCGACCGGCCGAAGCTGCGGCGAGTTCAAGGTCGGCGACGGTCAGTTCCTGACCATGTGCGGCGCCGGCGGCCCGGCTGATGGACTCGTTCATAAGCACCCCACCCAGGTCGTTGACACCGCCGTTGAGGCAGGCCGCCGCGCCGTCAAGCCCCAGTTTGACCCAGGAGACCTGGATGGAACCAATCGCGCCGTGCAGGGCCAAGCGGGCGACGGCATGCATCAGCACTGTCTCCCGCCAGGTAGGTCCGCGCCTGGCCTGACCCCGCAGGTAGACCGGCGACTGCATGTGCACGAACGGGAGCGGCACGAACTCCGTGAAGCCGCCGGTGGCGAGCTGCAGCCGCCGAATTGCGAGAAGATGCGCCGCCCAATGCCCCAGGTGATCCAGGTGGCCGAACATGATGGTCGCGGTGGTCTTCAGGCCGATGCGATGAGCCGTCCCGACGACCTCCAGCCATTCCTGCGTGGTCAGCTTGTCCGGGCAAATGCGGCGGCGGACTTCGTCGTGCAGAATCTCGGCGGCCGTGCCCGGCAGGGAGCCAAGCCCCGCGTCCTTCAGCCGGCGCAAGAAGGCCTCGACGGGAACGCCCAGGGTGGCGGCGCCTTGGCTGACTTCCAGAGGCGAGAAGGCGTGGACGTGCATGGCCGGCTCGGCGCTTTTCACCGCCTGCAGGATCGAGAGGTAGGTCTCGCCTGTGTAGCGCGGATGGATGCCGCCCTGCAGGCAGACCTCGGTCGCGCCCCTGACGCGGGCCTCGCGGACGCGGTTTGCGATCTCGTCGAGCGGCAGGTCATAGGGCCTGTCGCGGGTTCCGGCCTTCGTCGAGGTCTTCGAAAAGGCGCAGAAGCTGCAACTAAAGGTGCAGATGTTGGTGTAGTTGATGTTGCGGTTGACCACGTAGGTCACCGCCTCGCCGTTCACTTGGCGCCGTAGTGTGTCGGCCGCTTCGACGACAGCGCGGGCTTGGCCGTCGCGAGCTTCGAAGAGTCGAACGACCTCGGCGGGCGTGAGCGTTTCGGCCCGCGCCGCCTTGGCCAGAATTGCGTCGAGGCCGACCAAGCGGAGCACCGTTGGGGCGTGGCCCAGTGGCTGGGCGGGCGAGCCCGGCGCGACGTCGGCGAGGCCGGGGCTCCAGTCCGTGTCCCGCGCGAGACCTTCGCTGTCGGCAAGCCGGCGGACCGCCTTCGCCACGCCGGGATCGAGCCAGGTCTCGGCGGCGCGCACGAACGCCGGATGGGTGGTCAGGCGCTCGACCAATGGCCGACCGAGCGCGGCGCATTCGGCGGCAAGCGTGGTGATTTCCGGCCACGGCGCTTCGGGGTTCACGTGGTCGATGGTCACGGGCGAGATGCCGCCCCAATCGTCCAGTGCAGCCTCGATCAGCGCTCGCGTTCGTCCAGGATTGAGGTTTGGCGGCGACTGAACGGCGACCTCGGGATCGAGGACCAGGCGGGCGGCCGCGATGCTCCAGACCAGTTCGTCTTCGGAAGGCTCCGGCCAGCCGGCCATTTGGGTGCCCGGCTTGGCCCGGAAGTTCTGGACGATGACTTCTTGCAGGTGGCCGTGTTCGCGGTGAAGGTCGCGCAACGCCAGCAGCGCCTCGATCCGTTCCGCGCGCGTCTCGCCGATGCCGATCAGGATGCCGCTGGTGAAGGGGACCTTGGCCGCGCCGGCCTCGGCGATGGAAGCCAGACGCGTCGCCGGGCGCTTGTCCGGCGAGCCGAAGTGCGGGCCGCCACGGGCGCACAGCCGCCCGCTCGTGCTCTCCAGCATCAGTCCCATGGAGCCACAGACAGGGCGAAGCTTGGCGTAATCCTCGGCGGCCAGCACGCCGGCGTTGATGTGCGGCGCCAGACCGGTCTCGACGAGCACGCGTCCGGCGACAAAGGCCAGATAGTCCACCGTCGTTTCGAAGCCCAGCTTGGCCAGACCTTCCCGCGCGGCGGCGTAGCGCAGTTCCGGCTTGTCGCCGAGGGTGAACAGCGCCTCCTTGCAACCCGCGGCAGCGCCGTCGCGGGCGATCGCCAGCACCTCATCAGGCGACAGGTAGGCGGCGGGCAGCCCGCGGGGCGCTTTGGCGAAGGTGCAGTAGTGGCAGACGTCGCGGCACAGCTGCGTCAGGGGGACGAACACCTTGCGCGAATAGGTCAGCCGTTCCGGCCCGCGGGCGTCTCGGACCACGCGGGCGGCGGCGGTGATCTCCGCGAGCGGCGCGGCGAGCAGCCAATCGGTGAGCTGTCCGTCGTTCACGCTGCCACGCCTCGTCGCGGGAGGAAGGCGCGGGCCAGCGCAGCGGCCCGACCTTTAGTTCCGGAGCCGGCCAGGCGATCGAGGTCCTCGGGCCGGTCGAGGTCCTGGCTGAGGCTCGCGAGGCGCGGAGAGGCTACGGCCAAACCCATTCCAGCTGCGCCGCCGCAATGGCGGCGGAAGCTGTCCGAACCGAACGCCAGCGGGAGCGCCAGGCCTACCGGCTGAATGATCGCGCCGGTCCCGCCGTCCGATTGCGAGCGGACGATCACGATCGCGCCGTCGGCCGCGTGTTTCGCGGCCTCGGTCATTTCGCCAGCGTCCAGGCGCGGCAGATCGCCCGGCAACAGAGCGACGAGACCTTCGGGATTGTGCGCGGCCAGCCGCTGCCGGGCGGTCTCGAAGGCGGCGTTCAGCCCGCGCGGCTCGTGCTCCAACACGATCACCGCGCCAGCGTCGGCGGCGAGCCGCGCGAACTCCGGGGTGGGCGTCACGACGTATGCTCGCTCGACCGATCCGCAGCCGGCCAGGGCTTCCAGCATGTCGGTCAACATCGCTTCGGCCAGGGCGGCGCGCTCAGACTCCGCGAGCCGGGCGGCCAGCCGCGACTTGGCCGCCGGGCCGCCGCGAGCGGCGATGACAACGCGCAGGCTCATGACACCCTCCGCGAACCCGCGGCGGGGCGGGCAAGCTCGGTGGCGAAGGCGATTGTCTCACGGGCCAGACGGAAGCGATCCTCGTCATTCTTCATCACGCTGCGGGCGACGAGTGGTTCGAGCGCAAGCGCACGAAGTTCGGCGGCGTCGGCACGGTCGGTCTCGTCGATCACCAGCCCGTCCAGCAGGCCGCCATAATGGCGCCCCACGGCGGCCGACCCGGGCTCGACGCCCAGCTCCCGCATCAGCTTCGCGGCCGGGCCCTTGATCGCCCGGCCACCGACAATGGGAGAGACGGCCACGATCGGCGCCGAGAGACCGGCCAGACCGGCGCGCACGCCCGGAACGGCCAGGATCGGATCGATGCTGAGATAGGGATTTGACGGGCAAACGATCACCGCAGCGAGGTCCGAGCGCGCCAGGGCCGCCGCGAAGGCAGGAGACGGTCTCGCCCTCTCAGCGCCTGCGAACCGCACGCCGGTCACCACCGGCCGGCACTGCTCGCCGACGAAATAGCGCTGGAAAGGCAGCTCCCCGTCGGCGGTCTGGATGATCGTGCGCACGGACTCATCGGACATTGGGACGACCCGGTGCGCGATCCCCAGCGCCGTCGTCAGCGTGGCGGTGACCTGCGATAGGCTCTCGCCGGCCGCGAGCCGGCGCGTGCGTTCCACATGCATGGCGAGGTCGCGGTCACCAAGGTTGAACCAGCTTTCGCCGCCCAGGCGCTTCAGGGAGTCCATGAAGGCCCAGGTTTCGCCGGCCAGGCCCCACCCGCGTTCGCGGTCGGCCAAGTCCGAGAGGCTATAGGCGACTGTATCGATATCGGGCGAGACGTGTAGGCCCAGGTGGATGAAGTCGTCGCCGGTGTTGACGACGATGGTCAGATCGTCGGGCGCCAGGGCCCGAGTCAGGCCGAACGCCAGCTTGGCGCCGCCGACGCCGCCGCAGAGGGCGATGGTGTGGCCCTTCACCGGAACAGGTCCTTCTCGAGCGGACGGAGCAACTCGCCGATCCCGACGTCCGCCTCGTCGCGGTCATAGCTCGCCCCGCGGACGATCGCGGCAGGCGTGCCCTCGGCGGCCTCACCTATGCTCAGCGACGCGGCGGCTGCGAGCTCATCGGCCACCCCGATCACGGTCGCCTGGAGCTCGCGGCCGAACAGGTCGGTCTCGCCGCGGCGGTCGCGCAGGGGCTTGATCCCGGAGACGCCGATCGCATGTCCCGTGGTCCCCATGCGCCAGGCGCGGCCGACGCTGTCGGAGACGATCACCGCGATCCGCATACCGAAGTGTGCTTCTAGCGCGACGCGCAGTGCTCGCGCGCTCGCGTCGGGGTCTTGCGGCCAGAGCAATACCACAGGCCCCCCGTCTGTCGGCACGTTCGAGGCGTCTATGCCGGCGTTGGCCAGGACGTGGCCGGTTCGGTGGCGTGCGATGATCACGCCAGGAACGACACGCATCAGCTCCTGCGCCTCGGCGACGATAAGCTCGATGACGGCCGGGTCCTTGTCGGCCTTGGCGGCGAGCTCGCGCGCGCCGGCGCTTGGATCGACGGAGGCCAGCGCAACAGCCCGATCCTCGACCTTGGAGACCACCTTCTGCGCCACCACGAGGACGTCGCCCTCCTGCAGCCCCATGGGCTCCAGCGCCGCGATCAGCGCGCCAGCCAGGTCGTCGCCGGCCTTGAAGAGGGGCAGTCCCGAGAGCGGCGTGATGGCGATTCCGGCTGCGCGTTCCGGCGCATCCTTCGGCCGGCCTGTAATGCGCAGACCGGACTGCACCAGCTTGTAGCGGCGGTTGAGCTGGATCAATATCGAGGTCAGGGCCTCGGCCGCCGCGGAGTTGGCCAGCGGTCCGACGTGCCAACTCTTCAGGCCAAGCTCCGCGAGCACGCCGCGGACCACCTCCACCGCCTCGGCGTCGTCGCCGGCGACCAGCACCTCGGATTCGATCGGCCCGCCCGTGGCCAGCTTTTCGGCGCCAATGTTCTGCAGCGCGGAGACGACGCGAACGGCTTCGCCCAGAGCGGCTTGGGTCTCTACGGCCGCCGACCCGGCGGCCGGCAGCTGCACCGTTCCGACTTTCGGCGGCCGCAGCGGCACGGTCGCATCGACCACGATCTTGCCCTGAGCGGCGTCCCTGATCTGCTCCAGCGTCTCGGGGTGGGCGCCGTAGGGGACTGTCAGCACGACGATCTCGCCCTGAGCCGCCGCCTCGGCTACGCCGGCGCCATGCGCAACGCAGTCAGAATGTCCGGCGAGCTCCGCGGCGGCGGCCCGCGCCTTGGCCGGGTCGCGCGAGCCGATCCAGATCTCGTGCCCGCGTGCGGCCAGCCGCCCGGCCAGCGCCGCGCCCAAGGCGCCCGTCCCGCCGATGATGGCAAACCTGGTCAACGCCGCTCCCTTCGCCCCGCTGCGCGGGATCGTTGCGCGAAAGGCTAACAGGTTTCCGAGCCGGCGCGGAGCGCGCCCATCGGGCGAGCTGCGCGTGCACCAACCGTCCTGCAGCACTCCGCTCTTTTTCGCGATTGAACTATAGACTCTTATAATCATTATGATCAATCTAGCTAGAACGAACTATAATGGTGGAGGAGTGGGATGGGCGTGGCGCCTATTGCCCAGGGGCTGTTCGAGGTGGTCGACGGCGGACCGCGGCTGATCGGCGGCGTGCGCAAAAGCGACGGTAAGGTGGTCTTCCCAATGCCTGAGGGGCCGGAGGCCCAGTTCTACGAGCCCACCCACCTGGCGCCGGAAGGAACGCTGTGGTCGTACACGGTGCAGCGGTTCCGGCCGAAGACGCCGCCCTACCAGGGCGCAGACGACGAGGAGAGCTTCCGGCCGTTTGCGCTCGGCTACGTGGAGCTTCCCGGACAGGTGATTGTCGAGAGCCGCCTCGCGACCGAGGACTTCGGATCGCTGAAAGTCGGTATGCCGATGCGCCTGACGCTGATGCCCTTTCACCGAGCCGGCGGCGACGTCCTGACCTTCGCCTTCCAACCCAGCCAAGGGGCCCCAGAATGACCAACGTGCGCATCGTCGGCGTCGGCATCCACACCTTCGGCCGCCATCCCGCCAAGACAGGCCTCGACCAGGGCGTCCATGCCGCCCGCGAGGCGCTTGGCGACGCCGGCCTCGAATGGAGCGACATGCAGTTTGGCTTCGGCGGATCCTCCGCCGCGGGCAACGCCGATGCTGTCCTGCCGCGCCTGGGCCTGACCGGCGTGCAGTTCGTCAACGTCGCCAACGGCTGCGCGACCGGCGGCTCGGCCCTGCTCTCGGGCTACTGGGCGATCAAGTCGGGCGAATTCGACCTCGGCCTGGTTGTCGGCTTCGACAAGCACCCACGCGGCGCCTTCAACTCCGACCCCTCCGAATGGGGTCTTCCGGACTGGTACGGCGAGCAGGGGATGATGCTCACCACCCAGTTCTTCGCCAACAAGATCACCCGCTACATGAGCCTCCACGGCATCACCTCCACGACGCTGGCGCGGGTGGCGGAGAAGGCGTTCGAGAACGGGTCGAAGACACCCCACGCGTGGCGGCGCGAACCTGTGGGGCTAAACACCATCCTGAATTCGCAGATGCTGTCCGACCCGCTGACCAAGTTCATGTTCTGCTCACCGGCCGAAGGCGGCGTGGCGCTGATCCTGGCCTCGGACCGGAAGATGCGCGAACTGGGCCTGGCGGGCCCACGACTGCGCGGCGCGGCGGTGCGCACGCGGGTGAACGGCTCGTTCGAGGTGTTCTCGCCGTCGCTGGACGTCGAGCGGGGTCCCTCTCCGACGGTGCTGGCGTCCAAGGCCTGCTTCGAAATGGCCGAGGTCGGCCCCTCCGAGATCGATGTGGCCCAGATCCAAGACACCGAGTCCGGCGCCGAGGTCATGCACATGGCTGAGAACGGCTTCTGCACCGATGGTGAGCAGGAGCAACTGATCGCCGATGGCGCGACCCGGCTGGGCGGTAAGCTCCCCATCAACACCGACGGCGGGTGCCTGGCCTGCGGCGAGCCCATCGGCGCCTCGGGCCTGCGGCAGGTCTACGAGAACGCCCAGCAGCTGCGCGGCCGCGCCGAGGGGCGTCAGGTCGAGGGCGCCAGGCTCGGCTACAGCCAGGTCTACGGCGCGCCCGGCATTTCCGGCGTCGTGATCCTCGAAGTCTGACCCTGCGGAGCCCCCCCTTGCAGTTCGAACACAGTGAGAAGACCAAGGCGCTCGTGGCGCGCGTCGCGCGCTTCATGGACGAGCATATCTATCCAAACCTGGAGATCTACGCGCGCCAGGAGCACGCGGGCGAACGCTGGAAGGCGGTGCCGATCGTCGACGAGCTGAAGGCCAAAGCCCGCGCCGAGGGCCTTTGGAACATGTTTATGCCGCCGCACAGCGGCCAGACCCATGTCGATGACACCTTCAAGTTCGAGGGCGTTCAACTGACGAACCTGGAGTTTGCGGCCATCGCCGAGATGTTGGGCCGCGTCGGGTGGTCGTCGGAGGTGTTCAACTGCTCCGCGCCGGACACTGGCAACATGGAAGTCCTGATGCGCTATGGCACGCTGGCGCAGAAGGAGCGCTGGCTCCGTCCACTGATGAACGGCGAGATCCGCTCGGCTTTCCTGATGACGGAGCCCGCGGTGGCCTCGTCCGACGCCTCCAACATCGAGACCCGGATCGAACGTGACGGCGACGACTATGTGATTAACGGCCGCAAGTGGTTCTCGTCCGGCGCTGGCCATCCACGGTGCGGCGTCTACATTCTGATGGGCAAGACCGACCCTGGCGCGCGCACCCACGCCCAGCAATCGATGGTGCTGGTTCCGGCGGGGACGTCCGGCGTCACCCTCGAGCGGATGTTGCCCGTATTCGGCTACGACCACGCCAGCCACGGCGGCCACATGCAGGTGCTGCTAGAGAACGTTCGCGTGCCGGTCGAGGAGGCTCTACTGCTCGGCGAAGGCCGCGGTTTCGAGATCGCCCAGGGCCGGCTTGGCCCCGGTCGCATCCACCACTGTATGCGCATTATCGGCGCCTGCGAGGTCGCCCTCGAGAAGATGTGCCGGCGGCTGCTGGATCGCGTCGCCTTCGGCAAGGCGCTGGCCGAGCATTCGATCTGGGAGCAGCGCATCGCCGAGGCGCGGATCGACATCGAGATGTGCCGGCTGCTCTGCCTCAAGGCCGCCTGGATGATGGACGTGGCGGGCAACAAGAGCGCCCGGGCCGAGATCGCCATGGTGAAGGTCGCGGCGCCGCGGATCGCCTGCAAGGTGATCGACGACGCGATCCAGGCGCACGGTGGGGCCGGGGTGACCGCCGACTTCGGTCTAGCCGAACTCTACGCCTCTAACCGCATCCATCGGATCACCGACGGTCCGGACGAAGTTCACGCCCGCACCATCGCGCGCATGGAACTCGGCAAGTACGCCCCGACCAATGCGCCGCGGCAGGCGGTGGCCTGAGCCATGGATGCCGCCCACGCCGACGCCGCGTTCCGCGAGGAGGTCCGCGCCTTCCTGCAAGCGGCCCTGTCGCCCGACATACGCGCCGCCCAGGCCCGGCAGGCCGGCGTTTTCTCCGAAGGCGACCTATGCCGCCGCTGGCACAAGGTCCTGCACGCGAAGGGCTGGGTCGCTCCGTCCTGGCCGAAGGAATACGGCGGTCCCGGTTGGACCCCGATGCAGCGGTTCATATTCGCCGACGAGTGCGCGCGGGCGAACGCCCCGGTCCTGCCGGCCATGGGCCTGCAGATGTGCGGGCCTGTGCTGATGAAGTACGGTACGCCTGAGCAGAAGGCTTTCTTCCTGCCCGCCATGCTGTCGGGCGAGCACTACTGGTGCCAGGGCTATTCCGAGCCGCAGTCGGGCTCCGATCTGGCGTCCCTGCAGACACGCGCCGTCCGCGACGATGACCACTACGTCGTCTCTGGATCCAAGATGTGGACGACGCATGCGCACTTCGCGAACTGGATGTTCGTGCTGGTGCGCACTGACACCGAGGTGAAGCCGCAGGCGGGCATCAGCTTCCTGCTCACCCCGATGGACGCGCCGGGCCTAACCGTGCGGCCGATCATCTCGATCTCGGGCGAGCACGAGATCAACCAGGTGTTCTTCGACGACGTGCGCGTGCCGGCGGCGAACCTGGTCGGCGACGAGAACCAGGGCTGGTCGGTGGCCAAGTACCTTCTGGAGTTCGAGCGCGGCGCAGGCGCCCAAGCGGCGCGGTTGAAGACGATGCTCGATTCGGCGCTGGAGATCGCCCGGGCCGAGGGCTTGGACGATCCGGCCTTCCGCCAGCGTTGGTGCGCCATCGACATTCAGTTGCAGGCGCTCGACCACGCCGAGCGCAGCGTCGCGGAGACTTTGATGGCCGGCAAGAGTGTCGGCGACACCATCGCTTCTCGGCTCAAGTTGACGGTCAGCACGTTGCTGCAGCTGGTCACCGAGCTCGCCATGGAGGCGCTCGGCCCCTACGCGGCGCCGGACCAACGCGAGGCGCTGGGCATGGGCGCGAACCGGCCGCCGGTCGGGCCCGGCTATGCGCTCACACCGACCGCCAAGTACCTGAACAGCCGCGCGGCTACGATCTACGGCGGCTCCAACGAGATCCAGCACAACATTCTGGCGCGCGTGCTCCTGGGCGCCTGAGTCAATCGACGCTTGATTATGATGACAATCATCATCATAATCTCGTCGACCAAGAGATCGACCGCGGGCTCTCGGCCGGCGTCGGCGCAGGGTCCGCAAACGTGGGGCCCAGGAGGAAGACGTGAACGCGATCGTCAAAGAATTCAAAGTCATCGATACGGACACCCACGTCATCGAGCCGTACGACCTGTGGACGACGCGCACGCCGAAGAAATTTGCCGACCAGGTGCCGCAGGTCCGTTGGGACCCCAAGATGAACGAGGACGCCTGGTATTTTAACGGCGAGCGCACCGGCGCCGCGGCCGGCGCGGCTATGGCAGGCTGGCATGAATACCCGCCCAAGCGGCCGCAGAAGCTCGAGATGGTCGACCCGGCCCTCTACCAGAACACGGCACGCCTGAAGCGGATGGACGAGTACGGCATCTACGCCCAGATCCTCTATCCGAACGTGGCGGGTTTCGGCGCAGGCCGGTTCCTGGGACTCGGCGATCGCGAGCTGATGCTGATCTGCGTTCAGGCCTACAACAACTGGCTGACCGAGTGGGCGAGCGCCGACCCCAAGCGCCTGATCCCGCAATGCGCCCTGCCGTTCTGGGACCTCGACGCGACGGTCGCGGAGATGGCCCGCTGCGCCGCCCTGGGCCACAAGGGTGTGATCTTCTGCGCCGAGCCGGAGACCTTCGGCCTACCGAAGCTGACCGATCCGCACTGGGACAGACTGTGGGCCGCGGCCCAGGACCTCGGCTTGCCGATCAACTTCCACGTCGGCGCCGGGGACATGTGGTACTTCGACATGATGCACCCGTCAGTAAAGCCGCACGCGGCTTTCGCCTCGATGGGCGCGCTGTTCTCGCTCGACCTGGCCCAGACCATCGCTCAGATCATTTGCGGCGGCGTCTGCCATCGCTTCCCGAAGCTCAACTTCGTGGTGGTCGAAAGCGGTGTCGGCTGGATCCCCTACCAGTTGGCCAGCCTCGACTACCAGTGGCTGAACTGCGGGGCGCACCTGGAGAACCCGGAGTACAAGCTGCTGCCGAGCGAGTTCTTCAAGCGGCAGATTTACGGCTCCTTCTGGTTCGAGAAGAAGACCCTGAAGCCCACGATCGACATTCTGGGCGCCGACAACATCCTCTATGAGACCGACTTTCCGCACCCGACCAGTATGAGCCCGGGCCCCGCGACATCGGCGACCTATCCATCGCTCTATATGGAAGAGGCGTTCGCAGGGGTCGATCGGGCCGACGTGGAGAAGATCGTCCACGGCAACGCCGCGCGCATCTATCACCTCGACTGACCTCCCGAGGAACACTTCCGGCCGGGCCAGGGGGCCCGGCCGGACTTTCCTGAACGGGCCGGCGGTGGGCCCACGGGCGGCAAGGGGAGGCGACGTGGCGGACTACTTCGATTTCAGGGACAAGGTCGTGCTGGTCACCGGCGGCAGCCGGGGCCTGGGCCATGAGATGGTCAAGGCGTTCGCGACCAGCGGCGCGGACGTGATCATCGCCAGCCGTAAGCTGGAGGCGTGTGAGACGGTCGCCGAAGAGGTGAGGGCGTTGGGCCGCCGCGCTCTCGCCGTCGGCTGCCACGTCGGCCAGTGGGATGCGATTCCGGTGCTGGTGGAGGCGGCCTACGATGCCTTCGGCAAGGTTGATGTCCTCATCAACAACGCGGGCATCGCGCCCACAGCGCCGCGCTCGTCCGAGGTCTCGGAGGAGCTGTTCGACAAGACCGTGGGCGTCAACTTTAAGGGCCCTTTCCGGCTCTCAGCCTTGATTGGCGACCGCATGGTGGCCGCGGGCTCGGGGTCGATCGTCAACGTCTCCAGCATGGCCGCAGAGAAGCCCAGCCCGACCTATCCGGTCTACGCGGGCGCCAAAGCCGCGCTCAACATCATGACGAAGGACCACGCCCTTGAGTTCGGCCCGAACGTGCGGGTGAACGCCATCCAGTGCGGCCCGTTCTGGACCGACATCGCCAAGAGCTGGCGCGAGGAGGCGGACCGCAACTCGCCGGCGGCGGTGAAGCGCATCGGCCGGCCGGAGGAGATCGCGACGACGGCGCTTTATCTCGCCAGCGACAGGTCGAGCTTTACGACCGGAGCGGTGATCCGCCTCGACGGCGGCGTGCCGTGAGGGCCGACCGATGAGCGAGACCATGCGCAAGTACCTGGGCGAAACGGTGGCAGTGAAGGCCGCCTACCAGATCGACGCCGCCCGCCTTGCCGAGTTCCTGGGCGACACCGTGGTCGGCTACGAAGGTCCGCTGAGCCTTGCCCAGTTCGAGGGCGGCCAGTCGAACCCCACCTACCTTCTGACCACACCGCGCGCGAAGTACGTGCTGCGCCGCAGGCCGCCCGGCGTGCTGCTGAAATCGGCGCATGCCGTGGACCGTGAATTCCGGGTGATGCGCGCCCTCTTCGAACAGGGCTTCCCGGTCCCCGAGCCGCTCGTGCTCTGCGAGGACCCGGACGTGCTGGGCACGGCCTTCTACATCATGCGCCATGTGGCGGGGCGGGTGTTCCTGATCAGCGCCATGCCCGACCTCACGCCGGCTGAGCGCGCGGCGGTCTACGACTCAGCCAACGAGACGCTGGCTCGCCTGCACAGCCTCGACCATGTGGCCCTCGGCCTCGAAGACTTCGGCCGGTCGGGCAACTATTTCGGCCGCCAGGTAGGACGCTGGAGCCAACAATATGAATCCTCCAAGACCGACGACATCGCCGAGATGGACCGGCTGATCGACTGGTTGCCCAGGGCCTTGCCGCCGGAAGGCGAGACCCGGCTGATCCACGGCGACTATTCGTTCCACAATCTGCTGATCGCGCCGGATAAGCCGCAGGTGGCGGCCGTTCTGGACTGGGAGCTCTCGACCACGGGCGACCCGATGGGTGACCTGACTTATCACGCAATGGAATGGTACCGGCCGCACGACGGTGACTCGCGCGGCACGCTGGTCGACTACGATCTCGTCGCGCTCGGCATCCCCAGCCTGGACGCTTATGTCGCGCGCTACTGCGAGCGGGTGGGGCGCGCGGCGCCCGAGAACCTCGGCTTCTACAAGGCCTACAACCTCTTTCGGGTGGCGGCGATCGTACAGGGCATCGTTGGCCGCGCTCTCGCCGGCAACGCCGCCGCTGAAGGCGCGAGCCGCCAGGCTGCGCGCGTCCGGCCGCTGGCCGAAGCCGCGTGGGCCGCGGCCCTCGAAGCCGGCGCCGCTTGAACAAGGAGTCTCGCGCATGACCCCCTCCGCGCAGCGTCAATGGGTGGTCGCCGAACGGCCGGTCGGGCGGCCGTTGAAGGACTCCGACTTCCAGCTTGCCGACGCGCCCGTGATCGCGCCGCGCGACGGCGAGGTGCTCGTCCAGACCCAGGTGCTGAGCTTCGACCCGGCACAGAAGAGCTGGATGGAGAACGCCGCCAACTACCGTGCGCCGGTGCAGATCGGCGGCGTCATGCCGGGCTCCGGCGGCGGCGTCGTGGTGGCGTCCGCGCACCCCGACTTCGCCGCGGGCGAGAGGGTGGTCGGCGATCTGGGCTGGCGAGAATATCCGACGATTGCTGGCGGGCATCTGCAGAGGGTCCCGTCCGGCATCGCCGTTGAAGCGGCGCTCTCGGTGCTCTGGGGCACCGGCCGCACGGCCTATCTGGCGCTGATGAAGGTTGGCAAGCCGGTGGCCGGCGACACGCTGGTGATCTCCGGGGCGGCGGGCGCCACGGGTTCACTGGTCGGCCAGATCGGCAAGCTTGCGGGCTGCCGGGTGATCGGAATCGCCGGCGGGCCTGAGAAGTGCGCTTGGCTGACCGACGAGCTCGGTTTCGACGCGGCCATCGACTATCGCAGCGAGAAGGTGCGCGCCCGGCTGCGCGAGCTCTGTCCCGGCGGGGTGGACATCTTCTTCGACAACGTGGGCGGCGAGATCCTGAACGACGTGCTTGCGAGGCTGGCGGTCGGGTCGCGCGTGGTCATCTGTGGCGGCATCTCCCGCTACAACTTCGATCCGCGCAGCCCCGAGATGCCGGAGGGGCCTCGCAACTATTTCAACGTGGTGTTCACCGGGGCGACCATCCAGGGCTTTCTGATGCCGCATTACGAGCGGGACTTTCCCGAGGCCGATTCGCGTCTGGTCGGCTGGCTTCGAGAGGGACGGATCAAGGCTCGGCCCGACGTGCTCCAGGGATTCGAAAGCGCCCCCGTCGCGCTCAGGCGTCTGTTCGAAGGCAAGAACCGCGGAAAGCAGCTGTTGCAGCTCGACCACTAAGGGCGATCGCTGCTTCGCACTGAAGAGAGGATATGTTGACATCCGGCTAATCATCATAATGATCACCATTTAATAACAGAGGTGTGGGAAGGGACGCTTGGGACAGCCCAGGCCGCATTTGAGCGGTCCCAGGCAGCGCGGTGAGTCTCCACCGCTCGTCTCCGCCCGCCGATCCAGGTGGGAGTCAATCACCCCACCCAAACCGTAGCCCGTCAGCGCGGGCAGAATGGGAAGAACGGGGGAGAAACCATGAACGTCGTGACCGCCCGCTACAGGTCCAAACTTCAGCAATGCGCAGCCTTAGGCGCGCTCATCGCCGGCGCAGGCCTGATAGCGAGCCCCGCCCTGGCGCAGACAGCCAAGAACGCGACGACCGCAGCGCCGGCCGCGAGCGAAGCGCCCGCTATAAGCGAGCTGATCGTGACGGCGACCAAGCGCGAGGAGGCGCTCAGCCGGGTGCCGATCGCGGTCACGGCGCTCAGTGGCGATCAGGTCAAGGCCGCTCACATCGAAAACTTCGACGATGTGCCGGCGCAAGTTCCCGGCGCGGCTTTCATATCTACCAAGGGTCAAAGCACCGCCAACGTGTCGATCCGAGGGCAGGCGGCGACCAACGACGCGCCGGCGCTGGAACTGCCCGTCGCCATCTTTATGGATGACATCTACTACGGCACGCTTGCGTCCTTCGACGCCGACTTCTTCGACATTGGCCAGATTGCTATCCTGCGCGGCCCGCAAGGAACCACATTCGGCCGAAACGTCGTGGGCGGGGCGCTGCAGATCACCAGCAACAAGCCCAGGCTGAACGACCAGTTCGGCGAGGTGGACCTGACCCTGGAAACCTATGACCGGCACAATGCGTCGGGCTTCACAGGGCAGGGCTTCTTCAACATGCCGGTCAATGAAAAGACAGCCGTGCGGCTGGCCTATAGCGTCAAGGCCGTGGATGGCTACATGCACAACGTACTGACGGGAAACAACCTGTCGGACCAGAAGAGCTACGCCTTCCGTCCCTCCCTGCTCTGGGAGCCGGCCGACGACCTGCATGTCTCGGCGTTCCTGCAGTACAACCACGAAAACGAGTATTCGAGCGGATACCAGTTCTTCGGACAGGGCTCGGTAGTGGCCAATGCGAAGGCGGTCTCATCCGATCCGTGGGACATCTTCCAGGACGTGGACGGCCACAACCGGCGTGACATCTTCGCCTCGCAGGTGCGCGGAGACTGGGATCGCTCCTTCGGGACGCTCACCGCCATCACCAGCTACCGGACGCTGAATTCGGACTACGTCGACGACGGCGACTCCGGCCCGCTCCCGATGAACAACAATTCGATCAATGCGAGCCGCGAATTCCAGTTCAGCGAGGAGCTGCGCCTCACCTCACCAAGCGGCAAGCGTCTCGAGTACGTGGCGGGCCTGTACTACAGCTTTGAGAACCTCAGGAAGTCGATCAGCTTCGGTTTCAATGGCACGATCCCAGGTATGTTCCTCGGGGTGCTGACCGGCGGAAAGCTGCAGAACGAGACCGTGACGGGCGATGCCCACGTCAATTCGATCGCGCCGTTCGCCGAAGGCAAGTTCCATATCAACGACCAGTTCGCGGTGACCGTCGGGGCGCGCTACACCGTTGAGGACAAGAACGGCTACACCAAGCACGCGAACGGGTCGGTCTTCTACGGCGCGCCCTTCGACGTCAACTTCTCGCATACGTGGAGCGCGTTCACCCCGCGCGGCATCATTGAGTGGACCCCCACCAACACGATGCTCTTCTACGGCAGCGTTTCGACGGGATTCAAGGGCGGCGGCTGGTCGCTGACCAGCACCAACCCGGTTGCCGCCGTTACGCCGCTCTCGCCCGAGAAAAGCACGAGCTACGAGATCGGGAGCAAGGTCCAGTTGTTCGACCACCGCCTGTCGTTCAACGTCGCGCTGTTCCAGGCCGATACCCGCGACCTGCAGGTTCGCTCTTTGGTGGGGCCCGTCCTCACAGACACCAACGCCGGCGAAGAGCGGGCGAAGGGCGTCGAAATCGAGGCAGTGGCCGCGCCGGTCTCGGGCCTGCGAGTTGGCCTGAACTACGCCTACAACGAGGCGATCTACCGATCGTTCAAGGGATGCGTGGCAGGCGGGGTGGATTGCTCGGGCAACCGTGTCCCGTATGTTCCGCTGAACGACCTGAGGGTATTCGGCGACTACACGTTTGAGGCCCTGAGCGGGTCGGTCAACCTGCACCTTGACGATCAGTGGGCCTCGACCACTGAGGTTTCGCCGACCAACTACCGCCTGGGCGGCCAACCCCTCGCGCGCCCCTTCACGAAGAAGGACGGTCTGCTCAACGCGTCGGCCAGCTACGAGCCGCACAATGCAAAATGGCGGCTACAGCTGTGGGGCAAGAACCTGACCAACGTCTGGTACATGGCTGCGCCCTCGAACTACTACTTCTACTTCCTCACCACGGCCGAATTCGCTGCGGGCCTGCGGGAAGTCGATCGCGGCGTGATCAATCCGCCGCGCCAGGTCGGCGCGACGTTCACCTACAGGTTCGAATAGCGTAACGGCGCCCGGCCGCAGCCCTGCGGCCGGGCCCCGACAGATCAGGTTCGGTTCGGCGATGCGCAAACACTCCTCCGGCGAGCTCTCGTCCGCCTACGGCTGGTTCGCGCTGGGCCTGCTGTTCGTCGTCGCCCTCTTCAACTACATAGATCGCACGATCCTCTCGATCATGCAGGTGGCGCTGAAGCGGGACCTGCACCTGTCCGACACCCAGTTGGGCACGCTGACGGGGCTGTCGTTCGCGCTGTTCTACACGACCCTCGCATTGCCGGTCGCCCGCTTGGCCGACCGCGTGGCGCGCAAATACGTCCTGACGGCCGCGCTCACCATCTGGACCCTGATGACCGTGGCCAGCGGTTTCGCCGGCGGGTATCTCACCCTGCTCCTCTGCCGCGTCGGCGTAGGCGTGGGCGAGGCCGGCTGCGTGCCCTCCAGTCATTCGATGATCTCCGACTATTTCCCGCGCCACCGCCGCGCGCGGGCTATGGCGGTCTGGGGGCTGGCGCTCCCGCTTGGCGGAATGCTGGGGTTCGGATTCGGCGGGAAGCTGACGGCGGCGCTGGGTTGGCGAGAGACCTTCAAGGTGGTGGGCCTCGCCGGCCTCCTCATGGTCCCGGTCGTCGTGCTGCTGCTCAAAGAACCGAAGCGCGGACGGTTCGAGACCGACCACCCGTTAACGTCCCCGTTCCGCCGGGGATTCATGGAGTCGCTCACACTGCTCTGGAACTTGCGCTCGTTCCGCTATCTCGTGATCGGCGAGGCGCTGCAGGCCTGGGCGCAGGCGGCCATGATGGCCTGGAACGCACCCTTCTATTCGCGCGTGCACGCGATGCCGATCAGCGAAATCGCCACCTGGCTGGCGCTGATCACAGGGTTCGGCGGCGCTACGGGAACGTTCCTCGGCGGCGCGCTGGCCGAACGATTGGGCCGGCGTGATGTGCGCTGGTATCTGCGGGTGCCCTCGATCGCCGCCTTCCTGACCGTTCCCTTCGCGCTCCTGCAGTACTTTACCGGCGACGTACGCCTGTCATTGGCGAGCGCGGTTGTGCCGGCGATCATGGTCAACGTCTACTTGGCCCCAGGAAACGCCGTCTCGCAGTCGCTGGCCCCGCCCGAGATGCGCGCCTTCACCTCGGCGATTTTCGTGCTGGTGGTGAGCTTGGTCGGCACCGGCTTCGGGCCCACAGTCACAGGCCTGCTCAGCGACCTCTTCGCCACGCGCTTCGGCCTCGGCGAGGCGGCTTTGCGCTATGCGCTTCCCACCTCCCTTATCCCGGCGCTCGCCGGCTGCGCCTTTTTCTGGCGTGCGGCCTCGCACCTGCCCAAGGAGATGCGCTCGCTGCATGAGATCGCGCCGCTGGGCGCCAACGAAGTCGAACCCCTGACAGCCGCCCCCGTCGCCGGGGCGTCCTAGGCGCTCAGCGCCACTGCACGGTCTCGCCGATCCGCAGCGGCCAGAACTCGCGGAAGTGCTCGACCTCATAACGGATGTGATCTCGCATCAGGTTGGCGGCCAGTTCCCCATCACCGTTGATGATCGCTTTTGCGAGCTCGCGGTGGTCGTGGACGATGTGCTCCTCAAGCTCGCCGCGCTCGGTCGTGGTCAGGACCTGTTCTGTGACGATGAAGGCCACCGAGCGAAGCACCAGGGACAGCACGCGGTTGTTCGACAGCTCGGCCAGGACGTCGTGAAATCGTAGGCCCTCACGCACCGCGTACGGATGGCTATCGTCGAGGAACGGGCTCAGCGCCTCCCTGACCGCCTCGCGGTCGGGGTTCAAAGCGGCCAACCGGGCGATCACAGGCTCGCTCTCGACCCAGGCTTCCAGGAGTTCGTCGTAGCTGGCGCCCAGCATATGCAGGTGCAGGGTCAACGTGCGCGAAAGGTTGCCGGGCAGGGGCCGGCCGACCACCGTGCCTGCGCCTGGCCCAGGCCGAATTCCGATCAGGCCCTGGACCTCAAGGAGCCGCAGCGCCTCGCGCAGCGACGAGCGGCTGACCCGGTACTGCACGAGCAACTCGGCCTCGAGCGGTAGCCGGTCGCCGGGCTGCAGGTTCTGAGCGACAATGTCGCGCACGATCTCGAGCGCCACGATCTCCGAAGTCTTCAGGTTGCGCCGGGTCAGCTCAAAGTTAACCGGCTTTCGCCCGCTGACGCCGGGGTCCTTCGCCTCAGATGCCATCCGCTCAAGCCCTCCGGTCGGTCCGCGTCCGCGGGCCCGCGCCTTGCTCGCAGCCGCAAACTCACTTTGCAACCCCCGGCGGAGGCTTCTGCTCAGGTTGACAGATTTTGCGGCTAGTTCATAATAATGATTATAACGGACATGACCCAAACGGCGCTGCTGCCCAAGGGCTGAATCCACAGCGTCCGGACCAGGGAGAGCGCCGTCGGCGGCGCCTTTTGTGACCATGCCGAGCGCCTTCGGCGTCGCGACGCCAGCTCCACGCCCTCAGGACCGCAAGCCCGGACCCAGGCAGGGTCCGCTTGCCGGAATCCGCGTCACCGACTTCTGTTGGATGGGCGTCGGAGCCTGCGCGACGCGGCTTCTGGGCGATTTCGGCGCCGAGGTGATCCGGATCGAGGATCGCAATCGGCTCGACATGCCCCGGCGCCTGCCGATCTACAAGGGTGAGGTACGCACTTACGGCGAGGAAGACGCCAACCCCGATCCGAACAAAGGCGGCCTCTTCAACAACTACAACCGCAACAAGCTTGGCGTGACCATCAACATGCGCTCGGCCAAGGGCCGCGACTTGGCTGACCGGCTGATCGCCTCGTCCAGCGTTGTGACCGAGAACTTCGCGCCGGGCGTGATGGAGCGATGGGGGCTCACGTATGAACGCCTGCGCGAGTTGTCGCCGCAGGTGATCTATGCCCGCATGAGTGGCTTCGGCCACAGCGGTCCGCATGCGGAGTACCGCAGCTACGGGCCCGTCGTGCAGGCCGTGAGTGGGCTCTCGCACATCAGCGGCCTGCCTGGCGAAGAGCCCTCCGGCTGGGGGCTGTCGTACATGGACAACGAAGCCGCATTCTTCAACGCCTCGGCGCTCCTGACTGCGATCTATCACCGGATCCTGACCGGCGAAGGCGCCGAGATTGACGTCTCTGCCGTGGAGGCGGGCATCAACCTGATCGGCCCGCTTATCCTCGACGTCTCGGTGAATGGCCGCTCGACGCGCGGTCCTGACTTCCCGGCCGGCAATCGGCTGGAGCATCCCAGCGCCGCGCCGCACGGGGTCTATCCCTGCGAAGGTGAAGATCGTTGGATCGCGATCGCGGTCTTCGATGAAGCCCAATGGCGCGGGCTGCTTTCGGAGATGGGCGATCCGGCATGGGCTGCAGACTTCTCCACCCCCGGCGCACGCGTCGACAACCAGGATGCGCTGGATGCGCACATCGCAAGCTGGACGAAGGACAAGGATCGCCACGATCTCATGCACCGGCTGCAGGCGGCCGGCGTGCCGGCGGGGGCCGTGCAGACCGCGCAGGACACCAACGACCACGATCCCCAAATCGCTAGCCGCCACCTCTTTTTCGAACTTGATCACCCAGTGATCGGCGAGGCGCGGTTCGAAGGAACGCCGATCCAGTTCACCCGCACGGTGCAGGAGAATTGGCGGTCCGCCCCGCTGCTCGGGGAGGACAACGAGCATGTTTTCAAGGGCCTCCTGGGGCTCAATTCGGCGGAGTACGATGAGCTCGTCGCCGAGGGAGTGATCTGACATGGCTGCTGACGCTGGCGGCGCGCCCGTCGCCCACCCGCTCGCCGGATTGAAGGTCGTCGAGGTCGCCGAAGACCCCAGCGGCGAGTTCGCGGGTCTGCTGCTCGCCCAGATGGGCGCCGAGGTGACCAAACTCGAACCGCCGGACGGTTCGCCCACGAGGGCTGTTGGCCCGTTCGCGAAGGGCGCCGTCGGGCCAGACACCAGCCTCAATTTCTGGTTCTACAACAGCAACAAGAAGAGCGCGGTCGCTGACCTCGCGACCGACGCGGGCCAGCGCGTCCTGCATCGGCTGCTGGCCGAGGCCGACGTCTTCATATCGACGCTGCAGCCCGCCAGACTCAAGGACCTAGGCCTGGACCTGAGGGGTCTGACCAACGCCTATTCGCGGTTGATCGTACTGTCGGTCACACCGTTCGGGCTCAGTGGGCCTTGGAAGGACTACAAGTCCTCCGATCTCGTTGCGCTTGCCGCCGGCGGACCGCTGAACAGCTGCGGCTACGACGACCATTCCATCCCGCCAATCCGGCCGGGCGGCAACCAAGGCTACCATACCGCCACCAGCTTTGCGCAGATCGGCGTGATGCTGGCGTTGCTGGAGCGCCAACAGACGGGTCTCGGCCAGCTAGTGGACGTCTCCATGCACGAAGCATGTGCTGTTAACGTCGAGCTCGCCAATCCCTACTGGTTCTATCCGAAGGTCAACGTGAAGCGACAGACCTGCCGCCACGCCCAGCCCTCGCCCACGCAGCCGGCGTTGTTCCGCTGCGCCGACGACCGCTTCGTCTATTTCACCCTGATCCTGGCTGACCCGAAGCCCTGGGCCGCGCTCGTCGCTTGGATGGACTCGAAGGGTATGGCGGCCCAGCTTACCCAACCGGCATATTCGGACCTGCCTTACCGGCAAGCGCGCTTCTACGAGGTGCAGGAGCTGGTCGAGTGTTTCTTCCTCGTCCAGACGGCCGATGACGCCTACCGCGACGGCCAGGCGGTAGGCCTGCCGATTGGGGTGCTGAACGCGCCCGAAGATCTGTTCGCCGACGAGCATCTGCAGGCGCGGAACTTCTTCCAACCCGTCGAGCACGAAGGCGTGGGCGAGGTGCTCTACCCCGGACCGATTTATCGCTTCTCGTCCTTCGGTCAGGCGCCGCGCACGCGCGCGCCGAAGCTGGGCGAGCACACGGACGAAGCGCTCGCTGAACGGATCACGGAGGTGGCTCAATGATCGACGACGAACTCGCCTTCGCGGGCCGCGACAAGGCCGCCGTCGTGGGGATCGGCCAGACCGAGTTCTCCCGCGACTCCGGGCGCAGCGTTCTGTCGCTGGCCTCCGAGGCGTCGCTAAAGGCGATCGCCGACGCGGGCCTGACCGTCGACGACATCGACGGCATCGTGCGATGCGAACAGGACACGGTGCGGCCCTACAGCCTGGCCGCAGCGCTTGGCGCGAAGAACCTCGCCTACTGGGCCGACACCGGGCCCGGTGGCGTGGCGCCCTGTATGATGATGGGCCTTGCGATGGGCGCGGTGATGACCGGCCAGGCCAAGGCGGTGCTGGCGTTCCGCTCGCTCAACGGCCGTTCGGAGACGCGGCTCGGCGCCGGCGGCGACCGCATGGCGAGCCAGGTGGTGGGGGGCTTCGGCACCTACGACGAGTTCTATCTGCCTTACGGCCTGCAGACCGCCGGCCAGACCTTCGCGCTGATGGCGCGCCGCCACATGCTGGAATACGGCACCACCGCCGAACAGCTCGGCGCGGTCGCCATCACCTGCCGCGAGCACGCCCAGCAGACGCCCCACGCCCAGATGCGCGACCGGGCGATGACCATGGACGACTACCTGGCCTCGCGTATGATCTCCACGCCGCTGCGCCTGTACGACTACTGCCTGGAAAGCGACGGCGCTTGCGCCGTCGTAATCACCAGCGCCGAACGGGCGAAGGACTTGAAGAAGCCGCCGGTGCTGATCCGCGCCGTAGCGGGCGGCGCGCCCAACGACCTTCGGCCCGGCATGATGTTCCCGGTCGTCACGCGTGAGGACATCACCGAGCTTGGGGGGCGCAAGGCCGGCGAGGAGCTGTGGCGTCGTGCCGGCGTCGGTCCGAAGGACATGGACATCGCCCAGATCTACGACTGCTTCACCATCAGCGTTATCCTGCAGCTCGAAGCCTACGGCTTCGTCGGCAAGGGCGAGGGTGGGCCGTACGCGGCGTCCGGCGCCCTGAAGCGGGGCGGCGAACTGCCGATCAACACGGGCGGCGGCCATCTCTCCGAGGGCTACGTCCACGGCATGAACCACATCGTACAGGCGGTGCGGCAGCTGCGTGGCGAAGCTGACATGCAGGTCGATGGCGCCGAGCTCTGTCTCTGCACCGGCGGCCCGCTGCCCGTGGGCTCCAGCGTCGTACTCCGGAAGGCCGCCTGATGACCGCCACCATCCTTCCTTTCGACCAGGACCGCGACACGGCGGGCTTCTTTCAGGCCGCCGCCGAGGGGAGGTTGGTCTACAAGGCGTGTGACGACTGTGGTCACGCCCTTCACCCGCCGACCGATCATTGCCCCCACTGTGGCGGCGCCCATACCACCTGGCGCGACGCCAGGGGCACCGGGCGTCTGCACAGCTGGACGACGGTGATGCACCAGATCCATCCCGACTATCCCGCGCCCTACACGCTGGTGGTGGTCGAACTCGACGAGGCTCCGGAGGTCCGCCTGATGGGCCGCCTCGACGGCGAGCCGCTGCTCGTTCCTGAAATGGCCATGCAGGTCTGGTTCGAGCCGCTGGGCGAGGGTGGCCCCGTGTTGCCGCAGTGGAAGCCGGCCTGAACGACGAGAGACGGAGACACGCTGTGAGCGGCAAGCCAACCTTCGGAATCACCACCTACAACTACGAACCGGCCGACATCCTGAACCTGGCCCGGCATGCCGAGCGGTTGGGCTTCGAGGGCCTGTGGTTCGGCGAGCACTACGTCAGCCCGCGGCGATACGAGGGTCACCATCCGTCGCGCAAGGAGACGCCGAATGACAAGAACGATGAACGCGACAAGGAGATCATCGGCGAGAGCGTGCGTATCTACGATCCCTGGTTCCTGCTGGGTGCGGTGGCCGGCGCGACGACACGGCTGAAGGTCGGCACGGCGATCTGCATCGTGCCGATGATGCAGCCGCTTTTGCTGGCGCGCGCGACGATCACCGCCCACGACGTTTCCGGCGGCCGCTTCCTACTCGGCACCGGGGCGGGGTGGCTGAAGGAGGAGTTCGAAGCGGTAGGCGCTCCCTTTGAGACGCGCGGCGCGCGCCTGGACGAGGCGATCGACATCCTGAAGCTTGCCTGGGCCGGCGGCTGGTTCAGCTACGAGGGAACTCATTTCCGTTTCCCCGAGCTCCAGATCTCGCCGCACCCAGTCAAGGTCCCGCTGATCTGTGGCGGCAATTCCGGGCCGGCGCTGCGCCGAGTGGCGCGCGTCGCCGACGGTTGGATCAACTCCGCCAAGATCACCCTGGATGAAGCCCAGGGCATGCGTGACACCATCGAGGCGGCGCGCCAGGCGCAGGGCCGGGCCGGCCAGCCGTTCCAGTATTTCGTGCGCCCGCACACCCCCACCGCCGACGACGTCCGCAGTTATCTCCGAGCGGGCTTCGGCAACATCGTGCTCTGGGGTCCCGACGTATGGCCGAACGATCCGTCCATGTCGCTGGAGGCAAAGGTCGCCGGCCTCGAGAAGGTCGCCCGCGAGCTGGGCGTCGCCCAGGCCGCCGCGGAGCCTGTGGCGTGATGGACCTGAAGCCCGGCTCGCGCTGGAAGAGCGCAGTCTGCAGCGGGGAGTTCGTAATCGTGCGCCCCCCCAAGACCGGAGGCGTGCTGGCGTGCGGCGGTGCGCCGGTGATTCAGTACGGGGCCGAAACGCCCGCGGGCGCGACAGTGTCGCCCGACCATGCCGGCGGCGTGATCCTCGGCAAGCGCTACGCCGATGCCGACAGCGGCATGGTGGTCCTGGCCAGCAAGGGCGGGCAGGGTGGGCTCAGTCTCGACGACCGGCCGCTGGTCCAGGAGGACGCCAAGAAGCTGCCGGCGTCCGACTAGACTATAGACTAACCGCCACGATAGACGGGATCGTCTCTGTCGCGCCGGCCGCGCTGATCGGCGGGCCCGTCATAAAAGCCGCGATCGGCGGCCGGCTCGTAGCGCATCCACTCGCTGATCCCGCGCCGCTCGGCGATGCGCCATTGGCCGTCACGCCGTTCGAACCGGTCCACGTAACGTCCGCCCGAGAAGCGGTCTTCGTGTGGTTCGCCGCTCGGTGGCGGTGTCGCACCGAAGCGGTGCAAGGCGGTGTAGTAGGTCTCCGCATAGGCCACTTCGCCCGCGAGCTCGATGGAGACGGGCCCCAGCTGGTGGTGGGACAGCTCGACCTTGCGAACGATCTCCAGTGCAAATCCGCAGAAGTCCGCCGAAGCGCCGTCGAAGTTGCCGTGGCGGTGGCGCGCATCCGGATGGAAGCAGCTACGCAGCATGGCCTCATCGCACCGGTCTATTGCGCGGGCGTAGCGCAAAACCACTTCGGTGATCGCCGCACGGTTCTCAAGGGCCTCGAGCCGGTGGGCGAAGTCGTCGCTGTCAGACACCGGTACCCTCCAGACGCGCTGCTTCGGCCAGGGCGTCGGCCATGAGCCGTTCCGCCTGCGCGAAAAGTGCTGAGTCAACCGCCACGCCGCTGGCGGCGGCGTTGTCCTCCACCTGGCCCGGCCGCGAGGCGCCTATGATCGCCGACGTGACCTCCGGTCGGCGTAGCGTCCAGGCGATGGCGAACTGGGCGGGCGAGAGGCTGGCCTCGGCGGCGATCGCGGGCAGCTTACCGACCGCCTCCAGCACCACGGGACTGAACCAGCGCCGCAGGTGCAGGCTCATCGCCGGGCTTTCGCCACGCCAGCCCTCCGGGAAGGGCGAGCCTGGCGGATAGCGGCCCGCCAACACTCCCTGAGCCAGGGGCGCCCAGACCAGCTGGCCGAGGCCGAGCTCGGCGCTCAGCGGGAAAACCGCGTCCTCCGGCTCGCGCCAAAGGAGCGAGTACTGCGGCTGGCTTGAGACGAAGCGTTCGACGCCGGCCAGGGCGGCGGCTTCGCGCACCTTGTCTTGCGGCCATTCGCTGAAGCCCAGCCAGCGGACCTTGCCCTGCCGCACGATCTCGGACAGCGCCTGCATGGTCTCCGCCAGCGGGGTCTCCTCATCGTAGCGGTGGCACTGGTAGAGGTCGACGTAGTCCGTCTTTAGCCGCCGCAGCGAGTCGTCGATCTGCTTGAATACCTGGGCGCGCGAAAGGCCGCGGTCCATATCGTTCATCGGGCCCCAGAGCTTTGTGGCAATCAGGTAGCGGTCGCGCGGAACGCCTTCCAGGGCATCGGCGATCAGCTTCTCCGCCTCGCCCCACCCATAGACGTTGGCGGTGTCGATCAGGTTGATCCCGAGGTCGAGGGCCCGGCGCACGCAAGCGATATGCTTGGTCCGCACGGACCCCTCGCCATAGGCTAGCCAAGTCCCCAGCGTGATCTCGGAGACCATGAGATCGCTGGCCCCCAGTCGGCGGTATCGCATCTCAGGCGCCTGCGCCCGGGCCGGCCAGCGGCTCGGCGAAATAGCCCAGCGCCAGGCGTCCACCGTCGGCGAAGATGGTCTGTCCTGTTACGTAGGCGGCGTCGTCGCTCGCCAAGAAAGCCACGATCGCCGCGATCTCTTGCGGTCGTGCAATCCGGCCCAGGGGGATGCGCGACAGGACACGCTGCAGTCCTTCGGGGCCGCCGCCGGTCAGGGCCGCGACCATGGGGGTCTCCACGGGTCCAGGGGCGACGGCGTTCACCCGCACGCCATGGGGCGCGAGCGAGAGCGCGGTCATGGCGGTCAGCTGCTTCACCGCCGCCTTGGAGACCGCGTAGGGGATCTGATCGCCGCTGGCCATCACGGCCGCCACCGACGCCAGGTTCACCACGGCCCCCGAATTTTTGGGGGTCATGCGCCGCGCCGCCGCCTGGGTCGTCAGCAGGGTGACGTTGAGGTTGATCCGCATAACTCGGTCAAACTCTTCGGCGGCCAAGTCTATCAACTTCGTGGCGTGGCCGATCACTCCGGCGCCGTTCACCAGGACATCTAGGGGTCCGACCTCGTGGTCGGCGGCTTCGAAAAGGGCTTCGACGGCGCCTGATTCGGTCAGATCTCCGACCACGTGCGGCTGGCCCAGCGCGGCGGCGCTCTCGGCGACACCGGCGTCCATGTCGCTCATGAGGACACGTGCGCCTTCGCTCACGAGACGCTCGACGGTCGCGAGGCCAATGCCTCTCGCGGCGCCGGTGACGACCGCCACCCGCCCGTCGAAACGGCGAGCGCCTGGGTGTTCCGTTTCGTCGGTCAAGCTCGGGATTGCCCTCTATTTGTGAATATCATAATGATGAATTCCGCCAACGCGCAAGCCCGATGGAGGCGCGGGGGCTAGGAGGATCGATGCGGCAGCTCACCCATTTCATCGACGGCGCCTCTGTGGCCGGGACGTCCGGTCGCTACGGCCAGATCTTCAACCCCAACACCGGCGAGGTGCAGGCCCGCGTGGCGCTCGCCACCGCCCAGGAACTGGATGCGGCGGTCGCCTCGGCGCTGCGCGCCCAGCAGACCTGGGGCCTGGTCAATCCGCAGCGGCGCGCGCGCGTCATGTTCGACTTCAAGCGTCTGGTCGAAGCCAACATGAACGAGCTCGCCGAACTCCTGTCGTGCGAGCACGGCAAGGTGATCGCCGACTCCAAGGG
>NZ_DASXNL010000080.1:0-2808 GCF_036495085.1 Phenylobacterium sp. | reverse complement strand
TTGAAGACGCCTTCGAACATTTCGCGCACGCTGGGCTTGGACTTTCCAAGGCAGCCCACGGCCTCGCCCTCCTTCACCGCCGCACGGACGGCTTCGGCAAGCTCGGTCTGCAGAGCCTGGTGGCGCGGCTCGTCCCATTCGCCCAGCGCAATCAGGTGCTGTTTCAGGCGTTCCACCGGATCGCCCAGCGGCCATTTCGCCGCCTCGCCCGCCGGGCGGTACTTGCTGGGATCGTCACTCGTCGAGTGGCCGCCGGCCCGATAGGTGAAGAGCTCGATCAGCGTCGCGCCACGATTGCTTCGCGCGCGCTCAGCCGCCCATTCGGTCGCCGCCCAGATCGCCAGGAAGTCGTTGCCGTCAACCCGAAGACCCGGCAGGCCGTAGGCGAGCGCCTTGGCCGCGAAGGTCGTCGCCTCCGCGCCGGCGATGCCGGAGAAGCTGGATATGGCCCATTGGTTGTTAGTGACGCACAGGATCACCGGGGCGCGATAGACGCTGGCGAAAGTGAGCGCCTCGTGGAAGTCGCCTTCCGCCGTCGTCCCCTCGCCGATGTAGCCGATGGCGAGCTTGTCATCGCCCTTGAACGCCGAGGCCATGGCCCATCCGACCGCGGCGCCGAAACGGCTGCCGACGTTGCCGGACAGCGAATAGAAGCCGTACTGGCGGGCCGAATAGAGGATCGGCAATTGTCGTCCCTTGAGCGGATCCTCAGCGTTGGAGAAGATCTGGTTCACCAGGTCGATCAGCGGGTAATTCCGCGCCATAAGCCAGCTGAGCATCCGATAGGTCGGGAACGCCATGTCGTCGCGACCCAGCACCATTGACTGGCAAGCGCCGATCGCCTCCTCGCCTTCCGACTTCATGTAGAAACTGGTCTTGCCCTGGCGGTGGAGCTTGAAGAGGCGGTCATCGAAGGCGCGGGTGAGCAGCATGGCGCGAAGGCCCTCGAGCATGCGTCCGGCGCTGAGCTTTGGATTCCAGGGTCCAACGGCGCGTCCCTCGTCATCGAGGACGCGGATCAGGCTGTAGGGCAGGTCCCGCAGCTCGGACTCAGGCGCCGACATATCGGGCCGGCGAACAGACCCCGCCGGCGGAATCTCCAGATGGTCGAACGTCGGTTCATCGCCGGGGCGGCCCGCCGGTGTCGGTATGTGCAGTTGGAGCTTAGGGGCGTTGGTCATCAGATTGCGATCCTGGGCGCTGCGAACCTATCGGACCGCTTTTCCATCCATGCGTCGGCCGCACTCTTGCGATGCTGGGAGGCGAAGAGATTCCCCGCCGTCAGGCGCTCGGCCATATCATCATCGACCTGCGCTGCGCCGAGGACGACCATATCCGCCGGGCGCAGTCCAAATGCGCCGTCGAGCGCCTGCAGGCGCTCAACCAGTGACGCGCAATCGCCGGCCCCGGGCGAGAGAGACGGCGGCTGATCCCCGAACTCATCCCGCGTGACCAGTGTCCTGCAGCTTTGTTCGCCATCCAGCAGGAGGTAACCAAGGAAGCTGCGGAAAGGATTGCGGCGGCCGGCCAGTGTGGTCCCGACCACGGCGGCCAGTCGCGGCGCGGGCGGCGGCTTGACGCCGGGAAGTTGGAGGATTCGCCCAAGCAGGGGCCGCAAGCTCGACAGCCGTTCCGGAATACGCCGAGCCCGGCCCGTCCTCGGCAGGGCCCAAAAGCCCTCCCCGCCGGCGAGCCGTGGCCCCCAAGCGGTCAGCCCGCCGGCGACGTGGCGCAGCACCCCTTGATCTTCATCCACCAGCGCCCAGCCGGATTGCTCCGGGTCGAACCCCACCAACTGCACCTCAGGACTCCGAGCCGGCCACCGATGCGCATCAGGCTAGGGCCAAGAGGGGACTTGGTTCGGGCGTTCTTCGGTTATTGTGGAGGCCTCGCGCATAGCTCAATATGGCGAAGAGGTGCTTTGTGGATAATTCTAACCCCGACCTGGACGAGATCGATTTGCGCATCCTGGATGCGCTGCAGAAAGATTCCTCTCTCTCCACGGGCGACCTCGCCGAAGTGGTCGGGCTGTCGCAATCTCCCTGCTGGCGACGTCTGTCACGGCTTAGGGAGGCGGGATATATCCGCGCCCAGGTGGCGCTCCTGGATGCCGAGAAACTCGGCATCAACACGATGGTCTTCGCAAGCGTTCGACTGTCCGCGCACGGTCGCGCCAATCTCACGGAGTTCTCGTCGGCGATCCGAAGATTTCCAGAAGTGGTTGAATGCCATGCAATTATGGGATCTTTCGACTTCCTGTTGCGGATCGTCACGCGCGACGTGCGAGCCTATGAACAGTTCGTGTTTGGCCGCCTATCAACCCTTCCCACAGTGCAGGAAATCAACTCCACGATGACCTTGTCCGAGATCAAATCCACCACCGCCTTGCCCCTCCGGTCGCGCTGAGGCAGGCCGCGAGATGAGATCGACGCGCTGTGCAGGGCATAGTCGTCCCTCGGCGCCCCGAGAACCTCATCTCGGACGACTTAAACAATCCAACATTCGTCGTTTTGCGCTGTTGAAGTTCCCAAGGATTCGGCCGATCTCTAGGCAACGGGAGGACGTTGTCAGACTTCCTGAAGGGATAGTTTGATGGCGCCACAACTCGAATTCAGCCTCGGCGAGACGGCCGACGCGATCCGCGAAACCACCGCCCGTTTCGCGGCTGACAGGATCGCCCCGATCGCGGCGCGGATCGACGAGACCAACAGCTTCCCGCGCGAACTCTGGCCGCAGATGGGCGCGCTCGGCCTGCATGGCGTCACCGTCGAGGAGGCCTATGGCGGCCTGGGCCTGGGCTATCTGGAG
>NZ_DASXNL010000079.1:0-2342 GCF_036495085.1 Phenylobacterium sp. | reverse complement strand
CCCGCTATCGCCCGGATCATCCCTCGGGGGCGGCGTCCTCGCAATTGAACAGAATGGCGACGCGCATGCCCTTGCCGGGGGCGGACTGGATGACGGTCCGGGCCTTGGCGTTCTGCTGCAGGGACCGGACGATCAGGGTTGAGAGCTTGCCGGGCTTCGGCCAGATGGCCCCCTCCGGAAGTCCGACGCCGTCGTCGGCCACGATCACGCGGCAGCCGCCATCCAGGGTGGTGCTGTGGAGCGTGATCACGCCGCCCGAGCGGCCCTTGAAGGCGTGCTTCAGGGCGTTGGTCATCAGCTCATTGACCACCAGGCCGGTGGGCATGGCTACGTCGATGGACACCGGCCACGTGTCGACCTTGAGATCAAGCCGCAAGCCTTCCACGGCGTAGGCGCGCATGACGGCGGTGGCGATCTCACTGAGATAGACGCCAAGATCCACCGAATTGCCGTCAGGTCCCGCCTCGGACAGCGCCCGGTAGAGCAGCCCCAACGCCTCCACCCGACCGGCGAGCCGCTCGAAGCCCTCGCCGGAGGAGGTGCCCTTCACCGCGCGCGCCTCCACGCGGATCAGCGAGGTGATCATCTGCAGGTTGTTTTTCACCCGATGCTGCAGTTCCCGCAGCTGGATGTCCTTCTCGCCGATCAGCGCTTCGAATTCCTCCGCGCCCGACGCCGGCCGGGCTGCGGCCTCGACGATGGCGACCAGCCTGAACATCGGCGCGCCGTCGTCGCCTTCGATGACATTCGACCATGCGTCGATGGTGGTGGGCGTGCCCGAGCGCTCGATGGTGAAAGCGCCCAGATAGTCCCGCTCTTCGGCCACCGCCCGCCCCAGGGCGCGCGCATGGGCGGGATCGGACGCCTCGCCCGGCAGGGCCGCCCAAACGGCGCCGACCAGGGCCGCGTTGGTCTGACCGCTTAGGCGCTCGAACTGGTTGTTGGCGTAGATGATCCGCTCGGTCGGATTGAGCACCGACACGGCGATCGCCACCGGGAGTTGGTCGAGGAACAGTTTGAACTGTTCGCTCTCCAGGGCGTCGGCAAGGTCAGGGGTGTCCAGGAGTCTTTGGACTTCATTTGGCGTTTCGTCCGGCACTATGACGCGCCCTCGATCCACACGGCTGCGATGAAGCCTATAGCGCCCGCCATGTCTCAACCAGCCACATCCGCGCCGCGCCGGCAACAGGACAGCACGGCCAGCCAGCTGGGCGACCTGGGGCGCCAAGGGAACCCTCACCGGCGGCGGCCTCGCTCGCGAACGAAGTGTGGCGCGTGCGCGTCAACGGGCGCCTTGCGGAGCCAGGAGCGACGCTGATCTCGCGTGGGAGACCGAGCCCCTCCAGTGCCTCGACCGCGAAGGCCTGACGACGCCGGCGCCGGCGCCGATCCCGACGACGGACGGCCGGCTCTACGCTGCGCTCCGGCCGGGATGACGAGCATAAGGCAAGGTTCTGCCAACTCGGATTCGGCGCCCCGGCGTGTTGCCCAAGCTAACCCGACTTCGGATAGGGGGCGCCGTCGCGATGGCGGTAGAGCGGATCGCCGGGCTCGGCGACCATATCGATGTCGGGATAGACGCAGCGGTCGTGCTCGAAGTCTGAGTTGCCGATCTCCAGCACCACGGCGTCGCGATCGGAGCGGTTGACGAGGTGATGGCCGTCGGGGTCCCCGGCCTTGAAGGCGGCGCAGTCGCCGGGACGCAGGACCTCCTCGCCGGCGTCGGTGACCAGCACCAGTTCGCCCTCGACGAGCCAGACGAACTCGTCCTCGACGCTGTGCCAGTGCCGCTGGCTGGACCAGCCGCCCGGCGCAATGTGCGACAGCCTCACCCCGAAGGCCGTCAACCCCGCCGACCGCCCCAGCCGCCGCCACGTCCCGCCCTTGCACGGCTCGTCGAACGGCGCCGGATAGTTCGACCCGCCCTCCTGCGGCACGGCGTCGATATCGATCTTCTTCACGGCTCGCGCTCCGAAATGTGGTTGCTCAAGCCAGCTCCAGACGCCGCTCGATGCGGTCGATCCGTTCGGACATCCCGTCGAAGGCGAGTTGCACGCGCGCCACATCTCCCGAGAGTTGGGCGACGTCGCCGCGTACCGCGGCCATGCCGATCTCCACCTGAGAGAGCCTGCCGTTGACCTCCTTCAAGTCGCGCTCGATCCGCTCCTGCCCACCCTGGAAGCGTTTCAGGTGCTCGAGGATCAGGTTCTCGGCTTCGTCGGTCACGTTCCACAGTCTATGCCAGATGCTCGCAAAACGCAAATGTTCCTGGCAAACCTCGTGCGACCCGCCTCTCCTCCCCCACAGGGGGAGGGGGACCCCGAAGGGGTGGAGGGGGCGCA
>NZ_DASXNL010000078.1:0-28983 GCF_036495085.1 Phenylobacterium sp. | reverse complement strand
CATCGATCGGAGGCGGAAGCCGAGGACCGCTGCTGACACTCGTCGGTCATTCGGCGTCGTGCCGGCAAACTCGTGACGAGGAGCTTGGGATCGAGCCTGGAAATACCGCCAAGCAGGGGCGAACAGAGAGGTCCAATTGTGAGGCGACATGGAAAACTGACCCCCGCATTGCCTCAGCTGTTTTCCCACCCGCCCCGAGCGCAGTCCAGCAGTCCGACGGAGACGCGGCGACGCGGCCCTCCGGCCGGTGGCTCGCGCGCCCCCTTGAGCGACGGTCTCCCCGCGACCAAATCCCCCGGGGAGGCGGCCGTGTCATAGAGGTGGGCGATGGCGGATCCCGATCCGAAACCCGCGCAATCCGGCGAGGCGGGCGATGCGCGCCGCTATCGCGCCAATCTCCAGGGCGAGATGGACAGCGTCACCATCTACTCGGCCCTGGCCAAGGCTGAATCCGATCCCAATCTCGCGCAGGTCTACGCCAAGCTGGCCGCAGTGGAATCGGCGCATGCGGAGTTCTGGCGCAACCAGCTTGACCGTAAGGACGCGCGGACGGCGCGCCTGCGCCCCAGCTTCCGGGCCCGGGCCCTCGGCTTCCTGGCGAAGCGCTTCGGGCCGTCGTTCGTGCTGCCCGCCATCGCCGCCGCCGAAGCCCGCGACATCGATGCCTATGACCGCCAGCCCGAGGCTGTCGCCCGGGGGCTGCCGACCGACGAGCGCTCGCATGCGCGGCTGATCGCGGCCGCGGCCTCGACGGGACTGGGCCTGGCGGGCCCCGGCGTCGCGACCCTCGAAGGTCGGCACAGCGGGGCGGCGGGAAATTCGCTCCGGGCCGCCGTTCTGGGCGCCAACGACGGGCTGGTCTCCAACCTGAGCCTGGTGATGGGCGTCTCCGGCGCGACCGGGGCGCAACACACCATCCTTCTGACCGGCATCGCAGGCCTGGTCGCCGGTGCCTGTTCCATGGCCCTGGGCGAATGGCTTTCGGTGAATAGCTCCCGCGAGCTCTACAAGAAGCAGATCGCCACCGAGGGCGCGGAGCTGGAGCATTCGCCCGAGGAGGAAAGGGAGGAGCTCATCCTGATCTACCAGGCCAAGGGCCTGGGCGAGCAGCAGGCCAAGGCTCTGGCGGGCGAACTGCTCAGCAACAAAGACACCGCCCTCGACACCCTGGTGCGGGAGGAACTCGGCATTGATCCCGACGAACTCGGGGGTTCGGCCTGGTCCGCCGCCACGGCCTCCTTCCTGCTCTTCTCTGCCGGCGCGATCTTCCCGGTCGCGCCCTTCTTCTTCGTCGGCGGGTGGACCGCAGCGATCCTGAGCCTGGCGCTGAGCGGCCTGGCGCTCTGCGCCATCGGCGCCGGGACTTCGCTCTTCACCGGGCGCGGGATCTTCTTTTCGGCGTCCCGGCAGTTGATCATCGGCTACGCCGCGGCCGCCGTGACCTTCGGCGTCGGCCGTCTGGCCGGCGTGGCGCTCGGCTGAGCGCGCCCCTGGCGGGTCCGTGCTGGCGGTCTAACGCTAACATTCTCCAGTTTGCGCGAAGATGGCGCCGAAGCCGGGAATTTCGTGAATCGATTTCGTCCAGTTAATGCAGGCCGCGACCCGAACGCCCACGTCCTCAAAGTCCGATGCATATCGGGTGACCACGATCTTGCCGCATTGATGGTCCCCGCTGAGTTGGACCCGAACCGCGGTCTAAGCCTGTCGCCTCCACCAATGCCGAGATATTGCCGCCAGTGGACCATGCGGGACCCTTGCTCGAAGACGGGCTTCGGCCTGATGCCGGACATCGAATTCTCAACGGACTGCGACGGACGATCTAGGTGATGTTCGACCGATCGCGGATCCACGCGCCGATCTCTGCAGTATCGCGACGTCCTGCGGCGATCGCCAGTACAGCCCGCGCAGCATCCGCCTGCTCGGCGACCAACCGCCGGCCATTCAATCGCAGGAAAAGGCCGGCGGCCAGGAATCCAGCTCGCTTATTGCCGTCGGCAAAAGGATGATTGCTGACAACCGCTACCAGGTAGGTGGCGGCGAGAACACAAACGTCGTCGACGCCTTCGTAATGAAACCGATTGGCCGGTCTGGCGAGAGCGGACTCGAGAAGACCTTCATCTAGCAGTCCCGGGGCGCCCCCGTGGAGGGCGATGGTTCGGTCCTGCAGGGCGATAAGGCTCTCTTTGGCCGGCCAGCGAGGCTCGGCGCTCACTTCGCCAGGACACGAAAGGCGTCGCGGTAGTCGTCCATGAACTCTTCGCCAAGGGCGATCTCTTCCGCCACCCTCGGATCATATGCGGAGATGCGCATGTCGCCAAAGGCTCCGTCGGTCAGATAGAGAGTGTCGCCCTTTTCGGCGCCGAGCTTGGCGAGCGCTTCCTTCGGCAGGAGCACGCCAACGGAATTGCCGATCTGGGTGAGCTTCAGGGCGATCATCGCGGTGGTCTCCGTCTTGTGTTGGTTATAACATATGTAATACGCGCCGTCGACCGGAAGTCCCCCGCGACACCGCGGGCGCTCCCAGCCGTCTTGACGAACGAGCCGCAGGTCACGCGGCGATCACCGCCGAAAGCTACGCGTTCCACCGGCAGGAAGACCGAGGCCGAAGCAGCGGCTCCGCGAGCGGGGGGGCGTCGCGATTCGGCGAGGTCGCGTCGGAGAGGCTCTCCGGGGCGGACTTCACGAGGAGGAGACGTCGTTCAAGCCGCGTGTGGTGTCGCGTCATGCAGGTGGTCGGTGTGGCGCTGTGACCGCAGGCGATAGGCCAGCACCAACAGCGTGAGGCCGAGGGCCATGGCGTAGATGCCGAGCCACCAAGTGAGCACGATGGCGCCGAGCAGCGGCATAATCCCCAGCAGGACGCCGGCGACGATCGAGAGGATGCCGCCCAGGCCCATCCACCAGCGCCCGTGGTCGCCGGCTTCGAGCGCGGCGCTGCGCCTGAAGGCCTCCTCGATTTTCCGTTTGACCTCGGAGGGGGCGATCCGCGGCTGGATATGGATGAGGTTGGTGACACCCCGCAGGCCCTTCAGCCGGCGGACGGCCCGCTCGGCTAGGTCCCTCTGGAAGTTCCACTCCACCTCACCCTCGAGCGTCACCCACCCGTTCTTCACCACCGGAGTGATGTGCTCGAACGTGTAGGGCAGCTGGCTCTTGATGGCGGAGACCGCCTCCCGGGCGATTTCGGGATCGGGGCGCTCCTCCGAGCTCGGCAGGCGAACCTCGATGTCGTTGGCCAGTCCGACGACGCCGGACACCCGCTTGGCGCCGCGTTCCGCTTCGTACTTTTCGCTGAAGCTGCGGACGAAGCCGGTGAGGGTCACCACGCCGTCCTTGACCGCGACGCCAATGTCGTCCGACGTGATGTCCGGATCGAGCGCAGCTCAAGCTCCACGTCCCGCTTAATTTCGCTGTCGGTTCTCATCGCGTACTCGTTGAAGTCGATCGAGGAATTCCTGCCCATTCAAAATTCGTTCGCGCCGCCTCTCGACTGGTTCTCCCTTGGGAGTCTCAGCGGCCTAAGGCACGCCCGGCGAAACGAATGTCCGGCTCTGAAGAGCGCTAAGGGGGCCTTGCGCAAATCCCTCGTCACCGCAGGCTTTAACCGCGTCTCTCTCGCGTCTCTCAATGTGGGTCTTGTTACCCCCACCACGCCGGCTCACGTCTTGGAGGGGTCGTTGGTGGACGGGACCCCCCGGATCGGCGCTGTAAGACCTAGAGCTGATAGATCAGGGCAGGGGGGCGGCCTTGGCGAAGACCCTCGAGGCCCGACGCCGAGCCCATCACCTGGCTGAGGGAAAGCCGCCCTCGGGAACAGCGGGACCGGGCTCATCCGGCCCAGCTAGGCGCTGGGCGTCACCGGACCGTGAATTTGCAGTTCCCGCGCGTCCTTGTCATGCCTGAGAGCCCGAAAGCTGCGGGCGGGATCTTGCGCTTCTCGTCCGCTCCCGGAACCATGTTCTTGCAGACGCCTGAGCGGCGTGCTCCCATCTGTTGCCGGCTGTCCCGGCCATTTGGGGGGATTTCTCATGAAGGCTCTTACTATCGCGCTGCTACTTGCCGCAGCCCCATTCGCCGCACATGCGGCTGACGACTTCACCTTCGTTACGACGGGCAAGGTCGTCGATGGTATTCGCGTACCCGCAGAAGGCGCTGCCTTTCAGGGGGTTCAGGTCACGACGTACACGGCGCAGGTCACCTATCTCAACGGCAAGAAGGAGACCGCAGAAGGCAAGTGCGGGGCTTGGCGCAACCCGCCCGGCGCTCAATTCCCCACGACGGGCATTTGCGTAGTTCCCCACGTCTATGAGCAGCAATATAGCTGCCAACCGGAGGGCACGGCTGCCAGTAATTGCTGGGGCTACCTGCGCGGGCTGCCGGACGGTCCGTGGGCCGGCCGAACGGGGCTGATAACCTACCACTCCGACGCAAAGGGCCTTTCTGGCGTTGGCCGCTGGAACTAGTTCGCCTCACCGCCCCCCGGTGTGTCCGGGGGGCGGACCAGCGAGGCGCAGCGGCGAAGCAGGTTACCGGACCGTTTGGTCACCCCCAACGGCCCACGTGGGCCGACGGTCCGGGGGGCGCGACGGTCGCTACTAGCGCTGCGACAGAATGCTACCCAAGGCGCTACCCAAGCAGCCAAAATGGAAGAACGAGGTTATGTCAACCTCGCTAACCACCTAATTTTCTTGGAGAATTTGGTGGGTGCAGTAGGATTCGAACCTACGACCCGCTGATTAAGAGTCAGCTGCTCTACCAACTGAGCTATGCACCCATCTACCTGAGAAACCTGAGCGTTTCGGCCTTTTCCGCTGGACCCCAAATGCGGGAGTTCGCAGAACTGTTTGCAGGTTTCGTTCGGGAGGCGTTCTCCTATAGGGTCTTTTTGAGCTTATCAAGTACGGCCTTCACGACCGCGTCTCATGCGACGCAGCGCCGCTTCACGGTCTCGACGTCCGCTTCAGATCAGACCAGCCCGTGATCATCGCCACCTGGGAACTGTCCGGGCCCGGCGACCGCAGGATAGCCGCGCGGTGTCGATGTGACAGCGCGCTCGATGGGGCTTCAACAGCAAGCTCGAGCAAGACCTGTGCTTGCTGCGGCTCGGTCAAGGCCGGGCTGGCGCTGTCGCAGCGGATCTTCACATGCGACACCCGCGGCTATGCGGCCGATCGCGACCTCAACGCCGCGCGAAATCTCGAACGACTGACCGCAAGCTCTGCGGTGACAGCCTGTGGAGAGGAACGCTCCGGCGCGGGACGAAAGCCTCGCGTGAAACGGGGCCCGGCGAAGCAGGCGCCGGACAGCAAGGCCGCCGCGTAGCTTCAGACAGCTACCAGCGGATTTGCATAGGTACCGGGGAGCGGTCAGTAGGCGATCCAAGTGAACAGCCGCAGCGTGTTGTTATCCGAGGCGTTGGCGCCCGCGCCGTCGAAGTTCCTGCCGGCGCCGTTGAAGCGGTTGTAGATCGTGTACTGGACCCCCACGCGCATGTTGAAGCGCTTGCCCAGCGGGCCCTTGCCGTCGCCCCAGGGTGTGCCGTCGAGCTGCAGGATCACGCCGCTGCTGTCCGGACTGAAGGTGCGACTACCCGGATAGATAAACGGGTTGGCCGGTCCCCAGGTGTCGAAGAGGCCCACGGTCGCGCCGATCTTGGCCCTCCAGTAGTAGGACGCGTTAAGGCGGGCGTCCTCCAGACGGGTGTCCGCGCAGGCGCCGCCCGGAGATCCCGCCAGTGCGCAGGTGGCGTTCAGCGCCTGGCGCTCATGCAGATAGCGGGCGTCGACGGCGATGACGTCGCCGTTGTCGAGCGAGTTCCGGTAGGAGCCGTCGACGCCATAGTCCGTGTACAGATCGGTGAGGCCGGTGGTGCGGTCGCGGCCTGGATGGATGCCGGTGCGCATGCCGAAGGCTCCGACCTCGACCGTGCCCCCGCCGATTTTGGTCTGGTAGGCCAGCCGCCCGTAGGGCGCCGCGCCATCGATACCGCCCGGGCTCAGCGGGTCGGCCCCCAGGCGGGTGATCGTGGACTCCCCCGGGGACCAATAGCCGCCGGCTTCGGCGTAAAATGTGGAATCGATCCACGCGTAGGCGGTGAGGCCGACTGTGTTTTGGGCGAGGGCGCCCAGGAACAGCGGCGAGGCCGAGGGCGAAGGCGCAAGCGCGGAGGACGTGAAGGGAAAGCCCCACGCAGGCAGGGTGTTCCAGGCGTCCTCCACAGTGGGGGAGTTGTTCAGGCTGAGCCCGAGAACAACCTCCTTGTCCTTCACGTGGGTGACGGTCACCGCCCGCAGGTCGATGTTGTCCCACGTAAAGGCCCTTGCGACGCCGTCATATGTCGTCTGCACGAAGCCACCGAAATGCGAGCCCAGTCCCCCGGCCAGGAACACGCTCACCTGATCGAGGGCGACATTGTCGTTCGTCGAAAAGTGTGGGGCCGGCGGCGATGGCTGGTCCTTCTGTGTGCGGATGTAGGATGCGATAGCCATGGCCGCGAGCGGCACGTTAATGGGGCCGGAGCGCTCGGTGTAGCCGTGCAGCTTGAAGTCACGTCCATACGGTGTGAGCTGCGGGCCGAAGCCGCCGACGTGGCAGGCCTGGCAGGGCTTGTCGGTCTGCGCAGCGAAGGCGGGGACGGCCTCGGCCGGCCCCGCGCTCAGGATGAGCCCCGCAAGGGTGGCGCCCACGGCGAAACCGAACCGACGCGAGAGGTTCGAGAAGATACCGCGCCCCAGGTTCGCCATTACGAATGCGTGTACTTGTCGCACCAGCCGGAGGGCTCTATCGGCCCCTCGACCACCTTGCAGCTCTGGGGTGGCTGGAAGTTCTTGCAGGTGTTGCAGCTGTGGCCCGCCTTCGGGTGGCCCTGGTATTCCACCGACTTCTGCGCGCTCTTGGCGGCGCTCGCTGAAGCCGCTCCCGCGGCGGGAAGCACCATCGCTCCGATCGCAGCGATCGCTGCCCTGCCGAGCACGGTGCGGCGCGAGGCCATCAGGTCAACTGTCACAGAACTCATGCTGACGCTCCATTGGGTCTAGCGCGTAACGTCCTCCCCTGACTGGGTGTTAATGGCAGGAAGCCGGCCGCCGGTTCAAAGCGGAGGCCGCAGCCCTCGACGACGCTCCGGGTCGATTGCGGGCCTCCGCGCCCGGCTCGCGCGGCCATTTGCGGGAGTGAAGATGACCTGTGGCGGCTTGAAGAATAGCCAGCTGATGATCGCGTATCTTAGGACGCTGGATAACAAGCGACTTGCTCGCCGCGCAGCGGCATCCCCGCAACCTATGCCGATCGCGCAAGCCGCGGCAGATCTGCTCTGGGAGCCTCCATCTTCCGTCCGCCGCAAATCCGGCCGGGGTGAGGACTAGGAGGGTGAGATCTTCGCTGGGGCGCGCCTCGGCATGAACCTTTTCGTTGATGGAGACTATTAACACTCGAGCGCGGGGATGCCGATGTTGCGCAGGCCAAGCGGCCCGAATGATGAGGTCGGAGCGGCCGTCGAGATCACCTCGCGCGACGAGGCGGATTTGGTCGGGCGCGTGGCCCGCGGAGAGTTGCGCGCCTTCGAGGAACTCTACCGGGTCTACCACCCACGCCTGACCCGCTTCATTCTCGGTCGGATACGCCGGCCGCATTTAGTGGAGGAAGTTCTCAACGACACCATGCTGGTCGTTTGGACGCGCGCCGAGCGCTATAACGGCGTCAGCAAGGTCTCGACCTGGATTTTCGCCATCGCCTATCGCAAGGCGATGGAGGCCCTCCGGGGATTGGACGAACCGATGGAAGACGAACACTCCGAAGCCAGCGAAAGCCCCGAATTGGGGCCTGAAGACCAGGTCGGACGCCGACAGGTCGAAGAGGCGCTGTCGAGGGCGATGGGCGAGCTGTCGGCGGACCATCGCACGGTGGTGGATCTCGCCTATTTCCACAGCATGGGATACCGCGAGATCGCCGACATCATGGGCTGTCCTGAGGGCACCGTGAAGACGCGCATGCACTACGCGCGGCAACGACTGAAGAACGCACTGGCCGGTGGCCTGGTGGACTGGTTGTGAGGCCGCTGTGACAGGGCGCATCATCCAATTCCACCGCGATCCCCATCAAGAGAGCCAAGCCCTCTTGCCTTGGTATGTGACCGGCCAGCTGGACGCCTCGGACAAGGCCCAGGTCGAAGCCCACCTCGACCATTGTGTGGAATGCCAGGCGGAGCTTCGGGTCGAGCGCGGCCTCCAGCGCGAAATCGCTTCGCTTTCTCTCGAAGTGGATCACAGCTGGGCGCAACTGCGCAGCCGTCTGACGACCCGCCCCCCACCGGCCCGGGCCGCCACCCGCGTCGGAGGGTGGCTGGGGGCTGCAGGCCGCGTCGCCGCCCGTCACTGGCGCAGCGGTGCGCCAGGGTTACGCTGGGCGGTGGCCGCTCAGTTCCTCCTGATACTGGGGCTGGGTGCTGTCGTGCTACAAAGCCCCAGGCCGGCGCGCTACCAGGCCCTGGGTGCGGCTCCGGTCGCCGCTGCAGGCAACGCCGTGGTGATCTTCCGCCCGGACACCCGTGAACGGGATCTGCGTCAGGCGCTCCAAGCCAGCCACGCGCGCGTGGTCGACGGGCCGACTTCGACGGACGCCTTCCTGATCCATATCGCGCCCGCGGAACGCGCCGCGGCCCTGGCGAGGCTGCGCCTGCGCGGCGACATCGAGCTGGCCGAACCCGTGGACTCCAGCGAGGACCGTTAATGGCTCGGCTCCTCAGGCGCGTCCTCCTCGGCCTCGCCGCCTGGTTCGCCAGCCTGGGGCTGGCCTTTGCCGACGAGGCCGCGGGCCAACCGGTCCAGGTGGATCCGGGCCGGCAGGTGCTGGTGTTGCTGCGGCTCCCGCCCGAGCATTTCCGACCCGATGCCAACTATGGCGAGAGCTACGGCCGGGGCCTGGGACACAATGCGCGTCGCCGGATTGCAGAGCGTCTCGCCCGCGAGCACGGTCTCACCCTGGTGAGCGATTGGCCGCTGCCCTTCGTGGGGGTGGATTGCTACGTCATGTCGGTTCCGGTGAACCAGTCGCCGGACGCGGTGGCGGCGAGCATTTCCCGGGATCCCGACGTGGCGTGGTCCGAGCCGATACGGGTCTATCGCGGGCAGGGCGAGAGGACCACGCACGACGATCCCCTCTACCGTGTGCAGCCAGCGGCGCGGGAGTGGCGCCTGGCGGAGCTGCATCTGGTCGCGACTGGTCGCAATGTCCGCGTGGCCGTGATCGACAGCATGATCGAAAAGACCCATCCCGATCTGACCGGCCAGGTGCAGATGAGCGAGAACTTCGTCACGGGCCGGTCCGACGAGGCTGAACAGCACGGCACGGGCGTGGCGGGCATTATCGCCGCGCTCGCCGACAACGGGCTGGGCATCGCCGGCGTGGCGCCCCGGGCGCGGCTGCTCGCCCTACGCGCCTGCTGGCAGGAGTCCGCTCCGCGGACCAGCTCGCCGACCACCGTTTGCGACAGCTTGAGTCTTGCCGAGGCGCTGCATTTTGCGATCGACCACAACGCCCAGGTCATCAACCTGAGCCTCAGCGGGCCGCCCGATCGGCTACTGGGTAGACTGCTGGATGCGGCGATGGCGCGCGGGATCACGGTGGTCGGCGCATTCGATCGCAATCTGCCCGGCGGCGGCTTTCCCGCCTCCCACCCTGGGGTCGTGGCGGTGATCGACGAGTCACAGGGCGCCGCGCCAAGCGGTGTCTTCAGCGCGCCGGGGCGGGACATCCCGACAACCCAGCCCGGGGGCCGCTGGTATCTGGTGAGCGGCAGCTCCTACGCAGCGGCGCATGTCAGCGGTCTATTCGCGCTCTTGCGCGAGCGGGCTCCGCGCGCGCAAGGTTCGGGGGCGCTTGTGACCAACGCTACCGGCGAGGCGATCGACGCTTGCGCGACTCTCCTGCGGGCCGGGGGACCCTGTGAATGTGCCTGCCCTAACGCGCGCCCGGCTTTGGCGATCGTTCGTAGGTAACGCGACCCCGCGACGGGCTTACACGCTCAGCATTGCCTTCGCGGGTGTGGCCCTGTGCGCGGCTGCCGGCGCCCAGGCCCAGGTGGCGGGGAGCGCATCGATCCAGTCGGACTACCGATACCGTGGCGTCTCGCTGACTGGCGGAAAGCCCGCCGTGAGCTTGAGCATCGCCTACGACCACGAAAGCGGACTCTATGCAGGCGTCTCGGCGTTCGGCGCCTCGGGCGCAGACAACAGTGTCCGCTTTGGCGCCACGGGCTATTTCGGTTATGTCGCTCGCGTCAGCCCAAGCACAGCATGGGACTTGGGCGTCACCCACTCGGCGTACGAGGTGAACGCCCCCCAGAACTCATCTTTCGGGTACACGGAAATCTATACGGGCATCGTCAAGGACCACTTCAGCGTTCACTTGCACTACTCGCCCGACTATTTCGGCCAAGGCGCGAGCACGGTCTATGTCGATCTCGACGGGGCTTATCGACCGTCGCGACGCTGGCGACTGTTCGGGCATGTCGGCCTGCTGACCCCCATCGCACAACCTGCGTCGTCGGGGAGCTTCCGGGAGCGTTATGACCTGCGCGCCGGAGCGGCCGCAGAATTTGCGAGAGGCGAAGTTCAACTCGCCCTGACCTCGACAGGCCCCGACCTCGCCTATCCGGAAGGACACTCCCAGGATCGCGCCGCGCTGGTCGTCGCCGCGACCTTCTTCTTCTGAGTGCGCCCGTCAAAATTATTCTTCGCCAAATTGAACGTCTGGGCTGCGGACAGCAATCCACGGTTGGCGGGAAGTGTGGCCCGGCCCAACCGATGGAGAAAAGACCATGCGTGTCGCAAGCCTGCGTTCAGCATTGATGTCGGCTGCCGTGGGGGCAGGATTTCTGGTTGGCCTGGGCGCGGCGCCGGCCAATGCGGCCGGTTTCCTCGTCACCAACCTGGTCTCCGACGGCAGCGTGCCGGCGGTGACCATCGACCCGAACCTGATCAATCCCTGGGGAATCTCTTACGGCCCGACGAGCCCGTTCTGGGTGTCCGACAACAATTCGGGTTTCTCCACCCTCTATACCGGCGCCGGCGGCAAGGTTCCCCTGAACGTGACCATCGCCCCGCCGATGGGCAGCCCTGGTCCCGCGACACCGACGGGGCAGGTGTTCAACTCCTCGACGACGCCGACTGACTTCCGGGTCACCAGCGGCGGGGTGTCCGGCCAGGCCGTCTTCCTGTTCGGCACGGAAGACGGCACCATTTCGGGATGGGCGCCAAGCGTCAGCACAAGCAATTCGATCCTTGCGGTCGACAATTCCACCGTAGGCCTGGGCGCAGTCTACAAAGGGCTCGCGCTCGGCAATTCGGGCGGCTCCAACTTCCTCTACGCCGCCGACTTCCGCAACGGCATGATCGATCAGTACGACAGCAGCTTCAATTTGGTGCGCGCGTTCACCGACCCAACGGTGGCGGCCGGCTATGCCCCGTTCAACGTCCAGGTTCTGAACGGCCACCTGTTCGTCACCTTCGCCCTGCAGGACGGCGCCAGGCACGACGATGTGGCCGGAGCAGGCAACGGCTATGTCGACGAGTTCAATCTGGACGGTTCCTTCAACCGCCGGCTGGTCTCCTTAGGCGGACAGATCAACTCCCCTTGGGGACTCGACATCGCGCCCGCGGCTTTCGGCGCCTTCTCCGGTGATCTGTTGGTCGGGAACTTCGGCGACGGCACCATCAGCGCCTTCAACCCAACGACCGGAGCCTTCTTGGGCAAGTTGGACGCACCCGACGGGACCCCGATCGTGGAAGGTGACCTCTGGGCGCTTATCAACGGCAACGGCGGCCCCGGCGCGGATCCAAACAAGGTGTATTTCACCGCCGGCATTCAGGACGAGGCCGAGGGGCTCTTCGGCTCCATCTCGTCTGTCCCTGAGCCCGCAAGCTGGGCGATGATGATCCTGGGCTTGGGAGCGGTGGGCGGAATGCTGCGGCGCCGCGCGGCCATCACTCGCGGCTTCGTGACGGCCTAAATCCGCGTCACGTCCCTGCGAGAGCTTGAGTTTGGCGTAACAGCGGTGTGGACGGGCGACATCATGAACGCCGCGGCAACCTATGCCGTACAGGCCATGAACCTGTCCGATCCAAGCTAACGTCATCGTAGGCCGGGTATGCCGGATTCAGTCAATCGCAAGGGCGCGTGCAACTGCGACTGGCGTACGCGTGCCTCACTTCGACGTGCAGGTGCGCCAAAATGGCTTTGGTATGTTGCAGTACTCTTGTTTGATCAGGGAAATTTCCCGCCAAGACGGCCGAGTTTTGTAGCTAAGTAGATGATTTATTTAGATTGAGAGCTGATTAAGAGGCGGCTGCTCTAGCAACTGAGCTGTGCACCCGTCGTTGCTGCGGGCAGCGGCCTGGCGGCAAGGGCGCGGATATGCGCGAAAACGTAGCCTCGGCAAAGGCGCGTTGGATGAGGGCGTTTCTGCGACGTCTGGGGGACCCATGGGCGCGGTGGATTTCGGCTACCTCGAGGGCTTCGCGGCGGGCGACCGTCGGGTTGTTTCCGAAGTCCTGACGCTGTTTCGCCAGCAGGCCGAAGCCTGGGTATTATCCCTCGACGCCGCCGATCCGGCCTGGCGCGATGTGGTCCACACCATCAAAGGTTCGGCGCGTGGCGTGGGGGCCAACGCGCTGGGCGACATCTGTGCGGCAGCGGAAGCCGAGGGGCCCACGGGTCTGGCGGCGGTGCGCGCAGCACTTGAAGCTGCGGTGGCCGATATCGCGGCCTACCAAGCCCGCGCCTAGGCGCGTTGGCGAAGGGCGTCCCAGACGCCGAACTCGTAAGCGATGCTGCGTTCGATCAATGTGCGCCAGAGGGGCTCGGCGATCGCTTCGGAAAGGCCGGCCCGGCCGGCGGCTGCCCTTACCTTGGTCACGACGTCTTCGATCCGGGCTTCGTCGCGCACGGCGCCGCGATCGGGTTTGATCCGCGCGGCGGCGTCCATGTAGCGCTGGCGCTCGGCCAGCACGCTGACCAGCAGTCGGTCGAGGGCGTCGACGCCTTGCCTGACCTCGGACATGGTTGTGCAGTCGCCTGGGGCGGGCCGCGGTTCAGTGGTGAAATGCATCGTCAACTCGAACTCATGTGGACGGCGGCCTAGATGCCGGCGCCGTTGTCGATGGCCAGCAGGGCCTGCTCGTGGGCCACGGCTTCGGCGTCGATCCAACTGACGAAGGCCTTCACCTGCGGCAGTCGGCCCTTGGCCTTGGGGTGGACGAGGTAATAGGCGAAGTCGACGGCGGTGGCGATCTGAAGCGGTGCGACCAGTCGCCCGGCCTCCAGGTCCGCCTGGGCGAGCGTGCGTTTGGCAAGCGCCACGCCGCGGCCGTTCACGGCAGCCTCGATCACCAGGCTCGACTGGTTGAAGCGCGGGCCGCGCATGCCGTCGATATTCTTCAGCCCGCGCGCCGCAAGCCACATCGACCAGTCGGGGCAGCTGTCGTCGAGATCCGGCGAGCCGTCATGCAGCAGGATGTGGTTGGCGAGATCCGCCGGCGTCGTCAGCGGCTGGGCGGCCAGGTGTTCAGGCGAGGCCACCGGAATCACTGTCTCAGTGAACAGGCGATGCACCTCGAGCCCAGGGTAGCGGCCGGCGCCGTAGCGGATCGCCACGTCGACCTCGCCGGCTTGCAGGTCGACGAGCTCAATTGCCGCCGATAGCCAGATGTCCACTTGCGGATGGGCCTTTTCGAAGGCGCCCAGCCTGGGCACCAGCCACTTGGCGGCGAAAGAGGGCGGGGCGGTGAGCGTCAGGCGACGGCCGTCAACGGCGGCCGTGAGCAGGGAGGCGGCCTCCGCCAGGCGGTCGAAGGCCTCGCGCAAGGCTGGAAGCGCGGTCTGGGCCGCGTCGGTAAGCAGCAGGCCCTTGGGCGTACGTTTGAAGAGCGCGGCGCCAACATAGTCTTCGAGGTTCTGGATCTGCTGGCTGACCGCCCCTGGCGTCACCGAAAGCTCGTCGGCGGCGCGGCTGAAGTTCAGGTGGCGCGCGGCGGCCTCGAAGGCGCGCAACGCGTTCAGCGGCGGCAGGCGGCGGCGTTCCGTTGGTCGTTCCATAGAATTCCTGACAACCCCGGCAGAAGTCCTTGGCTTGCGACTTGGGCGTCTCGCCACCTATTTGCAAGCGTCCAACGGTGTATTGGCCCTTTTCACCGGTGAACATCGGCGGGGTGGGCCAGCGTCTGCCCCGCCCAAACCTCGAGTAGTAAGGCTTTAGAGAACCTAATCATGGCGAAGGGTCACACAGGGTCAAGGCGCGCGGGCGGCCTGGTGGTTGTCGGTGGCGGCGAGCGGGCTCATGGCCGGCGAGCGGGGTCTGTTTGGCTGGTCGGGGCCGGCCCCGGCGACCCGGAACTCCTGACGATCAAGGCGCTGAAGGTCCTGCAGAAAGCCGACGTCGTCGTGCACGACGGGTTGGTTTCCGATGAGATCCTCGAACTTGCGCCAGCCGCATCGCGGCGGATTTCCGTCGCCAAGCGCAAGTCGCGCCATTCCTACAGCCAAGACGAAATCAACCGCCTGCTCGTGGCCTTCGCCCTTGAGGGGCTGGAGGTCGTGCGACTGAAGGGCGGCGATCCCTTCATCTTCGGTCGTGGCGGCGAGGAGTTGGAAGCCTGCCGGGCGGCTGGCGTCGACTGCCACGTTGTCCCGGGCGTCACCGCAGCGCTGGCCGCTGGAGCCGCCGCGGGCGCGCCCCTGACCCATCGCGGCTCAGCCCAAGCCGTCACCTTTGTTACCGGTCACGCGGCCGAAGGCGGCGAGCCGGATCTGGACTGGGAAAGCCTGTCACGACCCAACCAGACCGTGGTCATCTACATGGGCCTGTCGATGGCCGCCCCGATCGCCGCGCGCCTTCTGGGCGCGGGACGAAACCGGGCGACGCCGGCGCTGATCGTTGAAAACGCCAGCCGCACGGACGAGCGGCGCCTCGTGACCACGCTCGCGGGCCTGGCTGAAGCCGCCGCGACGCTGAGGGGCCCCGCGCTGCTGATCGTCGGCGAAGCCATGGCGCTCGCTCAGGCCGGCGGCGGCAGGGCCAATATCGAGGCGCTGGTTCGTGAGGCGCGGGCATGAAAGCTCTGACAGGCAACCGACTGGTCGACGGCGAAGTCGTGTTCTGGCGCAACGGCCAGTGGGCGGAGCGGTTCGCCGACGCCGACCTTTTCGCCGATGACGATCCCGCAGCCGAAGCGGCCGAGGCTCACGCCAAGAACCAGCCGACTGTGATCGTCGAGCCCTACCTGATCGACCTCGTGCAGTCCGACGGCCTCTGGGCGCCGCTCAGCTATCGCGAGCGGATCCGCGCGCTCGGACCCACCAATCTCAACCACGGCAAGCAGGCCGAAGGTGGGGCGGCGATCGAAGCCCTGCTGCACGCCCACGGCGCAGCCCGCTCCACGGGCCGCATCGACCTGATCAAGCGCAAGTAGAGGGCGCCATGTACCGGTACGACGACATCGACAGGGACATGCTGGCCGACCGCAGCGCCGAGTTCCGCGGCCAGGTCGCACGCCGGCTGGCCGGCGAGCTGAGCGAAGACCAGTTCAAACCTCTGCGGCTGCGCAACGGCCTCTATCTGCAACTGCACGCCTACATGCTGCGGATTGCGGTTCCCTATGGCTCGCTGAACTCTCGGCAGCTGCGCAAACTGGCTTGGATCGGGCGCACCTACGACAAGGGCTACGGCCACTTCACGACGCGGACCAACCTGCAGTTCCACTGGATCAAGCTGGCCGACGCCCCGGACATCATGGATCACCTGGCGAGCGTCGACATGCACGCGATCCAGACGTCGGGGAATTGCATCCGCAACGTCACCGCCGACCCCTACGCCGGCGCGACGGCCGAGGAGATCGACGATCCAAGGGTCTGGGCCGAGGCGATCCGCCAATGGTCGACCGTGCATCCCGAATTTTCCTACCTGCCCCGGAAGTTCAAGATTGCGGTGACCGCGGCGGCCAAGGACCGCACGGCGGCCAAGACGCACGATATCGGCCTCAATCTGAAACGCGCCCGCGACGGTGTGCTGGGCTTCGAGGTGATGGTCGGGGGCGGGCTGGGGCGGATGCCCTATATCGGCCAGACGATCCGCCGGTTCCTGCCGGCGCCGCGCCTGTTCTCGTACCTGGAGGCGATCCTTCGCGTCTACAACCGCCACGGCCGGCGGGACAACATCCACAAGGCGCGGATCAAGGTGCTGGTGGCGAGCCTGGGGCGCGATGAGTTCGCAAGCCAGGTCGAGGCGGAATGGGAGAAGATCAGCTCCGAAGTCGACCTGCCGGACACCGAGCTTGCCCGCATCCGGGGCGCCTTCGCCCCGAAGACCTTCGAGACCCTTCCGGCGGTGTCCGAGGCCTTCGAGGCGACCAAGGTTTCCACGCCGGCCTTCGCCCGCTTCGCGCGCAACAACCTGAAGCCTCACAAGGTGGCCGGCTACACGATCGTCGAGATCTCGCTGAAGGCCATCGGGGCCACGCCCGGCGACGCCACTGCCGAGCAGATGGAGGTCGTGGCCGACCTTGCCGAGCGCTACGGCCAGGACGACATCCGGGTGACCCATGAGCAGAACCTCGTCCTGCCTCACGTGAAGCTGGACGACGCGCCCGCGGTCTGGACGGCCCTGGCCGGGGTCGGCCTGGCTACGCCCAACATGAACCTGGTCAGCGACATCATCGCTTGCCCCGGTCTCGACTACTGTGCGCTCGCCAACGCGCGCGCCATTTCGGTCGCCCAGCACATCGCCGAGAAATTCGCCGACCAGGACCGCGCTGAGCGGGTTGGCGAGCTGAAAGTGAAGATCAGCGGCTGCATCAACGCCTGCGGCCACCATCACGTGGGTCACATCGGCATCCTCGGCGTCGATAAGAAGGGCGAGGAGTTCTACCAGCTCACGCTCGGCGGTTCAGGCGCGGAGGACGCCGCGGTCGGAACCGCGCTCGGTCCGGCCTTGCCGTACGAGCGGGTGGCCGATGCGGTGGACACCATCGTCGAGACCTACTTGCGCGAGCGCCAGGACGGCGAGCGCTTCCTCGACACCTTCCGGCGCACCGGCGTCGCCCCGTTCAAGGAGGCGGTTTATGCCGACGTTCATTAGCCTGAAGGACGGGGTATTCGGCCTCGCCGAGGACCCGTTCACCTCCGTCGGCGACGACCAGGGCGTGCCGCCCGGGGACGTGATCATCTCGCTGAGCCGCTTCCAGGCGGAGGGCGAGGCGCTCCTCTCGCAAGGCCGCGCCGTTGGCGTTCGCCTGGAGAGCCACGAGGAGGTCGAGGCGCTGGCCTATGACCTGCCGGAGATCTCCGTGGTGGCGCTGGCCTTCCCGAAGTTCGGCGACGGGCGCGCCTACAGCTACGCACGGCTGCTGCGTGAGCGCTTTGGTTTCAAGGGCGAGGTGCGCGCGGTGGGCGACGTGCTTCGCGAGCAGGCGGGCTTCATGATTCGCTGTGGCTTTGACGCCTTCGAGCCGGCGGACGGCTCGACTGTGGAAGACTGGGAACGGGCCGCCCGGCGCTTCCGCCATGTCTATCAACGCTCAACCGATGGCCGCGCGCCGGCCTTCGTGGAGCGAGGAGGGTGAGCGTGGCCTACGACAACACATCCGAGCGCTTCCTGACGCTGGCCGCCAGGCTGGACGCGGAGCTGCGGCATGCCCATCCACGCACCGTGCTGGAAGCTGCCGTCGAGACCTTCGGCGACAAGCTGGCGCTGGTATCGTCTTTCGGGGCGGAGTCAGCGGTGTTGCTGCACCTGGCGTCCAGGGTGAAGCCGGACATCCCGGTGCTCTTCCTCGACACCGGCATGCTGTTTGGCCAGACGCTGGACTATCGCCGACAACTGGCTGCGAAGCTCGGCCTCACCGACGTGCGAGACCTTCGCCCGGCCTACCAGGACCTGGCGACCGCCGACCCGGAAGCCAAGCTCTGGCAGACCGACACGGACGCCTGCTGCCATGTCCGCAAGGTTCTGCCCCTCGACCGGGCGCTGGCCGAGTTCGATGGCTGGGTGACGGGGCGCAAGCGCTTCCACGGCGGAGCGCGGCTGGCGCTGCCCGTGGTCGAGCAGGCGGGACACCAGGTGAAGTTCAATCCGTTGGCCAACTGGACCAAGGAGGACCTCGACGCCTATGGCGCCGAGAACGACCTGCCGGCCCATCCCCTGGTCGCCCAGGGCTTCCCCTCCATCGGCTGCTGGCCCTGCACGAAGCCGGTGGAAGAGGGCCAGGACGTCCGGGCCGGCCGCTGGGCTGGATCTCAGAAGACCGAGTGTGGCATTCACACTGCGCGCGCGCCGGGGATGATCGAAAACGTCGGCGGCGATATTTGACGCGACTTGAAAGAGCGTAGACACCCCGATGAATGATGTTTCCCTGGCTCCTGCGCCTGTGAAAGCCGGCGGCGCCTTCTTCGTCGAGACCGTGACCTGGGTCCAGCATTGGACCGAGAGTCTGTTCTCGTTCCGCACGACGCGTGACCCGGCGCTGCGCTTCTCCAGCGGCCAGTTCGTGATGGTCGGGCTGACGAAGGAAGACGGCAAGCCGCTGGTGCGCGCCTATTCCATCGCCTCGCCCTCCTGGCACGAGGAGCTGGAATTCTATTCGATCAAGGTCGCTGACGGCCCGCTGACCTCGCGCCTCCAGAAGATCAAGGTCGGGGACGAGGTGCTGATCGGGCGCAAGCCCACCGGCACCCTGGTGCTGGATGGCCTGAAGCCCGGCAAGCGCTTGTGGATGCTGGGCACCGGCACGGGCCTTGCGCCTTGGCTGTCGCTGGCCCGCGACCCGGAGGTGTATGAGCGCTTCGAAGATGTGATCGTCACCCACACGGTGCGTGAGGTCGCCGACCTGAACTACCGTGAACTCCTGGAACACGACCTGCCCAACGACGAGATCCTCGGCGAACTGATCGGCCCCAAGCTGCGCTACTACCCGACCGTCACGCGCGAACCGTTCAAGACGCAAGGCCGGATCACCGACCTGATCGCCTCGGGCAAGTTGTTCGACGACCTGGGCGTTCCGCCGTTCGATCGCGAGGTCGACCGGCTGATGCTCTGTGGCGGCCCCTCGGTGTTGGCCGACCTGAAGAAGCAGCTCCTCGACCTCGGCTATGAGGAAGGCTCCATCGCCTCGCCGGGGGACTTCGTCTTGGAGCGCGCCTTCGTCGAGACCTAAGCCGGCGTGGTCGCCGGGCCACGCAGGGTTAGCTGCACGGCCTCGTCGTGTGCGTCGAACGTCTGTCTTGCGATCTCCTGGTATTTCGAAAGCAATGCCGGGATTTCCTCACGCAGCCCCATGAGGAAGTCGAACGAGGCCTCCCGGCCGGCAATAGCAGCCGTGATCCTGGCCTTGGTCGGCGGCGTCTCGATCCCAGGGTCATCGTCTCCTGCGGCGTCCTGGATCGCCTTCGTGGTCTCGAGCATAGCGTCCAGGGTCAGGCTGATCTGCAGGAGCAAGAGGTGGCTCCGCGCCCGCAGGCCCGCATCTCGCAGGTCGAACAGCGTCTCGCGGTTGCGGTCGTAGATCTGGGTTTCGCGCTGCGCGGCCCTCAGGATCTGGAGCGTGATCGGACCGTAGGGATCGCCGCGCCCGTGAGCGTCGAAGGCCATGCGCAGGATCAGCTTCAGCGCGGCCAGGATCTCGCCGAAGAGCTGGGCGGCGCTCTGCTCACGCTCGCGTCGGCGCAGGCTCTGCTCGATGCGCCCGGAGAGCAGTCCGCCGATGCTCGCGAGAAAGGCTCCCACCGCGACCCCAATCAGGGCTTCGTCACTTGGATCGAGATGCATGCGCCGGGCCCCTTAGCGGCTTCGTCTCGGGAGGCAATGGGCGGCGCCCCGGCCAAGGAATCAAGGTCTCCCGCTTAAGCCTCGGCCGGCGTCCTCAGCTCAGTTCGGTCCCAATCGGCCGCCCCTGGGTGATCAGGCGCGCGCTCCGTTGGTCGCGGGCGTGGATCCAGAGCCAGTTGATCGCCACGTTCAGCCGCGTGCGCGTGCCGATCAGGAAGTAGATGTGGGCGATCCCCCAAAGCCACCAGGCGAGCGCACCTCGCAGTTTGATCCAGCCGAAGTCGATCACCGCCCTCCGCTTGCCGATCTGCGCCAGGCTGCCCTCGTGGCGGTAGCGGAACGGCCGCGGCGCGGCCTCGCCGCGCAGCCGCGCCTTGATCACCGCGGCCACGTATTGGCCCTCCTGCTTGGCCGCCGGCGCGATGCCCGGCGCGGGCCTTCCGTCCGGCCCCGCGATCGTGACCGTGTCGCCGATCGCGAAGATCTCAGGGTGACCTGGAACCGTCAGGTCGGGCGCCACCCTGAGACGCCCCGCGCCATCGAACGGCGCGCCCAGCCACTCGGCTGCCGGTGAGGCTCGCACGCCGGCCGCCCAGAGGATCGTCCTCGTCGCCAGCCGAACCTCGCCATAGGTGACGCCCTCGGCCGTGCAGTCCGAGACGGGTTGTCCCAGCTCGACCTCAACCCCCAACTTTTCCAGCGAGCGTTGGGCATAGTCCGAAAGGTCGTCGGGAAATCCGGCCAGGACACGCGGGCCGGCTTCGATCAAGACGACCCTGGCCGAGCCGGTGTCGATATTGCGGAAGTCGGGCGCGAGCGTGCTTCGCGCCAGCTCGGCGATCGTCCCGGCCAGCTCGACCCCGGTCGGACCGGCGCCCACGATCACGAACGTGAGGAACGCTTGCCTCAACGCCGGATCAGCTTCCCGTTCCGCCCGCTCGAAGGCCAGTAGGATGCGCCGCCTGATGGTTGTTGCGTCCTCGATGGTCTTCAGGCCGAGCGCGAACGGCTCCCATTCGTCGTGGCCGAAGTAGGCGTGGCGGGCGCCGGTGGCCAGAACCAGCGTGTCGTAGGTGATGCTCGCGCCGTCCTCGAGCCGCACGCGCTTTTGGTCGGGGTCGACGCCGACCACTTCGGCCAGAAGGGTGGTGACCTCGCGCCGGTCCCGCACGAGCGAGCGGATCGGCCAGGCGACCTCCGACGTCGCCAACGAGGCGGTGGCCACCTGGTAGAGAAGGGGTTGGAAAAGGTGGTGGTTGCGCCGGTCGATGAAGGTGATGGCGACCGGCGCTCCGGCCAGGCCCTTGACCGTCTCCAGACCGCCGAAGCCCGCGCCGACCACAACGACGCGATCGGGAGCGCGCCTATTGTGGTCGGGGGCGCCCAGCCTAGGCCGCCTTTCGCGCCGCGATCCAGTCGGCGCCCACCTGATCCAGGATATCCAGAGGCACCCGCCCGCAGTTCAAAACCGCCTCGTGGAAATCCTTGAGGTCGAACCTCGGCCCCAGGGCAGCCTTCGCTTGGCTTCGCAGATTGACGATGGTCGTGTGCCCGAGCTTGTAGCTGCAGGCTTGGCCGAGGTTGGTGCAGTAGCGTTCGACCTCGCGGGCCGCAAAGCCCGGAGCCTCGCCTTCGCTGTCCACGAAGTGGGCGATCGCCTGTTCGCGAGACCAGCGCATGTGGTGGATGCCGGTGTCGACCACGCAGCGATTGGCGCGGAACAGCTGGAACTTCAGGTAGCCTATGCGGCCCAGCGGATCATCGTCGTACATGCCGATCTCGTCGGCGAGCTGTTCTGCGTAGAGCGCCCAGCCTTCGCCGTAGCCGGAGAAGCTGGTGTTCTTGCGCAGCAATGGAAGGTCTGTGTTGGAAAGCGCCAAACCGCCCTCCAGCTGGTGTCCCGGCAGGCCTTCGTGGAAGATCGTCGTTGAGAGACAGAACTTCGGCCACTCGGCGCTGTCGTGCAGGTTGAAGTAGACGATACCAGGCCGCGAACCGTCGAGGGCGGCGCCTTGGCTGAACGCCGAGGCCGCGCCGGCTTCGGTCTGCGGCGGCACGCGGCGCACTTCGAACTTGTAGGGCGGCAGGCGCTTGAAGACCGTCGGCAAGCGCGGCTTGATCTCCTCCAGGCGCGAATTGCAGTAGGCGATGGCCTGAGCCTTGCCCTCGTCGGTGTTGGGGAAGAGCTGCTTGGGGTCGGCATAGAGGTGCTTCACGCGCTCGCCGACCGAGCCCTGCGTCAGGCCCTGGGCCTTCAGGAGCGTATCCAGTCGGGCGGAGATTTCGCGCCCCTGGTCGAGGCCGATCTTGTGCACCTCATCGGGGGAGTAGCGCGTCGTGGTCGTTGAGTGCAGCGCCGCCTCATAGAAGGCAGGGCCCTGCTTGAAGCGCCAGACGCCGGCGTCGTGCACCGCGCGCGCCCGCTGCTTGCGGGCCTCGGCGATCTGCAGGTCCAGCGCCGGCAGGACGCGCTCGTTGTAGATCCTCGCGGCGTCGCGGCCGTAGTGGTCGGGAAGGCCCTTTTCCGCAGTGCGACGTGTGATCGAGGTGACCACCAGAGCCTGGTCGGCGGGAAGCCGGGTCTTCGCCAATTGCTCAAGGGTCAGGTCAAGGATGAAGTCCGGAGGTACGACGCCTAAGCCTGCATCGCGGCGCATGCGCTCGGTGTCGGCGCCGAGCTGGTCGGCGAAGGCCGAAAGGCGCGAGAGATAAGCGTCTGCGTCCTCAGCCGTCGCGATCGTGTGCTTGGTGTCCAGGAAGTCAGGAACCGACTGATAGGCGCCGGTGAGCTGGCTGACCACATAGGCCGACGGACCGAAGCCGGAGCCGCCAAAGTCGAAGCGCTGCACGTCGGCCTGGGATTTCCGCGTGTAGAGAATGGTGTCGTAGTTCAGCCGATCAGCGCCGGTGAGCTTCGCCCGGTCGATGGCCTCCAGGCGCCGCAGCTGGTCCGCAGTCTGCGCTTGCGTCGCGGCCCGGCCGGCGGTCGAGCCGTCGTTGAGCCTGGCCTTCAGGCCGGCGTTCTTGCCCTTGTCGAGGCCGAGCTGGGTCGCCGTTTCAGGCCTGAGGTTCAGCCCCTCCTGGAAGAACTGGTCGAAGAGGCTGGCGAGCGCCGGGTCGCCGGCGGCCTGAGCGCGCGGCGCGAGCCCAACAGCGACCGCTGCAGCGCCGGAGGAAAGCAGCATGTCGCGACGGTTCAGCATCTTCTCTTGGGCCTTCCAGAATGAGGGTGCGCGACCCTAAGGCGGACTCGGTCCAGCCGACAAGGCAGCGCTTCTCACGAAGTCCGCGCGCTCGGCGAGACCGGTCTTGGGTACGACGACGGGCTCGTAGTCGATTTCCTGTAAAACGCTGAGAATCTTGTCGAATGTGCGTTCGGCCTCGGCCCAGTCCTGCTTCCGCTCCGCGTCGGTCTCATAGATTTCGCGCCAGGGCGGGAAGACGAAAACACGGCGATTGTAGCGTCGCGTGCGGATCGCTTCGACGAGTTCGGCGGAGGGCTCCACGCCATTGGCGCGGTAGCTGTCGAAGATGCCGCGGTCGAAGAACGCCCGGCGTGTCTCACCGGACATCCCGTCGAAAATGGCGATGTCGCGCCGGGTGGTGAGGTCGCAAAAGGCCTTCGCGTCGATCCAGGGCACGCCCGGTCCGCCACTTGCCGCCTGTTCGCGGATCACGGCGCGCGCGCTCTCCTCGACGACAAGTTCGCCTTGGGCTTGCAGGTGGCGGATGAGCGTGGTCTTGCCGACGCCCGGTCCGCCCGTGAAGACGAAGAAATTCGGCTTCTCAATCAAGGTCACCCTCCAGACATGGGGTTGCCCGTCCGCGAGTTTTCGCGGAGCGGGTAGGCCAGTCCGGGGGAATTGGTGGCTCGGCCGACGCTAGCCGGGCGGGCAGCCCGTGAAGTCACCGACCTTCACGGCCGTGAGGCTCGAAAGGTTGAGCGTCCTGGCGGCCCCCATCGAACGAGAGCCGGAGCCGGTGAAGAGGTCGATCCTCGGCCCTTTGATCGCGCTGCCGACGTCGGAAGCATACCAATAGCCGTCATGCGCGGAGCCGTCCGGCATCTTCATGCCGACCGTTTCCTTGATGAAGAGCACGCTGCGCCGTGGGATCAGGGCCTTGTCGACAGCGACAGTGCGCATGGCCACGACCTTGCAGCCGAGGGCGTCCAGAGCGCCAACGCCCTTGGCGCCGGCATGGTAGAGCGTGGCCTTCAGATTCCAGCCTGGGCCGGAGGGAAGGGCGCCGGTGACCACAGACATGATCAGGTCACCGACCGGATCGGTTACTGCGGCGTGGGCTGCAGGCCCTACAAAGATAAGGGGGAGGGCTGCCAGGGCGGCGAGGCGGCGTCGCATGACGGCGTCCTCCTTCGTCGTTGAACTGGTGTGACCCAAAACCTAGCCGGACTTATCGCGCGTAACAACCCACATACGCCTGCGACCCCTTGGCCTGTCAGCATATCTAACAGCATGCTGCAGACCCTATCGCTTGCGTTCGTAGGGGGGATCGCGCCTATCGCTGGTATATCAAATAGGGTCGCCGCCATGAAAATCTATGGGGATTCCATCTCCGGTAACTGCCTCAAGGTGAAATGGGTCGCCGACTCGTTGGGCCTTTCCTACCAATGGATCGAGACCGACATCATGGTTGGCCGGAGCCGGACGCCTGAGTTCCTGGCGATGAATCCAGCCGGCCAGGTGCCGGCTGTCATCCTCGATGATGGGCGTCCGCTGGCGCAGTCCAACGCCATCATCCTGCATTTGGCGGAGGGCTCGGGGTTGATTCCGACGGACGCCTACGAACGTGCGCGAATGCTGGAATGGATGTTCTGGGAGCAGTACAGCCACGAGCCTTACGTCGCTGTCGCCCGGTTCCAGGTGCGCTTTCTGGGCAAAGCCGTCGCCGATCTCGAGCCCCGGCTCGTCGAGCGTGGGAAGGCGGCGCTGCAGCGGCTGGAGGAGGGACTGGCGGACAATGCCTTCCTCGTGGGCGAGGTGGTCAGCCTCGCCGACGTGGCGCTGGTGGCCTACACCCGAGAGGCCGGTGACGGCGGCTTCGACCTGGCGGAGTATCCGCGGGTGAAGGCCTGGGTCGGGCGCGTCGAGCAGGCGCTCAATATCGCCGCCTGACCCTCGCGCCAAGCCGGCCGGACGACCATCACGCGCCGGCGCGGGCCGGTCCCTCAACTCCGTGGGTGCGGCGCGGTGTCGGCAGACGCTTCCCCTTCGCCAGTCGTTCGTTGAGCGTTGTTATCGGACTAACGCTGAGATACAACCACGGGGAGATTTGGAGAAATTTGCACGTCGGGTCTTCGGGCGCTCCGTTGCAGCCGCACCAATGCGATGATCGCCGGAGGGCTCGACGGCGTTGATGACGCCGGCCGGGGGAAAGCACCGGGATGTCGAGCCTTGCAGACGCAGTCGCCGGGACGATCGCCACCATCACGGCCTTGGGCGCCCTTGGAACAGGCGCCGCTGGTCTGGTCGACGCCAGCAAGGCATTTGGCGGAGGCGTTTCAAATTTTGGTCTCGGCTACATTAATGCGGCCCTGAAGCCCTTCGCCGCAGCGTTGGACAACGCCACTCCCGCCTGGCCCGAGCTCGTCAGGGCGAGTTGGATCAACGGGATGCCGAAAGAGGACCAGAAGGCGGCGACGAAGTCCCTGATCCGACTTGGGCTTTCGGCGGTGAATTCCGCTGAGATCGCCGCCGCCGGGCACGTGGACGCCGCAGCGCTCCAGACGGCGCTCACCAACATCCAGTCAGGCGCGCCGAGTACGGTGGCTGACGTCAACACACTGGGTCGGCTGAACGGGATGATCGATGCAGCCATGGACGCGGGCTACGAGCGCGCGGACCAGCAATATCGCAATGCCAGCAAGGTGGCGGCCGGAGCGGCGTCGGTGGTGCTGGCGGTTTGGGCAGGTCAGCTGATGAAGGGGTACGCGGTCACCGGGCTCGACACCGGCCATCTCTTTTGGCCCTCCGTCCTTGCCGGACTGCTTGCCGTGCCGATCGCCCCGATCGCCAAAGATCTCGCCTCGTCGCTTCAAGCCGCGGCCAGTGCTGTCCAGGCGGTCAAGAGGTGACCCACTTCGTCAATCTCCGCGCCGGGCCCTGGGGCGCCGTCTGTTCGCCCTACGTCCTCAGTGGTGATGCGCTGGCGACACCGATGAGCCTGACCTCGGTGAATTGGGAGGGCGTGCCTTTTTTGGTGCGGGGCAGGAACGTCCTTCTGGTCGCCCACGGATTCAACGTCGACTTCAATTCCGGCGTCAGGTCCCTGCAGAGGCTTGAGGCCGCCCTCGGGATAGATCCGGTCCGCGAAGCCTTTTTCGGCGTCCTGTGGCCCGGGGATTGGACGATTCCGGCCATCAACTATCCCGCTGAAGACCGTATCGCCTCCCATGCGGGCGCTCTGCTGGGCGATTTCTGCAACCGGTGGCTCGCCAGCGCGGCCAGCATCTCTTTTGCCTCCCACAGTCTCGGCGCGCGGGTAATTCTGGAAGCGATCCAGGCATCGAAACGGCGGATCAGGATGGCCTGCATCACCGCCGGCGCCCTGAATTCCGCAGCGCTCTGCGAAGAGTACGAGGCCGCAGCCGCCAACTGCGATGCGATCCGCACGCTGTCTTCGATGCAGGATCTGGTGCTGAAGCTCGCCTTCCCAGCCGGGGATATCTTCGCTGACCTGCTGGATCCGGATCACCCGCCACTCGAGGCCGCCATGGGGCGAGCCGGCCCGACCGGATCTTATCCGAGCTATGTCGCACCCAGCGAAATCCCGGACTCGCCGCCCTACGATCACGAAGACTATTTGCCGCCAGGGTCTGCCAATGATCCCGGGCCGGCCGCAGCGGGCGGCCCCGATTGGCGCAACCCAGCCGCATTCGTCGCAAAGGCGTTTCGCAGCCGCGCGCCGGGTTGGCCGGCCACGTAGGAGCGAGGTAGATCCAAGATGGCGCGCGCGCACCTGAGGCTCCACGAGCATGCCGGCGCCCTTCTCCTCGGGCTGACCCTGGTGGTCGCGCCCGGCTGCACAACGCTTCAGCCCGCACCATCACCTAACCCGTCACCTGGGCCGCAACTTAGTCCGCTGTCGGCCGATGACGTTTCGTGGCTGTTTCCGCCGCCGAAGACTGCGGCGGACCTCGCCAACCTGATCGCGGTCAAGGACCTCACGGTTCCGGATCCGGCGAACCCCACCAATCGCGTGCCCATCTGGACGGACGCCGATTTCAACAACTTTCTCGCCGTCGTTGACTCCGCCGCCGCCCAGGTCGAGGGCGGCTCCCGGATCGGGCTTCCGGCAGGGGCGCGCTCCAAGGACGCCTGGTTCGTCGCCGGTGTTCGGATTGACGCCGGCGCGCCGGGCCTCGACCCCGCCGTCATGGGAGCGTTCGGCCAACGCCCGCAGATTCGCCTCATCCTTCAGCCTGTGCTGCCCGACCAGGCCGGCAACCTTCAGGTCGTGGATACCGCGGCGCATCTGATCTTCGACTTCGCCACGCCATCGCCGACGAGCGCATGCCCGATCCACATGACGCCTGATCTTGCCGCGCTTAAGGGGATCGTCTCAGACGTCGCCACGCTTCGGACGGCATTGGCGGCCGGGCAGTTCGGGAACACCAAGATCTCGACGGCCAGCTTGCCCCTGGGTGTACACCCCGGGCTCGCCAACGCCGCAACCGCGCCGATGCTGGTCGCCGAGATGAAGGCGATGCTGCAGAAGCGCCTGGCTCCCCAGCGGCTCAACTCGATGGCTGTGATGGGACTGCCGCCGGGCAAGGGCGCACCGTGGATATTCCTTTCAATGTCGCGCTCGCCGCCGGTCACGGGGCAATTCGTCCCGGTCCCCGGTCCGGCGCTGGACGGCACGCAGTTCGCCATGATGCTGACCCCGCTGGCGCAAACGCCGCGCGTCGCGCCCGCGCCTCATTCGAACAATCTGGCGTCGATCACCTGCGCAAACGGGGCCTTTGGTCCAGCGGCCCTTCCAGTCGCCTCGCGACACGGAAGTTCGACGGCCGAAATCTTAACGCCAGGCGCGCCGGACCTGGCGAAAACCAAAGCGATCACCGATCTGGTCGCCGATCCGAAGAGGAGCCACTTCTTCAATACGGACTGCATCAGCTGCCATACCGAAACCCGCCGGGCCATGGAGGTGTTGAGCCTGACCAGTTCCCCTGGCCTGTCTGCCGATGTGATGCCGAACGGTCCCTACGACGTCCGCAATTTTGGCTGGTCCATCGACGGATCCCTTCGCGCTAGCGCAACGCGCCGCACAGCCGCCGAAACGGCCGCCGTCGTCGCTTGGCTGAACGCCAACATGCTCAAGCCATAGGTTCCGCTTGGGACTCGAAAGCTTGGCGGGCCAAATGGCGATCGACGATCCATCTTGCCTTCGGCCCGCCCAGCCGACAAACCGGAGGCATGAAGCGCCTCGTTACACTGGCCGTCGTCGCCGTCATCGCCGCCGCGCCGAGTGGCGCCTTCGCCTGGGGCGGGACCGGCCACCGGATGATCGGCCAGATCGCGATGCGGGCTTTGCCGGCAGACCTGCCGGCCTTCCTGAAGACGCCTAAGGCGGTGCTGGACGTAGGCGAGCTGTCGCGTGAGCCCGACCGGGACAAGCGGGCCGGCCGGCTGCACGACGCCGACCGCGAACCCGCCCACTTCCTGGACCTCAACGACGATGGGACGGTGCTGGGCGGCCCGGGGCTCTCAGCTTTGCCCCCGACGCGGGCGGACTATGAAAAGGCGCTGCAGGGCGTCGGACAGAGCAGCTGGAAGGCGGGCTATCTGCCCTACGCGATCGTTGACCGCTACCAGCAGCTTGCTCTGGATTTCGCCATCTGGCGCACGCTGAGCGCGGCCGAGGCCAATCCGGCTTGGAAAGCCCATCGCGACTGGTTCGAGGCCGATCGCCGGCGCCGGGAGGCGCAGATCCTGGAGACGATCGGCGAACTCTCGCACTTCGTCGGCGACGGCAGCCAGCCGCTGCACGTCACCATCCACTTCAACGGCTGGGGCGATTATCCCAACCCGGGCGGCTATTCGAACGCCAAACTGCACGCCCCATTCGAGAGTGACCTTGTGCGTTCAAGCGTCACCGAGGCGGCCGTGGCCGCAAAGGTCTCTGCGCCCCGCAGATTTGAAGGCCCG
>NZ_DASXNL010000077.1:0-3764 GCF_036495085.1 Phenylobacterium sp. | reverse complement strand
GATCGAGATGTGCCGTTCAGCCGCCTGTGTCGCCATCACTGACCTCCCCCAAGATCTTGTTGTCCGACCGAGGATGAGCGCTCTGCCGGGGCTGTCAACGGGCTGAGCATTCAGCCGTCCTGAGTTGTGTCGCAGCAGCCTTCGTGTGCAAGGCGCCGGCGGACCTCTTGGTTCTTAGAATCGCGCGTAGGCAGAATCGGATTGGAAGGTATTCCCGTTCGCGATATCTGTTCCCGCGAGCATCTAAACTTAACCCCGGGCGAGGGGCGACGGCGAACGGTGCGAAGCAAGTTCAGTGCCGCATGTCACATCCGGTTCGGGCCTGACAGGCCTAGTAGCTTTAGTTCCGTCATTTCCTCAGAGGAGATTGTGCGTGATTAAGCTGAAAATGTTCAAAACCACGGCTGCGGCTGCGGCGATGGTTGCGATGTTCGGCGCTGCGTCTGCCGCTAGCGCTACGGAGACAGTAATACCTCAATCGGCGCTTGTTTCGTCCAGCGGGTATTACACCAACAGTATTGGTCAAATCTCAGTCACGAATGGCGGCGGCAACGCCAATGGCGCCGGCGATCCGACCGGCCGAAACGACGACGGTTTCAACGGGCCCGTCGCGCTTGGATTCAATTACACCCTCTTCGGTACGACCTATAATTCGATCTTTATCAACAACAACGGGAACGTCAGCTTCGGAAATGGGATCTCGGCCTTTGTTCCAACTGGTCCCACCGGCGCCAGTCAACCGGTGATATCGCCTTGGTTCGATGACGTTGATACGCGCGGCGCCCTCAGTGGGGTGGTGCATTATTCATTGAGCACCCCTGGGGAGCTTATCGTAACCTGGGACAACGTCGGATATTTCAGCGCACATGACGATCTGCTGGACTCCTTCCAGCTCGTACTGCGCGCCGATAACTTCGCAGTCCCGACCGGGGAAGGGCAGATCGGCTTTTTCTACGGGAACATGGGCTGGGAACAAACGGACACTAGCCAGGTCGCCGCGATCGGTTTCGGCGATGGCAGCGGAAACGGCGAAGTGCTTGCCGGCTCGTCCACTCAGGCAAACCTCAACAGCGTCGTTGCGAACCATCACATCTGGTTTGATCAGAACCTGGCCGTTGTTCCCTCCTCCGGCGGCGTTCCGGAGCCTGCGACCTGGGCGATGATGATCGTCGGTACCGGCTTAGCCGGCAGCATGATCCGACGTCGCCGGCGGGGTGCTACAAGCCTAGCTTGAGGAATTCCGGACTTCGCAGCGCCACCGGCGCCAGCGATGGCTGGCGCCGGAACGCTGCAGGCGGCGACCTGATGTCGCGGCCGGCTTTGAGATTGCGTGCGGCGAACGGAGCGCCCTCGTCAGGGCTTCTATCGCCGGGACAATGCTCGATGGGCGGGCTCGCCCTCTTGTTTGCCTGCGCACGAGGGGTGGCCGCAGGCTGCAGGCGCAGGCCGACGGTCGCGGGGCCCCCGGGGGGCGCTGCCATTGCAGGCATTAGAAAAATCTTCCCGAGGATCAGGTTTCCGCCCATCGACAAGGGGTGATCTTGCCGGGTAAATGCCCGCGATCACGGCCAGCTTCTCAAAAAACGGGGGCTTGGCCGCGTTTCGGCGTGGCTTGAGAGGATACTATGGGGTTCCCCCAGAAGCAGGGACTGTACGATCCGACGAACGAGCATGACTCGTGCGGCGTGGGCTTTGTGGCCAATATCAAAGGCCGCAAATCGCACGAGGTGATCCAGTGCGGCCTGCAGATCCTCGTCAACCTCGATCACCGCGGGGCTGTCGGCGCCGACCCGCTGGTCGGCGACGGCGCAGGCTGCCTGATCCAGATTCCCGATGCGCTGCTGCGCGCCTGGGCGGAGCGTGAGGGCCTGACGCTCCCGCCGGCCGGTGAATATGCCGTGGCCATGTGCTTCCTTCCGCAGGACGAGGCGGCGCGCGCCATGGCCTGCGCCCAGCTCGAGCACTTCCTGACCGTCGAGAAGCAGCCCCTGATCGGCTGGCGCGACGTGCCGACCGACACCACTGGCCTTGGCGAAGCGGTGCTGGCGCAGATGCCGGTGATCCGCCAGGCGATCATCGGGCGCGGGCCCAATGTCCGCGACCAGGACGCCCACGAGCGCAAGCTGCTCGCGATCCGCAAGCAGACCCAGAACCCGCTGGCCGAACTGGCGCTGAAGCGCAACCTGCCGGGCCTGACCCAGCTCTATATCCCGTCGTTCTCCACGCGCACGGTGGTCTACAAGGGGCTACTGCTCGCCCCGCAAGTGGGCACCTTCTACAAGGACCTGGCCGACCCCTTGACGGAGTCGGCGCTCGCGCTGGTCCACCAGCGGTTCTCGACCAACACCTTCCCGTCGTGGCGCCTGGCGCACCCCTACCGGTTCATCGCCCACAACGGCGAGATCAACACGGTGCGGGGCAACGTCAATTGGATGAACGCGCGTCGGCGCTCGATGGAGAGCGATCTCCTGGGCCCCGACCTCAACAAGATGTGGCCGCTGATCCCGCACGGCCAGTCCGACACCGCCTGCCTTGATAACGCGCTCGAACTCCTGGTCGCCGGCGGCTATCCGCTGGCCCAGGCGGTCATGATGCTGATGCCCGAAGCCTGGGCCGGCAACCCGCTGATGGACGCCAAGCGCAGGGCTTTCTACGAATACCACGCGGCCCTGATGGAACCCTGGGACGGGCCGGCCGCCGTGGCCTTCACCGATGGGCGCCAGATCGGCGCGACGCTCGACCGCAATGGCCTGCGCCCCGCGCGCTTCATCATCACCGACCAGGACCATGTGATCATGGCCTCCGAGGTCGGCGTGCTCGACGTCCCCGAAGAGCGCATCGTGCGCAAGTGGCGCCTGCAGCCGGGCAAGATGCTGCTGATCGACATGGAGGAAGGCCGCATCATCGAGGACGAGGAGATCAAGCGGTCCCTCTCCGAAGCGGCGCCCTATGAGGAGTGGCTTTCCGAGACCCAGTTCAAGCTGGAAGAGCTCTCGCTCGCCGCTGAGCCGGAAGCCCCGCTGACCAACGATCCGGCGACCCTGCTCGATCGCCAGCAGGCGTTCGGCTACACCCAGGAAGACCTGCAGTTCTTCCTCGAGCCGATGGCCAAGGCCGGCGACGACCCGGTGGGTTCGATGGGGTCCGACACGCCGATCGCGGTGCTCTCGCGCCGGCCGAAGCTGCTCTACGAGTACTTCAAGCAGAACTTCGCCCAGGTCACCAATCCGCCCATCGACCCGATCCGCGAGGAGCTGGTGATGAGCCTGGTCTCGATGATCGGGCCCAGGCCGAACCTGCTGGGCCGTCAGGCCGGGACCCACAAGCGGCTCGAGGTCGCCCAGCCGATCCTCACCGACGAGGACCTGGCGAAGATCCGCGCGGTCAACGAGCTCCTGGATGGCGCCTTCCGCACTGCGACGCTGGACGCCACCTGGCCCGCCCAGGAAGGCGCCAACGGCCTTGAGCCGGCGCTGGAGCGCCTGTGCCGCGAAGCCACCGACGCGGTCCTGGCCGACATGAACATCCTGATCCTCTCGGATCGGGCGACGGGGCCGGACCGGGCGGCGATCCCTGCGGCGCTGGCCACGGCGGCCGTGCACCACCACCTGATCCGCCAGGGCCTGCGCATGCAGACGGGCCTCGTCATCGAGACCGGCGAAGCGCGCGAAGTGCACCATTTCTGCGTGCTGGCCGGCTATGGCGCAGAGGCCGTGAACCCCTACCTGGCGTTCCAGACCATCGAGCAGCTTCGCACCGAGAAC
>NZ_DASXNL010000076.1:0-3342 GCF_036495085.1 Phenylobacterium sp. | reverse complement strand
CGTGCGGTAACCCTCACCGAAGCCGGCGCCGACTATCTCATCCGCATCGAATCCATCCTGGCCCAGCTCGACGAGGCTGACCACGCCGCGCGCGGCACTGGCGAGCTGCGCGGCGTGCTGCGGATCGCCGCCTCGGCCTCGTTCGCCGTCCGCACCCTGATGCCCATCCTCGGCGGCTTCACGGATGCGCATCCCAAGCTCAGGCTCGAGTTGAACCTGCATGATCACCGGCAGGACCTGGTCGGGGACGCCGTCGACGTCGCGGTGCGGATCGGCACGCTCAACGACTCTTCGCTGATCGCCAAGAAGATTGGGGTCAACCCGCGCGTCCTGGTCGCTTCGCCCGGCTACATCGAGCGCCACGGTGCGCCCAAGGCGCCCGGAGACCTCGTCGACCACATCGTCGTTGTCGGGCCGGCGGGACGTGGGATGGAGGGCTGGTCGTTCTCGAAAGACGGCAAGACCACCTCGGTGCGGCTGGACGGACGGTACATCATCAACGATGCGGAAGGTGCCGCCTCCGCAGCGGTCAACGGGCTCGGTATCGTGTCCTGCGGCTTCATCGGTGTGACGGCCGAGCTTCGCACCGGCCAGCTGGTCCGGGTTCTCGAAGATTGGGAGATGGGCCAAGTCGACGTGAACATCATCCTGCCCGCGGGCAAGGCGGCCAAGCCGTCGGCGCGCGCCTTCACCGACTGGCTCGCCAAGGAATTTCAGGGCCGGGACGCCGACCGGCGGGGGACGCCAGGGCGGCCGGCGCCGTCGGTCAGCCGTGCGCAGGTTCAGGCGGCTCGCGGCAGAGCGGGGACGACGACGTTGGGGTTGTAGCCCGTGGAGATCTCGTAGGCCATCCTGGTCGCCGGACGATCCCAGACCGCGTTCAGCCAGCGCTCGACGTCGGGGAACGCGTCGAGGTTCATCTCGAACAGATCGTAGGGTGCGGCCCAGGTGAAGGCGGCGATGTCGGCGATCGAGTAGTCATCGCCCGCCAGCCAGGTCCGGCCTATCAGGCGACGGTCCAGCACGCGGTAGAGACGGGCGGTCTCCTTGACGAAGCGCGCCTCGGCGGAGGGGACCTTGTCCTGGGTGCGCTTGTAGAACACCAATTGACCGGCCATGGGCCCGAGGCCGGCGACCTGCCAGAACACCCACTGCAGGGTCTCCAGGCGGGTGCGGTAGTCCTTGGAGATGAGCTTGCCGGTCTTGTCGGCGAGGTACATCAGGATCGCGCCGGACTCGAACAGGCTGATCGGCTCGCCGCCATCGGCCGGCGCCCGGTCGACGATCGCCGGCGTCTTGTTGTTCGGGCCGATCTTGAGGAATTCCGGCTCGAACTGTTCGTTCTGGGCCAGGTTCACCGGGGTGATCTGGTAAGGGGCGCCGGTCTCCTCCAAGAACATCGTGATCTTGTGGCCGTTCGGCGTGGTCCAATAGTGAAGGTCGATCATGACGCAGACCCTTGCTGTGCGAAAAGAGGGCCTGGCGACGGAGGGAGCGTCGCCAAGCCGAAGGTGAGGGCCCGCGAGGGGCCCGGCCGATGATCCGCCGGCTACAGAGCCGCGAGCGTGCCCAACCCGCCGCCGACGAACAGGGTGTCGCCGGTGACGTAGGAGGCGCGATCGGAGACCAGGAAGGCGATGGCCTCGGCCAGGTCCTCGGCCTTACCGGCGCGCCCCTCCAGCGGCACCACGGAGAAGAACTGCTCGTTGGTGATGCCCATGGCCGAGGTGATCGTCTTGCGCACCTCATCGCCGCCGGGCGTGGTGATCGGACCGGGCGAGACGATGTTCAGCCGCACGCCCAGAGGCGCGAGCTCCTTGGCGAGCGCTTCGGACCAGTTGTTGAGCGCCGCCTTGGCCGCGCCGTAGTGGGCCATGGCGCCGGCGTAGGCGATGCGGCCGCCGGAGGTGACGTTGACGATCGCGCCCTTCGACTTCTTCAGCTCGGCGATCAGGGCGTTGGTCACGCGCAGGGCGGACAGGAAGTTGATGTTGAGGCTGTCGACCCACTCTTCGTCCGAGATGGCCATCGAGTCCGGAAGATGGACGCGAGCGGCGCCGGCCGCGTTGACCAGGATGTCGACGCCGCCGAGCCTTTCGATCGCTTCCTTTGCGACCTTCTGGGCGCCCTCGAGGGTGCGAAGATCGCCCGAGACGAGGACGGCTTGCTTGGGGGTCTCTTCGTGGCGCGAGCGGGCGACGACGACCACCTTCGCGCCGGCGTCGATGAGGCGCTGGGCCGTGGCCGCGCCGATGCCGCGCGAGCCGCCGGTGACGATCGCCTTTTTGCCGGCGAATTCCTTGGACAGATCGAGGAGATACTTGGACATGGGTCTACCTTTCTGAGATTGTTCAGGCAGGGTCAGGGGCACGGGGGCGGATTTTCGCGAGCCGAACAGGCGCGAGAGCCAGGGGTCGCTCATCGCGCGACCCCATGGCTGCGGCGATGACTTGCCGAGGCTTGCGGTCGAGGAAGACGTCGAGCCGCGCGGGCCTTCGACATCATCGGCGTCTGGGGAAACGACATCGTTCTCTCCTTTCCGCCATCGCGCTTTGGCGTTGGCAGGAGGAAGATGTTTGATGCACGTCGGAATCGGTAGAGTCAGAATCTGACTATTATATATTCAGATTTCGCATAGGAAGGACCCGGTCCTTGGGCCTGCTGGCCCCGCACCGCCTCGCCAATCTTCTGGCTGAGCGGCTCGCGCAGCTGCTATCGCGTGTACGTGCGATGCGCCGCCACCCTCATCACGTTCTTCGTATAGTACGCGCTCGTCGCCCGGCGGCTAATCGCGTCGAGTAAGCGCGTGATGTCGAAGAAATCCATGAACGCCGCGCACGACCATGCCGCACAACGCGTTCGCGGTGATGTCGAACACTGGCGAGCCGCTGATGCCCGTTATGCTCTTGAATTCCGGGTCCTTGAATTCGGCGAGGCCGGTGCGCAGCGTCGGATCGGACGTGCCGAGGCCGACGTCAGTGAACTCAAGCCGGCAACGCACGACGTATGCGATGTAACGCGGTTTTCGATCGGGGCTGTTGTCGACGTTACCCCCCGCAGCTCGGGCGGCAGCCGGCGGCGCGGGTGGGTTTCGGTGAGCGAACTTGTGGAGAGCGCGTGTTCGGCTTGATTAGCCCGTGGCTCGGGAGCGGAGAACCCTTGCTTCCAAGCATCGTCTCCCTGTTTTCTCCCTGCTATTTGCTTTTAGGGCTATGCACTTGACTCAAGTGGCACAATTTGTTGTGGGTGGTCATGGCAGAGTATCCACGCACGGTGCTCGAGTTTCGCGATTGGTTCGCGGACGATGCGGCGTGCCGGGACTATCTGGCTGGGCTGCGGTGG
>NZ_DASXNL010000075.1:0-41815 GCF_036495085.1 Phenylobacterium sp. | reverse complement strand
ATAGTGGCGGCCGCACGCCGCGCTGGCGGGTTTACGCCCGTCTCGCGTTGACACCCCGGCTCCCATGCGTATAAGTCCGCCGCTCTTCGCCCGCGGGCCAACTCGCGGGCGCATTCCGTTTTGCACATACACAGTGATTTTTGAAGGCGCGAACGATGTACGCGGTGATCAAGACCGGCGGCAAGCAGTACCGGGTTTCTCCCGGCGACCTGATGGTCGTCGAGAAGCTGGCCGGTGAGCCGGGCGCCAACGTGGCTTTCGGCGAAGTGCTGATGGTCGGCGAGGGCGAAGCCGTTGTGGTCGGCGCTCCAACAGTGGCCGGCGCGAGCGTGTCCGCGACCCTGATCGAGACCCGAAGGGGCGAAAAGGTTAAGATCTTCAAGAAGATCCGTCGCCAGGGCTACCGCCGCACGCGCGGCCACCGCCAGACCGAGACCGTGCTGCGGGTGACGGCGATCGCCGGCGCCGACGGCAAGGAGACCAAGTGGGACGGCAAGGTGGACCTGACCACCAAAGGCGAGCTCGACGCGCGAGCCCGTGGCCTGGTGTTCGTCAGCCCCGCCGCCCAGCTCGAGGCCGCCGCGGCCGCCAAGGTTCAGACTCCCAAGGCTGCAGCTGCGAAGCCTGCCGCCAAGACGAAGGCTGCCCCCAAGGCGAAGGCTGCCGACGTGACCGAGACTGCGGCTCCGGCCGAAGCCAAGGCCGCTCCGGCGAAGGCCGCTGACGACAAGAAGGCTGCTGCGCCCAAGAAGGCCGCCGCGGCTCCGAAGAAGGACAAGTCGGCCAAGTAAGGCCGGCTCTTAGGTTAGGAGAGCACAATGGCTCACAAGAAATCCGGCGGTTCCTCGCGCAACGGGCGTGATTCCGCCGGTCAGCGCCTCGGCGTGAAGAAGTTCGGCGGTGAAGCTGTGCTCGCCGGGAACATCCTCGTGCGTCAACGCGGCACCAAATTCTGGCCGGGCGACAACGTGGGCCTTGGCCGCGATCACACCCTCTTCGCCACCGCCACCGGCGCCGTGCAGTTCACGACCAAGCGTGACGACCGAACCTACGTGAACGTGGTGATGGCTGAGAACACCAAGACCAAGTAGCGAACCGCCATTCTCCGGTTCGCCCTTGGATACCAAGGCGGACCGGACAGACGAACCTAAGCGGGGAGTCCGGTCAGCCGGGCTCCCCGCTTTCGTTTTGGGCCCCGCTAGAGGGCCGGGAGGTGAATGATGTGCGCGATTGAAGTGACCCCTGTCGTCTCGACGGAGCGGCTTGTCCTGCGTGGACCGGTGGCGAGCGACGCCGTCCCGATCGCCGCGCTTGCCGGCGACCTCAACGTAGCCGGGATGACCGGGAACATCCCGCATCCGTATGGCCTCCCCGACGCTGAGAACTTCATCTCCCGGGGTCAACATACGCAGTGGGACCGGGAAGCCACCTGGGTGATTGAGCACCACGTCTTCGGAGTCGTGGGCGCGATCGGCCTGAAGGCCGGCAATCGCCCGGAACTCGGCTACTGGGTTGGTCGGCCCTTCTGGAACCGCGGCTACGCCACCGAGGCGGCGCGCGCGGCGCTCAAGTGGGTGAAGCGCGACTGGCGCAGGCACGTCGTGGTGGCCGGCCACTTCGCCGATAATCCGGCATCTGGCCAGGTGCTCTGCAAGTCGGGCTTTCTTTACACCGGCGAGATCGAGCACCGACCCTCGGTCGCGCGCGGTCGGGACGACGTGCCGACACGGATGATGGTGTGGTTGGCGTAGCCCAACCCATCGTCATCCCGCAAAGACGCGCAAACAGCTTGTCCGGGCCCCGTGGGCGCACTCTGCGCCTATGGGGCCCGGCTTTCGGCTTCGCGCAAGTCGGGATGACGCGGGATTTTCATGTTAAAGGCCGCCGGCCATGAAATTTTTGGACGAGTGCAAGATCTACATCCGCTCCGGAAACGGTGGCGGCGGGGCCGTCTCCTTCCGGCGGGAGAAATATATCGAGTACGGCGGCCCGGATGGCGGGGACGGCGGCAAGGGCGGTGACGTCTGGATCGAGGCGGTTGATGGGCTGAACACCCTGATCGACTTCCGCTACCACCAGCACTTCAAGGCGGAGACCGGCGTCCACGGGATGGGTCGCAATCGCCATGGCTCCAATGGTTCCGACGCGGTGCTGCGAGTCCCGGTGGGCACCCAGGTGTTCGACGAGGACAAGGAGACCCTGCTTCTCGACCTCGACAAGGCCGGGACGCGCGTGCGCCTGCTGAAGGGCGGCAACGGCGGGTTCGGCAACACCTACTTCAAGGGCCCGGTGAACCAGGCGCCGCGCCACGCAAATCCTGGCCAGGACGGAGAGGAACGCTGGATCTGGCTCAGGCTGAAGCTGATCGCCGACGTGGGGCTCGTGGGCCTGCCGAACGCGGGCAAGTCGACCTTCCTGGCCGCCGCAAGCGCCGCCAAGCCGAAGATCGCCGACTACCCCTTCACCACGCTCGCGCCCAACCTCGGCATGGTCGACCTGTCGGTCGGCGAGCGGTTCATCCTTGCCGACATTCCCGGCCTGATTGAAGGCGCCAGCGAGGGCGCAGGCCTGGGCGTTCGCTTCCTGGGCCATGTGGAGCGAACCGCGACCCTCATCCATCTGGTCGACGGAACGCAGGAAGACGTCGTCAACGCGTGGCGCACCGTGCGCCACGAGCTCGAAAACTATGGCGAAGAGCTGGGCGACAAGGTCGAGATCTTGGCGCTGTCCAAGGTCGACGCCCTGGACAAGGAAACGCGCAAGGCCAAGGCGAAGGCGCTGGCCCGGGCCTCCGGCGCTCAAGTGAGGCAGGTGTCAGGTGTTTCCGGTGAAGGAGTCATCGAACTCCTGCGCGAAGCCTACGCCATGGTCCGTTCGCGCAAGGGCGAGGAGGCGGCGGACGCCGCCGCCGCGAGCGGCGAAACCCCCGGGGACTGGACGCCGTGAGCGGTCTGGCGGCCGCGAAACGGATCGTCGTCAAAGTCGGCTCGGCCCTGCTGGTCGGCGAGGATGGCGCCGATCGCCATTGGCTCGCGGCCTTCGCGGCCGATGTCGCGCGGCTCAGGGCCCGCGGCCAGCATGTTCTGGTGGTGTCCTCCGGCGCCGTTGCGCTGGGCAGGCGGCGTCTGGCGCTGCCGAAACGAACGCTCACGCTCCCTGAGAAACAGGCCGCCGCCGCCGCGGGTCAGTCGGGTCTGATGCGGGCTTGGGAGGAGGCGCTGGAGCCCCATGGTCTGGCCGCCGCGCAAGTCCTGCTGACCAGGGACGATACCGAAGTCCGCCGGCGCTGGCTGAACGCGCGGGCCACCGTCGAAACCCTGCTTGCCCTGGGCGTGGTGCCGGTGGTCAACGAGAACGACACGGTGGTCACCGAAGAGATCCGATATGGCGACAACGACCGTCTGGCCGCTCGCGTGGCCCAGATGATCGGCGCGGACCTGCTGGTGCTGCTCTCCGATGTCGACGGGCTCTATACGGCAGACCCGCGCCGCAATCCTGCAGCCGAGCATCTGGCGCGGGTGTCGCGCCTGACGCCCGAGATCGAGGCCATGGCCGGGGGCGCCAACGCCGTCGACGGGGTAGGCACCGGGGGGATGGCCACCAAGCTTGCCGCGGCGCGGATCGCCAGCGCCGCGGGCTGCGCGACGGTCGTCACCCTTGGGCGGCGCCCAGCGCCCTTGCTGGCGGTCGAAGAAGGACAACGTGCGACGATCATCGAACCCTCCACAACACCGGCTGCCGCGTACAAGGCCTGGATCGCGGGCTCGCTCGCGCCCACCGGCGCCCTGTTGGTGGATGCGGGCGCAGCCGACGCCGTGCGCCGGGGCAAGAGCCTGTTGGCGGCCGGCGTCCGGCGCACCGAGGGCCACTTCGATAAGGGCGACGCCGTCGTCATCCGCGACGAGGCGGGCGTCGAGATCGCCCGCGGCCTCGTCCGCTATGAGGCGGAGGATGCGCAGCGGATCTGCGGCCTGAAGAGTGACGCGATCGAGGGCGCGCTGGGCTACACCTCCGGCCCGCTGGTCCACGCCGACGACTTGGCCTTGGCGGCGCACGCCCCGGCCTGATCCGCCGCGATCAGTCCTGCGGATCGGCCTTTGGCCGAGCGGAGGAGGGCGAGGTGAGTCTCGCCAGATCCTGCGGCTCGTCCACATCGAAGAGCACTCCGTCGTCGGGGCTTTCCACCAGGGCCAGCCGCTCGCCCAGGCCCTGCAGCACCCCGCGTGCGCCGGCGTCGCCGGTCAGGGCCAGCAGCTCAGGGAAGAGATTGCGGGCGATCAGGACGGGGTTTCCCCTGTGGCCCCGGAAAATCGGCGCGGCGGCCTGGGCGCCCTGTGCGACGGCTTCGGCCATCCGTTGCAGGACCGCGGTCGGCACGCGCGGCATGTCGCCCAGAAAGACAAACGCCCCGTCGGTGTCCGCGGGCAGGCTGGCGATCCCGGCGCGCAAGGATGCGGCCATGCCTTCGGAGTAGTCGGCGGCGTGGACGATGACCGCCCGGGGGTCAAAGTTGCGGGCCGCGGCGGCGACAGCCTTGGCGTCGGCGCCGATGACCACGGTCACGCTACGCACCGGCGCGGCGAAGGCCGCGGCGAGCGCGCCTTCCAGCAGGATTCCCGCGTCCCAGGCCGCGAGCAGCTTGCCTCCGCCAAACCGCGAGCCCGATCCGGCCGCCAGGACAACGGCTTCGAATGCCGGCCGAACCCTGGACTCACCGCCACCCCCTGTCGCCAAGGCGCCATCCTCTCTATGTTTGCGGACGCATGACGCCCTATGACGCCGCACACTCGCAAGGTTCCAACGTGCTGACCGACGGATTCGGTCGCACGGTGACCTATCTGCGCGTCTCGGTCACCGACCGCTGTGACCTTCGCTGCGTGTACTGCATGAGCGAGCACATGACCTTCCTGCCCAAGGCCGAGGTGCTGACGCTGGAGGAGCTCGATCGAATCGCGTCGGCCTTCGTTGGACTGGGCGTCAAAAAGCTCCGGATCACGGGTGGGGAGCCGCTGGTCCGCAAGAACGTCATGGGCTTCATCGAGGGCCTGTCGCGACACTTGCGGTCCGGCGCTCTGCAGGAGCTGACGCTGACGACCAATGGGACGCAGCTCGAACAGTTCGCCCGGCCGCTGGCTGAGGCCGGCGTGCGGCGGATCAACGTCTCGTTGGATACGCTCAAGCCGGAGCTGTTCCGCAGGCTGACCCGCGGCGGCGAGATCGCCAGGGTGCTCGCCGGGATCGATGCGGCCCAGGCCGCAGGCCTTAAGGTCAAGATCAACGCGGTCGCGCTGAAGGACGACAACGCCGCCGAGCTGCCCGAGCTGATCCGCTGGGCGCACGGGCGCGGACTGGCCGTGACCCTGATCGAGACCATGCCTATGGGCGAAATCGACGCCGATCGGACCGATCAGTACCTGTCGCTGAGCGCGCTGCGGGCTGAACTGGAGAGTTTCTGGACCCTCCGCGAGCTGCCGCTGACCACCGGCGGCCCGGCGCGGTACGTCGAAGTGGCCGAAACCGGCGGCCAGCTGGGCTTCATCACTCCGCTCAGCCACAATTTCTGCGAGGCCTGCAATCGGGTGCGGCTGACCTGCACGGGCACCCTGCACACCTGCCTTGGCCGTGAAGACGCCGCCGACCTGCGCGCCGTCCTGCGAGGCGGCGGCTCCGCCAGCGATCTTGTCGACGCGATCCGCATGGCCGTCGACACCAAGCCCAAGGGCCACGATTTCCACATCGAGCGCACCTTGCCTCCGGCCGTCGCCCGCCACATGTCGACCACCGGAGGCTAGGCCGTGGCGCGTGTCCTGATGTTCGGCCGCCTGAGCGACGTCGCTGGCTGGCGCGAGCGTGAGATCGACAGTCCTTCTCTCTCGGCGCTCAAGGCGCGGCTGGCGTCTGAGGACGCCGCGCTCGGCCAGGCGCTGTCGGGCCCGGGCGTGCAAGTCGCCCTAGATCAGGTCATTGTGCGCGGCGAAGGGTTCCTGAACCCCCGCACCGAAGTCGCGTTCCTGCCACCCATGAGCGGCGGATGATCCGACTCACCTACGAGGCCTTCGATCCGGGCGCGCTTCTCAGCGAGTTCTGCCGCGAACGCTCCGAGGTCGGCGCCGTGGCGACCTTCACCGGGCTCGCACGAGCAGAAGCCGGATCGACCACGATCCTCGAACTCGAGGCCTATCCCGGCTTCACGGAAGCCGAGATCGGCAAGGTCGCCGGCCGGGCCCGCGCGCGCTTCGGCCTTAACGACGTCCTGATCCTGCACCGAGCGGGCAGGATCGCGCCCGGAGAGGCGGTGGTGTTCGTCGCGACCGCTGCGCGCCACCGCCGCGCCGCCTTCGAGGCCTGCGACTTCCTGATGGACTACTTGAAGTCCAAGGCGCCCTTTTGGAAGAAAGAGCACGGCCCGGACGGCGCCCGCTGGGTGGAGCCCCACGCCCAGGACCATGCCGATCTTGCCCGCTGGGAAAAGGAGACCACCAAGTGAACGCGCTAAGCCCTGGCGGCCGGGTCGACGAGAGCCAGGCCATCAAGCCTGTGCGGATCGCGATCCTCACCATCTCCGACACCCGCGACGAGGAGAGTGACACCTCCGGCCATGTCCTTGCCGAGCGGGTGAAAGCGGCGGGTCACGAACTGGCCGACAAGGCCATCGTCAGGGACTCGATTCCGGAGATACGCGAGAAGATCGGGGGCTGGGTCGCCTCGGGTTTCGTCGAAGCGATCATCACCACGGGGGGGACCGGCATCACCGGTCGCGACGTGACCCCGGAGGCCGTCGAGCCGATGTTTGACAAGAAGATCGACGGATTTTCGGTGATCTTCCACCTGGTGAGCTACCAGTCCGTAGGGCTGTCCACGCTGCAGTCGCGGGCTACCGCCGGGATCGTCCGCGGTGTCTTCGTGTTCTGTCTTCCGGGCTCCAACGGGGCGGTGCGGGACGGCTGGGACAAGGTGATTTCCGCCCAGCTCGACAGCCGCCACGGCCCCTGCAACATGGTCGAGCTGATGCCCAGACTGCTTGAAGAATGAGGCTGGTGGAAACGTGAGCAAGCTCTCTCACCTCGACGAGACCGGCCGCGCGCGCATGGTTGACGTGTCGGACAAGAGAGCGACCGTTCGTGAAGCGGTGGCCAAGGGCTTCGTGCGGATGGGTCCTGCGACCCTGGAGCTGGCGCTGTCGGGCGAGGGCAAGAAGGGCGATGTCCGCGCGGTGGCCGAGATCGCCGGCGTGATGGCCGCCAAGCGGACCTCCGACCTGATCCCTTTGTGCCACCCCTTGGCCCTGTCGAAGGTCGACGTGCGGGTCGAGGGCGCCGAGAGAGGGCTGACGGTGACGGCCCGTGTAAAGACGACCGGGCCTACCGGCGTCGAGATGGAGGCGCTGACCGCCGTCTCGGTGGCCTGCCTCACGCTCTACGATATGCTCAAAGCGGCGGAGAAGGGCATGGTCATCGAAGCTGTCAGGTTGGTCTCAAAGACGGGCGGAGCCAGCGGGGACTGGACCTCCCCCTAGACCGGCTCGAAGCAGTCAAGGACGAGTGGTCCGTCGCGACGAAGAAAATCCAGGTCCCCGCTCTCGCGGGATGAGCGGAGTTCGATAGCATGAAGCTGTTGGCGGTCGACGACGCCCGGGGTCGGATGTTGGCGGAGATCGCCATCCTGCCGGCCGAGCGCGTACGCCTCGCCCAGGCGATTGGTCGGGTCTTGGCCGAGGATGTGGCCGCCGTGCGCGACCAGCCCCCGTTCAATGCCTCGGCAATGGATGGCTGGGCCGTGCGCGCCGTCGACTCGCCGGGTGAGCTGAATATCGTTGGGGAGAGCGCCGCCGGCCATGGATATGAGGGACACGTAGGCCCTGGCGAGGCGGTTCGCATCTTCACCGGGGCGGCGCTTCCGGACGGCTTCGACGCGGTGGTCATTCAGGAAGAGGCCGAGCGGTCCGGAGACGTCGTTCGTGTCCCGCAGGTGGATGCGGGCCATTTCATTCGCCCGGCGGGCGGAGACTTCAAGGCCGGCGCGCTTCTGCTTGAACGAGGCGCGCGTATCGACCCCTGGCGGCTGTCGCTGGCGGCCTCGGCAGGCCGTGCGGAGGTTTCCGTGGGCGCTAGGCCACGGGTCGCCTTGCTTTCCACCGGAGAGGAGATTGTCGAGGCGCCGGCCGAGCCGGGGCGCTTCCAGATCTACGATTCCGGGGCCCCTGCCCTGGCGGCGATGGTCGAGGACTGGGGCGGGATCGTCATCCGCGCCAAGCCGGTCGCCGACGAGCTGGACGCCGTGATCGAGGCCTTACGGTCCGTCGAGGCCGATCTGGTCGTGACGGTTGGCGGCGCCTCGGTGGGCGACCATGATCTCGTGCGGGCGGCAGGCGAGGCCCTGGGCCTTTCCCTGCGGGTCGAGAGCGTGAACGTACGACCGGGCAAACCCACGTTCTTCGGGGTGCTGGGAGACGGGCGCAGGATGCTGGGCTTGCCGGGCAATCCGGCCTCGGCCTTCGTCTGCGCCGAGATTTTCCTGCGCCCGATCCTGAACGCCTACCAAGGCTCAGCAGCCGAGCCGGCGACAGTTGCGGCGCGCCTTGAGCAGGCTCTCCCGGCCAACGGGTCGCGCGAACATTGGATGCGGGCGAAGCTGACCTATTCCGGGGGCGGCGTCACCGTGCGCCCCTACCGCGATCAGGATTCTTCCCTGGTCAGCGTCTTTGCGGCCTCCGATGCGCTGCTTCGCCGACGCGCCGGAGCGGCGGCCGCGGAAACCGGGACGCTCGTCGAGGTGCTGCGGCTTTCGCGTGCATAGCGCTGGGCCGTGATCTCGCCGATCACCGAGACAGCGACTTCCCAAGGCGCCTTGCCGCCGATATCGAGGCCAATCGGCGCATGGAGCTTGGAAAAGACGCCCTCCGAAGTCCCTTCCGCCCGAAGCGGCGCCAAGCGGTCGGCGATCCGCCGGCGAGCGCCCAGCAAGCCCACATACTCGGCCGCCGAGGGCAGGGCGGCCCGCAGGGCGGCCTGGTCGGTCTCCAGATCGTGGGTGGCTATGGCGATGGAGGTCCAGGGGTCCACGCCGATCGCTGCGAAAGCCTGGCCGGGCTCTCCGCGCCGGTAAGCGATCCCCGGTATCGGCGGACCCGAGGCAGGCCCCTTCGGGCGCACGAGGGTGGTCTCGAACTCGGATTGCGCGCCCAGCTGGGCGATGGCCAGGGCCGTGGGGTCGCTGCCGACCACGATGAGGCGAGGCGTCGGTTGGTGCCGCCGCACAACCTGGGCTTCTGGCCACGGCTCGACACTCGCGGCGCATTCTCGGGCATGGCCGTCGCTGACCCAAACCACCGGGCGACGTTCGGCATGGGCGGCGAGCAGCTCGGCCAGCGCCGAATCATCAGCGCCGATCCGTTCCAGGAAGATCTCGATCCGTGCGCCACACAGGAGCCGGATGTCCGGCCAAGGACTACCTTCACCATAGATGAGTGTGCGGGGCTCACCATCATCCAGGCAGGCAAAGGCGTGGTCGGCGACATCGGACTCAACGCAGCCGCCGGAAAAATACCCGGCGGTCACCCCGGGGGCGAAGACCATCTGGGTGCCTTCGGGCCTCGGCCCTCCGCCCTCTACGGAGATCAGGGTTGCGAGCGTGCAAGCCTGACCGGCGTCGCGAACCCGGCGCAAGGTTGGCCGCACGTCGTCAGTCATTCCGAATAACGGCCACTCGGGAAGTGGGTCACGCGTGGTCAAGCTTTTTAACCCCCTGGAAAGGTCCTGGATACGGCTTCTTAGGCATCATAGGCCAAAGATGGCGCCTCATAGGAACTGCTCCAAGTCGCCTTCGCAGACATGACGTCACCGATTAAAAAGCTGGGCCTCGGGTCCGGGCAGTTTGGCCTCGATCAGCAGGCCGGCGCCCGCGGCCGCCCACGCGACGCTGAGGCGCGCGAAATCCTGGCGATCGCAGCCCGGTCGGGCCTGAACTTCCTGGAAGTCGGCCGCCATCCGAGCGCCGCGGAGATCACGCTTGGCCAAGTGCTGCCCAAGCCGCTGCCTTTCCGCCTGACCGTCACCACGGTGCGGCCCGACCGAGGCCCTGACCTGGTCGAGACCGAAGTCCGGGCGCAACTCGCACGTCTGGGCGTCGCCCAGGTCGACGCCATCCTGGCCCCCTCCGCCACAGACCTCTTCAGTCCTCACGGCGCGGCCCTCTGGGAACGCCTGCGCAAGCTGAAGGACGAGGGGCTCTGCAGGAAGATCGGTGTTTCGGTCTATGCCTCGGACGACCCGGTTGGCCTGGCGCGCCGCTTCAAGCCGGACCTCGTGCAGGCCCCCGCCTCGCTGCTCGACCAGCGTATGCTGATCGATGGCACGCTCGCCGAGCTGGCCGGCAAGGGCATAGAGGTGCATCTGCGCTCGATCTTCCTGAACGGCCTGCTGTTCCTCCCGCCTGACCGGGCGCCCAATCACCTGAAGGCCGCCGCCGGCCGCATAAGTCGGGCGCGTCGCCTGATCGCCGAGGGCCGCTCCGACCCGCTTCAGGCGGCTCTGGGGTTCGCGCTTTCCCGCCCCGAGGCGTCCGCCGTGTTGGTGGGTGTGGCCTCCGCCGCCGAGATGTCGGCCGTCGTCGCCGCCGCCATGAGCCCGCCGCCGGACCTCGACTGGGACGAGATGGCGATTGACGATCCGGCGGCGCTCGATCCCCACGCCTGGGCAGCCGCCTAACCCGGCTCCCCGCAGACCCGCCGCAAGGGTGGGCGGCCAGGACGGCGTTCGGGCGGTGGCGTCGTCATCGACGACAGGATGAGTTGATGCCGAGGCTGACGCTCCGGGGTTTGACCTGCTCCCAGACCCGCCGCAGGGAGAAGCCTCAGTTCGCCGCGGCGAAGGGCTCCTCGAGGCTGAGCTGCGGCTCGGTGAACCATGCCGCGCCCTCTGGCGTGACGTAGAAGTGGTCCTCGAGGCGGATACCGAACGTGTCGGGCACAACGATCATCGGCTCGTTGGAAAAACACATGCCGGGCTGGAGAGGGGTCCGGTCTCCCCGCACCAGATAAGGCGCCTCGTGGATCGCCAGGCCGATGCCGTGGCCGGTCCGATGGGGCAGGCCGGGCAGTTCATAGCCGGGTCCAAAGCCGGCGGCCTCCAGGAAGCCCCGTGCGACCGCGTCGATCTCCTCGCACGCAACGCCCGGCCTTACGGCGGCAAAGGCAGCGGCCTGGGCGCCCTTCTCGACCTCCCAGACGCGCCGCTGCGCGGCGCTGGGCTCGCCGAAGACATAGGTGCGGGTAATGTCTGAGTGGTAGCCCTGCACGCGGCAGCCGGTGTCGATAAGCACGATGTCTCCACGTTCCAGCCGCTGCTCGCCCGGAAGGCCGTGCGGGTAGGCGCTGGCGACACCGAACTGCACAGCGCAGAACGTTGAGCCGTCGTCCGCGCCCAGGGCCCGGTGCGCCTGGTCGATGAAGCGGCGCACTGCGGTGGTGGTGATCCCGGGCGCGAGGATCCGGGCCGCCCGGCGGTGAACTTCGAGGGTCATGGCCTTGGCCTGGCTCATCAAGGCGAGCTCGGCCGTGGACTTGATCATCCGGCAGCCATCCACGACCGGCGCGCCGTTCAACATCGCGATCGCTGGGGCCGCCAGGCGTAGGCCGTCGAAGGCGAAGAACGGCAGGGCCGGGTCGATGGCCAACGTCCTGGCGCCCATCCTCGTCAGCACGTCTGCCGCCAGCCCATAGGGGCTCTCATGCTCTTCCCAGAGCTCGATATCGGCCTCAACGCCCAAGGAGGCCTTTAGCGAGCCAAGTTCGAACCGGGGGCAAACCATCGTGGGTCCGCCTTCCCGAGGCAGGAGCATCGCCACCAGCCGCTCGGTCGGGTTCCAGCCGACGCCGGCAAGGTAGCGCAGCGACGGCCCGGCCCCGATGATCATGGCGTCGGCTCCGATCTCGGCCATCAGCACCTTGGCGCGGCGCGAACGCGTGGCGCGCTCGGCCGCCGCAATCGCAGGCGCCGGGTTTGGCCACGGCGCCAGCCTCGCAAGCTCGGCTTCCGCCGTCGATCCGCCGATGCCAGCGCCCATGTTGATCTCCTCCGCTCTGGCTTCAGTCTAAGTCGGCCCCTAGAAATGACGCCATGGCCGGAAGTCAGGATTTCGCCGCCGATCCGCGTAATGCGGACCTCAAGATCTACGTCAACGGCGCCCTCGTGCCGCGCAGCGAGGCCAAGGTCTCGGTCTTCGATGCGGGGTTCGTGCTGGGCGATGGGGTCTGGGAGGGGCTGCGGCTGCACAAGGGCGCGCTGCTCTTTCTGGAAGCGCATCTGGAGCGGCTCTACACCGGGCTTGCCGCCATAGAGCTCGACATCGGGCTGAGCCGAGAGGCGCTGACATCCGAGATCCGCCGCACGCTCACGGCCAATGGGATGGAGCATGGCGCGCACCTGCGGCTGATGGTGACCCGCGGGGAGAAGGCGGCCGCCAACCAGGACCCGCGCAACTGGCTAGGCAAGCCCACCATCGTCATCACGGCCGAGTACAAGGAGCCCTCGCCGGAGATCGCGGCGCGGGGGCTTTCACTTTTCACCTCGTCGATCCGCTGCACACCGGCGGAGATGTTCGACATGAGGCTGAACAGCCACTCGCGGCTCAACCTCATCACCGCGCTCCTGGAAGCGATCCGCGCCGGAGCCGACGAGGCGGTGATGCTGGACCCCGGCGGGCATGTCTCCAGCTGCAACTCGACCAACCTGTTCTGGGTGAAGGGTGAGCGGCTGCGGACATCGACCGGAGCCTTCTGCTTCAACGGGGTGACGCGGGGCAGTGTCATATCGCTCTGCAAGGCCAACGGTATCCCGGTCGAGCAGGGCCATTTCGCGCCGGCCGACCTGCAAGCGGCCGATGAGGCCTTCGTCACCGGCACCTTCGGCGGGCTTACACCGGTAAGGCAGGTGGATGGGCACGTCCTGCCGACGGCTCCGCCGGGGCCGGTTACGGCGCGGCTTCGGGGCCTCTACGAAGCCCTGAAAGACGCGCAAGCGGCGTGACGGTGCGGGTCGCGATGTGGTCGGGGCCACGGAACATCTCGACGGCGATCATGCGGGCCTTCGAGAACCGGGCCGATTGCGCGGTCGTCGATGAGCCGTTTTACGCCGCCTACCTCGCCGAGACGGGCCTCGTACACCCAATGCGGGAGGACGTGCTGGCCTCGCAGCCTCAGGATTGGCGAGTGGTGGCAGAGCGCCTGGTCGGCGAGACGCCGGCGCCGATCTTCTACCAGAAGCACATGACCCATCACATGCTGCCCAGCTTCGAGCTCGACTGGATGGACAGGTGCCGCAACGCGTTCCTGATCCGCGACCCGGACCAGGTGTTGGCCTCCTACGTAAAGGCGCGTGCCGAAGTGACGCTGGCGGATCTCGGGGTGGTGCGGCAGCGCGAGCTTTTCGATCGGGAGGCACACCGACTGGGCAAGGCGCCACCGGTGGTCGAGGGCGCTGACGTGCTGGCCGATCCAACCCGGATGCTTGCGGCCCTTTGCTCCGCGGTGGGCGTACCGTTTTCGGCCGAGATGCTGGCGTGGCCGGCGGGGCGGCGTGAGAGCGACGGCGTCTGGGCTCCGGCCTGGTACGCGGCGGTGGAGCGCTCGACGCGATTTGAGGCGCCCGCGCGCGCCCCCGCGGCGCCCCTGACCGACGACCTCAAGAGGCTCGCCGACCAGGCACGGCCACACTACGAGGCGCTGGCGCGCTGGAAGCTCGCCGCCGACTAGACGAGATTGCGCTTGTAGAGGTCCGTAAGCTTCGCCCAGGCTCGTTCCGCGCCGGCCTCATCGTAGACGGCGCTGCCTTTAACGCACCAGCCGTGGTTACAACCGGCGTAGACCTCAACGCTCGCCGTCTTGCCGGCGTCCGCGAAGGCCTTCTTGAGCACATCTTTATCGGTCGGCGAGCGCTGGTCGTCGTTGGCTGCGACCGCGGAATAGACCTCGGCCTTCATCTTCGGGATCAGCAGATGTGGGCTGTCGTCGGTCTTGGTGACCAAGCCGCCGCCATGGAAGGTGCCGGCGCCGCGGATGCGGCCGGGCTGAGCGGCGGCGGTGCGATAGGTCAGCGGACCGCCCATGCAGTAGCCCTGGACCCCGGCGCCCTTTTTCTTGTCGGTCTGCGGCTGGGCGTCGAGGAAGGCGATGAAGATCGGAGCGTCCTTCTCCACGGCCCCAGGCGCCGAAACCGAGCCTGCCAGCGCCATGAACTTCGGCCGGTCGTCGGGCTTTGAGAAATCGAGGCCTTCGGTGACGCTCGGCGCGCGGCCCTTGCGGTAGAAGGGGTTCGGAACGAGCACGACATAACCCTGGGCGGCGAGCCTGCGGCCCATGTCGCGGAAGACGGGACGCAAGCCCCCGATATCGGTCCAGATCAACACCGCCGGCCATTTGCCCTTGCCCTGGGGATAGAAGAGGGCGGCGTCGGCTGTCCCATCGCCGGTCTTTATGTCGACGTCCTTCTCCACGACCGTCGCCTGGGCGTGCGCCAGGCTCGCCGAGAGGCTCGCGGCCGCCGCTGCGGACAGGGCGAAACCGCGCCGCGACAGCGAGGTCTCCGCAACCCGAACCGTCCCTTCGAACTGATGGATTTCATCGTCACACATGTTGGAGTCCTCCCAATGGTCGCCGCGCAACGGTGGCCGCCAATGTTACGGCGTTATTTCCGGCGGCGGGAGAGGAAGCGCGTGACGCTGGTTGGTTGTCGCCGACCATGGCCGTTGAAGCCCGTCCTGGGCCCGGCCTTATTCAGCCTCGCCTCCTCTGTTGCGCGGATTTGGGCGGCTTATTTCCAAGCCCCGTAAGGATCGGCGAAGGGCTTGCCGAGCGCTTCGGCGACGGCCGGATGGGTAAGCTGGCCCTTGAGGACGTTGAGGCCCCGGGCGAGGTGCCTGTTCTTCTTAAGCGCGTCGAGTCCGTGGTCGGCCAACGCCAGGCCGAAAGAGAGGGTCGCGTGGACCAGGGCCTCCGAGGAGGTGCGCGGCGCCGCGCCCGGCATGTTGGCGACGCAGTAGTGGACGACGCCGTCGACGGTGTAGGTCGGGTCGGCGTGGGTCGTCGGCCTGGAGGTCTCGAAGCAGCCGCCTTGGTCGATCGACACGTCGACCAAGACCGAGCCCGGCTTCATCTTCTTGAGGTGGTCGCGGCGCACGAGCTTCGGCGCCGAGGCCCCCGCCGTCAGCACCGCGCCCACCACGACGTCGGCTTTCAGAACCTCTTCGTCCACGGCGTCGGCGGTCGAATAACGGGTGAGGATCCGGCCCTGGAACATGTTGTCGAGCTCGCGCATGCGCGGGATCGAGCGCTCGACGATCACCACCTCGGCGCCCAAGCCTGCGGCCATGCGCGCGGCGTTCATGCCGACGACGCCTCCCCCCAGCACGACGATCCGCGCCGGCGGCACGCCCGGCACACCGGAGAGCAGCAGCCCCATGCCTCCGTTGTGCTTCAACAGCGTCTCGCCGGCTGAGAAGACGGCGATGCGCCCGGCGACTTCGGACATCGGCGCCAAGAGCGGCAGGCCGCCGTTTCCATCCGTCACCGTTTCGTATGCGATGGCCGCACAGCCGCTGGCCAGCAAGCCGTCAGCCTGCTCCGGGTCGGGCGCCAGATGAAGGTAGGTGAAGAGGATGTGCCTGTCGTTCAGCCGCGCCCACTCGACGGGCTGCGGTTCCTTCACCTTGACGATCAGCTCGGCGCCGGCGAACACGGCCGCCGCATCCGGCGCGATCTCGGCGCCGGCGCGCTTGTACGCGTCATCGGGATATCCAGCGCCGGACCCGGCGGTCGTCTCGACCAAAACCTCGTGGCCGCGGCCGACGTATTCGCGCACTGCGGTGGGGGTGAGGCCGACACGGTATTCGTCCGGTTTGATTTCGCGGGGCACGCCGACGCGCATGGAAGCCTCCGTTGGGGCAAGTTTTGCTAGTGCGGCGGGGTTTGCGGGGAAGGGCTTCTTTCGTCAATCGAAGTTTGCCACCCGCCGCATGGCGGAAGGCGCGCCAGCGCCCTAGTCTGCGGCGCTTGCGAATCTAAGGGGGCGGCATGGTGGGGCGTAAGGCGGCGGCACGGGTGGCGTTGGCGGCCGCCGTAGTCGCAGGCGTCACCTATCTGGCCGAGGACCACCTGACCTTGCCTAACTGGGCATCGCTAGCCTGGAAGGGGGCCGGCGTGGGGTTGCTTGCGGTTTATGCAGGTTTGCGGGCGCGTAGCCTCGACGGCTGGCTGATCTGCGCTGCGTTGGCCGCTGGGGCGTTGGGCGACGTGCTGCTGGGTCCGGCGGGATTCGTGGTGGGTGGGGCCGCGTTCCTGGTCGGGCACCTGGCGGCGATCGTGCTCTATCAGCGCAACAGGCGCCGGGGGCTGAGGTGGCAGGACTGGATGTTGGCGGCGGCCCTGGTGGTTGCGACGGTGGTCACGGCCTTCCTGTTGCCCGCAGACCGGGCCGGCGCGCCAGGCGTGGCGCTCTACGCGCTTGGCCTTTCGTGCATGGCGGCCAGCGCCTGGCTCAGCGGCTTTCCGCGCGCCTGGGTGGCCCTGGGCGCGCTGATGTTCGTGGCCTCGGACCTGTTGATCTTCGCGCGAAGCGGGCCCTTGGCCGGCGTGGCCACGGCGCTGGTCGGGTTCGCGGTATGGGGTCTTTACTTTGGTGGCCAGGCGTTGCTGTGCGTGGGCGTGGTCAGGGAATTGGGGCGACGCCCGGCGAACCAATAGGGCCGGTTCGCCGTCGACAGGCTGTCACCGACCAGCCAGCCGTCGTGCTCGACTGCGTCGGGCTCGGGAACGAGCCCCCGGTCCCGAGGAGAACCGGGGGCCCGCAACGCCCCTAGAACGGGTGAAACCAGCGGCGCCGTGGGACCAGCGCCGCCGGTCGCGCGCCGTTCTCAGGCGACGGCCGATTCAACCGCCGGCGTATATTTCGGCCCCGGCAGGCGACCTATTCGTGTCATGCGCCGAGCCCCCACCGGCAGACAAAACGGATGCGCCGCCAGGCGGGGACCTGGCGGCGCTACGCAACGCATACTCAGACTCAGGAGCTTGAGAGCTCCTTGATCCAGGCGCCGGGTCACTTCCCGGCGCCTTAAGTTGACGCGGAAGATCGCGTCCTGGTCGCCGGTTAGGCGACGACCGCTCGCCGGCCCGGAAGCCCGCGAGATTGTCCCCGACGCCGTCCCGTTGGGAGACAGGCGACGCCCCCGCGCAAAGCGATTGCAACACCGGCGCCAGGCGTCGTCGAAGCTAAAGGACGCAGTCGGCCAGGCCATCGCGGCGAATGGTTCCTGCGGCGACGGCGATGTGGCCGCCGCGGCGCTGGACGTAGGCGCCGGGCCTGGCGGCCTTCCAGGCGAGCGGCTTGGGGATGATCGCGGCCAGACGCGCGGCCTGGGCGGCGTTTAGCTGAGCGGCGCTGGTGTTGAAATTGTGCTGGGCCGCGGCCTCCGCGCCGTAGATGCCCGGGCCCCATTCGATGGAGTTCAGATAGACTTCCATGATCCGTTCCTTGCCCCAGATCACCTCGATAAGCACGGTGAACCAGGTCTCCAGCCCCTTCCTGACCCAGTCACGATGCGGCCAGAGGAAGATGTTCTTGGCGGTCTGCTGGCTGATGGTCGAGCCGCCGCGCAGCCTCTTGCCGGCCTCATTGTGATCCATGGCCTTCTGGATGGCGTTCCAATCGAAGCCGTGGTGTTCGCAAAAGCGGGCGTCCTCGGCTCCGATGACGCTGCGCACCAACGTTGGAGAGATCCGCGACAGCGGGACCCAGCGGCGGTCGAAGCCGTGGCCCTGGAACATCCGCTCGACCATCAGGTAGGTCATCGGCGGCGGCGCGAAGCGGTAGACCACGACTACGGCGATGGGCCCGATCAGGCCAAACACCAAGGCAAGGATCACCGCCCCGCGGAACAGGCCGCCGAGGAAGCCTCGGCGTGGCTGGATGGCGCGGGAGGATTGAGGGCGTCGGGCCACGCGGCGGTTCTTGCCTTGACGTTGGGGCGTGGTGGAGAACTGCAGTGCGCCGCCGGAATGCGTCAAGTTGGAGCCGCGAATAGATGAATGTCAGCGAAGCCGTGGCCCGGCGTGTCTCAGTCCGCGCCTTTCTGTCCAGGCCGGTGCCCGGCGAGACGGTGGCCGACATCCTGCTGCGCGCGGCCCAGGCGCCGTCCGGCGGGAATCTGCAGCCCTGGCGGGTCTATGCGCTCGCCGGCGCGCAGCTGGCGGAGTTCAAGGTCCTGGCGGCCGCTAATCCGTTCGGCGAGGAGCCCGAGTACGATGTCTATCCCCCGAACCTGTGGGAGCCGTTCCGCACGCGGCGATTCCAGAACGGGGAGGACCTTTATGCGACGATCGGCATTCCGCGCGAGGACAAGCCCGCGCGGCTGCGGCAGCTTGCCAAGAACGCTGAGTTCTTCGGGGCGCCCGTCGGGCTGTTCTTCTGTATCGACCGCAAACTTGGGCCGCCGCAGTGGGCGGACCTCGGGATGTATATGGAAAACGTCATGCTTCTTGCGGTGGAGCGCGGGCTCGACACCTGCCCGCAGGAGTATTGGGCCCGCTATCCGAAGACGGTGGCGCGATTCCTGGGGCTTCCGGACGACCACATGGTGTTCTCCGGAATGGCGCTGGGGTATCGCGACCCGGACCATCCGATAAACACACTCAAGGCGCGCCGTGACGCTTTCAACCTCTGGGGCGAGCTTCGGGGTTTCGATTAGGGCAATTCGCTCCTCATGCGATTTGTTGCTGACGCTTGCCGCATCTGTTGCAACCTGGAGAGGAATCCAGATGGGCACGTTATAATAAACCTATAAAAATCTGTTCTGGTGACGTCCTCGGTTCGAGGGGGCGTGGACATGCCAGACGAAGCGGCTGGAGTTGGACTTTCGCTGTTCGCCGCCGACCTGCGCGATGACCTCTCGCGTTTCCACCTGCTGCACTATGGCGACAAGGTCGACGGCTTTCTGATCAGCGGCCACAATTCCGGAACCCACTGGCTCCGGTTCATGCTGAGCTCGGCTATCGCCCACCACCTGGCTCTTCCGCGGCCGGCCCGCTCGAGCGGCCCGCAAAGCGACGTCTTCATCGGCCACGCCCGTCACCCGCGGATGTTCCCGCAAGCGCCGAAGATCGGCAGCTCGCACCACATGCCCTCGCGCCTGGTCGCGGTGCTCGGTGCGCTGGGTATCGTTCGCCTGGCCCCGGTCGTGCTCCTTGTAAGGAACATACCGGATTCACTGCTCTCCTACTTTTTCAAGTGGCGCGAGGCAAAGGGCCTGGGGGCTTTGCACGAATACGTTGCGCGCAAGCCCCGGCGGCAAGGCGTGGACCTGTGGTGGTTCATTCGCTTCTTCAACCGGTGGGGCCTGCTGCAGCGCATCTTCCCCGACCGGGTGATGGTGGTCCGCTACGAGGACGTCGAGCACGACCCTGAGACGTGGGTGCGGCGGATCTGGGCGCACTGGGGTGTCGACCTTCGGGAGGGCGCCGTCGCCGCGGCGATGGCGGTGCGTTCGCGTTCGGCGATCGCGGCGCACCTCGATCCCGGCTACGGCGAGGACGCCGCGCCCGAGCGACAGGCGCGGCTTGCGGTGCAACTTGGCCAAAGCGAGGCTGCGCTGCTCGAACGCCGCCTGGCGCAGCACTTGCGCTGCGACTTCGGCTATGCCGCACAGCCGACTGGCGGTCGCTCATGGACCACCTTGTGCGCGGCGGCGCACGAGGGCGCTCGCTAACCCGCCGCCCTATCGGGATCAGCCGCAGGCTCCTACCGGCCCGTGAAGTCCGCCGGCCGCTTTTCGAGGAAGGAGGTCATCCCTTCGCGGAAGTCCTGGGTGCGAGCCAGCTGCAGAAACTGCAGGAAGACGTGGTGGACATGGTCGTTGAACGTTTCCTCCATCCCCATGCGCATCAGCCGCTTGGCCGACTGCACGGCCAGAGGGGCGTTTCCGGCGATCTCTGCGGCGATGGCATAGGTTCGCGACATCAGCTCGCTATCGGGGACGACCTCGTTGGCCAGGCCGAGAGCCAGGCTGTCAGCGGCCGATAGAGTGCGGCCCGTAAAGATGATTTCCGCGGCCTTCGACCAGCCCAGCAGCCGCGGCAGGATCCAGGTGCCGCCGCTCTCCGGCACCACGCCGCGCTTGACGAAGGCGGCGGCGAGCTTGGCGCTCTCGCCCATGATCCGGATGTCGCAGCCCAGCGCGGTGTCCATGCCGTAGCCGGCGGCCGCCCCGTTCAGCGCGCAGATGGTCGGTTTGTCCATGGCGAAGAGAACCGTCGGCGGGGTGTTGCGCAGGTCAAGGTTCACGGAGACCGCCTGCGCCTGCTTATCGGAGCCAATGCCGGAGCCCTGAGTTGCGTCCACCAGGTCGAGACCGGCGCAGAAGGCCCGACCCGCGCCGGTCAGGATCACCACGCGGACAGCGGGGTCGGCGTTGGCCTTCAGCAGAAGCTCCGTCAGTCCGGCCAGCATCGGCCCCGAAATGGTGTTCATCCGCTCCGGGCGATTGAGCGTGATGGTCGCGATCGCGTCCACGACCTCGTAGAGCACCTCGGCCGTCTGATTGACGGCCGGCTTCGCAAGGGTCTCGCTCATGGGGTCCATCCGCTGCGCAGGTTGTCGGAGGACCAGCCTAAGACCCCTGGCCTAGCGGCAGGCAAGAGAAAGAACTAGCCGCCGACGTCCGCCACGCCCGCCGCGCCGTCTTCGCAGCCCCAGGCCACGCGCCTGGCGTCGGGGGAGATGGCGAGCGCGGTGACCGGGGCGGCTTTCTCGGCCTGCAGCGGGACGATCTTCTGGCCCGTGAGGTCGCAGGCCCAGACCCGCCCATCGTCGAGACCGGCAGCCACCCAGCTCAGCGCGGGAGCGCCGGCCACACGGACCACCATGGCGGCCTCGTCATACCCCACTTCGGCGGCCTGCTTGCCCATCGGGCCGGTGGCGCCGGCGAAGGGCCACACGACCACCCCGTTCGCCCCTGATGTGGCCATCAGATTCCCCTTGCTGAGGAAAGCGAGACTCTTCGGTTTGGCCGGGTAGCCGCCCATGCGCATGTTTTTCTCGTCGGCCACCCGCCAGCCATGCAGCTGGTTTTCCTGCATTGCGCTGATCAGGAACTTGCCGTCCGGGCTCCAGGCGCAGGCCACGTGGCTGCCGGCCCAGGCCAACTTGCCGGGCTTCTGGGCGTCAATTCGAGCGTACCAGAGCCAGATACCGCCATAGGTCGCGGCGGCCAGCCTGCGGCCCTTCGGCTCGAACGCCAGGTCGGCCACCGATTTCTCGTGCGCAAAGGTGCGGGTAAACGTCGCGTCTGCGATGTCGCGGACATGGACGTGGCGTCCCGCGGCGAAGGCGATCAGGCCTGAGGCCGGGCTCGACGCCACCGCATCGATCCAGCTCCCCGGCAGGCTGGCGATCTCCTGTGGGCCTGAGGCTCTGGACCATACCAGCCGACCGTCGTCGCCGCCTGTAACCACCCCCTCGCCCGAGGGGTGCGCCGCCGCCGATAACACAGCGCCCTCATGGGCCTGCGCGCGCTCGCCCGCCTCGAAGCGAACGGTCCCGTCACCGAGCGCAAAGACCGCGCGGCCCGCCGCGTCGAAAGAGACCGCTGTTACGTAGGCGTCAAAGGCATAGATCATGCCTCCCCCTAGATCGCCGCTTCGGGCTTTACAACGCCGTGGCGGCTTGCCAATGGTCAGCGGACTCGTAAACGACCGGGCGGAACAGAGCCGCCCCAGGGAAGGAATTTACGCATGGGTGCAAAGCTGGGCGGCCAGGGGGGCGGACGCTTCGACCTCGGCCAGAACAGCGACATCAACGTCACGCCCTTCGTGGACGTGATGCTGGTGCTCCTCATCATCTTCATGGTGGCGATCCCCGCCGCGACGGTGTCGATCAAGCTCGACCTGCCGCCGGCCATTCCGCCGCCCCCCGGCACGAAGGTGAAGGAACCGATCCTGATCAACATCCAAGCGGGCGGTGGCGTGTTCATCGGCGAGAAGCCGACCAGCCTCGACACCCTGCCTGCGGATCTGTCGCGCACGCTCAGCGCTGACGATCCCAGCCTGCCGCCGACCCAGCAGCGCGTCTACATCCGCGCTGACAAGCAAGTACGCTACGGCGACTTCATGTCGGTGATGAATACCCTGCAGGGCAACGGCTTCTATCAGGTCGCCCTGATCAACGAAGAGATCTGAGCCGGACAAGCGGCTTCGCAAGACAAAAGCCCGTCGGGAAGACCCGGCGGGCTTTCTTGTCGTACTCGCGCTTCTCCCAATGGCGAAGGCGCTTAATCGTCCGATAACTGTGTGCTCGTAGCCTGCGAGGATGGTTTGGAAACCTCGCAAAAAGCGCCGCGCCTTGCCGAAGTGGGCACCGGTGGAGGTATCCGTGGGCTCCGACACGCATCGGGGCCGCTACCGACTGGAAGACCAGAAAGTCGTACTCGAGTGGCGCGACGGCCGGGTGAGCGAGCCTTGCGGCCTGGTCAGGCCTGACGTTCTGGCGGCATACCGGCTGCGCCTGCTTGCCGAGGGAATCTCGATCCCGGAGCAGTCCAAGACGCCCGAGCAAGGCGCAGGCGCGAAGCGACGCCCCCTGGCCTAGCGGGAAAGCCTAGGCCGCGCACGCCTCGAAGCCTTCGCGCAGCTTCGCCTCGTCCAGGTTGCGGCCGATGAAAACCAGGCGTGAATAGCGCTCCGCCCCGTCCCGCCAGGGACCTTGGAAGTCCCCTTCGAGGATCATGTGCACCGCCTGGAAGACCAGGCGGCGGTCCTCGCCGGCAACGTCCAGAATGCCTTTGGCGCGCAGGATGTCGGGGCCCTGGACTTGCAGGACCTCGTTCAACCAGGCTGTGACGCGATTTGCGTTGAGCGGCTTGGTCGCCGTCAGCGAGACGCCGCGGATACCGCTGGCTTCGATGTCATGGCCGTGGTCGTGACCATGGTGGTGATCGTGGTCGTGGTCGCAATCTTCGTCGTGGACGTGGCCCGCTTCGCCATGAGGGGGGTTGAGGAAATCAGGCTCGATCTCCTCGATGCGCGCCAGATCAAAGGAGCCGCGGCCCAGGACGTCGTTCAGAGGGACGTTGGATCGCTGGGCGCGGTGAATCGGAGCCAGTGGGTTAAGCCGGCGGATCATCCGCTCGACGTCGGCGAGTTCGGCCTCGGTGACGAGGTCAGTCTTGTTGAGAATGATCTGGTCAGCGAAAGCGATCTGCTCGGCGGCTTCCTTGGAGTCAGCCAGGCGCAGGGGCAGGTGCTTGGCGTCTACCACAGTGGTCACGCTATCGAGTTGGGTCTTGGCCCGTACGTCGTCGTCCACGAAGAACGTCTGGGCGACCGGACCGGGATCGGCCAGGCCGGTCGTCTCGACGATGATCGCGTCGAAGCCGCCCTTTCCGCTCGCGGACTGGCGCTTCATCAGGCCCGAGACCACGCGGATCAGGTCGCCGCGCACCGTGCAGCAGACGCAACCGTTGTTCATCTCGAAGACCTCTTCGTCGGCGCCGACGATCAGGTCGTTGTCGATCCCGACCTCGCCGAACTCGTTGACGATGACGGCGTAGCGCTTGCCGTGGTCCTCCGAGAGGATGCGGTTGAGCAGGGTCGTCTTGCCGGCGCCGAGGTAGCCGGTGAGTACGGTGACGGGAGTCTTGTCGGTCATACGCGCACATCTAGTGATTGATCGCGGCTGAGGGAACCGCCGCGAGCGCCTTGTCTCACCCAGCCAAGAGGGCGGCGGCGATACGGTCGCGGGTCAGGGGCAGGTCGCGGATGCGTGCGCCGAGGGCGTGGGCAACGGCGTTGGCGATCGCCCCCATGGTCGGGCCCTGGCTGATCTCACCGATACCCTGGGGTCGGTGGGCGCGCGTGTTGAGGAGCCTGATCTCAACCGGTGGGACTTCGTCGAAGCGCAGGATCGGATAGTCGTCCCAGGTCGTCGACGTGATGCCCGCGCCGCCGAGCTTGACCTGCTCCTTGAGAGTCCAGCTGGCAGCCATGATCATGCCGCCCTCGATCTGGTTCCGAGCGCCATCGGGGTTGATGATCAGGCCGGCGTCGGCGGCGCACCATAGTCTGACCAGGCGCACCTCGGCGTCGACCTCGACCTCGGCGGCGCAGGCGACGAAGCCGCCGCGGTTGCGGTGGCGGTCATAGGCGAGACCAAGGCCGCGGCCGTCCCCTCCTGTCCCGCGTCGCGCCCAGCCGCACATCTGCGCAACCTCTTCCAGCACAGCTCGGCCGCGCGGCTCCGAGGTCATCGCCAGCCTGTAGGCCAGCGGGTCCTGGCCCGACGCCTGCGCCAGCTCGTCGATGAAGCTTTCGCCGGCGAAGGTGTTGGGGGCGCCGCCCAGGCTGCGGAGGGAGGATGTGCGCACGGGCGGTGGAAATATCACGTGTTCGACTGTGCGGGTCGCGTCTATCTCGTAGGATGGGATTGCGTTGAGCAGGCCGCCGGAAAAACGCGCGCCGTCCGGCATCAGTCGTTGGGGTGCGGCGCGCGGGGACACGTAGCCGTCGAGCGCGCTCTCGACGACCGCCGTGCCGCGAGCTCCGGTATGGGCGGTGTTCCAGATCTCGGCGGTATAGTCGACCAGGCGGCCGGAGGCGTCGAGTTCGGCGGTTAGCTCCATCGCCATCGCCGTGCCGACCGGCGCCCAGCCGAACTCGTCCTCGCGGCGCCACTGCACGCGGATCGGCGCGCCGGGTCGCCGGATCGCGATCAGCGCGGCATCGATCGGCGGATCGTCGGCGCCGTTGTGTCCATAGCAGCCGGGCCCCTGGGCGTGGATCACCTCGATCGCCGCCGCGTCGAGCCCGGTGATCCGGGCCGCCAGGGCGCGCATCGGATAGACGCCCTGGTTATGGGTCCAGATCGTCAGGCCGCCGTTCTCGAACCGGGCGATGCCGGCCGAAGGGCCCATTGAGCCATGCGCCAGATAGGGCTTGCCGTAGGTTGCGGTGACGCGCCGGCGGTTGGACGCCTCCGGCGCGGGCGCTCCCGCCTCGAACGTCTCGTGTGGCAAGTCCTTCAGTGATGCGGGCTCGGCGAGCGCTGGGTCGAGCTCGCGTGCGCCTTCCCAGCGAGCTGCGCCCTCGGCGGCGGCATGCGCCCGAGCCGCGGCGGCCTCGGTGTCGCAGATTAAGGCTACGAAAGCGTGGTCGATCAGGATGTCCACATCGGGGGCCGCGCGGCGGATGGCCGCCTCGTCCAATCCGGCAAGCCTGGCCGTGGGGCCGGGCTGACGCAGCACACGGGCATGGCGCATGCCGGGCAGAACGATGTCGTGGAGGAAGGCCGCGCCGAAGAGCTTCGGCGGCAGGTCCAACCGAGGTTCGCTCTGTCCAACCAACGTCATCTGGTCGACCGACTTCATGGCGGCTTCGCCAGTGGCCTCGCGGGCCAGGTCGACCTCGTCCGCAAGCGCCCAGTAGTCGAGCCCTGTCGGCTTTCCCGACTTCAGGAAAGCGCCGTCCCGCACCTCAAGTTCGTCGGGCGCGCAGCCCAGTTTCCCTGCGGCGGCGGCAATGAACAACGCGCGGACCTCGGCGCAGGCCGTCCGGATGGCCGGTCCTGACATCTCGGTCGACATCGAACCGACGGTCAGCCCCTCGTCGGGGATCTCGCTGGTGGCGGCCGCGACGACGTGAAGTTGCGCCATCGAAACGTCGAGTTCGTCGGCGGCCATCTGGGCGAGCGAAGTGCCGATGCCTTGGCCATACTCCATGCGGCCGAAGGCGACGCGGGCGCGCCCGTCGGCCTCGAACCGCACCCAGCGATCGAGGCGGGGGTTGGCGGCAAGCATCGGCGGGATCATGCCGCCACGCCTTCCTGGCGCGCGCTTTCACGCATTCGCCGCGCGGCCAGCGCCACGGCCTCGAGGATGCGGTTGTGGACGCCGCAGCGGCAAAGGTGCCACGCCAGCGCCTGAGCGATCTCAGCCCGACTGGGGTCGGGATTTACGTCAAGCAACGCCTTCGCGCCGATCAGGATGCCGGTCAGGCAATATCCGCACTGGCCGGCTTGCAGTTCGAGGAAGGCGGTTTGCAACGGGTGCGGGCTTTCTTCTGTCCCGAGACCCTCGGCGGTCAGCACCGTCTTGCCCTCGACAGCACCGATCTCCACGGCGCAGGCCGCCGAGACCGCGCCGTCCACCAGCACCGCACAAGCGCCGCATTGGCCCAGGCCGCAACCGAAGCGCGCGCCATGGAGGCCAAGGTCGCTCCGCAGCACGTCCAGCAGGACCGCGGTTTCCTCGGCCTCGACGCTGGTGGGGCGATCGTTCACGATGAGGTGGATGGTCCGGCGCACGAGCATCTCCGCAACTGCGCCCGACTACATCGCGAGGCGCGCCAGCCGGCAACCTCGCCTTGATCGAGGACCAGTGTTATAGAATAACACTTTCATGTCCCGCCGTCCGACGAGCATCCCCTGACCCAGACCGTTTCCGCCCCGAGCCTGGAGGAGCCCGTGCCGACGCGGGACGCGTATCGGCGTGACCGGGCCTATCTCGGCGTTGATCATATGCGCAACGAGCGGCGCACCTGGACAGTGGCGGCGATCTGCGCGGTGACGCTTGCGGCGCAGCTGGCGGGCGGCATCGTCTTCCATTCGATGGCGCTCACGGCAAGCGCGCTGCACGCGGCCGCCCACGTCGCGGCCATGTTGGTGGCCTCGGGCGCCTATGCCGTCGCCAGGCGTCAGGCTGGCAGCCCGAGGTTTGCGTTTGGCACCGGCAAGCTTGGCGACCTGGCCGGCTTCGCCAACGCCATCGTGCTGGCGATCACCGCCATCACGATCGCGGTGGAAAGCGCCCAGCGCCTGATCTCGCCGGAGACGGTCGAATATGGCTCGGCGCTGATTCTGGCGGTGGCCGGTCTGGCGGTGACCCTGGTCTGCGTGTGGTTGCTGCGGCCTCACGGCAAGGCGCATGATCTCAATATCGCCGCGGTCCATCTGCACCTGACCGCCGATGCAGCGGTGAGCTTGCTGGCGATCTTCGGTCTCGGCGCAGGGCGGGCCCTGGGCTGGGCATGGGCCGATCCGGCCGCGGGGCTGGTCGGCGCCTTCCTCGTGGCGCAATTTGCGGTGAGTTTGATCCGTCGGACCGCTGCAACGTTGCTTGATATGAACCCTTCCGCCGAGCTCACCGCCGAGATTCGCGCGCGGCTTGAGGCCGAAGGCGAGCGGGTGGCCGACCTGCATCTGTGGCGCCTCGGGCCAGGGCACAACGCCGCGGTGGCGGTCATCACCACCGCCGACCCCCTACCCGTCGAAGCCTATCACCACCGCCTGAAGGGCTTGGAGGGACTGAGCCACGTGACCGTGGAGGTGCGCCGTAGGGGTGACGACTTGGCTCATGGCCACGCCTGATGGCCAAATGGGGCGCCATGAAACCTGTGGCTCGGCCGCTGCGGCGCCGGCGCCGGCTGCTGCCTGCGAAACTGCTGGGCGCCGGGGGCTTGCTGCTCGTCCTGGCCCTGGTCGGGGGCTGGGTGGGTGTTACGCACCACGTCGGCTCGTCGAAGATCGCCTACACCAAGGGCGCTTCCACGCCGCTGGTCCACACCAGGCCGGTTCCAGCCGCCCCGGCTGAATTCCAGAGCGACCTCAACCGGCTGGCGGCGGCCTATCGCGAGCCTGTGGGCGTTGCGGTGAGCGACGTGACTGACGGCTGGACCGCCTCGGTGGCCGGCGACGAACGGTTCCCCCAACAGAGCGTCTCGAAGCTTTGGGTGGCGCTCGCAGTCCTGCAGGCTGTCGATCAGGGCCGCCTCAAGCTCGACCAGACCGTGGTGATGCTGCCGCAGGACAAGAGCGTTTTCTATCAGCCCCTCACCCGGCGAATTCGCGGACCGAGCGGCCTCTCTCTTCAGCTCGACGAGCTCCTGCGTCATGCCTTGGTCGAAAGCGACAACGCCGCGAACGACCGCTTGATCCGCGAAGTCGGCGGCCCGGAAGTCGTGACCCGGGTGATCGCCGAGAAGGGGCTTCACGGCGTGGCCGTCGGGGGCACCGAGCGCGACGTGCAGACGAGGACCGCCGGGCTCACGTGGCGACCGGAATATGGAGCTACCTGGATATTCAAACAGGCGCGCGCCAAGCTGCCGGACGAGGTCCGCGATCAGGCGCTGGCCGAATATCTCGCAGATCCGCCGGATGGAGCGACGCCTGATGGAATCGTCTCGGCGCTTGCGGCGCTGAAGCGCGGGGAGCTGCTCAGCCCGTCCTCGACCGACTTCATGCTCGGCCTGATGGGGGAGGCGGTGACGGGCCAGCTTCGGCTCAAGGCAGGCCTCGCGCCCGGCTGGAGCCTTGCCCATAAGACAGGCACCGGCCCGGATTGGAGAGGCGCGTCCGTTGGCATCAATGACGTGGGCCTGCTCACCGCCCCGGACGGACGCACCTACGCAGTCGCAGTGATGGTGCGTCAGACGCGCCAGGGACCGACGGCGAGGCATCAGCTCATGCAGCACGTCGCCCGGGCCGTGGAAGCGCAATGGCAGGCCGGCGACCATTCGAGGTCGCCGCTGCCGACGCTCGGCAGTCCGTCTGTGATGGCGGGCGGCTAAGTCCAGCAGGGCGCCAGGTCAGCCGGTGCTCGACGTCACGTGGCCCTTGACCAGCTTCAGGTGGATGGGGGTTCCGGTAATGTCCTTGGAGTCGACGCCTTTCTCGGGATCCTGCGGAAAGTTCTCGCAGAAGCTGATGGGCAGCGTGGGCGGCTTGCTCTGGCGCAGGCAAACCCTATCGCCCTTCGCCGTCCAACGGCCGGCAAGCGCATTACCGCGGCGACTGAGGCCGGTCCACGAGCCGTCGGGCTGCAGCCAGATCTTCTGGGACCGGCCATCCGGATAGATAGACATCACGGTATTGCCAAAGGCGGCGGCCACGCTGGAGGTGGGCTGCGCCCGCGCACTGGCCGCGAGCGTCAGGACCGCGAGGGCTGGGATCAGAAGGCGGGCTCCAGTCATGCCAAGCCTAACGCGCGAGCGGCCGGAACGTAGCCTTAGCTCGCATCAACGTCGGCGGCGCTAGCTGCGAAGCTCCGCCATCCGCGCGGGCTCACCGGTCAGCGAGCCTTCGATCCACGCCTCATCTCCACGCCAGCTATGAATCTGCTGGCAGGCCGGGCAGCGGAATGATCGCGGCGCAATGACCGTGGAAAGATCGAAGTCCTGGGTACGGTGGCCGGTCGGGACGTCCGTCCCGGTGGTCGGGCAACTTATGATGATCCTCGGCATGCAGCCGAAACGGGTGCGGACCGGGAAGGTTGCGCTTCCTCAAAGGCCGGGGGGCCGCCTGAAGCCGCCGAACTCCCTTTCCAGAAGGCGGGCGAATCCGATGGTTGTGTGATCCTCAAGGTAGGGCCCGATCACCTGCATGCCGATCGGCAGGCCCGCCAGGGTCTGGCCGATTGGGACCGCGGTCGCAGGCAGGTTTCCCAGCGACGCCAGGCCAGGCCAGGCGAGCTGGGCGAAGTAGGGTGTCTGAGCGCCATCAAGGGTCAGGGTCCGCTCGCCGGGGTCGCGGCTGTCGTGCGGATAAGCCGCCGTTCCGAAGGCCGGCGTCAGCACCACATCGATATCCTCAAATAGGTTCGCCCATTGGCGGCGTATCTCCACCTGGCGGTCGAGCATGGCCATCCACTCGGCCGCGGTGGTCTTGGGCGGCTCCGGCCCACGCATCGCCATGGCGGTGTTCAGGAGATCCATATATGCGCCATGCGCCTTGGCGAGGTCGGGGAGGAGGGCGCTCCCACGCGAGACGCGAGAGCCCAGGCCTTCGAGCCGGACCGCGATCGCCTCGATGGCCGACCGGACCTCGCTATCGACCTGCGCGGAGGGGTGCGCTGTGAGCACCATTATCCGGAAATCGGCCAGTCCGGCATGGCGGGCGGGGGGCAAGGCGAGCCGGTAGCCGCGCGCCTGCTCGGAGCTTGGCCCGGCCAGAACGCCAAGGGCGAGCGAGAGGTCGGCGGCGCTCCGGGCGAGCGGTCCGACCACGGACAGCGGCGGCGGCACACCGTCGGCTCCCATAGGAGCGTGGCCGCGAACCGGAATCAGTTCGAACGAGGGCTTGTGGCCAAAAACGCCGCAGAAGGCCGCGGGAACCCGGATCGAGCCTCCGATATCGGAGCCGAACTCCAGCGGGACCATACCCGCCGCCAGGGCCGCTGCGCTGCCCCCGGACGAACCGCCGGGCGTGCGCTCCAGGTCGAACGGATTCTTCGTGCGGCCGTAGATCGGATTGACGCTCTGCCAGTCGGCTAGAGAGACGGGAATGTTTGTCTTGCCCAGAATCACAGCGCCTGCGGCTTTCAGGCGGCTGACGCCGACCGAGTCGCCGGCTGCGACAAAGTCCTTGGCGAAGTCGAAGCCCCAGGTGGTCTTCAGCCCGGCGACGTTGTGGGATTCCTTGACCGTCATCGGCAGCCCCAGGAGAGGGCGACGCTCGCCACGGGCCAGGGCGGCGTCGGCGGCCCGGGCCGCGTCGCGCGCGCGGTCGAAGTCGCGCACGACCACGGCGTTGATGGGTCCGTCCCGCGCCTCGATCCGGGCGATGGCCTCGTCGGCCAGTTCCAGGGCGCTGACGCGACGGGCGGCCAAGGCTTCGACGATATCTGTCGCCGAGGCGTCCAGGGTGTCGCGGCTCAGGGTTTCGGACATGACGAATCTCCCTTCGACCCCGATGGGATCATCCGATGTCGCGCGAGTCCATGACCGCGATTGCTCGCCGGCTCAGCGGCGAGCTTCAGACCGCCTGAGTGCGGTGCGCACTGTCGACCGCCCAGATCTTCTCGATGTTGTAGAAGCCGCGGACCTCCGGGCGGAACAGGTGGATGATCACGTCCCCGGTGTCGATCAACACCCAGTCGCAGTGGGGCAGCCCTTCCACGCGGGCGCGGCCGTAGCCCTCGTCCTTCAGGGCGCGCAGCAGGTGGTCGGCCATGGCGCCGACATGGCGGTGCGAACGCCCGGAGGCGACCACCAGAGCGTCGGCGACGGCGGACTTGCCCTTAAGATCGATGAATACGACGTCCTGCGCCTTGTCGTCGTCGAGACGGGCCAGGATCATGTCCTCCAGGGCGCTGACGCGGGCCTGGACGTCACTGGAAGGCGAGGCGCCTTCCTGCGCACGGGGCGCAGCTTCACGGTTCAGCGGGTTGCTCCTTTGAATCCTCGCGAGAGCAACCCTAGCACGCGGAAGGGCGCGGGTCAGCCGTTCACGGCGCCGCGGCGCTTCATCCGCTCGCGAAGTGCGGTCGAGCTTTGGAAATTGAAGCGGCCGAACAGGAAGACCCAGGCCGGCGGCGCCATGTCGGCGAGCCGGATCGCCTGGGAGGACGGACGGCGAAAGCGGGCGAACCGGAGGGCGGCGGGCGAGAAGCGGCTCTTCAGCGAGATCCATGGCCGGGAGATCACAGCGACCGGGACTTCGCGCATGATCTGGGTCCATCCCCGCCAGCGGTGAAAACTCGCCAAACTGTCGGCGCCCATGATCCAGACGAACTTCACGCCGGGATAGCGGGCCTTCAGAGCGCGGACGGTGTCGATGGTGTAGGCGCTGCCCAGCCGGGTTTCGAGATCGGCGACCACCATGCCGGGGCCCTTGGCCAGCGCGCGAACACCGCACATACGCGCGGTCAGACCGGCGGTCTCGTGGCCGGATTTCAGGGGGTTCTGCGGCGAGACAAGCCAGATCACCCGATCGAGGTTGAGCCGACGCCGCGCCGTTTCGGCGACATGGGCGTGCCCCTCGTGAGCCGGGTTGAACGAGCCGCCATAGAGGCCCACGCGCATGCCCGGCCCAAGATGGAATCCGGGCCTGAGCGCGGCTGGGCGTCCCCCGTCAGGGACGCGTCTGGCCGGTCCCGCGGACCACATATTTGTAAGTTGTCAGCTGTTCCGCGCCGACCGGGCCGCGGGCGTGCAGGCGGTCTGTGGCGATGCCGATTTCCGCCCCGAACCCGAACTCACCGCCGTCGGCGAACTGCGTTGAAGCGTTGATCAGGACGATGGCGCTGTCGACCAGAACGGCGAAGCGCTCCGCGGCGATCGCGTCCTCTGCGACGATGGCGTCGGTATGAGCCGAGCCGTGGGCGGCGATGTGGGCCGCAGCGCCGTCGACGCCGTCGACGACGGCGACGCTCATGATCGGAGCCAGGTACTCGCGTCCCCAGTCCTCCTGCGTCGCCTCGGCCATGCCGGGAACCAGGGAGCGGGCGCGCGCGTCGCCGCGGAGCTCGCAGCCGGCCTCGCCGAGGGCCTCGGCGACCGGCGGCAGCAGGCGCTGCGCGTCAGCGGAATCGACCAAGAGGGTCTCTGCCGCCCCGCAGACCGAAACGCGGCGCAGCTTGGCGTTGACCGTGATGGCGATGGCTTTCTCGAGGTCGGCGCTGGCGTGGAGGAAGACGTGGTTGATCCCCTCCAGATGGCCGAGGACGGGAGCGCGGGCCTCGGCCTTCACACGGGCGACAAGGCTCTTGCCACCCCTGGGGATGATAAGGTCGACCGCGCCTTCGAGGCCGCCGAGGATCAGGCCGACGGCGGCGCGATCGGCGGTTCGCACGATCTGCACTGCGGTCTGCGGCAACCCGGCGGCGGCGAGGCCCTTGGCCACCGCGGCATGTATTGCAAGGTTCGAGGCTAGGCACTCCGAGCCGCCGCGCAGGATCGCTGCATTGCCGGAGCGAATGCAGAGTGCGGCGGCATCGGCGGTCACGTTGGGCCGGCTCTCGTAGATGATGGCGATCACACCAATCGGGGTGCGCACCCGGGCGATGTCGAGGCCGTTGGGACGGTCCCAGCGATCAAGCTCGCCGCCCAGCGGATCGGGAATGGCGGCGACGGTCTCGAGGCCCTTGGCCATGGCCTCGACGCGAGCCGCGTCCAGCAGCAGGCGGTCGATCATGGCCGGCGCCATGCCGGAGGCCTCGGCGTCGGCGACGTCCCGGGCGTTGGCGGCCAGGATTTCGGCGGCATCAGCGCGCACCGCCTCGGCCATGGCTACAATGGCGCGCGTGCGGCTGGCGGCGTCGGCCAGACGCAGGGTCGCCGCGGCCACGTGGGCCGCACGTCCTATCGCCCTCATCTGCGCCTGCAAGCTCGCGCCCCCGTCGTCCATCGGCGTCCCAAATGCTCAGACCAAGCCCTACCTAGCCGTTTTGTCACGGCATGGGCTAGGCCTTCCGCCACCCAGTCGCATCCAACCGCGGGGCCTTGGAGTCTGAGGGGCTACCCAGGGCTATAAAGTCCTCTGGATCGGGACTTTCCCCGATATGGCCCGGAACTCCACCCTCCTACAGTCCTGTCTCGCCGGGGAAACCTAGAGCAGTAGGAGGCGCCTGTGACGCAAGTAGGACCATGGGTCGGGGGTGTCATATTGGTGCTGTTGACGGGCGGGTGCGCGACTGAGGACTACGTGAACAAGCAGGTCGCGCCGGTGCAGGCTCAAGCCTCCGAGGCGCACGCCCAGGCTACAGAGGCGCAAGGCACGGCGGCGGAGGCGCTGGGTCGGGCCAACTCCGCGCACAAGCTGGCGGAAGGTAAGTTCCTCTTTGAGGAGGTCTTGTCAGATGACTCGGTGAAGTTCCCGTTGAACGGCAACGATCTCTCGCCGGAGGCCCGCAGCCGTCTCGACGAGATCGTGCAAAAGCTGAAGGCGGAGAACAAAAACGTCTATCTGGAAATCCAGGGCTTCACCGACTCCAGCGGGGACTCCAAGTATAACCACAAGCTTGGCGAGGCTCGCGCCGAAGCCGTCCGGCGCTATCTCCACCAGGGCGGCATTGCGCTCAATCGCATGGCGACCATCTCGTACGGCGAAGAAGATCCGGTCGCGCCCAACGACACCCCTGACGGACGGGCGCGCAATCGGCGGGTCGCGATCGTCGTCCTCGTCTAGCGAACCATGACGGATCGACTGGGCGCCACCGGCGGCGAGCCTTAGACGTCGAGCCGACGCGGCCCGGCGGCCGTCACACCTTTCCGCCCCGGTCGTCACCGAAGCCCCGCCTTTGGCCACGACGCGGACAATTCCGCACCCCGCATACAACCGCTCGTCCCTGAGCGATTGCGCATCAGCCATCGCCGAGGCCTCCCTTCGTCAAGGTTGCTGGCCATGGTCTTCCGGTCGTTAAGTCGGCAGGCAGGCTCTTCGCATCGACGCCCGCATCGCTTCCTTTTCGGGGAATTCGCCATGCTGAGACGCGATCTTTTGAAGGGCGCCGCGGTTCTGCCCTTGTCGGCGGGTCTCGCGCGTGGGTTACCCGCTCTCGCCGCCTCGCCGCGCCGACGCGTCCGGCCCGGGGAACCCGGCTGGCCCGACACGGCGCAATGGGCGGCATTGAGCAAAGCCGTCGGGGGGCGTCTGACCAAGGTCGAGCCGCCGTTCGCCGTCTGCGCAAAAGACCCTGATGGGGCCGCCTGCGCGGAACTCTTCAAGAACCTGCGCAACCCATTCTTCATCGGCGAGAGCGTCGCTCTGACCCAGACCCTTGGCTGGACGGACGCCTGGACCTCCAAGCCTAGTGAATACGCCGTCGCCGCGGAGACCAGCGCCGACGTCGCCGCCGCGGTGAAGTTTGCGTCCAAGCACAATCTCAGGCTGGTCGTGAAAGGCGGCGGCCACAGCTATCTCGGTGGCTCCAACGCACCGGACTCGCTGCTCATCTGGACCAAGCCGATGCGGGCTGTCGAAGTGCACCAGGCCTTCACTCCGCAAGGCTGCGCCGGCCGGGTCGCCCCGCAACCCGCGGTCAGCGTGGGGGCCGGGGCGATCTGGCTTGACGCCTACGAGGCGGTGACAACGAAGGCCGGTCGCTACGTGCAGGGCGGCGGGTGCACCACCGTAGGCGTGGCAGGCCTGGTCCAGGGCGGCGGCTTCGGAAGCTTTTCCAAGGGGTTCGGCACCGGCGCGGCAGGTCTGCTGGAAGCGGAGATCGTCACCGCCGATGGGGTCGTGCGCGTGGCCAACGCCTGCACAAATCCCGACCTCTTCTGGGCGCTCAAGGGTGGGGGCGGCGGGACTTTTGGAGTCGTCACGCGCCTGACCCTGCTCACCCATGACCTGCCGCCTTTCTTCGGTGCGGTGAACGCCGATATCACCGCCTCTTCGGACGCGGCCTACCGGGCCCTGGTCGAGCAACTGCTGACCTTTTATCGGACCAGCCTGATGAACCCGCACTGGGGAGAGCAGATCCGCTTCAGCCCGAAGCGCCGGTTATCCATCAGTATGGTCTTCCAGGGGCTGGACCAGGCCGGCGCGCAGGCGACGTGGCGGCCGTTCTTCGACTGGGTGTCGGCGCGAGCGGCCGACTACACGCTCTCCAAGCCCCAGGTCCTGGCCATTCCCGCCAAGCTGTTCTGGAACGGCGCACTGCTGAAGGCGGTCCCGGGCGTTGTTCGGAGCGACAACCGGCCAGGCGGCCGCAATGAGAATTTCTTCTGGGAAGGCGATGCCGGCCAGGTGGGCCAGGTCGTGCACACCTATCAATCGACCTGGCTGTCGCAGCAGTTGCTCGAACCGGCGAGGCAGCCGGCGCTGGTGGATGCCCTCATCCACGCGGGCGACGGCTGGAGCGTATCCTTGCACTGCAACAAGGGTCTGGCCGGCGCCCCTGCCGAGGCGCTCGCCCGGACCCGTGAAACAGCCATGAATCCTGCGGTCCTCGACGCCTTCGCCCTGGCGATCACCGGTGGTGAAGAACCGCCAGCCTACCCGGGAATCAAAGGTCACGAGCCCAACGACGGTGGCGGCCGGATCGCGGCCAAGGTGGTCCGCGCAGCGTGGGCCCCGTTGTCGGCGCTTCCTGCGAAGCCCGCCTCCTACCTCTCCGAGACCGACTACTTCGAGGCCGACTGGCAGGCGGCGTTCTGGGGCGATCACTACCCTCGCCTGAAAGAGATCAAGCGCCGCTATGATCCCGATGGCCTGTTCTTCGTCCATCATAGCGTCGGGAGCGAAACCTGGAGCCCTGACGGCTTCGCCCGCACAGGCTAGGCAAGGCGCGAGGCCCCGCCGAGCCTGCGCGGGGACCAAGGCCTCTTCGACCGTCAAGCTCGGGCGGACGGCCGCATCACTCGCCCGCCCGCCCGGCCTGTCACGAAGTTAGGTCAGTTGCGCGAGCCGACGAAAAGTCGGTGAGCCAGGTTCGGATGCGCTGTTGCGCGCACCCTCCGGGCCACGGTCGCGCCATCCATTGTGCCGAGGTAGTGGCAGTCACAGAGCAGGTAGTGCGCCTCCTCCTGGGACATCTCGAAGAACTGCCGGGCGTCGCCGAACGTGTCCCCGCCAAGTCCGGCGGCCTTGAGGACGGGGTCGGCGAAAGCCACGGAGATCGGCGTGTCGTCGTCACGAATCTGAGCGCGGTCCCGCTCCCGGATGAACTCGACCCTCGAAAGGGCCCTCAATCTCCGGTGAGGATCCCGCTCCAGCAACTCGGCCCATCGCTCGAGACGCTTGCGTCGCGACATGACCGGAGTTTCGACCAGCGTGAGGGCGGCCTCCGCGCCCACATGTTCAATCGGCTGATGTTTCATGCTCGCCTCCGAGCGGCATCTACGTCCCCTGTTTGGTCAACCCGGAACCCAGGCCAGAGGTCTCAGCCGGTCCCGAACACGTTTTCATGAGGCGAGCGATCGCGTCTTGGGGCGGCGCCGTCGATAAAATGGGACGCCGATCTCGCCCGACTCGCCCCCCGACCGCAGGAGACGCAAGAAGCACGCCCCCTCCTCGGAGTCGGCGAAAGCGCTCTGCCCAGGCGGCTCCCGCCGCCCCGAGGCCGTCGGCGCCTAGGTCTTCACAAACGGCAGGCTGGTGGTGGCGGGCTGGCCCATGGCCAGGAGGGCGTTGGCGACGGCGGGCGCGATCACCGGTGTGCCGGGCTCGCCGACGCCGCTCGGCGGGTCCGAAGAGGGAAGGATATAGGTCTCGACCGTCGGCGCCTCGTTGTGGCGGAGCACGCGGTAGCCGTCGAAGTTGTTCTGCTCCACCTGTCCGTCCTTGAGGGTGATCTTGCCGAACAGGGCCGCGGAGAGGCCATAGCAGGTGCCGCCCTCCATCTGGGCGGCGATCTGGTCGGGGGAGACGGCTGTACCGCAATCGATGGCGGTGACCACGCGACCGACGCGGGGCTCGCCATTGACCATCTTCACTTCGGCCACCTGGGCCACCACAGAGCCGAAGCTCTCGTGGACGGCGACGCCGCGGGTCCAGCCGGCCGGTGCGGGCGTGCCCCAGCCGGCCTTCTCTGCAGCGAGATTCAACACCGCCAGGTGCTGGTCGGCGCCGGCCTTGGTGTAGAGCGCGCGGCGATAGTCGACGGGGTCCTTCCCCGCCTTTTTCGCCAGTTGTTCGATCGTGTGCTCCATGACGAAAGCGTTGTGCGTCGCGCCCACGGAGCGCCACCAGAGCACCGGGATGCCGATGTCGGGTTGCATCGCCTGTACGTCGACCACCGGCGTCGCCTTCAGGTAGGGTGAATCCTTGCAGCCCTCCACCAGTGAGGCGTCGAGGCCGCCGCCGCCCATCGGTGAGCCCTTCTGCAGGGACGGTCCCACAATGCGGTGTCGCCAGGCTGCCGGATAGCCGTCCTTGTCTACTGTCACCCGAACGGCGTGATGGACCAGGGGGCGATAGTAGCCGGCGTGCATGTCGTCTTCGCGCGTCCAGACCAGCTTCACCGGCCGGCCCCCTCCCACGTGCTTGGCGATGTGGACGCACTCGGCGACGTAGTCCGACTGGAAGTTGGCGCGGCGGCCAAAACTGCCGCCGGCGAACAGGGTCTCGATCTCGATCGCGCCGGGCAGATTGCCTACGATCTTGGCGGTGTTGAGCTGATCGAGCGTCGGGATCTGCGAGCCGCTGAGCAGCTTGACCGAATGGCCGTTGACGATGGCCACGCAGTTCATCGGCTCCATGGTGGCGTGGGCCAGGAACGGAAAGTCGTAGGTGGTCTCAACGACCGCAGGGTCGGAGGCGGTCTTGGCCGCATCGCCGCGGCTCTCGACCGCCAGCCATTTCAGTTTGCTGTCGGCAGGCGCCTTGTCGGCGGCGAGCGCGGTCCACTCGGCGCGGAGTTGGTCAGTGCCACGTTTCTCGGCTTTCGAGTCGTCCCACTTCACCGCCAGAGCATCGCGCCCCTTGCGGGCGGCCCAGGTGTTCTGGGCGATCACCGCAACGCCGCTCGGAATCTGAACGACATCGACGACGCCCGGCGTCTGTCTGGCGGCCGTGGCGTCGAAAGAGGCCACCGTGGCGCCGAACTTCGGCGCGTGGGCCACCATGGCGGTCAGCATGTTCGGCAGTTGGACATCCTGAGTGAACCGGGCGGTCCCGGTGGACTTGGCCTGGCTGTCCTTGCGGCGAACTCGGTCGGTCCCAACCAGGGTGAAGGCCTTGGCGTCCTTCAGGGCCGGCTTCTGCGGCGGGGGAACCTTTGCGGCCGCAGTCAAAAGCTCGCCAAAATGCGCCTGCTTGCCGCTGGCCACGTGGCTCACGACCCCGTTGCGCACGGTGATGTCCTTCGCCGGTACGCCCCAAGTGGTCGCGGCGGCCTGCACAAACATGGCGCGGGCCGCCGAGCCGGCGTTGCGAAGCTGCATCCAGGAATTGGAGATCGCCGAGGACCCACCTGTGCCCTGCATCCCAAATCCGGTGTTGGCATAGGCCGAGGCGTTGGCCGGCGACTGCTCGACGCGCACCTTGTCCCAGTCGGCGTCCATCTCTTCGGCGGCGATCGCGGCCAGGCCGGCGTGGCTCCCCTGGCCAAACTCGATGTGCTTGGAGACGACGGTGACTGTCCCGTCGGGACCGACCTTGATGAACGGGCCGAAGGCGCCGAAGTCGTTTTTGGCGCCGAAAGCCATCACCTTGCCCAAACTGCTGGGCGAACAGCCGATAAGGAGCGCCCCGCCGGAGAGCGCCGCGCCGATCCCAAGCGCGTGGCGACGGGTTACCGCGACGGGATTACCGGTCTTGCGCATGTCCATGACGAACCTGTTCATGGCGCTCCCCCTCAGGTTTTCGCGGTTGCAGGCTTGGACACGGCCTGGCTGGAGGCGTCCTTGATGGCCGCATGGATGCGCTGGTAGGCGCCGCAGCGGCAGATGTTTCCGCTCATGGCTCCATCGATGTCGGCATCGGAAGGCCTGGGGATCCGGGCGAGTAGGGCGGCGGCGCTCATCAGCTGGCCGGATTGGCAGTAGCCGCACTGCGGCACGTCGTTCTTCACCCAGGCGATCTGCAGCGGGTGGTCGCCGCCGAGGCTCTCGACAGTGGAGATCTTCGACGCGGCCACGGCCAAGATCGGCGTGGAGCAGGAGCGAATCGGTTGCCCGTCAGCCAGCACCGTGCAGGCGCCGCACTGGGCGATGCCGCAGCCATACTTGGTTCCAGTCAGTCCCAACTCGTCGCGCAGCACCCACAGAAGCGGCGTGTCCGGCGCGGCCGTAACCTGCAGCGCCTTGCCATTGATATTGAGGGTGGTCGCCATGGAGAGGCTCCGCAAATCCTCCTATTATCCTAACGCTGTTCAGACTCTGCCGTAAATGCACGCCGTGGCGTGCCGCGGACGGCTCGGCTATTGAGGCGCGATGGACGCCTTTCCCGCCTTCTATCCTCTGTCGGGCGCCACCGTCGCGATCGCGGGCTCGGGAGAGGCGGCCGAGGCCAAGGCGCGGCTGTTTGCCGGCTCGCCGGCCACAATCCGGCGACTTGAGGGCGAGGCGGCGCTGAAGCCTGAGTCTTACGCCGGTGCGATCCTCGCCTTCATCGCCTCGCCGGATGACGCGTTCGCCGAGACCGCCGCGGGCGCGGCCCGGGCAGCGAACGTGCCGGTGAACGTGGTCGACCGCCCAGGGCTCTGCGACTTCACCACGCCAGCCGTCATCGACCGCGGTGAGGTGGTCGCCGCGATCGGCACGGGGGGCGCCTCGCCGATGTTGGCGACCCTGCTGCGTCATGACATCGAGACGCGGGTGCCCGAGGGCGCCGGACGTGTTGCGGCGCTGTTTGCAAGCCTGCAGGACGAGGTGCGCAAGGCGCTGCCGGAACCGCATCGCCGGCGCGCCTTCCTTCGGGCGGCGCTGACCAGCCCGGCGGCCGAGGCGGCCATGCGTGGTGACCAGGCGAGGGCATCGCAGCTGCTTCGCGCGGCTCTGGAGCGCGACGAACCGGGCGCGGGCATGGTGCAGTTCATAGACGCCCGTGGACCGGCTGATCTCCTGACCCTGCGCGCGGCCCGCGCTCTGGCCTCGGCCGATGTGCTGGCCTGCGACGCGGAGGCTCACGCCGAGGTGCTGGCGCTCGCCCGCCGCGATGCCGAGCGCACAGGTCCGCAGGCGCCGGAGCGCCTGGCCGAGCTTGCGGCTCGCGGCCTCCGGGTGGCGCGGCTCGTCACCGGCGCGGCCTGGCGCACCGAGCTCGTGCGGCTCGCCGAGGCTGGGGTGGAGACCGAGGTCCTCCCCATCGCTGTGTAGGGCCTCGCAGGCGGTGAAAGGGAATCGCCCGGTCTACCGGTTCAGCGGACGGTCCTTGGTCTCCGGGACCAGAAACAGGCAGGTCACCACCGAAATCGCCGTGAAGGCGAAGGGGTACCAAAGTCCCGAGTAGATGTTGCCGACCGCAGCGACGATGGCGAAAGCCGTGAAGGGGACGAAGCCGCCGATCCAGCCTGTCCCGATGTGATAGGGCAACGACATAGCCGTGTAGCGGATCCGGGTCGGGAAAAGCTCCACCAGGCAGGCCGCGATCGGCCCAAAGAGTGCGGTGGCGGCGACCACGAAGATGAGAAGGACACCAAAGGCGCCGGCCAGGTTCATTCGCGCGGGGTCGGCCTTTGTGGGGTAGCCGGCCCGCGCCAGTCCCTCCTTGATCCTTGCCTCGACGCTGGCCTTGACCGCCTTGGCCGCGTCCTTTGGCAGGTCGCGCGCGTCAAGGGACTCGATAGTCGCCATCCCCACCCGCACCATGGCCGACTGGCCAGGCGCGGCGGCCTCGTTGATGTAGGAAACGCCGGCGTTGGCGAGCACGCTCTTGGCGATGTCGCAGGAGGAGGCGAACGAGGCCTTGCCCACGGGGTCGAACTGCAGGGCGCAGTCCGCCGGGTCGGCGATGACGGTCGCGGGATTGCCGGCCGTAGCCTCGGCCAGGGCCGGGTTCAGGGTCCTGGTCAGCATGTGGAAACCGGGGAAGTAGGCGACCAGCATCAGCGTCATGCCGAAGAGCATCACCGGCTTGCGGCCGACCTTATCGGAGAGCCAGCCGAAGAAGACGTAACCCACGGCGCTGACGGCCGTCGCTCCCATCATCAAGCCGTTGATGATCGCCGGATCCACCCTCAGGAATTTCTCCATGAAGGTCTGGACGTAGAAGAAGGCGGTGTACCAGACCGCGCCCTGGGCGCACATGATGGCCACGAGGGCGATCAGCACGATCTTCAGGTTCTTCCACTGTCCGAACGCCTCGGCGTAGGGGGCGGTCGATCCCTTTCCCTCGGCCTTCATGGCCGCGAAGGCCGGGCTCTCGGAGAGCTTCAGACGCATGTAGATTGAGACCGCGAGCAGACCCGCGGAGACCAGGAACGGGATGCGCCAGCCCCAGGCGTCGAAGGCCGTCGGGCCGAACGCCTTGCCTAGGGTGACGCGCGTGGCGAGGATCACCAGCAGGGCGGCGAAGAGCCCGAAGGCCGCGGAAGTCTGGATCCAGCCGGTCGAGCGTCCGCGCGCGCCGGGCGGGGCGTGCTCGGCGACATAGATCGCAGCTCCGCCATATTCGCCGCCGAGCGC
>NZ_DASXNL010000074.1:0-45118 GCF_036495085.1 Phenylobacterium sp. | reverse complement strand
CCTTGCGGCGGCGTTGCGGCAGGTTGGGATAGGCGTAGCGCTCGCGGTAAGCGGCGTTGTGATCGGGGGCGTTGCGGCGGGCCACCCGCTGCTCAAGCACAGCGGCGAGCAGGGCGGCGACGATCACCGCCGCCAACGGATTTATCGGCAACGACCGGATGTATTGCAGGAGCTCGTTGACCTGTTCCATGGCGGACACTCAAGACGCGATTTGGCCAGCCTATCGCGCGCATGCCTAAGAGCTCGTGAAGCAAACTGACTAACGCTGTCAAAGAGTCAGTCGGCCATCGCGCAAGGGGGCGCACCGGGCCCGATCCCACCGACGGCCGGCAACAGGGTAAATGACTTACGGACGAACTTGCAGGACCGCCCCGTCAGGTCGGGGGCGCAGCGTCGGGATCGGGCCCTGACGCAGGACCTGGCGCCTGGGCCGGCGGGGACGGCTGATCGGGGATAGCGGCGGTCACGTCCACCACGGGCGCCGGTTCGGCGGCCTGCGCCTGCTCGATGGGGGGTGTCGCGTCCTTCTCGTCAGCCTCCGCCGTGGCGGGGGACGACGGGCGGGCGGTCGGTTCAACGGCGGCCTGCAGGGCTGGGGCCGGCGCGGCCTGAGGCGGTCCGCCGTAGTCGTAAGCCGCCACGGCGCTGTCGGGAAAAAGGCTGGGATCCGGCGCCAGCTGATGGACAACGCCGCCTAGGAAGGCCGCCGCAGCCAGCGCGCTCAAACCCAGGACCACCCGATGGGTGATGCGCGCTGAGTGAGGCTGGATATCGAGGGCGGACATGCCAATAAAACCCGACAGGCCTAGGCTGCGTTCCGGCTGCTGACGGGTGGAAGTCTACCACATCCGTAGCTCGCCGTGTCAGTCTAAGCCGCTGTCGTTTCGATTGAATCTGACGGCTGCTCGGCCTTTCTAGCCGCGAGCATCAATGGTCGCCTTGATGCGCTTTGGCACCAGTAAGAGCACCGGAAGGATCGCGGCGTAGACTGCGGTCGTCACCCACAGCGTGGTGTTGTAGCCGCCGTGGTGCTCGTAGAGATTGGCGCCCCAGAGATCGCCGAACCGGGACGAGATCCAGTAGAGCGACAAAAACAGCATCATCATGGTGCCTTCCAGCCCCTTCGGGCACGAGCGCATGGCGAGGTCGGTGAACGCCGCCTGGCCGATGCCCCCCAGCAGGCCCATCGGAATGGCCGCCAGTAGTGCGGTCTGAGCAGAACTGATGAAGAGCAGGCTGATCATCTGCGGGACGGCCAGCACCGCGCCGATCCAGAGCAAGGTCCCCAGCTTCAGGCGCTGGGCGAGCCAGGCGTAGAGGCCGTAGACGGGCAGGAAGCCCGCGTAGAAGATCGCGAAGAAGGCGCCCACCTGACCGTCGGTGGCGTGCAGCTCATTGGCCATGTGGTATTGCAGGGCGAGGTTGGCGCCTGGCCCAAATTGCCAAAGCAGCTGGATCACGATGACCGGATAGATCGCCCAGGTGCGCAAAAGGCGCATGACGTCGGCGCCCAAGGTGAGGCGCTGGGGTTCAGCGCCTGCCAAGGCGTCGTCGAAGAGCTGTTTGGGGCCGAAGGCTCCGAAGGCGGTCATGGCCAGCATCAGCGCCGCGCCCAGCAGGAACAGGACACGCGCGGCGGTCACTGCGCCGGCCCCTTCAAGCAGCCCGCTCAGGATGCCCCCCGCCAGCATGGCCATCACCTGGGGCCCAAGGGTGGCGACATTGGATATCGTGCTCATCTGGCCGGTCATGGCGTGATGGCGTCCAATGGCTGCCGAGAGCCCAGAGGCTGCGCCGGCGGTGAACTGCATCAGCGAGCTGACCAGGAAGACGCCGACGAGCAGCACCGAATAGGTCGGCTCGATGAACGCCATCACCGCGTAGATGGCGGCCGAGGCCAGGCCGAAGACCACCAGATGGCCCCGGTCGCCGGCCCCGAAGGGGCTCCACCGGTCGCGGATGAAGCCGAAGACAAAGCCCACGAAGAGCGGGATCGAGATTATCAGGTTGAACTGGGCGGTCGCGTTCGCGGTGAGGTGCAACCGGTTCTTCAGGAAGAAGGTGATCGGCAGGCCGATCAGGCCGAGGTAGGGGGCGGCGAAGTTGATGATCAGGATCGGTACGCCGGCGTAAAGCAGCAGGCGCAGGCGCCGGGCGGCGGGAAGCGGCGTCGAGCCCGGCTCGATGGCGACCTCGGCGGTCACCGGGGAGTTGCGCGTCGTCTGCGGCGCCTAAGCATGGTTGAGCCCCTTCCGATCATCAAGGGGTAGCCCGCTGCGCGGAAAACGCAAAGCCCGTCGCCCGATGTCCGAAAACCGATGATAGGGTGAGCCAGGACGTAACAGGGGGAGGCTCGTAGAATGGCGCGCAATCTGCTGGTTTCAGTGCTGGCGTTGGCGATCACGAGCGCCGGCGTGGCGGCAGCGGCGGTTCCGGCGAACCTGACATCGGCGCTGGCGGACAAGTCGCGCCCTGAAGCCGATACTGCCCGCGATGCGGCGCGCAAGCCCGCCGAACTGTTGGCCTTCGCCGAGGTGAAGCCGGGTCAGAAGGTGGCCGACTTTATGATGGGCGGCGGCTATTTCACCCGCATCCTGTCGCCGGCGGTGGGGCCGAAAGGCAAGGTCTACGCCTACCAGGCGGCGGAGTTCATCAAGTTCCGCGCCGCCTATGGCACGGACCAGACGAAGGTCGTGGGCGACTACAAGAACGTGGTCGCGCTGACCGCACCGGTGGCCAGCGCCGGACTGCCTGACGGGCTGGACCTCGTGCTGACGGTGCAGAACTATCACGACCTGCACCTGAAGGCCTTCCCGGCGCAGACCGCGGATGAAGCCAACAAGGAAATCTTCCGAGCCCTGAAGCCGGGTGGCCTCTACGTTGTCGTCGACCACGCTGCTGCGGCGGGCGCGCCGCTAACCGTCGCCGACACGCAGCACCGCATCGACGAGGCGATCGTCAAGAAGGAGGTCGAGGCCGCGGGCTTCAGGCTGATCGCCGAGGACCAGATGCTGGCCAACCCCGCCGATCCGCACGACAAGTTGGTCTTCGATCCCTCGATCCGCGGCAAGACCGACCAGTTCGTGCTGAAATTCCAGAAGCCCAGGTAGCCTAGGGGCGGACGGGCGGCGGCCCATCGCGATCGAGCGTCGCCACCAGGTCCTCGAGCGCGCGCTGCGGCACCTGGATCGCGCCGGACTGAGGTCGGTCGAGGTCGAGGATGGTCATGATCATGATGCTGAACAACAGCAGCAGCACCGTGGTCGCCTGCCGCTTCAATCCCGGCCGATCACCCAGCACGTAGCCGAGCACCGCGGCGGCGGCGATAATGTAGATGAAGAGGACGTCGACTATTCGTGCCGGGATGTTCGCTCGCCCGGCCAGCTGGCGGCGCGTGCCGACGTTGAGCACGTCGTTGATCGCCTCAATGAAGTATGAACCCAGCTCGGTCTCCCGTACCGGATAGACCGCCGTGCGCGTCTCCTCCCAGAGGCGGGTTCGCAGCGCGAGGCTACGCGCCAGCTGCGCCTCCATACGTGCGTCCCACAGTCCGTCCGGGGCGATGCGGGTGCGGGCATAGTCGCGCAAGGTGGCCTGCAGTTGCGATCGGTACGGCTCATCGAACAGCTCTGCGCGCAGATAGCTGGTGCTGATCGCGTTGGCTTCGTCGACCACCAGTGCGCGGCGGCCTTCAAATCGATCGAGCGCGATGGACAGGCTCAGGCCGATGACGAAGGCCAAAAGAGCGAAGATCGCTGTGATGATGTAGGAATCAGTGTCCTTGCCGCTGTCCAAGGCTTCAGGGTCCCGCGCCTTCAGCCGCCGAAAGAACAGCGCGCCGGCTTCGCGCGCGAAAATGCAGACAGCGAAGAGCAACAGGCCCACGCCCCAGAGCGGCAGCGCGTGGAACAGGGGACCGAGCAGGCCGTCGCCGCTTTCTGACATGGCCAAGCCCCTTCCTCTGCTCCGCGTCTCCATGCAAGCCAGGCTTTGCGGGCCGCCAATCGGGGAAAACCCGCGAAGCGAGGCCGAGCAGACCGCAGAACTAAGGCGACCCGGCCTTTGCCCACGCCCGGCCGTTGTGGGAACGCGAAGGCCCGCGGCGCATCTGATAGAGTGGGCAGAGAGCTTGCGCCCCGGAGATGGTCATGCCGATCAAGATGCTGTTCACGCCCAATGGTCCGATCGCGGTTTCCGGGGACCTATCCGAATTGAAGCTGACCGATTCCACCGGCCAGCCGATCGACGTCTCGGGCGAGAAGAAGATCTTCCTGTGCCGCTGTGGGGGCTCGACGACCAAGCCCTTCTGTGACGGGACCCACGACGAGATCGGCTTCCGCGCCGCAGAGGCGGCGGTCCGCGCCGCCGACAGCTAGGGTCTCGCGCGGATCAGCGTGGCCCTTGCTGCTCCGGGTCGCGGCCGCACCGGGACGGAGGCGCCGAGCGGGCTGGCGGAGCGGCCTCATCCTGTCGCGTGCGGGCGCTCCGTCGGGCGGGGGCCGGTGCGGGCGGCCCGGGCGATGAAGCGGCCACCTTGCCAGAGTTCTGCGCAGACGTCGTCGCGCGCAGGCGGCAGAAGCTTGCCAACCGCCTCGGTGTCGTCCCTGCAGTAGAAGCTCTCGTCGGGTTCCAGACTTCCGTCGTCGTGGACCAGGTAAACGCGGTAGACGGCCATGGTCTGCTCCTTCAGGCCCCAGGCTGTCTTAGGTCGGCTGGACGACAAGGGAATGTCGTCAGCGCGTCCAAAACGTCATGCTCACGCCTTAGTTATGGCGGAGCTTGCCGTCGTATCCTACAATCCCAGATAGTGCGGCCAAGCTGTGGCTGGTCGAAAAGGCGTCTGCCATGTTCCGAAGCGCGATGCGGGCCTTCCTGAGCCCGGTGGCCGGGCCTGTCGGCTTTGCCCTGGCGCTGGCGATGTGCGGCCTGCTGGTGGTCACCGTGCTGGCCGCCCAGCGCAATGAGCGCGCGCTCCAGGCGCGGATCACGACCTTGATGGCGGAGAACCTGCGCAACGGCATCGTGTTGCACGCCAGGCTCGCGGCGTGTGAGAGCGGGCCTGCTGCCGACGAGGCTGCGGCGCGTACGAGCAGCGCCAACGCGACCCCTGAGGAACGCGCCCAGCGGCTGACCGGCAAAGAACCGGTTGGGTTCGACGTCTGCGCGCGAATGGAAAGCGCCGACCGCGCGGTGCTCGAAAGCCTCAAATGACGGGAGGGGCGTTCCGAACGGCGGGGGTGGCCGCCACTTTCAGCCTGGCGCTCGGCGCCTGTGCGAACATTCACCCGCCCCCACCCCAGCTGAATGTTCCGCCGCCGGCGGCGGCTATTGCACCAAAGCCGGCGCCCCTGGCGGCTCCCCCGCCGGTCGTCGTGAGAGTGCCGGTGCCGGTGAAGGAGGCCTGCATTCCGAAGAGCTTCCCGCGCGCGCCCAAGTACCCCGACACCGATGCGGCCCTGCGCGACGCCGGTGGCGCGGCCGACCGCTACCAGCTGATGGCCGCCGGCAGGCTATTGCGCGACCGCAGGCTCGCGGAACTGGAAAGGCTGGTCGACGGCTGCCGGTGAGGCTCGCCCCTGCAACCTTTGGTCGTAAGGCGCGGGCTTTCGCCAAAAGCGACCCCGCCTACTTGTCGTTTGCGCCCCCGCCGCCCGCCGCGGCGGCCTTGGCAGCGGCGAGCGCCTCCTTTTCCTCGTTGCGGGCGCCGGCCAGGATGCCGGGGAGCGCGTAGTTCCCCTCGTGGCAGGCATATTCATAGATCGGCCCCTTGGTGGCGTTGAGCGCCACCTCGCCGCTGTAGGGCCGGCTGTAGATCTGCGGATCGCTGACGGTGAAGCTGTACTTGATTTGCTTGTCGTTCACGCGGGTGAAGCGCTCGACGACCTTCAGCTCGGGCGAAGCGCCGCGGAAGGCCTGCTCGGGCCGCATGTTTGTAGTCTCGACGACCAAGGTGTCGCCTTCCCAGTGGCCGATGCTGTCTCCCATCCAAAGCTTGATGTTCGAAGGCAGGTGCCGGCCGTTCAGGCGGATGTGGCGCACGTCGTGGACCATCTCGACGTCGATGGCGACCTCATCCCTCGACTGCACGATCTGATAGTTGTTGTTGTAGAGCAGCGGGAGCATCGGCGGGCCGGCGCTCGAGCCGAACGACAGGATGCAGCGCTCGCCCAGCGAGCGGTTCTCCGGGTTGTCGAAGGAGCCGCGGCCGCCTCGGAAGGAGGCGCGGCGCGCGCTCATCTTCTCCTGCGCGTCCTTGGTAAGGGGCGGGATTCGGCCGTTCTTGGGCTCGACGATGATCGAGGAGCGCTTGACGCCTTCGAGGTCGATGATCCGGGTGCCCGGGTCGACCCAGGCGGAGTTGTAGCCGCAATCGACGCCGGTGAAGCCGCGTCCGCAGTTCGTCGGCAGGTCGGTGACCTTTGCGTTGGGATCGGTAGGCTTGTTGCCTTCAGCAACCAGGGCCGCGTTGCCGGTCTCGAGGTCCTTGACCTCCTTGTCGTTGAGCGCCAGGCGATCGCCATACTTGGGATCGCGTTCGGCCGGCGTGATGGTGGCGTTGGTCCAGGTCCCCTGGAGGTCCGGCTGTCCCCAGACGTTGCGGGGCGCCCTGTAGCCGGTAGCGGCGGCGGTCTCGGCCGCCGTCTTTTCAGGTGTCTGGGCCACGGCGGCTGGGGTGAGAGCGAGTGCGCCAAGGGCGGCGATGACGGAAATGCCTCTCAGCTTCATATCGGCGTCTCCCGATCGGCGTCTTGCGCGCCTTTGCCGTGCTTAAGATGTGGCCTCAAGAATAGCGGGTTTCGGCTCGGAACGCGAAGCCAGCGGTGGCGCTCGGCCTTCGGCTGCGGCTTGAACCGCGCCGCCGGCTGTGCGAGGGCGAGCCGATGAGTGACAACCCTTCAAATCCGCCCCCCCTGCCGGACAGACTGGCGACCGATCCCGACAGTCCGTTCTACGACGCCGACGTCCTGGCCCGGAACGTAGGCGTCCGCTTCAAAGGCGAAGACAAGACCAACGTTGATGAGTACTGCGTCTCGGAGGGTTGGGTGAAGCTGGCTGTGGGCGCCGCAAGGGACCGCCGCGGCAAGCAGTTGACCATCAAGCTCAACGGTCCCGTGGAACCCTATTACCGCGACCAAGGCTGAAACCCAGAGCAAGCCAGACGCGAGCAAGCCTCGCCGATTTAACCTCCGGTTGAGAGCGCTGGTGCTACCTGCGACGATCCGACATGGCGCGAAACGTCGCTGGTCGGTGAAAGAAACGTCGCTGGTCGGCGAAATATGTCGGAGCGGGGCAGGGGGCGATGAAATGTTCGATCTCAGCGTTGTGGCGTTCGACGGACTTTGGCTGCTGGTGGACGAAGCCGGCGGCGAGCTTGGGGCCTTCGCGAGCAAAGCCGAGGCGCTGAAGGCAGCGAGCGACTTTGCGGTCCTCGACCAGGAGCGCCGCCATGTCCTGATCCAGGATGACATCGGCGAATGGGATGAGACGGTCGTCGATCCGCCCGGGGTGCACTAGCCCAAGAGTTCGGTATCGAAACCTCCGGCGCCGCTTCGTTGCGCGGACCGGCAACGTCTGAAACACACCGGCCCGACCCAGGCCATGATCCTGCGGGACCAAGGTAGCGGCCACATTCGGCCGAGGCTCGCCACGGGAGGCTCTCTTGCCCAACTTCATCTGGCCGAGCCTGCGAAGGCGTGATGTCGGCGCCGCCGGAACGCTGGGGCGCGCGATTCATTGGATGGGCGTCATCGTGGCCGGGTTATGCGCGTTGCTGGCCACGGAGTTCGCCGTCGAGGGCTGGGCGACAAGGCTTAGCGGGGCGCTGCTTGCGACGGCCATCGCCCTGGTGTTTGGCGCCCGGGCGGTGCGCTACCTGCTGGCGCGCGAGTAGCTTGCCAAGCTGAGGCGGCCGTCGTTTGCTCGCCGCCATGACGGACGGCGAAAAGACACCCCCTGACGGCTGGAAGCATAGCGGCGTGCGCGTCGTACCCGGCGATCAGCTCGACGATTCAACGCCCCAGACGCCCGGTATGCACCGCGCCGCGGCCATCGACCGGGCTCGGATGGGCGCCCAGAAGCTGTGGGCCGGCACCGTCCACATCCACGCCAACGCCAAGACGGGTGCGCATCATCACGGGCCGCTGGAAAGCGTGATCTATGTGGTCAGCGGCCATGCACGCATGCGCTGGGGGGAGAAGCTGGAGTTCGTCGCCGAGGCTGGGCCGGGCGACTTCATCTATGTGCCGCCCTACGTCCCCCACCAGGAGATCAACGCCTCGTCAGACGAGACCTTGTCCTGCGTCCTAGTGCGTAGCGACAGCGACGCGGTGGTCGTTAACCTCGACATCGAGCCGGCGGAAAAGCCCGAGGGCGTCGCGTGGGTCGATCCGATCCACAAGAGTTGAAGCTTCCTCCTTCTATCACCCGTTGTGATTTTCGGCAGTTCGTAGCCAAGTTGAGCTGACAGCGTTCGGCGAAGCGGGGCGGTCCATGAGCAGTCGCTTTTTTCGCGTAGTGGGTGTGATCGCTCTCGCGGGGATGCTGGCCGGGGTCGCAGGCGCGCAGGTCATCCCAGACCTCGACCAGGGCTGGGGGCCGGCGGAGCGTCAGGACTGGTACGGCCTCTCACAGGGCTCGCGTCTGATACCGCTCGCCTTTCTAAAGGCCATGGAACAGCCCGCCCCTGCCGGGCCGAGTCCCACCGTTCACCCGGGTCGGTTCCTCGACGACGGCTACATCGCCCATTTCCGCTACCTGCCGGCGGCGGCCGCGGGTGAGCGGCTGCCGGCCGGGTTCATCCTCGATACGACGCCGCCCGAGCGGCTGACGCGCACCAACCTGCAGTGGAAGGTCGGGCAGGGAAGAAGTGAGCCTTGGGTTGGAATGAACTGCTCGGCCTGTCACACCGCCCAGCTCGACTACAGCGCCCGCGGGACGCGACAGCTCGTCAGCCTACGGATCGAGGGCGGCCCGACGCTGGCGGACTTCCAAGGCTTCATCGAGGCGCTCACCCTGGCGGTGAATCAGACTCTCGCGCCGCCTGCGGCCGAGCCAGACCGCTTTGACCGGTTTGCCCAAGCGGTGCTGGGCGCCGACAACTCGAACTCCAACCGCAGGCTGCTTAAGGCCGCGCTCCAGGCGGTGGCCAAACGGCAGAACGAGACGGCGCAGGCGAATGCGCTGCCAGCCGGCTATCACTACGGCTACGGGCGGCTCGACGCTTTCGGCAATATCTACAACAAGGTGCGGATCGCCGCCTCACCAAAGCCAGAGCCAATGGCGGCAAATGCCCCGGTCAGCTATCCATTCCTGTGGAACGTGCCGCAGCACGACAGGGTGCAGTGGAACGGCATCGCGCCCAACCGACCGGCGCCGTTGTTGCCGCTGGCGCGCAACACCGGCGAGGTGATCGGCGTCTTCGCCGATATCGAATTGGCGTCGCCGGGGTTCGCGGGCCTGCCGCCGGGTTACAAGTCCAGCGTCAACGTCGACAACCTGAAGCGGCTCGAACAGGCGCTTTGGACGCTGAAACCCCCGCGCTGGCCTGATGAGCTCTTCGGCAAGCCGGACGAATTGTTCGGCAAGCCGCCCGAGCAGGTCCTGACTCCCGGCGAGACCTTGGTTGAGACGGGCCGCAAGCGTTACGCCGAGCACTGCCAGTCCTGCCACGAGCTCTTGCCCGGCGGCCGCGACGACCTCTCCTCCCGCATAACCGCACAGATGTTCCAGTTCGCGAGCCAGGACCCGACGCGGCCGCCGCCGGGAACCGACATCTGGATGGCCTGCAACGCCGTGACGCGGACGGCCGATTCAGGGGTGCTGAAGGGCACCAACTACGCCGCGTTCAAGTGGCTGCCGGGGCGGGCCAACGTCAGCGACATGCTGCTCGTCTCGGTGGTGGGCTCGATCCTGGGCGGCGGCCAGGACATGCTGCAGGCCCTGAATGAGGACCTGTTGGGCGCTTCGCACGACGTGTTCGGGACGACCTTCCTGGCGCCCAAGCCCTTCAGTTTCGCAGCGTTCTTCTCGGGGTCGGCCGCAACGGGGCCGACCGCTGCGGATGAGGCGCGACGGGAAAAGTACTGTCGTGAAACACCCAATGAGCTGCTGGGCTACAAGGCCCGGCCGCTCTACGGCGTCTGGGCGACGGCGCCCTTCCTGCACAACGGCTCGACGCCGACGCTCTACGACCTGATGCTGCCCCCGGCCGAGCGACCCAAGCGCTTCTACACCGGCTCGAGGGAGTTCGATCCGGAGAAGGTCGGCTTGGTGACCGCCCAGGGCCCGGATGACATCTTGCCATTCGACACGGTCGACGGCGGCAACAACCCGATTCCCGGCAATTCAAACGCGGGCCACGACTATGGCAACGCCGGGCTGACACCGGCTGACCGCTGGGCGATCATCGCCTTCATCAAGGCAGGACTGCCGGCAATGCCGCCGCGTTGAAAGATTCGTCGCGCACTGTCGGGCGCGGCGCTGGGGAGCGTCCTTGGGTCGGCAACCCAATGGAGACCGCACCATGCGCTACCTGTTCTATCGCCCCGAAAGCAGCGTCGAGGGCGGGACGCCCAGTCCTGAGCACATGGCGGCCATGGGCCGGCTGATCGAAGAGTGGACGGCCAAGGGCGCCCTTATCTCCACCGAGCCGCTGACGCCGCGCGATCAGTGCGCGCGCCTGCGGCCGGCGGATGGCCAGTTCACGCTCCCGGAGGAGACGGCGCGAGCAGGTGGCTTCGCCTTGCTGAACGCCGGCTCCAAAGAGGAAGCCATCGAGCTGTGCAAGGCGTTCCTGAAGGTCGCCGGCGACGGCGTCTGCGAGATCCGCCGGATCTTGGAGTTCGCGCCCCGGCCGGCCTGAACGACGGCCCCTAAGTCGGGGCCGGGACAGGCCCGGTAATGAGGCCGATCAGTTCAGGAAATCCGTGACGAGCTTGACGGTGGCTGCGGGATTTTCCTCCATCAGCCAGTGGCCGGCGTTGGGAACGACCGCTCCCGTCACATTCGAAGCCGCCGCGCGCATAACGACGGCCATTTCCGGACCGAAGGACTTCTCGCCGCCAAGGGCCAGCACCGGCATGGTGAGCGGTCCGTTGGCCTTCATGAACGCCTTGTTGTCGACGGCGTCCTGGTCGAAGGCGTGGAATTGCTCGAAGCCCGAGTGCATGGCGCCGGGGCGTGCGTAGAGGGCGGCGTAGTGCTGGCGTGAGGCCTCGTCGAAGTTCTTCGGATCGGCCGAGAACTCGTTCCAGAAGCGGTCGAGGTAGATGCGCTCGCGCCCGGCAACCAGCCGCTCCATGTCCGGCCCGCCGAAGCGGAAGTGCCATAGAAGCGGGTTCTTTAGGATCTCCTCCCAGGGCCCGACACCCGGCACCGGCGCGTCCAGCAGGACGAACTTGGTGACGCGCTCGGGGTGTTCCTCGGCGAACGCGAAGCCAACCATGTTGCCGATGTCGTGAGTCACCAGCGCGACCTTGTCGATCTTCAGGGCCTCGAGCACGCCGTTGAGGTCAACACCTTGGGTCTTCTTGTCATAGCCGCCGGCCGGGTGGTCGGAGAGACCCATGCCGCGCAGGTCCGGCACGATTACGGTGTGGTTGGCCTCGAGCGCGGCGGCCAACGGCGCCCACATGTCTCCGGTCTCGCCATAGCCATGCAGCAGCACGACCGCCGGTCCATGGCCGCCGACCCGCACGAAGATCTTCGCGCCGTTCGTTGCGATGGTCCGGGTCGTGAAGTCCTGCGGGAAGGGGGGCACCGCGGCGAGGGCCGCGGTTGTCATCAGCGACAGGCCCAAGGCGAGCGCAGCGATCTTGATCTTCATTGTGTGTGCAACTCCGGTCAGATGATCCGGCCCCCAGGCCTCTCGGACGGTGGCACAGCTATCGCGTTTGGCTGAACCGAATCCCTAGGGCCGGCCCAGATATTGGTCGAACCAGCTCAGGATGCGGTTTTTCAGGTCAGCCCGGTGCTCGGCGTCGCGAATACCGTGGCCCTCGCCGGCGTAGATGATCAGTCGGTTCGGCACGCCCATGGCGTCGAGGCCGTGGTGGAACTCCAGCGACTGGGCGGGCGGGCACTCGACATCGCGCTCGCCCACATAGATGAACGTGGGCGTCTTGGCCGACTTGATTGAGCGGATCGGCGAGAGGCGGTCGTAGACTGAAGGGTCGTCGTAGACCGTCGAGCCGAAGAACGGGACCATCCATTGGTCGATGCCGTTCTGGCCGTAGTAGCTGACCCAGTTGGCGATACCCGCGCCCGCCACCGCGGCCTTGAAGCGCTGGGTGTGGGTGACGCTCCACATGGTCATGAAGCCACCGTAGCTGTGGCCGAAGACGCCGAGACGCTTGTCGTCGATGGGGGCGACCTTCTCCACCGCGTCGACGCCAGCCAGGATGTCGCCCAGATCGCCGCCGCCGAAATCCTTGATATTGGCCCTGGTGAAGGCCTCGCCCTGGCCGAACGAGCCGCGCGGGTTGGGCTGGAAGACGTAGAAGCCGTGCTGCACCAGGTCGTTGGTTGTGCCGCGCCACATGTAGGTTGGCTGCAGCGCCGAGCTTGGGCCGCCGTGGATCAGGACGATCATCGGATAGGTCTTGCCTGGTTCGACATTGGCCGGGCCCGTCAGCCAGCCCTGGATGTCGAAGCCGTCGTGCTTCCAGGTGATGCTCCTGGCCGAGACCTGCGGGGCCAGGGTGTCGTTCTCGTGGGTGATCTGGCGGGGCTTCTCGATCGGACCAGCGGCAATGTGCGGCGGGGTCGTGAAGTCTTCGGCGACGCCGGCGAGCATCTTGCCATCATGGCTGATCGAGACGCGGCCATCGCCCGCCGAGAACGTGACGGGGCCGGACAGCAGGGTCTTGGTCGAGCCGGTCGCGGGATCGACCGTCAGGACGGCGTTGTTGTCACCGACGATCGCGGTTGCGAAGAGCGCCTTCTCGCGCCAGATCAGCGATGAGAGGCTGCCTTTGTAGGCCGGGGTCCTGTCCACGGCCGTCCCGCCCGCTAAGGGCACGGTCCAGAGGTCGCCGCCGGTCGGGCCGAAGTCGGAGTGCAGGCCGCCGATGAAGGCCACCGTCTTGCCGTCCGGCGAGACACGGGGGAACTTTATCTGCACGCTCGGAGCGGCGATCTCGCGGAACGAGCCGTCGACGCCGACCGCGGCGAGCTTGGCCACCCACCAGTTGTTGTCGCCGTCCCCTTTGGCCTCTGAAACCACGAACCCCCTGCCGTCCGGGGTCCAGTCGTACTCGTAGACGAAGGTGTCCGCCGGCGAGAGGAACTTCAGCGGTCCGCCGGTCGCGGGCAGCACGCCAACCCGCTGCTCGTCGGTGGCCGTGCCGATCTCGCCCACCAGTGCTGCGCCGGCCTGTGTCGCGCCGGTTTCCTTTCGAGGCCGCTCGGTGGCGAGCACGGCCAGCGTCGCGCCGTCCGGCGACCAGCGTGGCGTCTGGAGCAGACCCGCGAAGGAGAGCGCCGTCTCGAGCTTGCCGGCCCGGACGACCTGCAGCGTCGCGGTTCTGGCCTTGCGATCGCTGGCGACGAAGGCCAGCGCCTGGCCGTCTGGAGACCAGGCGACTCCGGAGTAGAAGCAGGTAGGGCACGGATTGTACCTGGCCAGGATCTTGCCGTCGGCGCGGGCGCGCACCACGACCATCACATGCGGTTCGGCCTCGGACTGGGAGAGCTCATCGGCTTCGAGGGCGGCGACCTGGTCTCCTCTCGGGGAGATCGTCACATCCTGGTAGGTGTGCACCAGCCCCGGCGGCGCCGACTGTGCGGCCAGCGCCAACGCCATCATCCAGGCCGACATCAGGTATCCCCCAAAGCTACTGGCGACTTGGCTATGGGAATAGGGGGCCGGCTTCAAGCCCCAGCCGCCGCCGCTGCTCCCCCGCCGAGGTCGACGGAGGAGCAGCTTGGGCTGCAGCTAGGCTGCGTCGACGAGCACGACCTCGGCGTCTTCCAGGGCCGTGACGCGGAGCGCCGACTCGCCGGTGATGGCGGCGCCGTCGCGGGCATCGAGGCGAACGCCATTGACCTCCACCGCGCCCACGGCCGGGACGAGGTAGGCGTGGCGCGAGGGATCGAGGGCATACTCGGTCGTCTCGCCGGCCTTGATGGTGGCGCCGGCCACGCGGGCTAAGGTGCGGATCGGAAGCGCGTCTTCATCTCCGGGCAAGCCGGAGGCAAGGGTCACGAACTTGCCGGCCCGGTCGGCCTTGGGGAACGGCCGCGCGCCCCATGAGGGCGGGCCGCCGTCCTGGTCCGGCTCGATCCAGATCTGGAAGAGCGTCGTCTTGTCGGCCTCGAGGTTGTACTCGGCGTGACGCACGCCCGTGCCGGCGCTCATCACCTGCACGTCGCCGGCGCCGGTGCGGCCCTTGTTGCCCATGGAGTCCTGGTGGGTGATCGCACCCTCCCGGACGTAGGTGATGATCTCCATGTTGGCGTGCGGGTGCGGCGGGAAACCGGATTGGGCGGCGATCTCGTCATCGTTCCAGACGCGCAGCGCGCCCCAGCCCATGCGCTTAGGGTCGTGGTAATTGGCGAACGAGAAATGGTGTTTTGCCTTCAGCCAGCCATGGTCCGCTCCGCCGAGGCCACCAAAGGGTCGCTTGTCGATCATCTGAACTCCTCCTGGCGCCGCAGCCTCTCTGAAGTCTGGAGGGGCGCCCTTTCGATGCTCAAGATAGGCTTCCGAATCGCGGGGGAAAGCACGTGTCGGGCAGAAGATTGTTTCCGAATTGGAGGGGATCGATGCGGGGGGCGCTGATCGGGCTCATGGGGCTGGCCTTGATGGGGGCGACCAAGGCTGAGCCGGACTGGCAGCTGCTGGATCCCGCCAACACGCTTGTGATCGAAACGTCAAAAGGGCGGATGGTCATCGAGATGGCTCCAGCGCTGGCGCCCAAGGCGGTCGAGCGCGTAAAACGCCTGGCGCGCGAGGGTGTCTATGACGGCCTGCTCTTTCACCGGGTGATCGAGGGCTTCGTCGATCAGACCGGCAACCCCAACAACCGCGACGGCGGGACCTCAAGCTACCCGGATCTGCCGGCGGAGTTCAGCGCCCGGCTGCCGGCCCAGGCGCCGGTCGAGCTCATGGTGCAGCGAAGCGACGCCGTGGAAGGCTTCCTTGGCGCTGTCCCTGTCGTCGGCGTCTCGGCGAAGGAGCAGGCCCTGGGCGGCGACCACCGCCTAAGGGCCTGGGGAGCCTATTGCGACGGCGTGGCCGGCATGGGACGGCAAGCCGGCGTCGACACCGCCAACAGCGAGATCTTCTTCATGCGCGCCCCGGCCCGCAGGCTTGACCATGACTATGCGGTCTGGGGCAGGGTGGTGCAGGGGCTGGACGTGGTGCGAGCGATCAACGTGGGCGAGCCGCCGGCCGATCCCGACAGGATGCTGCGAGTGCGCTTGGCCGCGGACCTGCCGGCCGCGGAGAGGCCGGTGCTGGAAATCGCGAACCCGCGTGGGCCGGCGTTCAAGGCGCGGGTGGCCAAGCTTCGCGCCGAGCTTGGTCCGCGGTTCACCATCTGCGACGTGCCCATCGTCGTCCGACAACCCTGACGTGCGACAACTGGGCGCAGGGACAAGGCCTATCCCAGTCTTGGTGCGTTAACCGCGACAGCCTACCGCTGCGTTCGTAGTTGGTAGGACGCGATGAAGTACGAAGTTGTCGAAAGCCTCGGCGAATGGATCGTCCGCCGTGACGGAGTCGAACTCGCGCGTTTTAGCGACCAGGTCGCCGCCCTGACTGCCGTGGCGGGACGACTTGGTCAGGAGAGCGAGGGCGACGCCAGCTATTCGCTTGCGGTGCGATATCAGGCGCGGGGCTGATTCACCCCCTGGTCTGTTGGCCGCAGTCGATGTCGGGGCAAGTTTATCCGTCGGATTGTCGACTCAGGTGAATCACTTACACGAGAGTTCCTGAAATTTGCTTTGGCAAGGCAACGCAAAGCGCGCACTCTTATGGTTAAGCCGCGAGCTTGACCATGTCCGCGGCCGGAGACCTTTGCGGGTGGCCTATATCTGCTTCATTCATCGTGCGACCGGCACAGCGCCCCATTTCGAGGTGCTGCCGGAAACGTCGCATCGCGGGGCGATGGACCATGCCGCGCGCATGATGGAGCAGCGGGCGGACGCGGTGCGGGCCGATGTCTGGGACGGCGACAGGCTCGTGTTCAGCCTGCCGCGTGAGAGCCTCTCAAGACGGGACCCGGGCGACCGTCCAATTGCAAGCTAGGGATGAGTTCGGGGCTCAGACCCGCATTTCGAAGTAGGCGACTTCAGAGCCTACAGAATGTCCCAGCATGGTCAGGCGAAATCTGGCTCCGCCCTGCAGCTTGAGCTCCCCCTCGCCGGCGCGGAACGCCTCCGCCGCCACCTCAGGCGTGGCCATGAGGCGGCCTCTCAGGCGCAGCGGACCGAGACGCAGGGTCGAGGGATCCCCCTGAATTTCATAGTCGACTGGTCCAGTGAATCCGCCGCAATGGAACTCTCCGGCTCCTCGGTGGGCCGTAAGCTGTTTGCGCAGACGCGCCATCAGAACTCCTTGCACTTGAGACTTAGTAACGCTCAAGGCAGAGGTTTGATCCCCGCGTAGTGCTCAGCGCTTCTTGCCGAGCTCGGCGGCGATGTCCTTCGTGAGGCGTCCGACCTTGCGGTGGGCGGCGGTGAGCTGGTCCTTGGTCACGCCCCAGCGCTTCATCCAGTATTCGACCGCCTTGCGTTCAGAGAGGTCGAGGCGCTCGCGGTCGATGAATCCGCGCTTATCCTTGAGGCCGGCCATCAGGTGATCCTTCGCGTGAACCCGACACTAGCCCATTCCTTCGCTCTGCGGGGATAGGCTAGGTTCGCCCACTTGGGGCCGGGAGAGCGCTGGATGCTGCGATCGCTGAGTGTGCGGGTGCTGATCGCGCTCGTCGTGGGCCTTGCGTTGGGAACGGCTGCCGCGGCCTTTGCGGGACCGGTCGTCAAACATGCCATCGAGCTCTTTGAAGCGGTCGGCGGACTGTGGCTGAACGCCTTGCGGATGACCGTGGTGCCGCTGATCTTCGCGGTGGTGGTGACGGGTATCGCCGGCGTCGCCGACGCGGCGGCGACGGGGCGCCTTGCGATCAAGACGCTGGCCTGGATCGTGGGGCTGCTGACGCTTGGAGCCTTTTACACCGTGATCTTCGCCCAAGGGTTCTACGCCGTCTGGCCAGTGGCGGAGGCGGGAGCCGCAGCGCTGAAGGCCGGAGCCACCGCCGCGCCGGATGTGGTCAAGCAGACTCCGAGCCTGATCGACTTCGTGACTGGCCTGGCCCCGCCCAACATCCTCAAGGCGGCGTCGGAGGACGCCATCCTGCCGTTGGTGGTGTTCGCGACCTTCTTCGGCTTCGCCGTGACCCGCCTGCCCGAGGAGCGGCGCGTGGGGCTCGCCGAGTTCTTCAAGAGCATCGGCGACGTCATGGTGACCATCGTGCGCTGGGTCCTGTGGGCCGCGCCGGTGGGGGTTTTCGCGCTAGGCCTGGGTGTCGGCCTTAGGGCCGGAATCGCCGCTGCGGGCGTGATCGCGCAGTATATCGCTGCGATCGTCCTGGCGAACATCGGGATGACCGTCTTCGCCTACCTGCTGGCCCTGATCGTCGGCCGGGCGCCCCTAGGGCGCTGGACGCGGGCGGCGGCCCCGGTGCAAGTGACCGCGTTTGCGACGCAGTCGTCGCTTGCCTGCCTGCCGGCCATGATCGAACGCTCGCGCGACGATTTGGGCGTCCCGGACCGGGTGACCGGGCTGGTGCTGCCGTTGGCGGTGGCGCTATTCCGGATCACAGGGCCGGTCGCCAACCTGGGCGTCGCGCTCTTTCTGCTCAGGGTCTACGACATCCAGCCGAGCGCGCTGCAGATGGTCGGGGCGATCTTCGTCTCGGTGGCGACCAGCTTGGCGTCGGTCAGTCTCCCAGGGCAGGTGTCGTTCTTCGCCAGCATTGCGCCGATCTGCCTGACGCTTGGCCTGCCGGTCGACATCCTGCCGATACTGATCGCCGTCGAGGTGATCCCCGACATCTTCCGGACCGTCGGCAATGTCACCGGCGACATGGCGATCACAGTGATCCTGGCTCGAGGCGAGCGCACGGTCCCCGACGCGGAGATGCTGGCGGAGGCTTGACGCGGCAATGGACAATTCAGGGCCCCGGACTATCGAAGTCGGCTTCGCCTCACACACGGACGTTGGGGATATCGTCGCCACCTTGCTGGAAGGCGCGGCCTGGATGGCGGCGAAGCATTCCCCCGCCTGGCAGGTTTCTGACCTGACGCCGGCCATGGCCACAGCCTTCGTCTCCCGATCGGAGTTCATCGCCGCTCGCGCCGGCGGCGATCTTGTCGGCGTGTGTACGCTGACCCGCGTGGACCCGGATTTCTGGCCAGAGGACCCGCCAGGTTTCGCGGCCTATATCCACAAGCTAGCTGTGCGGCGGGCGTTCGCGGGCGGCCAGGTGACCCGCAGTCTGGTCGAACACTGCCTCACTCTGGCGCGGGCCTGGGGCTGCAAGGCCCTGCGGCTGGACTGCCATCCTGTCCTCAACCCGGTCTATCGGCGCCTGGAATTCAACTACGTCGACACCCGCAACGTGGCCTTGGCCGACGGCCGGACGCTTCTAGTGGATCGTTTTGAGATCCGCCTCTGAATATCGGCCCGCTTGATCGAGCGGCCGAGCGCCCTTACCCACCTTGGCCATGAGCAACGACCCGTTTTTCAACATCGAGGGGACGCACTACGTCCCGACGCCGGCCAGTCGCGGCCCGTGGAACCCCAACTCACTGCACGGGCGGGTGATCGCCGGCCTGCTGGGCGCCGAGATCGAGCGGCTGCATGGCAGCCCTGAGTTCATGCCCGCTCGCCTGACGGTCGATATGTATCGCCTGCCGGATTTGTCCCCCGTCGAGGTGATCACCCGAACGGTGCGCGAGGGAAACCGCATTAAGGTGATCGACGCTGAATTCATTTCCGGCGGCGTCAGCGCGGGCCGTGCGACCTGCCAGCTGCTGCGCCGCACGGAAAACCCGGCCGGGAATGTCTGGAAGCCGCCGAGCTGGGAGGTTCCGGCGCCGGCCGATATCCCAGCGCCCACAGACGGGCGCTCCGGCATGGGCGGCATGTGGGCCACGCGACGGATCGCGGGCGATTTCGGGACCGTCGGCCAGAAACGGATCTGGATGAGCGAGGTCCGAGAGCTGGTGGCTGGCCGGCCGCTGACGCCCTTCGTGCGGGTCGCGGTCTCGGCGGACTTCGCCAGCCCCTTCGCCAACGCCGGCGACAACGGCTTGGAGTTCATCAACTCCGACGTCACGGTCTATCTACACCGCGAACCGTGCAGCGAGTGGATCGGCTATGAGGTGGTGAACCACGGGGCCAGCGATGGCGTGGCTATCGGAGAGTGCTTCCTCTACGACGAAGAAGGCCCGATCGGCTCAGCCTCGTGCGCGGCGCTGGCGCAGCGGCGGATGGCACGAAGCTAGGGGGGCGGAGGGGGCCGCTCCGAAGTAACGCACGAAGCGGCCTTTTACGCCCCTGCGCGTGGTTGAACGCCCAGGATGGCTAAGGGTGACGCACGTGGAGCAGCTCGAACAGCTGACGTCTGGTCGCAGGCGCCTGCAGGGTGGATTTTAAGGGGGGCTGCGCCACGCCGCCGGACGGGCGCTCCTTAAGCGATGTGAGGCCCCAATGCGCGGCAGATCGATTATCTTGGGGATGGCAGCCGTCACGTGGCTGGGTCTCTCCGCCGCCTCCGCCTTCGGCGAGGATAGACCGCGGAGGGTTCTGGTTTGCGAGGCTGCCGGGCCATCCACCACCAGGGGCGTTGCGGTTGGCGCGGTCGCCGGGGGCGTGATGGGCAACGCCATCGCCGGTCGAGGCAACAGGACCGCCGGCGCCGTGGTCGGGGCCGGTCTCGGGGGGCTTGCTGGCCACGGGATCGCCCGCAGTCAAAACCAGAACAACCAGGAATGCCGGTACGAGTATCAGTATCTGTAGTCCGGCTGAGCGGCGAAGCCCGAGGCCTGAGCAGGCCGATACTTCTGAAATCTCAAGTACGATTCAGCGGTCAGGCGCTTCCTGCCGAGCCCAAGACAACCTGCGAAGGCCTTTGCCGTCCTTGTACGGAGGATCGGCGCCGGTCGCGGGGAGGCCTCGATGCGCATTGCCTGAAGCTGCGGTGCGTCCTTTGGCCGTCGCCGTCGTGGCCCGCGATCCCCGACCAGAAGGCTGGCTGGGCCGAGACGGAACGTAGGGTCAGGCCGCCATGCGGTCGGCGTCGCTGGTCGCAGACTTCATGAACTTTGGAAACTCGCGTTGAGGCCAGGAATTTGAGACGGGCGGCCAGTGCAGCCCGACGTCTTCAGACCAGAGGCGAGGCGTGTCGTCGGCGTTGAAGACGAAGCTTGCGGAGGCTTGCTCCACGTTCTGAGGCGAGACTTCTTTGGATGGAAGCCACTTCGAAACGAACTGGCGCAACCTTCCTCGAAAACCAGTCATGTCCTTGTGATCCCAACATCACGATTAACGAAACCTTACCAGCATTTCCCCTCAGAGGCGAGTCTTTCGCAAGACACAGTTACGCGAAAAGCACCGCGGCTGCGGCGACGGACCATCGCTCGCGGGTGCGATGGGTGTGAACTGCAGGTGTTCCGCTGGCGGCGCTCCTCGTCTAGGACAGGGCCATGTCCGCCCCGATCGCCCGTCCGGAAGTATTGTCCCTGCGCGCTTCGCAGATCCGCGAAGTCGCCAACGCCGGCATGGAGCGCGAGGACGTCCTGGCGTTCTGGGTGGGGGAGTCCGACCAACCCACTCCGTCCTTCATCCGCGAGGCGGCCGCGAGCGCGCTCCTGGAGGGCAAGACCTACTACACCCACAACCTGGGGCGCACGGACCTGCGCACGGCGCTGTCGGCCTACCTCACCCGGCTGCACGGGCGGCCGATCGGGACGGGGCGGCTGGCCATCGCCAACTCCGGGGTGAACGCCCTGATGCTGGCGGCCCAGGCGGTGGTCTCGCCGGGCGACAAGGTGGTGGTGGTGGCGCCCGTCTGGCCGAACGTCGTAGAGATCCCGCGTATCCTGTCGGCGCGCATGCAGACCGTCGCGCTCGATCGCGCCCAAGGCCACTGGCGGCTCGATCTTGAAAAGCTGATGGCGGCCCTGACGCCGGACACCAAGGCGCTGTTTCTGAACTCGCCGAACAACCCCACCGGATGGGTGCTGCCGTCACAGGACCGCGCCGCGATCCTGGAGCGGTGCCGCAAGTACGGTATCTGGCTGATCGCCGACGACGTCTACGAGCGCCTCGTCTTCGCCCGGCCCGTGGCTCCGGCGTCATTTCTCGAAATGGCGGACGACGATGACCGGCTGATCAGCACCAACAGCTTCTCGAAGGCCTGGCGGATGACCGGCTGGCGGCTGGGCTGGATGGTATTGCCGCCGGCGCTGACCGAGGCGATGGGCGTACTCGTCGAATACAACACCTCCTGCGCGCCCGACTTTATCCAGAGCGGTGCGGTGGCGGCCTTGACGCACGGCGAGGAGGCCGTCGAGGCGCTGAGGACCGAGCTTCGGGCGGCGCGCGACCAGGTGCTGGGGGCGCTGCGCCAGATGCCGGGCGTCGAGGCCCCGGAGCCGGAGGGCGGGATGTACGCCTTCTTCCGCATCGAGGGCCACGCGAACGCGATGGCTCTGGCCAAGGACCTGATCGACAAGGTCGGGCTTGGGCTGGCCCCCGGCTCGGCTTTCGGCGAAGAGGGCGAGGGTTGGCTGCGCTGGTGCTTCGCCGCCCGACCGGAGAAAAACGCCACGGGTTTGGCGCGGTTGGCGAACTATCTGAACGGTTGAGGCGGCCGTTGTAGCGGCTCGATCGCGCAACCATCTATCCACTATGGCTTATGACATTGCCGAGTGGCCGGACGAGCCGCTCGATCCCTATTCCGCCCAGGTCGCCCACGCCTTCGAGACCGTCGGCCCGGCGGTCGTTCATATCGGCGCCGTCCAGGCGAACGGCCGGGCCGGAACCGGCTCAGGCGTGATCTTCGCTCCCGACGGCTACCTGATCACCAATAGCCACGTGGTGGCCGGGGCTGTGCAGCTCACCGCCAGCCTTACCGATGGGCGACGGTTTGCGGCGCGGCTGGTCGGAGACGATCCGGCCACGGACCTGGCGGTGCTGCGCCTCGACGCCGCCGGGTTGCCACATGCTGAGTTCGGCCGTTCTTCGCGCTTGCGGGTCGGGCAGCTTGTGGTGGCGATCGGCAATCCGCTGGGTTTCCAGGCGACGGTGACGGCCGGCATCGTCAGCGCGCTGGGCCGCACCCTTCGATCACCAAGCGGCCGACTGATTGAGAGCGTGATCCAGACGGATGCGCCGCTCAATCCGGGTAATTCGGGGGGCGCGCTGGTGGACGGCCGCGGCCGAGTGGTGGGCGTCAATACCGCTATGATCGGCCAGGCCCAGGGCCTGTGCTTCGCCATTGGCGGCGACACCGCGGTGGACGTTACGGCCCGCCTGATGCGCGACGGCCGGGTGCGCCGGGCAAGGCTGGGCCTGTCCGGCCAGACCACGCCGCTCGATCCGCGGTTGGCGCGGCGGTTGCGGCGGCCCGAGGGCTCGGCGGTGACCGTATCGGAAGCCACGGTGGGCGGGCCGGCGGCGCTGGCTGGCCTCCTGGCTGGCGACGTCATCCTTGAGTTCGCCGGGGAGACAATCTTCTCCGTCGACGACCTGCACCGGCTGTTGACCGCTGACATCGCCGAAGCGCCTATCGCCATGCTCGTGATGCGCCGCGCCAGCCTCGAAACCCTGACGGTGGTCCCGGGCGTCGACGATTGAGGCCTAGTTCGGCTTGGCCGCAGGATCGCCCTTGGTTGCCCCTGTGTCCGCTTCCGGGGCGGGGGCTGGCGCGGCCTGCGGATCTGCGTTGGCTTTCAGCGAGGCGCCCAGCAGGTTGGAGCGGGCTTCCAGGGCCTTGGCGGTGGGCTCGCACTTGGCGGGCGGCGCCCAGCTCATCCAGTCCTGGGCAAGACGCGCCTGGGTGACGCCGGGACCAGGCGCCCAGACCGCTCGGCCTTGCTGGACGGCGGCCGCGCCGATGGTGTTGATCGGCCGCATGCTGGCCTTTTCGGCTGCGGTGAGCGCGTCCTGATAGAGCTTTAGCTGAGCCAAGCTGATCTTCTGCAGATCGTCATACACCTTGAGATCGTCTGAGAGCTTGCGCCCCGGCCGACGGTAGGCGCTTTCGATGCGGGTCACCTCCGGCATCACCTGGTCGTGCAGGTCCACGTAGGCGCGCAGCGAGCCGTAGCACCAAGCCACGAACTGGTAGTCGTCCTTGGGCGCGCCAGGCTCCAGCCGATCCTTGGCCGGGGCGCTGGCGGCAAGCGGGGCAGCGCCGGACGCCAGGGCCGGTTCTGCCGCGGACTGGCCTTGCAGGAAGAGGACGAGAGCGATCGCGAGCGGTGTCATGGACGGGAGCTACCTCGAAGATTCAAGCTATTTTCAGGCTAAATCTATGCTGGCGGAAGGCCGAATCCGCCACCGCCGGGAGTTTCGATCTCGATGGCGTCGCCAGCCTGCACATTCACGGCGAAGCAGCCCGGAAGGTCTGTGACCGTACCATCCGAACCGATCAGACGCTGAGCGCCGGGTTTGGCGGCTTCACCGCCAGCCAAGCCCTGAGGGGCGTGCTTGCGACGCGACGAGAGCAGGGCGGCCCCCATCGGCGAGAGGAAACGGATACGGCGGATCGCGCCGTCGCCGCCACGATTGGCCCCTGCGCCGCCCGAGCCGTGGCGAACGCCGAAGGCTTCCACGCGGACCGGGAAGCGGCGCTCGAGGATCTCCGGATCGGTGAGTCGTGAGTTGGTCATGTGGGTTTGGACGGCGCTGGCCCCGCAGGCGTGGGCGGTGGCGCCGGAGCCGCCGCAGATGGTCTCGTAGTACTGTCGCTCCTCGTCCCCGAAGGTGAAATTGCTCATGGTGCCCAGCGAGTTCGCCATGACTCCCAAGGCTTCGTAGAGGGCGTCGACTACGTGCTGGCTGGTTTCGACGTTGCCGGCGACGACGGCGGCGGGCGGGTTCGGGGCCAGCATCGAGCCCGGCCGCGTCAGGATGTTCAGCGGCTCAAGGCATCCGGCGTTCAGCGGGATGTCGTCGTCCACCAGGGTCCGGAAGACATAAAGCGCTGCGGCGTCGACGATGGCCGAGGGACCGTTGAAGTTGGTCGGAAGCTGGTCGGCGCTTCTTGTGAAGTCGAGCGTGGCTTCACCGGCCTCGGCGTCGACCGTGGTGGTGACGAAGATCTCGCCACCGCCATCCATCGGCACGCGGGCTTCGCCGTTGGAGAGTTTGCCGACTGCGCGGCGCACCGCGGCGGCCGCATTCTGCTGTACAAACGTCATGTAGCGGGCGACGGCGTCCGCGCCATGGGCGCGGATCATCTCGGCGACGGCGGCCCCGCCGGCCTGGCAAGCGGCGATCTGGGCCTTGAGGTCGGCAAGGTTGGTGTCTGGCGCGCGGACCGGCCAGCGCCCGGCCATGAGCGCGCTGCGCGTCTCGGTCTCAAGGAAGCTGCCGTCGCGCATGATCGGGAGCGCGTCCAGCATGACGCCCTCCTCATCGATGGTGTGCGAGAATGGCGGCATGGAGCCGGGCTGTACGCCGCCGACGTCGGCGTGGTGGCCGCGGGCGGCGACATAGAAGCTCGGCTCTGCGTCGCCTCCGTCTCGTCGCGTTCCGGGAGGATCCGTTTCCTGCTTCGCCTGCGCGACGGGGGAGACCTCGGCGTCCATGAACACCGGCATGACGACTGTGATATCGGGCAGATGGGTGCCGCCGGCGTAGGGATTGTTCAGCGCGAAGGCTTCGCCGGGACGGAGCACCGGGTGTCGGTCGCGGACCGCGCGGACGGAGGCGCCCATGCTCCCCAAGTGCACCGGCATATGCGGGGCGTTGGCGACCAGGCCGCCGTCGGCGTCGAAGAGCGCGCAGGAGAAGTCCAGCCGCTCCTTGATGTTCACAGAGTGGGCGGTGCGTTCGAGGGCCGCGCCCATGGCTTCGGCTACGCCCATGAAGCGGCGGTTGAAGAGCTCCAGGGTGACCGGGTCGGGCCTGTCGAGAGCTATGGCTGTGGTGGCGGGGGCTGACGTGCGGTTCAGTCGGATGAGGCCGTCGGGGTGCGCCGTGGCCCGCCATCCAGGGGCCACCGCGATCTGGGTGTCGGGGCGGACGATGAGGGCTGGGCCGTCTAATTCGCGGAGCTCATCGGCCCATACCACTTCGGCCTCGTGCCCGACGCCATGAGCGAACAATTTGACCCGCTCTTTCGCGCGAACGCTTGTCGCCTCGGCGGATGGCCGCTCGCCGGGATCAGCGAAGATATTGCTGGAGGTGGCCTCAGCCTCCACCGCCGCGATCAGGATGGCGCGGTCAGGTTCGATGAAGCCGAAGAGCCTCTGGTGGGCGCCCTCGAAGAGAGCCTTGGCGGTCGGGAGCTCGCTGAGCGGAACCGACAATTCAGCGTCGGCGCCGTCGTAGCGGAGGCGCAGCGTGCGGCGAACCGCGGCGGTCTCGGCGCCCTGTTCGGTCATGGCGGCGCGGGCGGCGGCCTCTACCATGGCCAGCCTCGACACCGCTTGGGACAGCCCGTGGGCGTCGAGTGGGACCTCCAGGCCGGTCTGGCGTAGCGCTGTGATCTCGGCCTGGCCGATGCCCCAGGCGGAGAGCACGCTTGCATAGCGCGGCGCAAGGATCTCGCTGACGCCCAGCGCCTCGGCGGTCTGGCAGGCGACCTGGCCGGCGGCCCCGCCGAAGGCGGTCAGGGCGTGCTCGCGCGGATCGAAGCCGCGCTCGGTGGAGATGCGACGTATCGCCTGAGCCATCTGCTCGACGGCGACGGCCACGAAGCCCTCGGCAGCGGCCTCGACGCTTTCGGCGCCCATCGCCGCGGCGAGGTCGGCCAGGCGGCCGTGGGCGGCGGCCGGATCCAGTGGCTGGTCGCCCCTCGGTCCGAACACGGAGGGGAAGAAGCGCGGGTCGAGACGACCGAGGACGAGGTTGGCGTCGGTGACGGTGGCCGGCCCGCCGCGTCCGTAGCAGGCCGGGCCCGGGTCGGCGCCGGCGCTCGCCGGGCCGGCGCGTGCGCGCATGCCGTCGAAGGTGAGGATCGAGCCGCCGCCGGCCGCGACGGTCTCGACGTCGAGCATCGGGCTCCGGATACGGGCGCCGGCGACCTTGGCCGCGTCACGACGCTCGAGGTGGCCGGCGTAGCGGCAGACGTCGGTGGAGGTGCCACCCATGTCGAAGCCGAGGGCGGCCGGGACCTGCGCCTGCTTTGCCGTGCGCGCCACGCCCACAACCCCGCCCGCGGGCCCGGAAACCACCGCGTCGCGGCCGCGGAAGGCCCCGGCGCGCACCAGCCCCCCCGAGGAGATCATGAAGAACAGCGGCGCGCCCGCCACGGCGCTTTCGACCTGCCGGACGTAGGCTTGCAGCACCGGCGTCAGATAGGCGTCGGCGATGGCGGTCTCGGCGCGCGGAATAAATCGCGGCAGGGGTGAAACCTCGTGGCTCAGCGCGACGAACTGGAATCCGACGGCCTTGGCGATGTCACCCGCCTGGCGCTCGTGCTCCGGGTTCAGGTCGGCGTGGAGGAAGGCGATGGCGGCGGAGGCGTAGCCTTGGGCGACGGCGGCTTTGAGCTTTTCGGTCAGCGCCTCGCAGTCCAGTGCCCGGACGACGCCGCCTGTGGCGTCGAGGCGTTCGCAGGCCTCGATCACCCCCGAATAGAGCGGGGCGGGGCGCACAATGGTGAGCGCAAAGAGGTCAGGCCGCGACTGGTCGCCTATCAGGACGGCGTCGGCGAAACCCTCGGTGGTGACGAACAGCGTCTTGGCCCCGGCCCGCTCAAGCAGCGCATTGGTGGCCACCGTCGTGCCCATCTTGATAGCTTCGACGCGGTCAGCTGGGAAGGGCTCCCCTGGGACCGCGCCCAGGATCCGCCGCATGGCCTCGACTGCGGCGTCGGAGTAGCTGGGCGAAGCGGAGAGCAGCTTCAGCGAAGTCTCGGCGCCGGCGTCCGGGCCGGTGGCGACCTGCCCAATCACGTCGGTGAACGTGCCGCCGCGGTCGATCCAGAAGCGCCAGGACCTGTCCAAAACTTAACCCGTCCCGCAGTTGTCTTGCCGTCGCCACACTCGTAAGGCTGCTTATCCCAATGAGCTTCTGGCGCAAAATAGCCGGCTTGGCCGCCCGCAACCTCGACGAGGCCGAGTGTGACGTCTGTCCACCGGGGCTGCCCGGCGAGGATCCGGCGTTCTCGACGGCTGTAACAGCGCTGGGCGCGAAGCTTGCAAAGGCCGACGGCCAGGCGCAGGCCGCCGAATACGCCGCCTTCGCCGAGGTCTTCCAGCCGGAGCCGGCGAGCGCCGGCAACGTGCGCAGGCTCTATCAGCTCGCTCGCCAGACCACCCGTGGCTTCGAGAGCTACGCCCGACGCCTGCAGAAACGCTACCGCAACTGCCCCCAGCTGCTGGAGGACGTGGTGGACGGCCTGTTCCATATCGCCACCTCTGATGGCGTCGTGACCGGGGAGGAACTGGCCTACCTGCAGCGTGTCTCCGAGCTGTTCGGCCAGAGCCCGCTGGTGTTCCGCCGGCTGAAGGCCACGCACCTGGGCCACGAGGCCGATGATCCCTACGCCGTACTCGGCGTCGCCCATGACGCCTCCGATCTGAAGCTGAGGCAGGCCTGGAAAGAGATGCTCTCGGCCGCGCATCCTGATCGGGCGCGCGCCCGGGGCCTGCCGCCGGAATTCGTCGAGGTGGCCGAGGTCAAGGCTGCTGCGATCAACGCCGCTTTCGACTCCGCCATGCGCGAACGGCGGGCGATGGCGCTCGAAGGCGCGGCATAGTTGCGCGAACACATCACCTACGGGTTGTCTTTGGTTGACGGCGGGAAGCCTTGGGACGACATAATCTGTTTAGCATCAGCCCGAGGCGTAGATTGCGGGCTCACGAGGACGCCATGGTGAAAGAATTCGCCGACCGTCATGGATCCGCGCTGCGCAGCTTGGCTTTGGTGGGCGCAATGCTCGCGACCGTCGCCGCCGTAGTCGTCGGCGCCATCCTGGCCGTTGTGTTTGCTGCGACCGTGGCGGTGATCGGGGTGATGGCCTCGGCGCTCCTGGGTTTTACGGGCCTGGCTCTGCGGGCTCGACGCACCGCCCGTGCCCGCCGCGATGGCGTCATCGAAGCCCGCCACCTCGGCGGCCACCATTGGGTGGCGTACGGCTGGAACGAGAGCCGCTAGTCAACTTCCTGATTTTGCGTGACGTCGAGTGAGGGTTGCCCCTCCCGGAGCTCCGCTTTACCGTCGATTTCAAACAAACGTTGGGAGACCGACATGAGCATCGGCGTTATCGCGACCCTCAAGATCCAGGATGGGAAATCCGGCGAGTTCGAGGCCTTCTTCGGCGAACTCGCCAAGCAGGTACGCACTAACGAGCCGGGCAATCTCGCCTATCAACTGACCAAAAGCCGCACCGAGCCGAATACCTACAAGGTGCTGGAGCTCTACAAGGATCAGGACGCGCTGACGCACCATGGCGGCACGGACTACTTCAAGGCCGCCGGACCGAAGTTCGCCGCTGTGCTCGGCGGCCGGCCGGAGGTTGAGTACCTGGACGGCGTCGGCTGAGCGTCTTCGCCGCGGGCAGGTCTGACCCTGACGTCGGCGTCGCCGTTCGGCGAGGCCGAGCGGGGCCTGAAGGCTTGAGCGGTCCGCCTGGGGTTGGACCTCCGATCAGAACCGCGCTGGGATCACCACGGGCAGCTTCTCGTAGCCTTTGACGAAGGACGAGTAGACGTGGCGCGGCGGCCCGACGACTTCGATCTTCGGGAAGCGCTTGAGGATCTCTTCCCAGATGATCTTCAGCTGGAGCTCGGCCAGGCGATTTCCAACGCAGCGGTGGATGCCAAAGCCGAATGACAGGTGCTGGCGTACGCGCTCTCTGTCGATGATGTAGTCGTTCGGTCGGTCGATGACTTCCTCGTCGCGATTGCCCGAGACGTACCACATGGCCACCTTGTCGCCCTCGCGGATGGTCTTGCCGCCGAGTTCGAAGTCGCGCGTGGCGCGGCGGCGCATGTAGGCGAGCGGGGTCTGCCAGCGGATGGTCTCTGAGACCATTGAGGGGACCAGCGCGGGATTTTCGCGCAGCTTTCTGTCCTGGTCAGGGTTCTGGTGCAGCGCCAGGACGGAGCCTGAGATCGTGTTGCGGGTGGTGTCGTTGCCCCCGACGATCAGCAGGATCAGGTTCCCCAGGTACTCCATGCGGTCCATGTCGCGCGTTGCCTCGCCATGGGCGAGCATGGAGATCAGGTCGGCCTTCGGCGGGGCGTTCACCCGCTCGTTCCACAGGCGCATGAAGTAGTCGACGCACTCGAAGAGCTCAGTGCGCCGCTCCTGCTCGGCGATCTCCGGGTCGGTGCTGCTGAAGATGCCGCTGTCGGGCGCGGCTGTGGCGACATCGGACCAGCGAGTAAGCTTGCGCCGGTCTTCCCACGGAAAGTCAAAAAGGGTGGCCAGCGTCATGGTGGTCAGCTCGATCGAAACCTTGTCGACCCAGTCGAACTCCTCCCCGATCGGACAGTCGTCAAGAATGACGGCGGCGCGCTCGCGGATGATCGGCTCGAGCTTCGCGAGGTTGGGGCCGGCGACGATCGGGCTTACGGTCTTGCGCTGCACATCGTGCTTGGGCGGGTCCATGGCGATGAACATCGGAAGCGCGAAATCTTCCTCAGGATCAGGCAGGACGATGGTGGGGTCCGACGAAAACGCCTCGTGATTGGTGTCCACGGCCATGATATCGTTGAATTTTGTCACCGACCAATAGCCGCCGATGTCCTCGAATCCGCTCTCGGCCCAATGCACCGGATCCTCGGCGCGCAGGCGCTCGAAGTAGGGGGCCCAGGTGTCGGTCCGGAAGATCTCCGGGTCCGCCGGATTGATCTGGTCCAGCGGCATTGCGTAGGCCGCTTCGCGGGCCGCGCGCTTCACATCTATCGAGGCGTCATCCATCGCCGACGTCCTTATCCCAGCGGCCGGTCCGTGGCCACATACGACCTCAGTATTCGCCTGAACGACGCCTATGGGAAGATGGCGTCGGAGCTTGTGCGCCCGGCGCTTGGGTTTGGGTAACGTTGATTTTGATTAAGGATATTGTAGCGCTTGCCCGCCATACCTGATGATCGATTTGCGTCGGGATGGGACCTGCTGGGGCCCGCCTTCCACAACTGGCGCGGGCGGCAGGCGGTGTCGCGGGAGGGTAGGTTGGTCGGACGCTCACAAGACCGATCGTTTCGCAGCCTCGCCGGTCTCGAGCGCACCGCCTCGACGAGCCGCGTGCTCAACCTGGCGGCGATATCGAACCAGTCGTCCGGCGAGCCTGACTATTTTTCCGCCCCGTTCTTCAAGTCGGCGACGCTGAACGGGGCGGTGATCATCAAGCATCGCCTGCGCCCCGACGAGCAGTACGCCTTCGAGCGGGGACGCCGAAACGCCACCAAGGCGATTATTCCGTTCGAGCGCACCGACCTCAGCCTCGGCGGGCGCTCGTTGTTCGTGGGCCAGCGCAACTGGCATGAGATGCTCCACGACCTGAACGGAGACCACGAAAGCGACGCCCGCGACATTGCGCTGCTCGAAGCCTTGGACGAGCTGCCCTCACTCGACCCCTTCCTGCTGCGCGAGCATTTGCGGCGCCGGGATTTCCAGATCGCCAACTGCTACTTCGCGATCTCCCACGCCGACCTCGACCGCATGCAGCGCTTCGTGTCCGGCGAGGTCGGCAGGCTCGTCGAGCTGGCGTATGGCGGCCATGGGAACGGGCCCAGCGCCAACCTCTCCAAGCTCGTAAGCCTCCTGCTGTCAGGACAAGACGACACGCGGCTCGAGCCCCTGCGGCTGACCCTGGGATTGCAGGGCGAGAATTTCCGGGAGGGCATATTCAGCTGGAAGGGCTTCCTCTACTACAAGTGGGTCCTGAGCAGCCTGTGGCCGGAACTGCGAGGCGTCATCGCCGAGCTCACCCAGATCAAGGTGGCTGGTCCGCGCGACCCTGAAATGCTGAACCAGGTCAAGAACCTCGGCGCTCAGGTGAACCAGGCGATCCTCAGCCAGGTCCGCCGGGTGCGGGTCTCGCTGAAGGTCTATGACGACGCCTTCGCCGAAATGACCCAGGCAAGCAATCCGATGGCTTTTCGAGACTTCCTGCTGAAGTCGCCCGAGATGTTCATGACGCTCGGCGAACGCACCGGGATGGTGTCCCATATCGCCAGCTTCTGGCGCTACCGCTTCCCGAAGGGGCGGCCGGCGAGGATCGACCTGGACGAGCTTTTCGATATCCTGCAGGACTTCCACCATGGCCTGGCGGGAGAAGAGGATGTGGCCCAGGCGCAACGGGCGGACGAACGCCTGCTGGTCGACGCCATGAACCTCGAATCGCTGGGCAGGGCCGCGGTTTAGGGCCGCGAATTGCGATGGCGACGTTCGAAGGCGGCTGTGCTTGCGGAGCGGTTCGCTACCGCCTGGCCTCCGAACCGATGATTGTCCACTGCTGCCATTGCACCGATTGCCAGCAGCAGACGGGTGGCGGCTTCGCCGTCAACGCCCTGATCGAGACCAACCGCATCGAGATGCTGGGCGAGACGCCGGTGGCGATCTCCATGCCCACCGAAAGCGGCCGTCCGCACGACATCCATCGCTGCGCCAAGTGCCAGGTCGCGGTCTGGTCGGACTACGGGCGAAGGCCTGCGCTGCGGTTCGTGCGCGCCACGACCCTGGACAAGCCTCACGCGCTGTCGCCGGACGTGCATATCTTCACGCGCTCGAAACTGCCCTGGGTGGGCCTGCCGCCCGGGGTTCCGGCCTTCGACGTCTACTACGACGTGGCCGAGGTCTGGCGCCCGGAGAGCCTGGCGCGGCGCGAAGCGATGTTGGCGGGCGGCTGATCAGGCGTTGAAGTTGAGCTTGAGCCCCGGCCTTGGCCATCGAGCCTTGAACAGTTTGCCGGTGGCCGAGGCGGTGATCCAGGCGTCCATCATGTCGGCGCCCCCGAAGCAGATATTGGTGCAGATCGGGTCGGGGAATGCGTAGTGCTCGATCGAGCCGTCCGGGTCGAAGGTGGTTATCCCGCCGTTGATGATGGTCGCGACGCAGACCTTGCCGCCGGCCTCGACCGCGAGGCTGTCCAGCAACTGATAGTCCTGCAGGTTGCAGATCACCCGGCCTGGCGCGAAGCCCGGTCCGGGGCTCAGGACGCCTGGGCCGGCCACGTCGAAGGCCCAAAGCCGGCCGAGCTGGGTGTCGGCGGCGTAGACCACGGTCTCGTCCGGCGAAAGGCCGACACCGTTGGGAGAAATGATGTGATCGCGCTGGCGGCTGATCAGGCTGCCGTCGGCCTTGGCGTAGTAGAGGCCACCGAACTTGCGGCCTTCCGGCGTCGAGCAGCCGTGGTCGGTGAACCAGAAGCCGCCCTGCCGGTCGAACACCAGGTCGTTGGGCCCTATCAGGCGGCGGCCCTCGCAGGCCTCATAGACCGTCTCCAGCTTTCCGGATTTCGGGTCGTAGCGCTGGATCATCCCCCCGACGTGGCTCGCGGGCGTGGGGCCGGGGATCGTCAGGCCCATGTTGTCCAGCCACTCGAACGCGCCGCCGTTGTTCGTGATCCAGATCGCGCCGTCAGGGCCGATGGCCGCTCCGTTCGGCCCGCCGCCGGTCTCGACCACGATCTCCTTCTTTCCGTCGGGCGTGATGCGGGTGAGCCGCTGGCCCTTGATCTCGGTCAGGATGATCGAGCCGTCGCCCAGGGCGATCGGGCCTTCGGGGAACTCGAGGCCTTCGGCGACCAGTTGCATTTCCATGGTTTCAGATCCTGAAGGCTGGGGTTTGGTCGGGCGTCGGCCGGCGCAGCTTGGCGATCTTGCCAAGGCCGGACGGCATGAGCCAGCAATCACGCCGGCCGCGAAGGCGGGGTTGCATACGACGCGGAAGGGGGGCGATCAGATGCCGGCGGTGCATGTGCCTCCTCCCCTCGGACGGCCGGTCGCGCCGGCTCTTGGCTTCGCAGTTAAGCTGACTGCGGTGGGATGGTCTAGCGCCGCTCCAGCACCCGAATAGTGAAGGGATAGTCGTCGCCGTCGCCCGCTGGATAGGCCTGGGCCGCGACTTCGCTCCAGAGCGTTTCATCGATCGGCGGCAGCGTGACGTCGCCTTCCACGTCGGCGTCGATGTCGGTGAGGTAGATCCGTCCGGCCTTGTGGAGCGCCAGTTCGAAGAGCGAGGCGCCGCCGATCACGCAGATCTCGCGTGCGCCATCCTCGGCCGCCTGTTCCCGGGCGATGGCCACGGCCTCGCTGAACTCCTCACAGACCACGGCCCCCTTGGGCTCGAAGGAGCCGTCGCGGGACAGCACGATGTTTGTCCGGCCCACCAGCGGCTTCTTCGGCAGGCTGTCCCAGGTCTTGCGACCCATGATGACGGGCTTGCCCATGGTGACCGCCCGGAAGTTGGCGAGATCGCTCTTCAGCCGCCACGGCAGGGCGCCGTCCTTGCCGATGACGCCGTTTCTGGCGCGTGCGATGGGGCCGGCGGTGAGTGTGACGGAGGACATGTACCGTCTTTAGCAGGCATCGGGCAGGAGGCGAGCCGTAGCTCGGCGGGTCAGCCTTGCGCCGAGGGCGATCGCCGGCTTTTCGACGGCGTGGAAGGCGAGGGCGGCAAGGCCGATCGAGAACGCGGCGCCGAGCAGCATCTGCCCGCCGACCGGCAGGCCCGCACCCGGCCCGTGGCGTTCGAAGACGTAAGCCATGAGATAGAGGACCACCGGGTGCAGCAGGTAGAGCGAATAGCTGATCAGACCCACCCAGGCGAGCGGACGCCAGCGGACCTTGGCGACCGAGGTCATGGCGATCAACAGCGCCGTTCCGGCTGCGTAGGCGACGGGGAAGCGGACGAAGAACGCGTTATGGCTGCCGAGCCCGTAGATCGCGTAGGCGCAGGCAAGAGGCGTCGCGATCCAGAACACCGCCAACGCCCCCCACAGAGCCGACCGTTCCAATCGATCGAGCTTTCCGTCCAGATTCCGTCGCCAGAGCGCGCCCAGGAAGATGGCGGCGAAATTGAGCGCCACCATTCCCCAATCGCCGGGCTGCTGGCGGTGCAGCACCATCAGGGCGGCGAAGCCGGCCAAGTAGATCGCCAGGAAAAGAGCCGTCGCAACCGCGGCGGCGTAGGGGCGATGGAGCAGGCCTGCTTTGAACAGCGCCAGGCACATGAGATAGAAGCCGAGCTCATATTCCAGCGTCCAGTAGGACCCCATCACCGGCCGAGCGCCCAAGAGGTCGGGGATCATCGTAAAGTTGGCGATCACCTCGGCCGGCGCGATTCGGTGGCCGGAGAGGCTCCAGATCGACAGGATTCCGAGGGGAATGGACAGCCAATAGGCGGGGAAGAGGCGGAAGAAGCGCCGGACGAGGAACGCGCGGTCGGAATCGGGCCGGTCGTCCTTCAGGGAGTTGGGGATCAGGAGCCCGCTGACCCCGAAGAAGGCCACGACGCCGATGCGCCCGAAGTCAAAGCGTTGGGCGATCTCGTGGAGGGGCGAACCGCCGGCCAGCGGCGCGAAGACTTCTGAAGCGTGAATCCAGACCACCAGCAGCGCGGCTACGCCGCGCAGGCTGTCGATATGAGCGGATCGCTCTTGCCCGGGCGACGGAGAGTTCGAACGAATACGGATCAGACCGCGATGGGGGCGTTTATCCGCTCGTGCGCGCGGTAACCCCTGAGCTTGAAGTCGTCGTACTCGAAGGCGAACAGGTCGTCGCGCTCGGCGATCTCGAGGAGGGGCAGGGGAAGCGGTTCGCGGCGGAGTTGCTCGCGGGCCTGCTCGAGGTGGTTCAGGTAGAGGTGGGCGTCGCCCAGGGTATGGACGAATTCGCCGGGCTCAAGGCCGGTGACCTTGGCGACCATCATGGTGAGGAGGGCGTAGCTGGCGATGTTGAACGGCACGCCGAGGAAGACATCGGCGGAGCGCTGGTAAAGCTGGCAGGAGAGTTTTCCATCAGCCACGAAGAACTGGAACAGGCAGTGGCAGGGCGGCAGCGCCATGTCCTCCACCTCTGCCGGATTCCAGGCCGAGACGATGTGGCGGCGGCTGGTGGGATTGGTCTTCAGGCCATCGACCACGGCGGTGATCTGATCGATCACCCGGCCGTCCGGGGCCGTCCACGAACGCCACTGCTTACCGTAGACCGGACCGAGTTCGCCGGTCTCATCGGCCCATTCGTCCCAGATGGAGACGCCGCGCTCCTGCAGCCAGCGGATATTGGTGTCGCCCCGTAGAAACCACAGCAGTTCCAGGATGATGGACTTGCGATGCAGCTTCTTGGTGGTGAGCAGCGGGAAGCCCCGGGCGAGATCGAAGCGCATCTGCCGGCCGAAAACGCCTAGCGTGCCTGTGCCGGTGCGGTCTTCGCGCTTCACCCCGTTCGCCAGGATATCGGCGAGCAGGTCCAGATACTGGCGCTCCGGGTGGTCCGGGGCCGTCCCATAGACCGACGCAATGGCGGCGTGAGCGTTCATCGAAGTGATTCGCTGATGATTCGCGATCGAGGAAAACCAAGGAATGAAGCTGGGTTCTAAACGCGCCCCACGAACTTGTGGATCATACCAGCATCGAACAAAATAAGAACCCACGTCATCCGGAAAAGCCGCCGTCGTCGAGGAATTCCTGCTCTGCCGGCGTGGTCACACGGCCCAGCGCCGGGTTGCGGTGCGGGAAGCGGCCGAAGCGCGCGACGATCTCGCGGTGCAGTGCGGCCCACTTGAGGTCCTCGGCCTCTCCGGCCTCGGTGACGAGCGCCAGACCGAAGTCCTGGTCGGCGATGTCCTCTGAGTGTTCGAAGGGCAGGTAGAAGAAGTTGCGCATGATGGGGTCGACCTGCCGATCGAAGCCGCGCTCGATGGCGGCGCGGGCGATGGATCGGGCCTTGGGGTCGGTGGCGAAGGCGTGGGCGGATTCGCGGTAGAGGTTGCGCGGGAACTGATCGAGCAGGATCAGCAGAGCGAGCACGCCTTCGGCGGTTTCCGCCCAGGCGTCGTATTCGCCGCGGGCGGCGCGGTGGTGCACCGGTTCGAACTTCAGGCGAATGGCTTCGTCGAACGCGGTGGCCTTCTTGAACCACCTCTCCGGTCCCGCCTGGCGCCAGAAGCCGATCACGTCATTTGGGATCGCGGTCACAGGCGGGGCCCTCGCATGCGCTCTTTGCGCCTCTGTTGCAGCCATCGTTCCGTTCAAGCGCTGTTCAGCGAGCGCTGCAATAGTGTGGAGATGAAGGACGCAATCGAGGCGGGCCGGATCGGCCCTCCAGGACTGTCGAAGACATGAAGATCACCATGACGTCTGTTGTCGCCCTGCTGTTGATGGCGGGGGCGAGTTCGGCTGCGTTGGCCCAGGAAGGCGATCATGCCCGCGTCGAGCAAAGCGGCCATCCCCAAGCCCATCCGGGAACCCCCGGCGCTGTCTCCCAGGCTCGCCGACCCATGGTCGGTGCGCCGGGCGCCGCGCCGCCGATGGGCGGCCACGTCCTGCGAGGACACGAGGCGCCCTTCGGCGCGCCGCCGGCTCCAGGCGCCCGGGCGGGGGCGCCCATTCCCGGCTCCGCGTTCCGCAGCCAGGATGGGCGGCCAGGCGCTCCGGCTGTCATCGGCGCCCCCGGGCCCGTCCAGGCGCAGCGCGCCCCCGACAGTCCCCCGCATTTCATCCACAATGACGCCTATGACGCCTTGCGCCGCAACGACGGCGGCGGCCGCAACCCGGCGGTCCCTGGCGAACGGCGCTGGGATCGGGCCGACCGCGGCGGCGGGCCGCACGAGGTAATTCTCCCGCCGAACAGCGCCCCGGGTGGGTGGGATCGAAACGGCCGGCCGGCGGGCGATCCGAACGGGCCGCACGACGGCCGCCACGGGCCGCCCGAGCGCTGGGCGCAGGGCCGCTATCCGCCTGTTTACTGGAGCCAGAGCCGCTATCGCGTGGCGCCCTATCGCGCCCCTTACGGGTTCTTCGTCCGCTCCTGGGTGTTCGGCGACTTCCTGCCGACAGCCTGGTATGCCGACCAATACTGGCTGGACGATTTCCTTGACTACGGCTTGCCCTATCCGCCTCCAGGCTTCGAGTGGGTTCGCGTCGGCGGCGACGCAATGATGATCGAGCTCTACACCGGGCGCATCGTCCAGGTGGTGCGCGGGATCTTCTGGTAGCGGCGCAAACCCCGGCGGCAGGCTTTTAGATATAGCCCGCGTCCCTTAGCGCGATGATCGAGTTCTTGGCGCACCTGTGGTGGATGAAAAGGCCGCCGGCCCGTTCCCATGCGCCCCTGTGCTGATCGCGGTCGTCGACGAGGAGGTCGCCCGGATCGCAATGCTCCCGTTTGAGGGCCGCTTCAGTGGTGATCATACGCACGCCTGGGAAGTACCGCTCGGCCCAGCGGCGCTTCTGCGGCTCCGCCCAGACGCCGCCTGGCGGCATCCCGGTGAGGATGATCGGGCCCTTGGCCTTCACGGCCTCAAAGAGTTCGAAGGCGTCGGGCATCGTCTCGAGGTTCTCGAAGAACCCGTCCGCGCTGGCCAACCTGCGCCAGAATTCGCCCGCGCCGTAATGCTTCTCGAAGACGGCGCTGGGGGCCCCGAGAATCGCTTCTGCGCTTTTGTCGAAGTTGGCCAGAACCCCGTCGCAATCGAGATAGATCTGTCGCCTCATTCCGCGCGGCACGCCGGGCAGAGCCCGCGCGCCTCGAGGGTGACTGAGGCGACCTGGTAACCCTTCGCCTGGGCCGCAGCGAGGCCGGGGCTGAGGTCGGGCTCAAACTCCTCGGCCGCTCCGCAGCAGGTGCAGATCAGGAAGGCGGCCTTATGGTTCTCGGCCTCCAAGCGGCAGGGAACGAAGGCGTTGAGGCTTTCGATGCGATGGGCGAAGCCCTGGCGTTCGAGAAAATCGAGAGCCCGGTAGACGGTCGGCGGCTTGGCGGGCGCGCCATCCTCGCCGAAGGTGGCGATCAGATCGTAGGCCTTCAGGGGCGCATCGGCCTCGAGCAGAAGTTCCAACACCCGCCGGCGAGGCTCAGTCAGCCGCTCCTGGATTGTCTGGCAGCGCACCTGGGCGGCCGCCAGCGCACGACGAAGCGCATGCCCCTTCAGCCCCGGGTGGACTCCCTCCTCATGATGGCAATCGGCCGCGTGCATGCCTTCAGCTAACCCGGGTCCGCCCCGTGCTGCAATGTCCTAGCGACAAAGCGCCTGGCGCCCGCGCCGCGGGGTCTTCGTCGCCTTGGCCGAGGCGTTCCAGGACCGCAAAGCCCAAGGTCGCGGGAACTCCCCTGGGGGAGCCCCCTAGGCGTCCTCTAGGCCTCTTCCGTCTCTGACGAAGCGGGGCCGGCGGCGCGCGGCGCCCGACGGCGGCGCGGCTTGGGGGCTTCGTCACTCTCGGACCTGGGGGTCGGAGCCTGCAGGAAGGCCGGAGCATGGCTCTCGCCGCCCTCGGCGTCGCGCAGCACACGGGGCTTGCGCTGGGCGACGGGCGCCGGGGCTGCCGCCACCAGCGGCTGGGCGTGTGGCTCGACCACCGCCAGCGGATCGCGTGCGGGTTCGCGCCCGACCTCACGTTCGGGCCGCTCGTCGCGGTTGCGCTCGAAGCGCGGGCGCTCGTCGCGTTGCGGGCGATCCTCACGCGGCGGACGATCCTCGCGCGGCCGGTCGTCACGCGGCCGCTCGTCACGATCGTAGCGGGGCCGCTCGTCCCTCTGCGCGTCCCTGGGCCGATCATCGCGCGGGCGTTCATCGCGGGGGCGATCGTCGCGGGGACGCTCATCGCGCCACGGGCGGTCACGGCGAGACTGCCCATCGCGCCCTTGGCCGTCGCGGCCCTGGCCGCCATCGTTGCGATCGCGGTTCTCGTAGCGCGGGCGCTCGTCGCGCTGACGATCATCGCGGGGCCTTTCCTCGCGCTGGCCGTCGCGTTGCGGGCGCTGTTCGCTGCCGTTTTCGCGGGCCTGCCAGGTCTCGGCGGTCTCGCCGGCTTCCGCCGAGGCCGCGTCGGCGGCTTCGGACTGAGCCTGGGCGCCTTCGTCCTCAAAATCGATGTCGAAGCCTGAGGAGAAATGGTCGCGGCCGAGGATTTCGCTGGCGGGTCGCGTCGGCTGCATGGCGCGCAGCAAGCGGAAATAGTGTTCGGCGTGCTGCAGGTAGTTCTCGCCGAGGACCCGATCGCCGGACGCCGAGGCGTCTCTGGCGAGCTGCTGGTATTTCTCGAAGACGTGCTGGGCGTTGCCGCGGACCTTCGCGCCCTCGGGGCCGTTGGAATCAAACGCCCGATTGGCGTTTTGAGCCTGTGGCTTGCCGCCACCGCCGCCGCTACTTCCGCCACCGCCACGGTTCCGGCCGCGCTGACGCTTCATACCCTTGAAATCTCTCATTATTTAATAACCGTCTTGGTTTCCCTGCGGCCTGACCCCTTCGGATCGGCCTGCGCTAGTCTTCAGCGGGATCGGGCGCCTGGCCCGGTTTGATGTCGAAGACGCTAAGTATTCCCCGTCTTCCGCCCGGAAGCTCTTCAAGCGAGAGGCCTTGGAAGCCGTCGCGCCCTATCGGGACCGGCGTGCGCCCTTCCGGACACCTCTACCTGAAGCCGACGATTTGGGTGGAGACACTACTTAAGTAGCGACTCGGGGTCAGGTTTCCAAGGGATTTTTCATACCCGCGACAACCCTGTCGCGGTCGCCCAGGTCACGCAGCGTCTGCACCTGGGTCGCGCCCGCTTCTCGGAACAAGCCTTCGACCGCCACCTTCTGGTCGTAGCCGATCTCCACGGCGAAGCGTCCGCCGGGCTTGAGCACCCGCAGGATCTCTGGCGCGAGCCTTCGATAGTGCATCAGGCCATCGGGTCCGCCCTCCAGCGCCACGCGCGGTTCGTGGTCGCGCACTTCGGGCTCCAGCGTCTCGATAACCTCGCTTGCGATGTAAGGCGGGTTGGAGACAACCAGGTCGAAACTGTCCTGGCTCAGGCCGTCAGTCCAGTCGCCGCGCATCAGTGCGAGGCGACCCGCCAGGCCCAGGTTGGCGGCGTTCTCGCGGGCGACCGCCAAGGCTTCCTCGGAAACGTCGATCCCCATGCCGCGGGCAGCCGGCCGCTCGGCGAGGATCGACAGCACGATGGCGCCTGAACCGACCCCAAGGTCCAGCACCGACCAGGCCGCGTGCTCCGGGAAGTCGCGCAACACCCATTCGACGACGGTCTCGGTGTCCGGCCGGGGCGTCAGCACGTCCGGCGTCACGTTCAGCATGATCTTCCAGAAGCCCTTGCGGCCCAGGATGTGGCTGACGGGTTCGCGGTGCTCGCGGCGGGACAGGTAATCTTCGAGCGTCGCTTCCTGCTCAGGGGTAAGCGCTCGGTAGGGGTCGGCCACGATGTCGGCGCGGGTGGCTCCTGCGGCGGCCTCGACCAGCAGGCGGGCGTCGATTACCGGGCCGGCGAGCCCGGCAGATTCCAAGCGCTGCTTGGCGGCCTGCCAAGCCTGCAGCAGGTTCAGGCCCATTCGCTCGTCTCCGCCCTTGGCTCCGTCTGTGGCATCGTCACCGCGTCGCCCAAGCCCACGGCGCCGGCCGAGGTGATCCGGACGTAGAATCCGCAAAGGGTGTGGCCGTAGGCGTCGAACAGCGCTTTGGTTATCTCGAGGTCGCGCACGGAAGTCGTCGGATCGACGTGGGTGGCGGCGCAGCGGACGATCGACTTGAACACCTGGGCCTGCGCCCAGCCCAGCATCAGCCGCTTGCCGGTCCAGTCGTGCTCGGCCCAGGCGGGCCAGCCCTCGACATAGAGGTTGGCGCGGAAGCGCAAAGGGTCGAGCTCCACGCCCATGCGTTGGCCGAGTTCACGCACGCTGGCCAGGTTGACGATCGAGACCTGACCCAGGGGATGGTCGGTGAAGCGGTGCTCGCCCGGCGCTTCCACCACACGCAAGGGACCGGTGGCCTCCTCGCCCAGAAGCTCGGTCAGCCACGCGGCGAAGGCTGTGCGCGCCTCACTGTCAGCCAGCCGCCCGGCGAACTCGCGCCCACCAGGGCCGGTGGCGTGCAGCACGCCGGTGGAGGCGTCGTAGCGGGTGCGGGCCGCGGCCACCTTGGCGATGTAGGCGAGCACGGTGAATTGCCGCTTGGGTACGAAGGCAGGGGCGGCGGGATCGAAGTCGGAGGGGCCGTTTTCCACCGCCCAGACCCGGTCGTGGGGAAAGCCTTCGTCGGGCGCGAGGTGCACGACATCCAGCGGCTCCGGCGTGAAGCCCTTCACCGGATGGCGGAAGATGCCTGCGACTTGACCGCTCATATGCGCCCCCTTGCCGCATCGCCGCGCGCGCCACAAGCGCAACAGAAGCTGGACGGAGGGAACCAGCGAAACCGGATCGCTTTTGAGCCGCCAGGAAATGGAAGGCAATCCGCATGAACATTGGTCACGCTGGCCGACAGGCGCCGTCGAAGGAGCGCGGCCGCCAAGGCCCGACGGACACAAAGCACAAAGGCGCCTTTCGCTTCGACCGCATCAGCGCATTGGGCGTCGGGATATTTATCGGCTTGGGCGTCGGCGTCGCCGACCGCAGAAGAGCCAAGGGGAGCCGGAATAGGCCCACGAGGCAGGCGAACACTCCACCCAGCCTCTCAGGTCAATCGCCAGTCAATCGGGTGGCCCGGAACTGGCGCGCGATTCTCGTTCGCACCTTCAAGGAGTTCAACGAGGACCGGATTCCGCAGGCGGCCGCCGGCTCCGCCTTTTTTATCCTCCTGGCGCTCTTTCCGGGGCTAGGCGTCTTCGTCTCGCTCTACGGCCTGGTAGGCGACGTGCACGGAGCCCAGGAGCAGATTTCGGAGTTGCGCGGCGTGCTCCCCGAGGGCGGGTTGACCGTGATCCGCGACCAGATCAGCCGGCTGGCGATGACGTCGCACGCCAAACTCGGCATCACCTTCTTCTTCAGCCTCCTGCTGTCGGTCTGGAGCGCCAACGCCGGGATGAAAGGGCTGATCGCCAGCTTGAACGTCGCCTACGAACTGCGCGAGCGGCGCAACTTCATCAAGCTCAACGTCGCCTCGCTGATGCTGACGGCGGGAGGCATCGTGCTGGCGATTGTCGTGATGGCTGCCGTGGTCGCCGCGCCGGCTGTGCTTACGATGCTGCACCTTGAGGCTCTCCGGGGACCCAGCGCCCTGCGATGGCCATTGCTGGTGATCCTGAGCGCGGGACTGATTTCGGTGCTCTACCGGTGGGGGCCATCTCCGCATGGCGCGCGCTGGCGGTGGATCACACCGGGCGGGGTGGTCGCAGCCTTCGCCTGGATGGCGATGTCGCTCGCCTTCTCATTCTACGTCGGGCGCTTTGGGCATTACGACAAGACCTACGGCTCGCTGGGAGCCGTCGTGGGGTTCATGACCTGGATCTGGCTGTCGGTCATGGTCGTGCTGCTCGGCGCCGAGCTGAATTCGGAAATCGAGGAGCAGGTGGGCCCGGCCAGTTAGTTGAATTCCTCCTCCAGCGCCGACAGACGCGCTGCCTGGTCCTCGGCGATCAAAGGGCTGATGACGTCGTCCAGGCCTTCGCCTTCGAGAACTTTCGGCAGGTTGTAGAGGGTCAGGTTGATGCGGTGGTCGGTGACCCGGCCTTGCGGGAAGTTGTAGGTGCGAATGCGCTCGGACCGGTCGCCCGAGCCCACCTGGCTTTTGCGGGCGTCGGAACGGGCGGTATCGAGGGCCTCGCGCTGCTGGTCGTAGAGCTTGACCTTCAGGGCCTTCATGGCGCGTGCGCGGTTCTGGTGCTGCGACTTCTCCGACGAGGTCACGACGATGCCGCTGGGCAAGTGGGTGATGCGGACCGCCGAATCGGTCTTGTTGACGTGCTGGCCGCCGGCGCCGGACGAGCGGTAGGTGTCGATGCGGATATCGCCGTCCTTGATGTCGATCTCGACATCCTCCGGCTCCGGCAGGACGGCGACGGTGGCGGCCGATGTGTGGATCCGACCCTGAGCTTCGGTGGCCGGCACGCGCTGCACGCGGTGAACGCCACTCTCGAACTTCAGCCGGCCAAAGACGCCGTCGCCCGTGACCGCGGCGATGATCTCCTTGAAGCCCCCGGCATCCCCCTCAGACATGCTGTCGACCTCGACGCGCCAGCCCTGCAGCGCAGCGTAGCGCTGATACATGCGGAAGAGGTCGCCGGCGAAGAGGGCGGCTTCGTCGCCCCCGGTGCCGGCCCGCACTTCGAGAATGGCCGACGCGTTCTCGTCCTTGTCCTTCGGCGCGAGCAGCAGGGCCACGTCGCGCTCCAAGAGCGGCAGCCGCTCCTTCAGCGCCTCCAGTTCGTCGCGGGCCATGGCCGCCATATCGGAGTCGCCGCCGGAGGCCATCTCCTCGAGCTCAGGCGCCTCGTCGCGCGCGCGCTGCAAGGCCTGGACAGCATCGACGACCGGCTTCAGCTCGGCGTGCTCCTTGCCCAGACGCACGATCTCCTGACCGTCCGAGGCCGCGCCCATGCGCGCCTCGATCTCGCGGAAGCGGTCGAGCACCTGATCGAGCCTGGCCTGGGGAAGTCGCAAGGGTCTGGACGCCTTTTCAGAAGGGGAGCTTCCTTAGCGGTCCTCTGGCCGCTTGCCAAACATGTCGGTCCCAGGGGACCGGGAACAAGTGGAGAGCCCCCATGTACCACGAGGGGAACCGGACGCTGCAAGACGCCTTTGGCAGTCGTGCGCTCGCCGACCGGCTGGACCAGAAGCTGAGGCGCGATCGGTTTAACGAAGATGATGCGGCCTTCATCGGCTCGCTGGGCTTTTTCTTTCTGGCCACGGCGGATGCCGAGGGCCGCCCCGACTGTTCGTTCAAGGGCGGACCGCCCGGGTTTGTGCGGGTGGCCGCGCCAGACCTGCTGGTGTTCCCCGACTACGACGGCAACGGCATGTTCAAGAGCCTCGGGAACCTGGGCGTGAACCCGAACGTGGGGATGCTGTTCCTGGCGTTCGGCGAAGCGCCGAAGCGGCTTCGGGTGAACGGGACCGCGCGCGTCGTGGGCGACGACCCGGCGATGGCTCAGGCCTCGGGCGCGCAGCTTCTGGTCAAGGTGACGCCGGTCGACATCTTCCCGAACTGCCCCCGCTACGTGCCGAACCTGCAGCTTGTTGAGCCTTCTCCATATTTGCCGGACGCCGACACTGCCCCGCTGGAACCGAAGTGGAAGAGCTTCGAGGTCTTCTCCGACGTCGTGCCGCCCCGCAGGCGCTGACCCGGAACGGCAAAAGGCCCCCGCCGTCGCCGGCAAGGGCCCTTTTTTGCTTCCTTGGGCGCCGATCTCTTAGGCGCGCACGCCGGTCAGCGGGGCGTTGCCAAAGGCTCCGAGCTTGACGTTGCCGGTCATGGCGTCACCATTCACGGTGGCCTCGAACTCCAGCGTCATCGGCATCGGCTGGGTGATATTGGCGCTCCAGGTAAGGGTGTCGCCAGCGACCTTGCCGCTGATTTCGCTGTCACCCATGCGGCCAGAGGTCTTGCCTGTGAAGGTGTCGCCGCTGGTGGTGATCGAGGCGTTCACTTCCTGCGCGCCCATGGGCGTATTGATGGTGATCTTCCAGTTGCCGTCAGCGGACATCTCGTCCCTCCCAAAAAATGGTGGCGGCACCTAAGCGCGGATGCGACGCCTGCGCAAGAGTGACGCAGGCGTCACTTTTATGACATCCGTTCGCCCAGGCGGGGAACGGCCCTGGGTTTGGGGAGCTGCGGGGTCAACATGACGAGCTCACAGGGCGGCGCCCAGCACCTCGCGCGCCTGGTGTTCATCGGGGGTCCAGCCGCCCACGGACGAAGTTTAACATCTTCCCCCGGCTGAAGCCGGGGGATTTCCCAGGGAGGAAATCCACTGAGGAGTTCGCGCTTCATCGGGCGCCTGACGGCCACCCTCCACGCGCAGCGACGGTGTGTTCCACCGCCGGACGCCGGTCCCGGCGT
>NZ_DASXNL010000073.1:0-15663 GCF_036495085.1 Phenylobacterium sp. | reverse complement strand
GCGGCCGGCAGCCAGGGCGTCCCGGTGGTGAAGCCCAAGGCGGGGCCTGGCGCCCAGGGCATGGGCGTGCGACACCCGTCGCGGCCGCCGGAGTAGGGCCAATAGAGATCACCGACCGGATCGCGCAGCTGATCGCGGGTTAGGCTCGCTTGGGGCAGGCCGAGCTCTTCGCCCTGGTAGATGAGCGTCGTGCCCTTCAGGCTGAGCAGCAGGGCGAAGAGCAGGTTCGCCAACTCCGGCGCAGGTCGGTCGCCGCCGAACCGGCTGACGGTGCGCGGCACGTCGTGGTTTGAAAACGAGATGGTCGGCCAGTGGGCCGGGTAGTCGCTCAGCGTTGCGTAGTGGTCGTTGAGGAAGCTCGGCGTCAGCTTCCGGGCCAGCAGCAGAACGAAGGTATAGGCCGAATGCAGGCCTTCGGCGGGCGAAAGATAGGCCCCGCAGCGCTCTTCCTCCTCGGAGAATTCCCCGAAAACGAAGCGATCGCCTCCGTCCGCGCGATTGTGCGCTTCTACGCGGCGGCGGATGACGTCCAGGATCTCGACATTCTCAGGCAGATTGGAGTCGAAAAGGTGCCGCTGCAGGTTGCCTGCATGGGACCAGTGATAGCCGCCCCGTTGCGCCGGCGGGACCGGTGGGTTGTCCGCAAGCGCTGGGTCATGAAGGAACGTGCCGGCGACATCCAGCCTGAAGCCGTCGACGCCCTTGGCGAGCCAACGGTCCAGCACTGAAAGGGCCGCCTCGCGGGCGCCGGAGCTGCGCCAGTTCAGCTTTGGCTGCTGGCGCAGGAACTTGTGGTGGTAGTGCTGGCGTCGGGCCGGCTGGTAGGCCCACGCGGGTCCGCCGAACACGGAGAGCCAGTTGTTGGGCGCGGTGCCATCCGCCTTGGGGTCGGCCCAGACATACCAGTCCGCCTTCGGCCCGTCGCCCCCGCCGGTCATGCTCTCGACGAACCAGGGATGCTCATCGGAAGTGTGCGACAGCACCTCGTCGAGAACCACCCGAAGGCCCTTGGCATGGGCGGCGTCCAGCAGGCGCTGGAAGTCCTCGGCCGTACCGTAGTCGGGTTGTACGCCCTCGAAATCGGCGACGTCGTAACCCCAGTCGCGGTTCGGGGAGGGGTGGATCGGCGACAACCAGATCCCGTCCACCCCAAGGCTCCTGATATAGTCGAGCTTCGCCTCAACGCCGGGCAGGTCGCCGTACCCGTCGCCGTCCGAGTCAAAAAAGCTGCGGACATAGACGTGGTATAGGACAGCGCCCCGCCACCACGCCCGGACCACCTAGGTCAGACCTCGCTGGTGTCGTGGATGATCCGCGAGACCACGCCGTAGTCGATGGCTTCCTCGGCGCTCATCCAGAAGTTCCGCTGGGTGTCCTTGACGATACGCTCAACCGGCTGACCAGTCTCCTTGGCGATCATCCGGTTCACGCGGTCGCGCATCTTGATGATCTGCTCGGCCTCGATCTGGATATCCGAGGCTTGTCCACGCATGCCGCCGGCGGGCTGGTGCAGCAGGAAGCGGGTGTTGGGCAGGCAGAGACGGTTTTCCTTCTTGGCGCCCAGGAAGATGTGAGCGCCGGCGCTGGCCACCCAGCCGGTCCCGATCGCCTTCACCTCGACGCCGCAGAAGCGGATCATGTCGTGGATGGTGTCGCCGCTTTCCACGTGGCCGCCGGGCGAATTGATGATGATCCGGATCGGCTTGTCGTTTTCAGCCGCGAAGGCGGTGATCTGGGCGGTGACCCGTTCGGCCAGCCGCATGTCGATCTCGCCGAAGACCAACACCGTACGCGATTTGAACAGCGCGTTCTGCACCGGCCCCGCGGTCATGGGCATGTCGGGCTGACGGCCCTTGTCCTCGTCGTCGCCTTCTTCGTCGTCCAGCCAGCTGGTGTAGATTTCGCGCATAAAGATCCTCGTGAATTCCAGTGTCCGGAACGTGCGTCGCCGGAGCCTTCGCCGCAAGGGGCGCCGCGCCGATTGTAAGGGACTGGCCTTCTGTCCGCCCTGGGCGCGCCGTGCGCAATCGCCCCTCTTCGATGTCTGTATCGCCGCCTTCCGCATACCGGCGTTCGTAGTCAGTTTGTCGAGCTCCCCGAAACAGTGAGGCCTATCTAATGAAGAAGTACATCATCGAGCGGAATATCCCGGGCGTCGATAAGCTGTCGCCGGAAGAGTACAAAGGGGCCGCGGCCGCCTCCAACGTGGCCCTGACCCAGCTCACGCCGCGAGTCCAATGGGTGGAGTCCTACGTGGCAAAGGACAAGACCTTCTGCGTCTACCTCGCCGAGGACGAGGCGGTGATCCTCGAACACGCCAAGCTGAGCGGCTTCCCGGCGAGCAAGATCACCGAGGCCTGCCGCAAGATTGACCCGATGACAGCGGAGGGCTGATCGGGATGGAGGGGCGGTCGATGCTGGATGTAACGGTCGTCCTGCTGGACGACGGGCCAACGTCCACGGCCATCATGCCGGTGGAGATATTCTCCTACGCCGGCGTGCTGTGGAACGACCTGCACCACCGCCCCCCAGAACCCGCCTTCAGGGTACGGACCGTGTCGATCGACGGGCTGCCTATCCGCAGTCCCTACGGCCTGCACCTCGCACCCGAGGGGAAGATCGCCGATGTCAAGCGGACCGACATCGTCATCGTGCCGACCTCCGGCCTGGAGCTCGACCCGAAGTTCATCGAGAACCACGAACTCTTGCCCTGGCTGCGCCGCCACTATGAGCAGGGCGCCTATCTGGTCGGGGTCTGCATGGGCGCGGCCTATCTGGCCGAGGCCGGTTTGCTCGATGGCCGCATCGCCACCACCCATTGGGCGGTCAGCGACCAGCTCGCGGTCCGCTATCCCCTGGTGGATTGGCGACCGGACATGTTCGTCACCGAAGACAACCGCCTGCTCTGTAGCGGCGGCATCTCCGGCTCCAATGACGTCAGTCTCTACTTGGTCGAGAAGCTCTGCGGCCACGAAGTCGCGGTGCAGTGTGCGAAGTCGCTTCTGCTGCCGATGCCACGGACCCACCAGACCGGCTTCGCGATGCTTCCGGTCTCGAAACCGCACGACAACGGAAAGATCCGCGAGGCCGAGGCCTTCCTGCAGGCGAATTTCCGCGAGTGTGTTGCGATCCCATCCCTGGCCGAGCGGGCGGGGTTGGGCGTACGGACCTTCGTGCGACACTTCAAGGCGGCCACCGGGCGCCTGCCCGCCGACTATCTGCAGGCGGTGCGCATCGAGGCTGCGAAGACCATGCTGGAGCGCGACGCCAAGCCTATCCAGTCGATCAGCTCGGACGTCGGATACGACGACGTGGCCTTCTTCCGCAGCCTTTTCAAACGAGTCACCAAGATGACGCCGACCGAATACCGCGCTCACTTCGCGCCTTTGAACGTGCGCGGCCAGGCGACCATCGATACGTCGTCGAGCGTGGCCTAGCTCGCCGCCGTCGCGATCAGGCGGGCATAGAACTGCACGCTCTGCTCGAGGTTCTTGAGCGTGAGATGTTCGTTGGTGCCGTGGATCATGCCGGTGTCCCTGATGGAGAAATCCATCGGCTGGAACCGGTAGACGTCGGTGGCGACCCCTTGCATGTAGCGGCTGTCGGTGCCCGCGGTAACCAGGCTCGGCGCGACGGGCGCGCCGGTCACCTTGCCGGCCACGGCGGCAAGCACTTTCCAGCCGTCCGAGCCAGTGGACGAGACTGGTGAGGGCTCCTCGGGCCTTGCGACCCAAGACAGCACAACCGGCAGCGGGCCGACCGCACCCTTCGCCCGCGCCATGACGCCGGCCGAGGTGTCGCCGGGGGCGATGCGGTAGTTGATCCAGGCCATGGCGTCCTGCGGCAGCACATTCTCCTTCGGGCTGCCCTTCAGCATGGTCGGCGCGATGGTCGTGTGCAGCAACGCCGCCCCGGCCGGGCTGGCGGCGATCTGTTTGATCAGCAGCGGCTTGAAAAGCCAGGTGTTGGCCACCGCCATCCGCACGGGGAAGGGGGCCTTTGGCGCCAGCGTGCGCAGCATGTCCGCACCGGGCCCGCGGAAGTTCATGGGAAAGCCATGGTCGGCGATGGCCGTTACGGCGCGGGACAGCGCCACCACGCCGCCGCCATCGGCGGGCGGGGCGGAGGAGTGGCCGCCCTCGGCCTTGGCCGTGACCACGAGGGTCGCATAACCTTTTTCCGCCGTGCCGATCATGGCCAGACGACCGTTGGTCACGGGATTGTCGGCGATCACAGCCAGGCCCTCGTCGACCACGAACTGCGCCTTAATCCCGCGCGACTGGAGCAAGGCCGCTGCGGCGCGGGCGCCGGCGCCACGCACCTCTTCGTCCTCGCCTGAGACGATCAGCACCGTGCGCCTTGGACGGAACCCCTGTTTCGCCAAGGCCTCGACACCTTCAAAGAGGGTGATCAGCGAGCCCTTGTCATCGATCGAGCCACGCCCCCAGACCGCGCCCTCGGCGATGGCCCCGGAGAAGGGGGGGTGGGTCCAGTCGGCCTCGGTCCCGGGGGTGACAGGCACCACGTCCTGGTGGGCCATGAGCACGATCGGCGCCAGCGCCGGATCGGAGCCCTTCCATGTGTAGACGAGCGTATTGTTGGCGACGATCTCGCGGGTCATGGCGGCGTGCGCAGCCGGATAGGTCGCAGCCAGGAAGTCGTGCAGCCGCGTCCACTCGGCGGGCTGGTCTTCGGCCCGATCCTGATGGCTGACGGTCTGGATCTGCACCGCCTGCGACAGGTGCTGGGCGGCTGCCGGCACATCGACCGAGATCGCGGGCGCGACCTTGACCGCGGTGGTGTCCGCCGAGGCTGGAGCCTTGAAGGTGAAGGTCCTGACCAACACTACGGCGATCAGCACAGCAAAGACCAGGACGATCCCGAGCGCGATCCGGCCCAACGTACGCATGCGAGCAACTCCCCCGATTTGGCGCGGTAAGCCTAGAGCGCCCCCCGGCGGTTGTCGCTGATCGCCTACGGCCAGAAGCAGCCCTGACCCGCAGGCCTTCCTGGGGGGCCGCTTCCCCGCGGCTTGGCCCGGCCTCGTTCCGATGGGGCGATCACTTGCTCCCGGAGCCCGCTTGACCTCGGGACACCCGGCATCGCAAATGGCCGCAAAATCAAACGAACGTTTTAGAGGAGCGTCCCCGATGAGCGATGTGATGGACAAGCCGAACGCCTTGACCGGCAACCTGTTCGACCTGACAGGCAAGGTGGCCGTGATCACCGGCTCGTCGCGCGGCATCGGCAAGGCCATCGCCGAGCAGATGGCCGCCCACGGCGCCAAGGTGGTGATCTCCTCGCGCAAAGCCGGCCCCTGTGAAGAGGTCGCCGCGGCGATCAACGCCCGCAGCGCCGGCCACGCCATCGCGGTTCCGGCCAACATCTCCTCGAAGGACGATCTTCAGCGGCTGATGGATGAGACCAGGAAGGCGTTCGGCAAGATCGACATCCTGGTCTGCAACGCCGCTTCGAATCCGTACTACGGCAGCCAGCTGGACATCACCGACGACGCCTTCACCAAGATCCTGGCCAACAACATCGTGGCCAACAACTGGATGATCGGGATGGTCACGCCGGAAATGAAGGAGCGAAAAGACGGCGCGATCATCATCGTCTCATCGATCGGCGGCCTCCGCGGCTCGACGGTGATCGGAGCCTATTGCATTTCCAAGGCCGCCGACATGCAACTCGCCCGCAATCTGGCGCAGGAACTGGGGCCCCATAACATCCGGGTCAACTGTATCGCGCCAGGCTTGGTGAAGACCGACTTCGCCCGGGCGCTTTGGGACACCCCGGAAGGCGAGAAGCGCGCCAGTTCCGGCACGCCGCTGCGCCGCCTCGGAGAGCCCGACGACTTGGCCGGCGCCGCAGTCTACCTGGCCTCACGCGCCGGCGCCTGGACGACGGGGCAGACACTCGTGGTGGACGGCGGCAGCACCTGCTGAGACGCCCCCGCCTCCCGCCGCTTCAGGCATGGGCGCCTAATCCGCGATCATCTCGTTGGAGCCGCCGAAGGCCTCTGGGAAGTCCTTGAATTTCGGCAGGCCGTCTTTCATCCGAAGTACGGTCTCCTGGTAGTTCACGTGCAGGCCAGGCTGGAAGTCGAGCGTCGGGATGGTGGCGGCGAAGACGTCAACCACGCCCAGCGGCGGGTGGTCGGTCATCAGGTGGCCGCCACACTTGGCGCAGGATTTCCGGTAGCTCACCTCGGTCTTGTTGTAGGTGATGATGTGCTCGCCGCCCTGCGAGACCTTCACGTCCTCGGGCCGCCATAAGCTGAAGGCGTTCACCGGCCCGCCTGACCAACTGCGGCACGAACTGCAGTGGCAATAGCCCATCCCCTGCGGCTCACCGCTCACTTCCAGTTTCACCGCGCCGCAGAAGCAGCTTCCAACGTGGGTCATGGCAGATCTCCAGATAGCTGAACGCTGTTAGTTAGACCGCATGACGCGTTATCTGGGTAGGCGTCGAGAATGACATCCGAAGGGGGCGATTGCGACAAAGCTTCGCCTTAGGCTCGGACCATCATCTCCAACCCGCCGTCAAAGGGCAGGGTCATCGTGCGCAGGCCGTTCGCGGCGTCGTCGACGAATTCAAAGAACCGAGCGTAGCTGTGGCGCACCCGAGTGGTGTTGTCGACGACGACCACGCTGCCGGAATGCAGGTGTGGGGCGATCAGTTCGATCGCCGGCCGCGCCATTTCGGTCCAGATGTCCATCAGCACGAAATCGACCGGACCCTCGATCACCTTGAGCGTCTCGCGCAGGTCGCCCTCGCGCAGGTCGATGAGGTCGGTAAAGCCGGCGCGCGCGAAGTTCGCACGCGCGGCGGCGGCCTTGGTGGGCTGATGCTCCGTGCCGATCACCACGCCGCCACGGATCTCGCGTACTGCTGCGGCCAGATAGAGCGTGGAGACACCGAACGAGGTGCCCACCTCAACGACCCGCCGTGCGCCGACCGCACGGCACAGCAGATGGCAGAACTCGGCCTTCGGCGGCTCCAGCGCCACGAGCTTGTCGGCCATGTAGCGATGCGATGTCTCGTCCAACCCATCCCAGGAGAGCTCGCCGCGCTTGGCGCGCTCGGAGAACCAGGCGCTGGTTTCGGGCTCTTGGGCGGTGCTTTGCGCGTGCAGCCGGTCGACCAGCGCCTGCAGCGCGGGATCGGCCAGGACCCCCATCACGCGGCGTCCCGCATATACTTCATGGCCCCGGCGACGTTTCCCTCGCTGTCCCTAAAATAGATCAGCTCGCCGACCGTCTCGATGACGACGGGCTGCATGAGGATCGTTCCGCCGTTCGCCTCGATCGCCGCGACCGTGGCAGGGATGTCGTCGACGGCGAAGGTGATCTCCAGCCCGGGCATCTTCTGGCCCTCGATATCGCGCCGGCCTTGCAGGGCTCCCCCTACGCCGGCCGCGTCGGTCAGGTAGAAGCCGGGCGGTCCCCAGGGCGTGAAGGTCCATCCGAAGACGGCCTCGTAGAATTTTCGACCGCGGGCGACGTCGTCGGCGTTGATCGAGAAGTGGCGCAGGGTCGCGGGCATGGCGGGGTCCTCCGTAGCCCACGCTAAGGCTTCGATTAGCGGCGCGCTTGCGCTAGTCTGACGAATGATGTCGCCATCACGACAAATCGAGCCCGATCCCGACGGCTATCCGGTGCGCGGCCTGGCCCAGACCTTTCGCACCGGTTCCCGGCTCGATGTCCACATCCATCCATGGGCGCAACTGGTCTATGCGGTCAGCGGGGTGATGCAGGTGGAGACACCGCACGCCGCCTGGCTGGTGCCGCCCACTCGCGCCATCTGGCTGCCGCCGAACATGCCCCATGGGATCGAGATGCGCGGCACCGTCGCCATGCGAACCCTTTACCTGACGCCGGTCGATCCCGAGGGCCGCCTCGCGAAATGCCGGGCGCTGGAGGTGGCGCCACTTCTGCGCGAGCTGATTTTGCACATCGTGCGGCTGGGCATGCTGAGGCAGGACAACCCCGAGCACGAGCGGCTGGGCGGCCTCTTGATCGACCTTCTGGCTGTCGACGAGACTCCGCCACTGGACTTGCCGTTGCCGAAAGATCCCCGAGCGCGCGGCCTGGCTGAGCGGGTCCTGGCCAATCCGGGCGACGAGCGGACCCTGGCCGACCTGGCCAAGGGCTCGGGCGCAAGCCTGCGGACCCTGCAGCGTCTGTTTTTCTCCGAAACCGGCCTGCCGCTGGAGGCCTGGCGTTGTCGCGCGCGCATGCAGCAGGGCGTGGTGTCGCTGAGCGCCGGCGCCTCGGTCACCGCCGCGGGGCTGGAAGCCGGCTACCAGAGCCCCAGCGCCTTCATTGCAGCGTTCAGGCGGGCGTTCGGGGTGACGCCGGGGCGCTATCGGCCGTCTTAGGGGAAAGCTCGCGGGCCTTCGCCAATCGCTCAATCCCGGCGTCCAGGGTTTCGTCGCGTTTGGAGAAGCAAAGCCGCACGATGCTGGTGACCGGAGCTTCCTCGAAGAGCGCCGAGACCGGGATCGCCGCGACGCCGGCGTCCTTGACTGAGCGCAGGCAGAAGTCGCGGTCGCCCAGCGCGACCCCTGAAGCCGCCAGGTCGACGTTCAGGAAATAGGTCCCTTGCGAACCGAGGACCGCGAAACCCTCACGGATCAGGCCCTCGGTCAGGCGGTCACGCGACCGCTCCAGGTCGCGCGGCATCTGGACGAACCAGTCCTCGGAATTCTCCAGGCCCCAGGCCACGGCGCTCTGAAGGTTGGGCGGCGTCGTGAAGGTCAGGAACTGGTGGGCCCGGGCGAGGCTGTGGGTCAGCACCGGCGCGGCGCACAGGAAGCCGACCTTCCAGCCGGTGAGGCCGAACATTTTTCCGGCCGAGCCGATCTTCACGCACCGCTCGCGCATGCCGGGGTAGGTGATCAGCGGTCGGTGGCGCGCATTGCCGAACACCACCTGCTCCCAGACCTCATCGCAGATCGCGGTGACGTCGTGGGCGACGCAGAACTCGGCCAGCAGCGCCAGGTCCTCATGCGGCAGCACCGTGCCGGCGGGATTGTTCGGGTTATTGAGAACCACGAAACGGGTACGTTCGCTGAAGGCCGCCTCCAGCGTCGCGCGGTCGAAGCGCCAGAGCGGCGGCCTCAGGCTGACGAGCTTCGGCACGCCACCGGCCCGGCGGATCAGCGGCAGGTAGGCGTCATAGACGGGCTGGAAGACCACCACCTCGTCGCCGGGCTCGATAAGGCCCAGGAAGGCGGCCGCCAGGGCCTCGGTGGCGCCCGAGGTGATCGTGACTTCGCTGAGCGCATCGAGGTCGAGACCTTGGGTGCGCCCATAGTGACCGGCCACCGCCTGGCGAAGTTCCGGCAGCCCCGCCATCGGTGGATATTGATTGTAGCCGTTCAGGATCGCGTCGGCGGCCTTGGCGCGGATCGACTCGGGGCCCGGGTCGTCGGGAAAGCCCTGGCCGAGGTTTACGGCGCCCAGGTCCCTGGCCAGGCCCGACATCTCTTCGAACACGGTCATCGGCAGGGTTGAGAAGATCGGGTTGGCCATTAGATCATCTCATGAAAGCTGAGCTTCGCTTTCATGCCCATTCCGGAGCGCGTCCGTCCATGGAGATCGTCGAGTTCAAGTCGGAACACGCTGCCGCCTTCAAGGCGCTCAATGAGGCCTGGATCTCCAGGTATTTCGTCCTGGAGCCCAAGGACCGGGAGGTCCTGGACGACCCGCAGGGCACGATCCTCGCCAAGGGCGGTCGGATATTCATCGCCATGGAGGGCGCAGAGCCCGCCGGCTGCGTTGCGCTCCTCAAGATGGCCGACGGCGGCTACGAGGTCGCCAAAATGACCGTCTCGGAAGGCCTCCGTGGTTCGGGCCTGGGGCGGATGCTGATGCAGCGTTGCATCGACGCCGGCGCCGCCGATGGGGCGCGGCGGCTGTACTTGGAGACCAACTCGGGCCTGGCTCCGGCTCTTGGTCTCTATCGCGCCATGGGGTTCACCGAGCTCGCGCCAAGGAGGACCGCCTACGCCCGGGCGGACGTGTTTATGGAGCGGACTTACTGATCCGCCTCAGCGGGTGGCCAAGACCACACCCACCAGCACCGCGGCCCAATGGGTCGCTGCGGCGGCCACCACATGTCCGTGCCAGATGGCCCGGGAGAACTTCAGGCGCCTGTTCACATAGAAGATCACGCCGGTCGAATAGAGCACCCCACCGGCCACCAGCAGGAGCAGCGCGACCCAGGTGACGTGGTCGATCAACGGCTTCAGCGCCACCACGACCAACCACCCCAACGCCAGATAGACGGCTGCGCCAAGCCGACGATCCAGGACCGGAACGAAGATCTTGGCGAGCGCGCCGATGATCGCCAACGTCCAGATCGCCGCCGTCATGCCCCAGGCCCAGGCGCCTGTCAGATTATGGATGGTGAAGGGCGTGTAGGAGCCGGCGATCATCAGATAGATGCCGGCATGGTCTAGCCTGCGCAGCACCGGCCGATAGCGCGCCTTGGCGAAGTTGTAGGCGGTGGAGAAGGCCAACATGGCGATGACGCCCGCCGCATAGATCGAGACGCCGACGACACGGGTGATAGATCCCGCGCGCACGGCCAGCGCGAGCAGGACGATCCCGCCGACCAGGGCCAGGGTAAGGCCGACGACATGCACGACGAGGTCGGCGCATTTGGCCGCCGAGGTCGGATAGTGGCGGGGCGGTTTGACGGGGCCGACGAGGGTCATGGACGATCTCCGCAGGGGCTTCCCTCCTGTCGCCCCCGGGGCGGAGGCTGTCTAGTCTTCCTTGACGCGCTTCTTGCGGAAGGAGGGGTTGAGCACCTTTTTGCGCAGGCGGATCGACTTAGGCGTCACCTCCACCAGTTCGTCCTCCTCGATATAGGCGATGGCCTGTTCGAGGGTGGGGCGGCGTGGTGGCGTCAGGCGCACGGCCTCGTCCTTGCCAGAGGCGCGGACATTGGTCAGCTGCTTGGCCTTCATCGGGTTGACGTCGAGGTCGTCGGCGCGGCTGTTCTCGCCGATGATCATGCCTTGGTAGGTCTTCTCGCCGGCGCCGACGAACATGGTGCCGCGCTCTTCCAGGTTCCACAGAGCGTAGGCCGCGGTCTCGCCGTCGGAGTTGGCGACCAGGACGCCCTTGCGTCCGGCGTCGATCGCGCCCTTGTATGGCTCGTAGTGGCTGAAGACGCGGTTCAGGACGCCTGAGCCGCGGGTGTCGGTCAGGAATTCGCCCTGGTAACCGATCAGAGAGCGCGACGGCGACATCAGGCTGATGCGGGTCTTGCCGGCGCCGGACGGGCCCATGTCCTTCAGCTCGGCCTTCCGGGCCGAGAGCTTCTCGATGACGATGCCCGTGAATTCCTCGTCCACGTCGATCATCACGTCTTCAACGGGCTCGAGGCGCTCGCCGGTCTCGGGATCGGTCTGAAAGACCACGCGCGGACGGCTGATGGAAACTTCGAAACCCTCGCGGCGCATGCTCTCGATCAGCACGCCGAGTTGCAACTCGCCGCGGCCTGCGACCTCGTAGGCGTCCTTCTCCGCGGTTTCACTGACGCGGATGGCGACGTTGGACTCGGCTTCCTTCAGCAGGCGCGCGGCTATGACCCGGCTCTGCACCTTGTCGCCTTCGCGCCCGGCGAGCGGGCTGTCGTTCACCGACACCGTCATGGAGATGGTCGGAGGGTCGATGGGCTGGGCGGGCAGCGCGTTGGTGACTTCAATGGCGCACAGCGTGTCGGCCACGGTCGCTTTGGAGAGGCCGGCGATGGCGACGATATCGCCGGCTTCTGCGTCCTCGATCGGCTGGCGCTTCAGGCCGCGGAAGGCCAGCACCTTGGTGATCCGGCCGCGCTCGACCTCCTTGCCGTCGAGACTGAGCGCGTGGATGGCCAGGCCCGGCGTCGCCTTGCCGCTCTCGATGCGGCCGGTGAGCAGACGGCCCAGGAACGGGTCGTTCTCAATCAGAACGGAGAGAATCTGGAAGGGCTCGTCCTTGCGAGCGACCGCCTTGGGCTCCGGCACGTGCCGGACAATCAGGTCGAACAGCGGGGCCAGATTGTCGTTGGGCTTGGCCATGTCCAGCGTCGCCCAACCCTGCTTGCCCGAGGCGTAGAGGTGCGGGAAGTCGAGTTGCTCGTCTGTCGCGCCCATGGCGGCGAAGAGGTCGAAAGCGTCGTTCAGCACCCGGTCTGGGTCGGCGTGCGGGCGGTCGACCTTGTTCAGGCAGACGATCGGGCGAAGGCCCATCTTCAACGCCTTGCCGAGCACGAATTTGGTCTGCGGCATGACGCCTTCCTCGGCGTCGACCAGCAGAACGCAGCCGTCCACCATGCCGAGGATCCGCTCCACCTCGCCGCCGAAGTCGGCGTGGCCGGGGGTGTCGATGATGTTGATCCGAGTGTCACCGGCCTCGCCGTGCCACAGCACGCTGGTGCACTTCGCCAGGATGGTGATCCCGCGCTCGCGCTCCTGGTCGTTCGAATCCATGGCGCGTTCGGCGTGCGCTTCGTTGGCGCGAAACACTCCGGACTGGGCGAGCAGTTGGTCCACCAGCGTGGTCTTGCCGTGGTCGACGTGGGCGATGATGGCGATGTTGCGGAGCGACATGAGATTTTGGGGAGGTGTCTCGGAGGCGAGGAAGGCGCGCTTGTAGGGGAGACGGGGCACAATCGCCAGCTTGAAGTCGTTGGCTGCGACCCTGCGGCCGCGATAAGGAAACCGGTATCTTGTGCGCTGCAACCTAAATGGGGTTCCGATAGGGGCGCGCAAGGGCTGGAAAATCCTCGGGTTTTGACCGGAACCCTTATGAAAACGCAGGTTTTTCTATCATAAACACTTGCGCTGTTGTGCACCGCACCGTACATTGTGTCTGTGAGGCGTCGCTGACGCCTCTGCCCTTCCTGGGCGTTTCCTCCCTATGAACTGCCGCGGCTTCGGCCGCGGCTTTTTTTTTGGCCTGAACCCATCGTTTGCGTCAGTCCGGAAGCCGGATCGCCGCCGTTCCTCGCCCAGAGTCGAGAGCGCCCCGCCGGCCTCAGCGGTCGTCGCACCTCGCCGGGGGTTCAGCGACCTGGCTCATAGGGACCCGGCGCGATCGCGATGTTCCGTGTTCACCTCGCTCCAAGCGCGCTCCAGTCGGCGCCGGCAAGCGCACGGGTAAGGCGCTCCAGGTTGGCCTTGAGCCGTTCGAAATTCGGCGTGGGAGTCAGCGTCGCCTCGTCGAGATAGAGCCCGCGGTTGATCTCGATCTGCAAGGCGTGGGTGCGTCGGGCCGGACGGCCGTAGTGCTCGGTGGTGTAGCCGCCGGCGTAAGGGGTGTTGCGCGCCACCCGATAGCCCATCGCTTCCAGTTCTCGCTCGACGCGCTGGGTAAGGGCCCCCGCACACGCGGCTCCGAAGCGGTCGCCCAGCACGAAGTCGCAGGGGCGGTCTCGTCCGCCGGCCTTGGCCGCCGCCGCGGGCATGGAGTGCCAGTCGATCAGGACCGCGAATCCGTGTGCTCGGCGCGCTTCGGCGAGCAGCCGCGCAAGAGCCGCGTGGTAGGGCCGGTGCGCACCTTCGATCCGATGCCGCGCCTCGGCGAACATCAGCTTGCGCGCATAGATCTCCCGGCCTTCGGAGACGATGCGGGCGATCGCGCCCAGGCCGGCGGCGACCCTCGCGGTGCGCGCGCGTGCGAACTCCGGCAGCTCGTCTTCGAACATTCCGGGGTCGAGTTCGAAGGCCTCCCGGTTGAGGTCGATGTAGGCGCGGGCGTAGTGGGCGGTGATCACCGCGGCGCCCAATTGCGGCGCCGAGGCGATCAGGTCGTCGACGAAGGCGTCCTCCGAGCGGCGAATCGTCTGGGTGTCCAGGGCGGCTGCAGACATCATGTCGTCGGGATAGTCTCGCCCGGAATGTGGGGAGGCGAACACCAGGGGCGTCGGCGGGGCTGCGCCTTCCGCGGCTGCACGCCACAAGCCGAATGACGCCCGCGCAGGCACATCCTCGGTGGCGACAGGCTCCCAGGCGTTCATCGAATCTATTGAACGCCCAGCTTCGGCAAGGGTCAAAGGGTTCATCGCGCCTTTACGCTTGTGACTCTATGGTTGCCCTTCGCCCGGTCACTCAGGCGTCCAGTCAGTCAGGCGTCCAGTCACCCTCCCGTGCATTCGAAAAGCCCTATGTCCCGCATCCTCCTGGCAGAAGACGACGATTCCCTGCGCGGGTTCCTTGCCCGCGCGCTTGAACGCGCCGGCTACGAGGTGACCGCCTGCGCCGACGGGGAAGAAGCCGCGGCGATTCTGGACCAGGACTGGGACCTGCTTCTGACCGACATCGTGATGCCCGGCATGGACGGGATCGAGGTGGCGCGCCAGGCGGCCGCCATTCATCCAGGCCTGCGGATCATGTTCATCACCGGCTTCGCAGCCGTGGCGTTGGCTGCGGGCGACCAGGGACCTCCTGGCGCCAAGGTGCTGTCCAAGCCTATCCACCTGCGCGAGATCGTCTCCGAGGTGGAGCGGATGATCGCCGCGTAGGGATCCCTAAGCCCATGCTTGCGCGGCGGGGGTCTCATCGGTATATCCCCGCCTTCCCGAGACGATGGCCATGGACGCGTAGCTCAGCGGGAGAGCACCTCGTTGACATCGAGGGGGTCACAGGTTCGATCCCTGTCGCGTCCACCATCCTCCTGATCCAGCTACGGACCACCCTTCCAAAATCCCGGATGGCGCTGCCACTGCGCCGGCGCTCTCTTGTTGCGGCGTCTAGGGCTTAGCGCGGCGTGGAAGGGCGGCGATTTCCTCCGGCGTCAGCTTGCGGACACTGCGAACGGCGCAGCGTTGCGGTCCGATCTGGGAATGGCTGATCACCGTAGCGTCCATGCCGGTGCAGATCATGGAGCCGGAGCGCGAGATCAGGGCGATGCGCTGATTCCAGTCGATGTCCTGGCACGGGCCGAACATCTCGAACTGGAAGACGTCACGCACGCCCACCCTGATGTTGAGGGTGTGATTGTCGGCGGCTGCGAAGCCGTCGGCGTTGCGGGTCCAGAAGCACTGCCGGCCGGCGGCAGGCGACTTGGCGGCCTCGTCGGCAGCTGACGACGTGGCGCTGAGCGCCAGGAGCGCCGCAGCGCCGACGATCATGGCGGTTTGGGTGTTCATCCCTGGTCCTCACCATCGTGTCCCGAGCCTAGCCTATGGAGGCGCGCTGAACGGCCTATGAACCGCGCTTGGCCGCGCGGCGGGCGAACCGCGAAGGATCGACAATAGCGGCCAGCGGCTCGGGCAAGGGGGAAGGCGCGGCCATGGCCAGCGCCACCACATGCTCGGCCAGCAGGGGAGCAAGCGTGAAGCCCCGCGCTCCGAAACCGCAGAGGACGAAGAGTCCAGCCGCGCCGGGGACTCCACCTGCGACGGGAAGCCGGTCCGGGGTCGCGACGCGGATCGACGCACGACCCTCCAGGGGCTGGTTTTCCAGCCGTGGGGCGAGGCCGGGCAGGCCTTCGGCCAGGGCCCGCAGGTTGCGGCGGTGGTCATCGGGCCGGACGTCGCAGGCGACGTCGTCCCGGTCGTGGGTGGCTCCGAAAAGCACACCGGCGCGGGTCGGGATCGCATACCCGCCGAAGGCGACCGCCTGAGGTGGGGCGGCAAGGTGCGTCCAACTTGCCTGCCCCC
>NZ_DASXNL010000072.1:0-8335 GCF_036495085.1 Phenylobacterium sp. | reverse complement strand
GCGGGGCTGTGCGCGGGGCAAGATGGGCGGGCTGGTTGCGGCGACCACAGCGACCACCTCGACGGCGCGAGGGTCGATCATCCGGTAAGTGCAGCCGGTGCCGTCCAGCAAGCGTGTCAACGCCGCCTGTAGGGACAGTCGCCCAAACACCGCATGTCCCTGGGGCGCGCAACCCGAAGCTGCGCGCGAGCTCATCGACACACCCGCCTGGACGGCGAGTTGGACGAGGGCGGTGGCCAGCGGTTGTTGGGGGACGTTGAAGGCGTGCAGCGGCTCGGCCGCGGCGCGGCCCGCCGCCGGCAGGATCGCGGCCACCGCCAGGATCGCCATTCGGCGCCAGCTGCGCAGGGATGAAGGCAATCGTTCCTTAGACCCGAGAACGCCTCACTTGAGGACGAATTCCCGCTCCGTACGCCGCGCGGTCAAAGAAAGATAGTCGGCCAACAGGCGGACAACCTGGGCCTCGTCGCCGAGTTCGAGCACGCCTGAGAAGCGCCGTCCGCCGGCTGCGCTGGTGACCCGCACCGGGATCGCATAGCGCCGGCTGAGGTCGGCGGCGATCTGCGACACCGGTTCGTCCTCGTAGATGAGCCGATTGTGGCGCCAGGCAAACGCCGCGTCGGGCTCGACCTTGCGGACGGTGGAGGCGTCCGCCCCCTCCACGTGGATGAGCTGCAGGCCCGGCGTCAGCCGCGCGACCTGGGTGGCGTCCTGTCCGGGCTGGCTGACTTCGACGACACCGCGTCGGACGGTGACGCGCACCTGGCCGTCGGTGTGGCGCACGTTGAATTCCGTGCCCACCACGCGCACCTGCTGGTCGCCGACGTCGATGGTGAATGGTCGCCGAGCGTCCTTGGCGACGTCGAAGCTGGCCTGGGCCACGGCCAGCGTGACATGCCGTTCCCGCCAGCCCAGCCGCACGGTCATGGTCGAGCCGGCGTCAAGGTGGATGCGGCTGCCGTCAGCGAGCGTGATCCGGCGCGTCTCGCCGATGCCGGTGCGATAGGTCGTGGGCGCGCCCTCGTAGCTGCGCCAGGCCGCGGGGCCGGCGATCACCGCCAGGGCGGCTGCGGCGGCAAGGCTACCGGCCAGCAGCCAGCGCCGCGGAGGCCCCGAGCGAGCGCGCGAGAAAGGGAGGACGGAGGCCGCCGGCGCCAGTTGCGTTGCGATCTCGACGGCGTGGTTGGTGATCTCCGCGTTCAGCTGCTCGGCGGCGGCGAAGGCTTCGAGGTGACGCGTATCGGCCTCGAGCCAGACAGTAAGCGCTGTCCAGTCCTCGGCGGTGGCCGCGTCAGACTGCACGCGGACCAACCACGCGACCGCCTGGTCGTCCAGGTCTTGCGGGAATGCAGGCTCCATCGGGCTCATCTTGACCTGTGCCAACTGGACGCTTGGGCCATCGACTGCCCCAAAGACGCCACAAAAGCCCAGGCGCCTCCAAAGTTTCGTGGCGCGCGCCTCATCGGCCCACTCGCGCGAGGATCTGCTTCAGGCAGGTCATCATGTATTTCTCGACGCTGGAGCGAGAGACGTTCATCGCTGCGGCGGTCTCGGCATGGGTCAGGCCCTCCAGCTTGTGCAGGCGAAAGGCCTCGCGGACCGGCGCCGGCAGCTCCTGGACCACCTCGATGATCGCACTCAGGCGCGCCTTGGCGTCGACGACCTCGTCGGCGGGGGATCCTTCGACGACGCCCTCGCCCGGCCCGCTGGTGTGCGCCGAGCGCCACTCGGCCTCGCGCCGCCCGCTGCGCCGCTCCGCCTTGATCCGGTCCAGCATCAGGTTGGTCCCGGTCCGGAAAAGATAGGCGCCCGGGTTGCCGATGTCCCCGTCGGGCAGGGCGGAGATCTTCAGATAGATGTCCTGAACCAGGTCTTCGGCGGCCACGTCCGAGCGCAGGCGGGCGCGAAAATAGCGCACGAGGTCGGCCCGGCGCTCCAGGTAGGCGGAGATCAGAGGATTTGCGTCGCCGTCTTCCAAGGGGCCTCTGCCGCATCCAGCCTTCGCGTCCCACCCCTGCGGCTGGAAACGATTTATCGCATGACTCTCTCAGCGACGCAGCTGACAGGCGGCGCAACGACCGCTGGATTTTCCTGGCGGGGTTCAGGGGCGGCCTGGGGATCGGGTAAGCGCAGGGCTGCGCAGAAGCTGGCGGCGATCAGGCCAAGGCCCACCCACCATTCCTGCCAGATCCCGAAGCTCACCAACCCAATGGTAAGATAGGCCGCCGCGGTCGCCGCTCCGGTCACCGCGCCAGGGTCTCGTCCCGGACGCGAGAGGCCAAGGAAGACGCTTGCGCAAAGGGCCGCGCCAAGGAAGGCGCCTGGCAACCCCAATTCCAGCCAGAGCTGCAAGGCGCCGTTGTGCGGATGCAGGATGAGGCCAGGCGCCATGTCGCGGCTGGCTTCCAGCCCCCAGCCCCGCAAGGGATGCTCCGAGATGCGCTCAACGGCGAAGCGCCAATAGGACATCCGCTCCGCCCAGGAAGGCGGCAGGCGCGCGGCCATCGCATCATAACGACCGCTCCAAATCGCCATCCAGATCAAGAGCGGCATCGCAAGGACAAGAGCGAAGGATCCCGCGGCCAGGGCGCGGGGGCCCATCCTGGGCCACAGCGAGACCGTCGCGGCCGCCAGGACCGCCGCCAGCAGCGCCACGCTTGGCGCGGCCACGTCCATGGTGTGGGCGCTGAACAGCAGACTTCCAACAAGCAGCGGGACCAGCCACCTGGCCGCGCCCAGCCTGAGGCACGCCCAGATCGCAGCCGGTCCCAGGATGATCAGGCCATAGGTTCCTCGGGCTGCGTCACGGATCGCCAGGTCAGGCCGGACGGCCGTGCCGAGGGCGGCGTTGATGGCTCGGAACAGACCTGCGCCGCTCAGCGCCTCAACCAGAAGGATCACCGCGAGCAGGGTCACGCCGAAGACGAGCGCCCCCGGAAAGAGCATCGCCGTTCGCGGCCCCGCGCGACGACCTGCGCCGATCAACGACACCCCCAGCGCGGCCAGGATGGCCGCCGTAACCCCCGTCCAGGGCCTGGCCAGCAGCGGGTAGGGACCCCAGGCGCTCGAGGCCCAGATCCAGGCGATCCCTGCCGCGAGCGCGGCCGCCAAGCCCCAGTCAGACCGCCTGGGCGCCCGAAGGCCCGGAAGCGTCGCCATGCCCGCGAGGGCCGCCAGGGCGGCCAGGCCTTGCGGGGCGAGCCAGCCCAGGAGCGGCGCCATCACGGCCAGGATCACAAGCGCCGGCGTGGACCATACCTCGGACCGACCCTCTAACCGGCCATTCGAAATGCCGCGCGGCGCCATGGGTCCGTTACTCCGCTCGCTCTGGTTCGGGGTCGTGCAACGACGACGTCGGTTTCGTGAGGCCTCAATTGCGGGCCAGAGGTTTATGGCCGGTTTCAACCGGCCATCGGCCGGCGCTACCGATGTTGGTGAAGGACGCCATCAGGGCGGTAAGGCCCGTTTGCGTGGCGCAAAGCGTGTCAGGCTCGTGCCATAGACCGTACGGCGCCCAATGCGAAGTCCACCTCTTGCGGCGTATTGCGGATGCTGGGGGTGAGCCGCACGAGGGGATGGGCGTAGGGCGCGACTGAGCCGATCACCCTCCAGGTGCGAAGGTGCGACACGGCCTGCGCCGGGCTCATGCCGGCCACCTCGAACGAGACAATGCCCGCCGAGAGTTCGCGTGAGATCGGTGTGGCGAGGTTTACGTGGCGCATCTGCGCCAGGCCTGATTTCAGCTGTGTGGCGAGCTCGGCGGTGCGGTCGGCGACCTGGCGCCTCCCAACCCAGCCGTGCAGCACGAATGCGTCCGAGAGCGCCCAGAGGTGTTCGAAAGCCTTGAACCCGCCGGGCGTCAGGCGCGCGCCGGTGCATTCGCCAGGCGCCGAGCCGTTGATCCAGTGGGAATAGGCGCCTGAATCCAGGAAAGTCGGGATCGTCGGGCGCAGCGCAGCCCAACCGGCCGCGCTGCCGATCACGACACCGGTGCCCCGGGGCCCAAACAACCACTTGTGGGCGCCGGCGAAGAAGAAGTCGCAGCCGAGCTCGGCCATGCCTACGTCCTGGTTGCCGAACCCGTGCACCCCGTCGACGCACAGCAACACCCGGTCAGGCTCCTGTCGGCCGACATTCAGCCGGGCGATCGCCGCGGCGATCCTGCCGATCGGCAGTTTAAGTCCGGTGGACGAATGCACCCAGGTCAGGGCCACCACCCGGGTCTGCGGGCGGATCTCGCGGGTGATTGCGCCGGTCAGTCCCTCGACCGTGGCGTCGGCAGCCCTGTCGACCAGGGCCATGCGCCGGACCGTCGAGCCGTTCCGCTCGGCCGCCAGGCGAAGCGCTTCATGGGTGACGTAGTAGTCGCGGTCGGTGGTCAGCACTTCCTGACCCGGTCGCAGGCGAAGGCCGTTGTAGACCAGGCCCGCGCCCTCGGTCGTGGAGTCGGTCAGCGCCACGTCGCTCTCGGCCGCGCCGAAGTATCGGCCCACCCGCTGGCGGGCCATGTTCTGCAGGCTGCGGTTATGGGCCTCGAGATACTCGATGGGCGCGCGGTCGAGTTCGCGCCGGTGCCGGTCGATGGCGTCGCGCACCGGCTTCGGATGCGAGGCGATCAGCATGGCGCTCATATCGACGCGGTCGGGCGCGAGGTCGAACATCGCCCGAACGCGGGCCCAGTCCCCGGGCCCGAAGGCGGGCCCGAGCGAGGCGGGTTCCGGTTCCGGGGCCTGGGTCTGTGCCGGCGTCTCGGAGGGATACGCATCGCCATCCAGGCCAGGCGGCGCAGGCGTAGCCGGTTGTTCGGCCGCCCTCGCCACGCCGCCGCCGGCGGCAGCCAGCCCCACGCCCTTCAACAGGTCTCGCCGGAGAATACGCAAGGCCCGGCCTCTCAACCAACGTCGCCGGACTCCACAACCTCGCCGTCCCGGCGGCAAGCGCGCGGAACCCGCGGGACGCGCGCAGTTTCACCCTAGGCGTCGGCCTGCCTCGTTGGTCCGGCGGGCCTTGCAGCCCCTTAAAGCAGGCTCACGACAGCTGGGGGCGGCGCACTTGCGTAGAGGGCCTCGACGAGGGCATGGCGGCGCTCCAGCGTGGCCCGCTGGTTGACGTAGCCCTTGTCGGTGATCTCGCCGGCGTCGATCGACGGCGGCTCGGTCAGGATCGTGAAGCGGCCGATCCGCCGCGACGAGCCGCCGGCGCCGGCGTTGAACGCCTCGAGCCGTTCCTTCAGGAGCCCGGTCAGCTTCGCCAGGGGATCATCGCCCAGGGTCGCGATTGCAGCCGGCGACGGCCAGATGAGCGCGCCGGCGAAGGGCTTGTCCTGGCCGGCGACGACGACGTCCATCACATAGGGACTGCAGGCCGCGACCAGGTCTGGGCGGAGCGTCCCCACCGAGACCCAGGTCCCGGAGTCGAGCTTGAAGTCCTCGGTCACACGGCCGTCGAAGACCAGGCCCTGCGCCGGATCGTCCGGATCGAGGAAGCGGGCGGCATCGCCTAGCTTGTAGAAACCCTCCTTGTCGAAGGCCGCCTTCGTCTTCTCCGGATCGTTGTGATAGCCCGTGGTCACCGTCGGGCCCTTGACGCGGACTTCCAGCTTCGAGCCGTTCGGGACGAGCTTGAGCGTGATCCCGGGCAGCGGCAGGCCGATGAGGCCGACGCGCTCGGTCAGCCAGTGGACGACGGTGACGCCTTGCGTCTCCGTGGCGCCGTACATGGTGGTCAGCGGGATCCGTTGACCCGTCTCGGCCACGGCCAGGGCCTGCAGGCGCTCAGAGACGTCATTCGAGAGCGTCGCCCCGCCATAACCCATGTAGCGCAGGTTCTTGAAGAACGAGCGCCTCAGCGCCGGGTCCTTTTCCATGGCTTCGGCCAGCATGCCGAAGGCGATCGGCGCGGAGCCGAACACCATGGGCGAAACCTCATAGAGGTTCTTGATGGTTGTCTCGAAGAGGCCGGGCAGGGGCTTGCCCTCGTCGAGATAGACCGTGCCGCCCGCCCATAGAACGCCGTTGAAGCCGATGTTGCCGGCGGAGATGTGGCTCCAGGGCATCCACTCCAGGGATTGCGGCACGACGTCGGGGTCGACCTCTTCGCCGCGCAGCCCTTCCTGGCCGGCGATCACGCCTGCGAACATGCCATGGGTCTGGGGAACGCCCTTCGGCAGGCCCGTCGAGCCGGAGGTGAAGAGATACTTCGCGACGGTCTGGTGGCCGACGCCCTCCAGCGCCTCAGCGACCGCGCCGGTTGGTGTGGTCGAAGTCAGCTCGGAGAGCGCAATCGTGCCTGCGCCGCCATCGACGGTGACAAACGTCAGGTCGGGGTCGAGGCCCCGCAATGTCTCGAAGGCGCGCGCGAACATTTCGGAGTTCTGCGCAAAGACCACCTTTGGCCGAACGGTCGAGAAGCAGTGCTTGAGCTTGGCGTGATCGGAGGAGATCAGCGAGTAGGCGGGACTGATCGGCGCGACCGGCGTGCCTGCTTCGTAACAGCCCAGCATCACCAGGGCGTGCTCGACCGAATTGGCCGAGAGCACCATGACGGCGCTGTCGCTGCCAAGACCACGGTCCAGGAGCCATTGGGCGACGCCGTCGGCGGCGCGCTTGGCCTCCCCGTAGGTGACGCCCCGCCAGGGGCCGTGCCCTGGCTCGCGCTGCTGGATGTAGGGACGATCCGGATGGGCGGCGGCGCGCTCGGCCAGCAGATGGCCGATGGAGCGTGGCCCCTCCCCGGGCGCGTGGTTGGACCGGATCAGGACGACGCCGTCCGCGCGCCTCTCGATGGAGACGTCGGGAGCCTTCTGCGGCAGGGGTTTGAAAGCCGGTTTCGTGGCGGCGGTCGCCAGATCGTCAGCTGGGCTCATGGCCGGGTCCCTATGGTTTTTGGGTTGCCCCCAGCCTTACGCGTCGGGCGTCCGCAGGCAACGGCGCCCTGACGTCATGCGCACGCAAATGAACCGTCAGGCTGTGGCCGGTTCCGGGCCTCTGCGCCCGCGAACGAACGGCTGCGGGCTCCAGCGGACGAGCGAGCGCCAGGCCCATTCGAAGGGGCCGTAGTGGAAGCGCGCCAGCCAGGGCTTGCTCCACGCCAGGATGAAGATCCACACCCCGCCTACGACGGCCAGCTCCTGGAAGCGCGAGAGCTTGCCGTAAAGCCCCAGGCCGAAGCCGCAGAAGACCAGCGTCGTGATGATCGAGGTCATCAGGTAATTGCTGAACGCCATCCGCCCGGCGGCCGCCAGGCGATTCACGACGCCCTTGGCGGCGCCCGAACGGACGATCAGCAGGACGGCGCTGGCGTGCGCCATGGCGATCAGCGGCCTTGAGACCTGTTGCCAGGCTTCGAGGCGGTTGAGCGTCAGCGGATCGAAGTGCGACTGCTGGATCCTCCAGGCGAGCCAGGCCGTCGCGGGCGCGGCCAGCAGGTAGCCCACCGCCATGGTCGCGAGATACGCACGCGTCGACCACTTCAGGGTGAAGAAGCCGGTCCGGAAGAGCGCCATGCCGACAAACATCTGGCCGATCGCCTCGGGGATCTCGTCCGTCGGCATCAGGTACATCTGCAGGAGCTTGGCCGCCTGGGCGCGCACCTGCAGGGCGTCCATGAAGCTCCCGCGGAAGCCGGCGATCTCCAGGTCCTTCATCGCCTGCGAAGGGGCGACCAGCTGCGAGGCCTCCTGCCATGCCTTGAGCGCGTCCGGCGTCGCGCCGGGCGCGATGGCCGCCAGGTAGAGCGCCTTCAGCTGATCAGCCAGGACCAGGTTCGCAACGAGGAGGGCGGCGAGGATCGCTATTCCGATCGCCAGCTGCGCCTTCACGTTGAGCTTGCGGAAGGGGAAGATCACCAGCCCGGCCAGCGCATAGGTGACCAAGATGTCGCCCCACCACAGGAAGTAGGCGTGAAGCATGCCGAAGACGAAGAGCCAGAGCATCCGGCGATAGTGGGTCTGAAGGGGGCCGGGATGCCCGCCCTCGGCGCGTTCGGCGATGAGTACGGCGCTGGCCCCGAAGAGCATCGTGAAGAGCGCCCGCATCTTGCCGTCGGTCAGCACATTGTTGATCGCCCAGGTCCACAGATCCGCACCGGTTGAGCCGCCGGCGTAGGTCGGGTCCAGGTAGGCGAAGGCGGGCAAGCCCATGCCCACGATATTCATCAGGAGGATGCCGAGCACGGCGAAGCCGCGCACCGCGTCGATCGAGATGTGCCGTTCAGCCGCCTGTGTCGCCATCACTGACCTCCCCCAAGATCTTGTTGTCCGACCGAGGATGAGCGCTCTGCCGGGGCTGTCAACGGGCTGAGCATTCAGCCGTCCTGAGTTGTGTCGCAGCAGCCT
>NZ_DASXNL010000071.1:0-8264 GCF_036495085.1 Phenylobacterium sp. | reverse complement strand
GCCCGATCGTGTGCGACGAAGAAGGGCCGGGCCCGACCTTGTAGAACTCGTCGATCGTGGTGACGATCGGGCCCTTGGATTTCGCCACGACGTCCAGCTTCGGGTCGAGCGTCACCGGGGCCCCGCCCGGCGACTTGGCGGGGGTCTTGCTGATGTCGGCGGGCTTGCAGCCGGTGAGGGCCGCGATCGCCACGGCGAGGCTGCTGCGCATCATGAAGGCGCGGCGATCTGATCCGGGCGGTGGCTCGCTCGTATCCAATTGCGGAACGAGATTGGAATTCGCGACTTCGCTTGCCATCGCACTGACCCCTTTTGAAGGCATCAAGAGCGTGGAACGTCCGTTTTTAATCTCGGCCGCGGCATAGGGTGAAATGCCCAGTCCGGCTTCGCGTCTAACCCAGACCCAGTTTGGGGTTCGCAGTCAGGTGTTCTAGGGCCGATAACGGCCGCACCTCCGCCGACGGCGTCGGGGCCTTTGCAGGGCACTCGTCTTGTTCTCAGCGGCCATCCGAGGCTCGGCCAGGCGACCCGAACGGAGTCGTTAGGTACGAACGATCGCCCGTCGCCTCGTCGAGGACAGAAGCTGAGATCATCGCCTGGGTAAGGTCCTGCAGGCGCGGCATGCCCTCCTGCATCATGCGCTGGATCATGCCGACGAACAGCAGGTCCTTCTCCGGATCGATCCAGAACCAGACGCCGGAGGCGCCGTCCCACTGGTAGGTTCCACGGCCGACCGGCGAGCCCGCGAGCGCCGGGTCGTTGAACACCGCCCCGTTGAACGCATAGCCCCGGCCCGGCCCGATCCGCTGCATGCCGGCCACCACGCCCGCCGTCACGATCGCCTCGGGCAGATGATTGGCGGTCATCAGTTCGACCGATGCCTGCGACACCACTCGCACGCCCTCCAGTTCACCGCCGTTAAGCAGCATCTGGGCGAAGCGGGCATAGTCGGTGATGGTCGAATAGAGCCCGCCACCACCCGAGGCGACTTTGGGGACCACCCGTGGGTCACGCACGAACGCCGGGTGATCAAGCACCGTCAGTTCGGTCAGTCCGTACATGTGGTAGAGCTGCGCCAGACGAGGCAGTTTCTCCGTCGGAACCAGGAAGCCGGTGTCAGCCATGCCCAGGGGCTTGAAGATCACCTCGCGCATGAAGTCCGGCAGGCTCTGGCCCGAGAGCCGCTCGATCACGGCGCCCTGCAGGTCCATGCTCAGCGAGTAGCGCCAGGCGCTTCCCGGCTGATAGGCCAGCGGGACGCCGGCCACCCGACGCGCGAACTCGGCCAGACCATCGGCCTGCCAGATTTCGGCGGCGATATAGGCCTTGTCGGTGGCGTCGTGCGGGCCAAGGCCGATGCCATAGCCGAAGCCGGCGGTATGGGTCATCAGTTCGCGCATCGACGGCGGATGCTCCGGCGCCTCGCCGTTCGGCCCTCTGAGGGCGGCGAACTCCGGCAGGTGCTTGGCGATCGGGTCGTCCGGCGACCAGAGCCCACGGTCATAGAGCACCATCATCGCCGCCGCGGTCACCGGCTTGGTCATCGAGTAGATACGGTAGATCGTGTCGTCGGCCAGGGGCTCGCCGGTCGAGATGTCCTTCAGACCCTGGGTCGAGCGATGGACGATCTTGCCATGCCGGGCGACGAGGGTGGCGACGCCGGGAAGCTGGCCGTCGGCGACGAAGCCGGCGAGCGTCCGGTCGATGTGCGCGAGGCCCTCAGCGGAAAGGCCGACGCCCGCCGCCGCCGATGTCATCGGAGCTTTGTCCATGGGTTCCTCGTCAAGTCAGGATCGGGGCGGTGGACACGCCCAGCCGAGAATCGGCAAGGCCAACGTAGAGGCGCCACCGGCCGTTGAAGGCCACCAGGCCCTCGGCGAAGCAGACGTTGCCCACCTGGCCCTTGGCCTCCGCCGGATCGATGCGCAGGAACGGCTCCAGGGTCCGGCCGACCACGGCGGTCGGATCGGCGGCGTCAAACAGCATCTGGCCCGGTTGATAGGCGAAGGCGGGCGCGGCCGGGTCGCCGTCCTGATAGTGATTGGCGCCGTTATAGATCAGCACGATCCCCGCCTTGGTGAGCAGGGCCGGCGGACCGGGTTCGGTCAAAAGCGAGTCGAAGCGATGCCGCCGCGGTCCAGCCAAGGGCCGCAGCCCCTTCGGACCTGGCGGCCGTTCGATGCCCCACTGGCCGAGGCCGCCCTCAGAGCCGGGATTCCAGGTCAGGTAGCGCTCGGGCGCGAGATCCGTCTCCAGGGGCGACCAACGGATCAGGTCATCGGAGGTGGCGGCGTAGATCAGCCCCTCGCCCCAATACATCCAGTACTTGCCCTCGTGGCGCGCGGCGACGAGGCTGCCGTCCTTGAGCTCGGTCAGGACGGCGCCGGCCTTGGTGGGGCGGCGGACATAGGGACTGTGGGCGAAGGCGGGCCCATGCTTTGTCCAGACGCGAAGGTCCGGCGAGGTGGCGACGAACAGGCAGCCCACCTTGCCGTCGAAAGCCGTGTAGGTGCAGATGAACCCACCCTCGGGGGACTTCACGACCCGCGGGTCTTCGCAGCCGCCCGGCCACTCCCAGGCCTGCCAGCGGTCGTCGGCCGGGAAGAGGACGGGCTCGGCCTCCAACTGGAAGCGGACGCCATCGGTGCTCGTGGCCAGGCCGAGGCGCGAGGTTCCCGCATAGCGTCCGACGTTGTCCTCGGCGCGGACCAACAGGCAGACCTTGCCGTCATGGACCACGGCGCCGGGGTTGAACGCATCCTTGGACGCCCAGGCGATCGGCGCGCCCGCGACCGGGCAGTTGAACGTCACCGCTAGCCGGTCTTCCAGCACCCGTTCAGGCCGGGTGAAGGGCCCAAGTTCCCAGGTCATGACGCGCCTTGCGGCAAACTGGCCCGCGCCTGAAGGGCGACGAGCACCGCGGCGTGGGCTTGTCGATCAAGCCGGTAGAGCTGGTTGACCACCACAGCGGCCAGGGTGAGCAGCGCCGCGCCCGGCCCGTAGAACAGGCCCAGCAGGTTGACCATGGAAGCGGGTAAGGCGGCCGCAGTCCCACCGTGCTGGGCCAGGTCCGTTGGGAAGTGGATGACCTGCAAGACCAGGCCTGCGATCAACGCGCCCGCGCCACCGGCCGCTTTGCTGGCGAAGGCCCAGCCGGCGAAGAACAGCCCCTCGCGCCGCGCCCCGAACAGATATTCATGCTCGTCCGCCGCGTCGGCCATCATCGACGAAAACGCGATGGCGGCCGCGGCCATCAGACCGCCGCCGATGAAATTGACCCCCGCCAACACCAGGGTCAGTGGCTCGCCGGCGAGCGGCAGCAGGCCCGTCAGGCGCAGGGTCGCCGGGCCGCCTTGGGCGACCATCAGGCCGAGCATACCGGCGGCCAGGATAGTCCGCTTCTCGAACCGGCGCAGGAACGGGCCCGCCAACGGCGCGCCGGCCAGCAGCCCGCCGAACAGGCCCAGGGTGACCAACTGAGCCTGCGTGGCGTTCAGGCGCCAGAAGAAGGTGTTGGCGTGCAGGCCGAGCGCGGCGAAGACACCGAGCGCGATGAAGAACAGCAGCGCCCCGGCGAACAGGATCAGGAACGAGCGGTTGCGGAAGATTTCGCCCAGTTCGCTCACCAGGCTGCTCAGGAACCGACCGTCAGAAACCGCCGGCGGATGCTGCCGATCCCGCGTCAGATAAACCACCCGCAGCGCCAGAAGGCCGCCAGCCACGAAGATCGCCGCCAGCGACAGGGCGAAGGGCCCGTAGGCCGCCCGCGCGGACAGACCCGCCTTGCCGGTAAAGAACAGCCCGAACCCCAGGACCACTGCGGCCAGGGCCCCCGTTTGACCGACAGCCCAGCGCCAGGCCATGATCTCCGAGCGCTCGACATAGTCGTCGCTGAGTTCCGCTCCGATCGCCTGATAAGGGAGGATGAACAGCGACAGCGAGATGCGCAGGATGATCGACAGCGCCGCCATCCACAGGAAGAGTGGCAGTTGCCCAAGGCCGTGCGGCAGCGAGAAGATCAGCACGAAGGTGATGGCGATCGGCGCAAGGCCGCACATCATGAAGGGAAGCCGGCGTCCCAGCCGCGAACGCCAGCCGTCCGACAGCGACCCGATCAGCGGATCCATGACGGCGTCGACGATCATCCCCACTGAAAGGGCGGCCCCGGCCAGGCCCCCCGACAGACCGCAGACTGCGGTGGCGTAGAACAACAGGAATACCGACAAGGCGTTGTTGATGACGCCCTCGACCAGCTGGCCGGCGGAATATCCCAGCTTCAGGCCGAGGCCGACCTTGGCCTTGCGGACATTTAACGCCGGCGCCGAATCTGGTGTCGCCACCGTGGCGGATAGCAGGTCCGTCATCAGATCGCGCCGGCGCGCGCGATATCGCCCAGGTGGCGGGCGCTGGGCTTGGGCGTGCGGGCGAAGGTTTTCATGTCAACCGCGACCAGGCCGAAATGCTCGCCGTAACCCTTGGTCCACTCGAAGTTGTCGAGCAGCGACCAGTAGAGGAAGCTCTTCACCTCGATCCCGTCGTCGAGGCACTTCCTGACCTCGGCCAGGGCCGCGTCGATGTAGGCGATGCGCCGGCTGTCGTCATCCGTAGCGATGCCGCTCTCGGTCACGAAGATCGGCCGCCCAATTCGTTCGGCGGCGAAGCGGATCGTCCCACCAAGAGCCTGCGGATAGAACTCGTAGCCGGCGGCCGTGCGCTCGGCGCCTTTCGGCGGAGGCAGGCGGCCCTCGGGCCCGACGAGCACTCGGGTGTAGGTCTGCACGCCGATGAAGTCGCTCCGCCGGGCGGCCTCGAGCCACGGCCCATAGAGTCCCTCGATGACCGCCTCGGCAGCGTTGCCCTCGCCGACGCCCTGGACATCCTGCATGGTCAGAGTGAGGCCGACCGGGAAGTCTCCTGGACCTGCCTTCATGGCCGCTGCGGCCTTTTCGTGGGCGTCGACCATGATCGCTTCGGACGTCTCCACGGGCGCGAACAGCATCGAGGAGAAGCGCTGGGAGCCACAGGCCCTGGCGCACTCGCTCAGCATCGCGTCAATCGCCGCCTTCGCCTGTGGGCCGCGGATCAGTTGGCCGATCAGTCGCTGGATATTGGCCTCGTTGAAGGTCGAGGCGTAGCTGATCACATCGCCCAGGCGCGCGGTCGCCGTCTCGGCGAAGCGCGCGAACAAGGCCGCGCCATCGGCGACCTCAAAGCCGCCACGCGCGGCGAACCAGGCCGGCACGGTGAAATGGTTGAAGGTCACCATCGGCGCCAGGCCGTGCGCGTGGCAGGCCTCAAGCTGGCGGCGGTAGCGATCCAGTTCGGCGGCGGAGAACAGGCCGGGTTCCGGCTCGATCCGCGCCCACTCGATGCCGATGCGGTGACAGTTGAAGCCGAGGTCCGCGGCTATGGCGATATCCTCGCCGTAGCGGTTGTAGCTGTCGCAGGCGTCGCGCGACGGCTCGCGATAAAGGCTGTGGGGCACGTTCTCGCAGACCCAGGCGTCGGAGTTGACGTTGTTGCCCTCGCTCTGGTGCGCAGAGATCGCGGTGCCCCAAAGGAAGCCATCGGGCGCGGGCCGGCGGTTGGACGATGACACGATTGAACTCCCTAGGATTTCTGCTCGAGGGCCGGATAGAGGCGCTGCAGGACCTCCGCCAAGACGTTGATCGAGGCCTGGACCTCGTCATGATTGCGCATGAAGAGCGCCTCCAGCGCCAGACCCCGCGCAGCGGCGACGAACACCCGATGCACGGCTTCGCCGTCCGGCCGGTCATCGAGGCCTGCCGCACGGTGTCGCTCGACGATCCAGGCGTGCGACTCCGCGTCGATCTTGGTTTGCATCTCGCGCAGCCGATCGGCGAGTTCGGGGTCCGAACGTGACGCCAGCATGATTTCCATGACCGCGATCCCGGACGGCTGGCTGACCGCGCCCCACGTCGTCCACGGCAGCGACCGCAGCCAATCGAGCGGCGAGGCCTCGGCAACGGACTGGCGATAGTAGTCGGCGTCCTTGCGAAAGACGGCGCGCACAACGGCGACCATAAGATCGGCTTTGGCCGGGAACTGATGGGTCATGGCCCCGCGGCTTACGCCCGCCGCCTTTGCGACCTCAGTCACAGTCGTCGCGCCATAGCCCAGACGATGCAGGCAGCTTATGGCGGCATCGATCAGCCTGGACCGGGTTTCGGCGCTGCGTTGCGCCTGCGGACGGCGGGGCGGTCGCTGGACCTCATGGGCGATCGGCGATGTCACGCCGGCCTCGGCCTCGCGCGCCCGGGATTTCTCGGTCATGGCCCTCGCCAAGCTTCCGTCGTTCCATCCGTGCGGCCAATGCTCGCCGGCAGCGGCAGCTTTATAGGTTCTGACTTCCAGAACGTATAGTCTGTTTGTATCATCCCTCGATGCTTAAAGACCGATATGTGCTGGCGGGTATCGAGACCGGCGGGACGAAGATCCTGTGCCGGGTGACCGATCAGGATGGCGCCGTCCTCGTAGACGCGAAATTTCGGACCTCGACCCCCGGGGTGGCTCTGCGGGATATCGGGGGCTGCATCGAAAGCGTCCAGGGAGCCGGGGCATTGCGGGCGGTCGGCCTGGCGAGCTTCGGCCCGCTCATCGTCAATTCAGCGGATCCGGACTACGGACGCATGCTGCAGACAGCCAAGCCGCACTGGACCGATTCCAACCTCAGAGCTGAACTGGCGCACCGACTTGGCGCGCCGGTGGCGCTCGAGACCGACGTTGGCGCGGCGGCCTTGGCTGAACAGGCCGAGGGCGCCGCGGTCGGTGTCGAGGTCGCGGCCTATCTCACCGTGGGCACGGGGATCGGTGGCGGCCTGGCGATCAGTGGCCGCACCCTGCAAGGCGCATTGCACCCTGAAGTGGGACATTTGAGGATCTATCGGGCCGCGGATGATCACCTTCCGAGCGTCTGTCCGTTTCACACCGATTGCGCCGAAGGCCTGGCGGCCGGCCCCGCGATCGCAAGGAGACTGAAGCCGGGCGAAACGCTCGCCGATCGTACCGATGTGTGCGCTCTCGTGAGCGACTACCTCGGGCAACTCTGCGCAGCTCTGGTGCTCGCATGGTCGCCGCAATGCATCGTCCTGGGCGGGGGCGTCATGTCGACGCCACGCCTCGTGAAGGACGTCGCAGCGGCGATGCGCAGGCGCCTGGGCGGCTATGGGCCGCCCGCCGCGCGGCTGGACAACTATGTCCGGCCAGCCGCCCTGGAGAATGCCGGACTCACCGGCGCCCTCGCCTTGGCGCGCGCCGCTGCCTGCGCGGCGCCGCAGGCGGACGACACGCGCTTTTCCGATCTCCCGACAGCAGCGGCCTGGTTCCAGAGCTGGATGTCGGACAACGCCCTGCCCCTCTGGTCGACGGTTGGCGTCGATCCGGCGACGGACGTTTTTGAGGAAGCCATCGCGCTGACCGGGCCGCGTCTCGCGCTGCCGCGACGCGCGCGGGTTCAGGCTCGGCAGGTTTTCGTATTCGCGACGGCCGCCAGGCGCCAGCCCACTGCCGAGCGTTGGCGCGGGACCGCGCTCCGCGGCTTTTCGGCCTTCATCGATCGCCACAGGCTGGCGGATGGGACCTTTGCGAACCTGGTCAGGGAAGACGGCTGCATTCTTGATTCGACCGCGCCGACCTACGAGCAAGCGTTCGCGCTGCTGGCGATGTCGTCCATAACCGCTCTCAAGGGCGCGCCGCCGAATATGGAAGCCGATGCGCTCCGACTGCTCGACACGTTGGCGCCACGACGCCGGGCCGACGGCGGGTTCGCCGAACTCGGCGTCCGGCCGTTTCAGGCTAACGCCAATATGCACATGCTCGAGGCGGCCATGGCCTGGGAAACGACCGGTCGGGACAAGACCTGGGCCGCCGTATCGGATGACATCGCGACGCTGGCGATGAGCCGCTTCATCGATCCTGACGCCGGCGTCCTTCGCGAATTCTTCGACGAAGACTGGCGCCCCCTTCGGGGGGAGGCAGGCCTGATCGAACCGGGCCACCTCTTCGAATGGGCCTGGCTGCTGCACCGCTGGGGCGCCCGCCGTGGGGTGGCACACGCCCACGCCGCCGCCCGAAAGCTCTTCACGCTGGGAAAGCGCGGGATCGACGAAAGCCGCAAGGTCGCGGTCAATTCTCTTTGGGACGACCTTTCGGTCCGGGACGCCTCGGCGCGGTTATGGCCCCAGACAGAGTATTTGAAAGCCGCTTTAGCCCTCGGCGAGACGGCTGACGCCCTCATCGCCTGC
>NZ_DASXNL010000070.1:0-29993 GCF_036495085.1 Phenylobacterium sp. | reverse complement strand
CCGCGCCCAAGCGCGCCGGCCGGCCCCGGCCAGACCCGGACCTACCAACCCTCCGCCGACCGTCGCGACGACAGGGCCAGCACCACGACCTATCGGCCCGCGCCTCCGTCTGCGCGCTTCGAGGGCGCCTCCTTCAACCAGCGCGCGCCGCGGCCCGACGATCAGCGCCGCGAGCGTGACGACCGCACTCCGCGCCAGACGCCGGACCGCGACGAGCGCGCGCCGCGCGCCGGTGGCGACACCGTCCGCTATTCGGCCCTGGCGCCGCGCCCGGCCGGTCCGCGTCCCGGCGGCCCCGGCGCCCGCGGCCCCGGCGGTCCGCGTATCGGCCCCGCCGCTCCGCCGGCCACGCCTGAAATTCAGCGCGCCACCCGCCAGGCCCCGCGGCCCGGCGGCGCGGCCATGGACCGCCGTCCCGACGACGATGACGGCGGCCGCAAGGGCGCTCCGGCGTCCAAGGCGATCAGCCGCGCCAAGGGGGCTCCCCAACGCCGCGAAGGCCGCCTGACGATCCAGGCTGTGGCCGGGGACGACGAGGGCGCCGTCGACCGGATGCGCTCTCTCGCTTCGGTGCGCCGGGCTCGGGAACGCGAACGCGAAAAGCGCAAGGGCGGCACACAGGAGCAGGCCCGCGCGGCCCGCGAAGTGGTCATTCCGGACGTCATCACGGTCAGCGAACTGGCCAACCGTATGGCCATCCGGGGCGCAGAGATCATCAAGTTCCTGATGCGTCAGGGCGTGATGCTGAAGATCAACGACGTCATCGACAACGACACCGCCGAACTGGTGGCCACTGAATTCGGTCACACCGTGCGCCGCGTGTCGGAAGCCGACGTCGAAGAAGGCTTCATCGGCGACCAGGATGTCGACGATCACCTGCTGCCGCGTCCGCCGGTGGTCACGATCATGGGCCACGTCGACCACGGCAAGACCAGCCTCCTCGACGCCCTTCGCTCCACCGACGTGGTGGCCGGCGAGCATGGTGGGATCACTCAGCACATCGGCGCCTACCAGGTGCACCTTGAGGACGGCCAGCGGGTCACCTTCCTGGACACCCCGGGCCACGCCGCCTTCTCGGCGATGCGTATGCGCGGCGCCACGGTGACCGACATCGTGGTGCTGGTGGTGGCGGCCGACGACGGCGTCATGCCCCAGACGATCGAGGCCATCAATCATGCCAAGGCCGCCGGTGCGCCGCTCATCGTGGCGATCAACAAGATGGACAAGCCCGGCGCCGATCCGACGCGGGTGATCAACGAACTGCTGCAACACGAGATCGTCGTGGAAAGCCTGGGCGGCGACACTCAGGCGATCGAGGTCTCCGCCACCAAGAAGACCGGCCTCGACAACCTGCTCGAAGCCATTCTCCTGCAGGCCGAAGTCCTTGACCTCAAGGCCAACCCTGATCGCGTCGCCGATGGCGTGGTGATCGAGGCGAAGCTGGATCGCGGCCGCGGCGCCGTCTCCACGGTTCTGGTCAAGCGCGGCACGCTGAAGCGCGGCGACATTGTCGTGGCCGGCGACCATTGGGGTAAGGTCCGGGCGCTGCTCAACGAGCGTGAGGAACAGGTTTCAGACGCCGGTCCCTCTGTGCCCGTGGAGATCCTCGGCCTCGACGGAACGCCTGCGCCGGGCGAACCCTTCGCTGTCGTCGAGAACGAAGCTCGCGCCCGCGAGCTCACGGCCTACCGCGTCCGCGTGAAGCGCGAGAAGGCCGGCGCGCCGGCTCAGGGCGCCTCGCTGGCCGAGATGATGTCGAAGATTACCGACAAGAAGGCCTCCGAACTGCCACTGGTCATCAAGGCCGACGTGCAGGGCTCTACGGAAGCCATCGTCGGGTCGCTGGACAAGATTGGCACCGAGGAAGTCCGTGCGCGGATCATCCTGTCGGGCGCCGGCGCGATCAGCGAGAGCGATGTCATGCTCGCCAAGGGCGCGGGCTCAGCGATCCTCGGCTTCAACGTCCGTGCTTCGAAACAGGCGCGCGACCTGGCCGAGCGCGAAGGCGTCGAGATCCGCTACTACTCGATCATCTACGACCTGCTCGACGACATCAAAGGCGTGCTCTCGGGCATGCTCGCTCCGATCCAGCGCGAAACCTTCCTGGGCAACGCCGAGGTGCTGCAGGCCTTCGATATCTCCAAGATCGGCCGCGTCGCCGGTTGCCGGGTCACCGAGGGTGTGGTCCGCAAGGGCGCGCGCGTCCGGATCGTGCGGGCGGATATCGTGGTCCTCGAACTCGGCACCCTGCAGACGCTCAAGCGCTTCAAGGACGAGGTCAACGAGGTCCAGTCTGGCCAGGAATGCGGCATGGCCTTCGCCGGCTTCCAGGACATCAAGCCCGGCGACACCATCGAATGCTTCAGTCTCGAAGAGGTCAAGCGCACGCTCTAGGCAGGCGCAGAACCGAACGACCGAGCCCCGGAGCGACCCTCCGGGGCTTTTTCGTGGCCGGGAGCGCCAGTGCGGCGAGCTTTGCCGCCGCCCAATTCCGTGGTTCGCTCGGCCCGGACCGGGGAGATAACCATGGTATCCATTGTAGCCGACACCCGCCCGCGCCGCCGGGTGCTGGCCGCGATTGCGCTCGGGGGACTGACCGCAGGCGTCCTCGACTTTTCTGTCGCCTGTGCGGAGTCCGGGCTGGCGCCCCTGACGATCGGCAAGGCCGTGGCGCGCGGCTGGTTCGGCAAGGCGGCGATGCACGGCGGAACCGACGTCGCCGTCATCGGCATCGTCTCACACTTTGCAATCACGATGGCGTTCGCCGCGGCGTTCGTCCTCGTTTCGCTGAGGGCGCCAATTCTGCGCAGGCTGTTCGTCGTGACCGGGCCCCTCTACGGCGCGGCGATCTTCTTCTTCATGCGCTTCGTGGTTTTGCCTCTGTCGGCGGTGGGATACGCCATGCCCAAGCCGCCGGTGCTCTACATCGAATTCGCGGGCCACCTCTTCCTCGTGGGCCTCGTCATTGCGGGCGCGGCGCGGGCGTTAATCGGCAAGGATTGATGGCAGGAACGTCGTGATCTCGCCGTCATGACAGGCTATCGCTCGCTTTCCACGGAGGAAGATCTGCATGCGCGCCGTCCTGATCAGCCTGATGGCCCTGACGCTGAGCGCCTGCGCCTCGGCCGAGCGCCTGGGCGCGGCGAACGACGTGCATGCGCTGCTGGTCGCCATTCGCGACGACGATGGCGCGACCTTTGACGCGCACGTGGACCACGAGGCCCTGAAGCAGGAGCTACAGACCAAGCTCGCCGATCGAATGGCGAAGAACGACAAGATGAAGGGGCTGGCGGCGCTGCTCGGCCCCTCGATGATGGAGTTCGCCGATCAAGCGCTGATCCAGCCCAGGACCTTCAAGTTCGTGGCTGAGCAGTACGGCTACAAGCCCGACACCAAGATCCCGAACCCGGTGGTCATCGCCCAGGCGCTGAAGACCCTGCCCGACGGCCGCGTCTGCGCCACCAAGAAAAAGGACGGCCCTTGCGTGCTGACGTTCACCAAGGAAAACGGCAAGTGGAAGCTCACGAGCTTTGACGGCGATTCTTCCACGCTGCGCTTAAAGCTCTGATCGGCCTAAGCTCAGCCTGAACGGTCGGAGGCGTCATGGGCTACGAGGCAGTGCTTTCCGGGTACGAGAAGTTCGACTTCGAGGATGGGCCCTGGACGAGGCCTGTCTATCGAAAGGGGTCGGGTCCCGCGGTGATCGTGATCCACGAGATGCCGGGCCTGCATCCGCTGGTCGTGCGCTTCGCCGACCGCGTGGCGGCGGCGGGCATGAGCGTCTACCTGCCCCGGCTTTTCGGCGTGGCCGGACGGCCCGCCGATCACCCGCTGGGGGTGGCCACCATGCTGGCCGGCATCTGCATCCGTCGCGAATTCAATGTTTGGGCGACCGACAAGGCAAGCCCGATCGTGGACTGGCTGCGCGCATTGGCGCGCAAGGCCCACGCCGAATGCGGCGGTCGGGGCGTCGGCGCGGTCGGGATGTGCTTCACCGGCGGTTTCGCCCTGGCCATGATGACCGAGCCGGCGGTGGTCGCGCCCGTACTGTCCCAGCCTTCCCTGCCGCTCGGATCGAACAACCCCAAACGTGCGGCCGGCATCAGCGCATCGCCCATCGAGGTCGCCTGCGCCAAGCGCCGGTTCGCCGACGAGGATCTCTCGATGATCGGGCTTCGGTTCTATGGTGACCCCTTCGTTCCGGACGCCCGGTTCGACACCCTGAAGCGCGAGTTCGGGGACAAGTTCGAAGCCATCGAGCTCGATCCGAAGGACGCGGCTCCGGGCCCGTTGAAGCACCCGCACTCGGTCCTGACGGTCAATCTCGCGGACGACGGACCCACCAAGGACGCCGAACGCCGCGTGATCCAGTTCTTCAAGGAGCGCACCGCAGCTTAGGGTGCTAGAGCGCCAGGAGGAGCACCGGGGCCAGCATCCCGGCGATCAGGACGATCCACAGGATCAGCCGCCGTTTGCTGTAGGCGAGCGCCATCCAAAGGCCCAGCAGCGCGCTGATTGCGACGCCGATCGAGGCGATGGAGAAGAACCATTTGAGCGCCTCGGTCGAAGGCTTGCTCTGCGGCTTGGCCGGCGCGGGCGGCTCGCCGCCGTGCCGTTCGCCGGCGCCCTCCGGCCGCTTGGGGCGCGGCGGCTTCACAGCAAAGACTGTGTCCTTGTGCAGTCGCGCGAGTTTCTGCAGCGCCACGGGCGCAGCCTTCTGGTCGGGAATGCGGAACGTCTGCAGGGCGCCGGTCAGCGCAAAGAAGATCAGCGTCGGGGCGACGAACACGCTCAGATAGATATGCAGCTGACGGATGAGGCCGAGCCGCAGCGCCGGATTGCTCCGCGCCGTCTTCGATTTCGCCAAGGATTACGCCTCTCACAGCCGCAGGTTTTTGCGATTAAGTCGCAACTGCAGTAGCGGGGGAAGCCGGGCGCCTCAAGCGGAAAGCGCAAACCCGCGTTAGGCCGCAGCGGCCGGTGTTCGCCGGGCCCGCGAGGCCCGGTGCAAAGCGACCATCACAGCCAAGCTGACGATGAGCAGCGCACCGGCCAGGAACAACACGCCATGGTCCTGCCGCTCACCGACCACCAGCGCGGCCAGCAACGGCCCGAACGCGCCGGCCAGCAGTTGCACGGCCCCGCTCTGCATGGCCGTCCGGCGGGTCGGATCGATTTCGATGGTCATCGGCACGAGGAACGGCCCACCCAGGCCGCCGCATAGGCCGGCAAGGCCGGACATGGCGATGAAGAGCGTCGCAGGTGCGCTGCCCGCGTAGGTGGCCCAGGTCGTCAGCAGGGCCGCTCCGCAGAACCCGAACACCGTGATGTAGCGCACGCGCCCGGCCAGGCCTGTCGCGAGCGCGCCGCCGGCGATCTGGCAGGCCAGGCCGACGGAGATCGCCGTGCGTCCTGCGCCCGTGCTCAAGCCGGCCTGATGCGCCAACGGTACGATGTAGACGGCCACGGCGGCGATGGGCGCTGTGTAGCAGAGCGTGGCGAAGAGGGCGATCCAACCCTTGGGAGGTGGCGCGCCGCTCGCGCCTGAGCCGGTCCCGGGCAGGTCGTGCAGCGCACGCGGGATAAAGGCGGTAAGCGGCAGGCAAAGGGCTGCGGCGACGGCCAGCATGACGTAGCCGCCGTTGGCCCCGAAGCGCGGCAATATATAGACCGTGAGCAGGGTCGCAGCGCCGAGTTGGGTGATGCCCATGCCGGTGAAGAGCACCGCGGCCCATCGCTCCGGGGTCTGGGTCCGCGCGATGAAGCCGATGGCGATCCAGAGCAGGACGCCCTCAGGAAGGCCCGCGAGCGCCCGGATCCCCAGGATGCCCTCGCCGCTGGTCCTGACCGTGGCGAGATTGATGGCGACCAGCGCCACCGCCGCCAGCGCGGCCACCACCCTCAGCCGCTTCGGTTTCAGGACGGCCCCGGCCAGACCTGTCACCAATCCGGTGCTGAGCGCCTCCAGCATGGCCGCCAGCCCGATGCCCGAAGCCGCCAGCCGATGCTCGTCTGCAAGGGTGCTGAGCAGCAGCCCCAGCAAGCCCGAGATCAGCAACGCAAGGACGCCCAGCAGAACCGTGCTGCCCGTTTCCAGTGGCGTATAGGCCACGCCGGCGACCTCCTGGACGACCACATCCGACGAGGGAGCGGGGACGGCGGGAGTGGAAACGCTCATGGAACGACCGATCGAAGGGGCATGGCCGGCACCATCCGACGGGCCGTGGCGCATGCCTAGGCAAAATCCGCTGCGTCACAGATGCGCCAGACCCGCCGCAGGCCCACGCGGCTGGACTTGCGCCCCTCACGCGACTAGAAGCCCGCCCTTCCCCTGCGTCGGTTGCGTCCGATCCGCACCCCAGGCCCCAAGCGAGCGACCGCTATGAAACGTCCACCCCCCATCGGCCGCGAGGCCCCGCGCGGCCCGTCACAGCGCCAGCTGCGCGCCGGTGAGCTGACCCGTCACGCGCTGGTGGAAATCCTCCGCGAGGAGGAGATCAACGATCCGGAACTGGCCGGCGTCTCGGTGACCATCACCGAGGTTCGGATGAGCCCGGACCTGCGAAACGCCACAGTCTTCGTCGAGCCCCTGGGTGGCGGCGACCAGGCGGCCACCGTGGTCAAGGCGCTGAACCGCCATCACAAATTCCTGCGCGGGCGCCTGGGCCACGCGATCGATATGAAGTTCACCCCGGCGCTCAAATTCCTTCACGACGAAACCTTCGACGAGGCGGCGCGGATCAGCCGCCTCTTCGCCGACCCGCGCGTGGCCCAGGACCTGGCGCCGCAAGCGCCGGCCGATGCCTGGAAGGACGAGGACTAGTGGGCCGCCGCCGCAAGGGTGACGCCGTCTCCGGCTGGATTTGCCTCGACAAGCCCTACGACCTGACCTCGACCTACGCCGTATCGCGCGTGCGACGGGCCTTCAACGCCCAGAAAGCCGGGCACGCCGGTACGCTGGACCCGCTGGCCACCGGCATCCTGCCCATCGCGCTGGGAGAAGCAACCAAGACGGTCCCCTTCCTGGTGGACGCCGACAAGGCCTACCGCTTCACCCTCGCCTGGGGCCGCACCACTGCGACCCATGACCGCGAGGGCGAGACGATCGCCCAGTCCGACGTGCGGCCCAGCGTCGCCGAAGTCGAGGCCGTGTTGCCGCGCTTCGTGGGCCAGATCAGCCAGGTGCCCCCGGCCTATTCGGCGATCAAAGTGGACGGCGAGCGAGCCTATGACCTGGCCCGCGCCGGCGAAACGGTCGAGCTCGCCGCCCGCATCGTGTCCATCCATTCAGCCCGCGTGGCCGAGGCGCCTGACGCCGATCACGTCACTCTGGAGATAGAGTGCGGCAAGGGAACCTACGTGCGCGCCATCGCCCGCGACCTGGCCGAAATGCTCGGCGCCTGCGGCCACGTGAGCGCCCTTCGCAGAACCCGCGTCGGCGGCTTCACCGAGCAATCCGCGGTGACGCTGGAAATGCTTGAGGATTTAGGGCATAAGGCCCGCCAGTCGGAGGCGCTGCTTCCGGTCGAGACCGCCCTGGACGACATCCCGGAGCTGGCCGTGACCGCAGAAGACGCCTTCAGACTGAAGCAGGGACGGCCGATCGTTCTCGTTCCCCGACAGGTCGAAGCGGTGAAAGCCAGGCTCAAGCCTGGCTCGCGCACTGTTTCAGCCATGGCGGGCGGGATCGTGGTCGCGCTCTGCGAGATGCGTGCGGGTCGGCTCGAACCTTCGCGTGTTTTTCACCTGGAAAAGAGCGGAGACTGACACGATGTCGATTACGGCCGAACGCAAGGCTGAAGTGATCAAGACCCATGCCCGCGGTGAAGCGGACACGGGCAGCGCTGAAGTCCAGGTGGCGATCATGTCCGAACGGATCGCCAACCTGACCGAGCACTTCAAGACGCACAAGAAGGACAACCACTCGCGCCGGGGCCTGCTCAAGCTGGTTTCCGCCCGCCGGTCGCTCCTCGACCACCTGAAGAAGTCCGACGCGAACCGCTATCAAAAGCTGATCGAGACCCTGGGCCTGCGCCGCTAGGGTTTTATCTGAAGGTTCCTTGAGAGCGGGTTGGACGAAGAACCCTCCAACGGACCAGACGATTTCCACCGCCGCTCCTCCGCAACAGGCCGGGGGACCCCAATGCGGCACAGGCGACCTCGTAAAGCTCGAGATCGCCGCACAAGCCGAGGGCTCCGACGAAGTCCTCACCGCCTGTTCATTTGGAGAGGATTTCGGAAGACCGATCCCTGTCCGCCCCCGCCGGGAATACGCCCGCGGGATAGAAAGAAGCGAAAATGTTCGACATCAAGAGAAAGACACTCGAGTGGGGCGGCAAGACGCTGACGCTCGAAACCGGCCGCATGGCCCGTCAGGCAGACGGCGCGGTGCTGGCCACCTACGGCGAGACGATGGTGCTGGCCACTGCGGTCTTCGCCAAGAGCGCCAAGCCGGGCCAGGACTTCTTCCCGCTCACCGTGAACTACCAGGAGAAGTTCTACGCCGCGGGCAAGATCCCCGGTTCCTTCCCCCGCCGCGAAGGCGCGCCCTCGCAAAAGGAAACCCTGACCAGCCGACTGATCGATCGTCCGATCCGGCCGCTGTTCGTCAAGGGCTTCAAGAACGAGGTCCAGGTGGTCGCCACCGTTCTGGCCCACGACCTCGAGAATGATCCGGACATCGTCGCCTTGGTGGCCGCCTCCGCGGCCCTGGTGATCTCCGGCGCGCCGTTCATGGGCCCGATCGCCGGCGCCCGCGTCGGCTACATCAACGGTGAGTACGTCCTCAATCCGACCCTCGACGAGATGAAGGACAGCCGGATGGACCTGGTGGTCGCCGGCACGAACGACGCGGTCATGATGGTCGAGTCCGAGATCCAGGAAATGAACGAGGACGAAGTGCTGAAGGGCGTGATGTTCGCGCACGCCGGCATGCAGCCCGTCATCGACGCGATCATCGAGCTGGCCGAACATTCCGCCAAGGAACCCTTCGACTTCCAGCCGGAAGACACCGACGCCATCAAGGCGGAGATGAAGAAGGCCATTGGCAAGGACCTCGCCGCCGCCTTCAAGATCCCCGCCAAGCTGGAGCGCCAGGACGCGGTCGCTGCAGCCAAGGAAAAGGCCGCCGGCAAGTTCGGCAAGTCGGACGAAAACCCGGCGGGCATTTCGCCGGACAAGCTGGGCGCGGTCTTCAAGGAACTGGAAGCCGACGTCGTCCGCCGCAACATCCTCGACACCGGCGTGCGTATCGACGGCCGCAAGGTCGACCAGGTTCGCCAGATCGTTTCGGAAGTGGGCGTCCTGCCCCGGGCCCACGGCTCGGCGCTTTTCACCCGCGGCGAAACCCAGGCCCTGGTCGTGGCCACGCTCGGCACGGGAGACGACGAGCAGCTGATCGACGCCCTGGAAGGCAAGTCCTACGAGAAGTTCATGCTGCACTATAACTTCCCGCCGTTCTCGGTCGGGGAGACGGGCCGCATGGGTGCTCCGAGCCGGCGCGACGTCGGACACGGCAAGCTGGCCTGGCGGGCGATCCGCCCGATGCTGCCCGGCGTCGAAGACTTCCCCTACACGATCCGCCTCGTCTCGGAGATCTTCGAGTCCAACGGTTCATCGTCGATGGCCACGGTCTGCGGTTCGTCGTTGGCCCTGATGGATGCAGGCGTGCCCCTGAAGAAGCCGGTTTCCGGCATCGCCATGGGCCTGATCCTGGAAAAGGACGGCTTCGCCGTTCTCTCCGACATCCTTGGCGACGAGGACCACCTCGGGGACATGGATTTCAAGGTCGCCGGCACGGCCGACGGCATCACTTCGCTGCAGATGGACATCAAGATCCCCGGCATCACCGAGGCGATCATGAAGCAGGCGCTCTCCCAGGCTAAGGGCGGCCGCGATCACATCCTTGGCGAGATGAACAAGGCCATGGAAGCCCCGCGCCACGAGCTGGGCGAATACGCGCCGAAGATCGAGACCATCAAGATCCCGGTGGACAAGATCCGCGAAGTGATCGGTTCGGGCGGCAAGGTGATCCGCGAGATCACCGCCGAAACCGGCGCCAAGATCGACATCGGAGAAGATGGCACGATCAAGATCGCGGCCGCGGAACAGTCGAAGATCGACGCTGCCAAGGATTGGATCAAGTCGATCGCGTCGGAGCCGGAAGTCGGCCAGATCTACACCGGCAAGGTGGTGAAGATCGTCGACTTCGGCGCCTTCGTGAACTTCTTCGGCGCCAAGGACGGCCTGGTGCACGTCAGCCAGATCTCCAACGAGCGTGTGAACAAGGTCTCCGACGTCCTGCAGGAAGGCCAGTCCGTGAAAGTGAAGCTCCTGGGCTTCGACGATCGCGGCAAGACCCGCCTGTCGATGAAGATCGTCGACCAGGAAACCGGCGAGGACCTGACGGCCAAGCAAGAGCAGCCGGAAAGCGCCGACGCCTAGGCGTCTTCATTCCGCTGGCAATGATCAGGGCGGCTGCAGCGATGCGGCCGCCCTTTTCATTTGCCCCCAGGCTGGGCGCATTCTCACCACGAGCGAAGTGAAGCGCAGGCTGCGTGAGGGCGACCGAGCGCGGAAAGGTAGCGTTGAGCGAAGCTGCGCCGGGTGGTCTGGCAGGGGGCGCGGCTATCGGAGCCGCCCCATGACGAGTGGGAGCTTAGCGCGCCTTACGCGCCGCGTAGCGGGCGTCACGCTTGGATTGGGCCTCGGCCTTGGTGAGCTGCTTTCGCTCCTTGCGTGCGCTGCGCTTCTGGGCGAGGACGGCTTCCTCTGAGGCAAGCACCGCCGCATGGGCCGCGGCGCGATTGTCCGCCGCAACCTGACGGTCGGCTTGCCTCTGATCCGCTCGCGCCGTGCGCACGTCCTTGAGCTCCGCGGCACGCAGGGCCGCGCGCTGGTCGAACAGCGGATCCGTGACGGTCGGCCTTGGTTTCAGCTTGGCCAGTAGCGCAGCCTTGGCCAGCGCAGCAGCGGCCAGCCGCTCGGTCAGGCCGGAGCCCTTCAGGTCTTTCATGGAAGCCTTTCAGGCGGGGCGGCCGCGATTGCGCGACCGCTCACCTTACAGCAGTTCTGACCGAGTGCTCCGGAAACACGCGTGGCGGGTTAGCCCCGCAGTTTCCTGAGCAACGCGTCGGTGTCCCGGGCGATCTGAGGATCTTCCGCCTTCAACGCCTCGATGCGGCGCACGGCGTGCAGCACCGTGGTGTGGTCGCGTCCGCCAAAGCGACGGCCGATGTCGGGCAGCGAACGTGTCGTGATCTGTTTCGCTAGCCACATAGCGACCTGCCGGGGCCTGGCTACCGCGCGTGCGCGCCGCTCGGAGATCAGGTCGGCCTGCTTGAGCCCGTAGTGCTCGGCGACGGTCTTCTGGATCTGATCCACCGTCACCTTGCGCTCGTTGCAGGAGAGGTGCGGACGAAGGATGGTCTGGGCTTCGTCAAGCGTGAGGCGGGCGAGGTCGCCGCCGACGCGGGCCACCAGGGTGTTCAGTGCGCCTTCCAATTCGCGCACGCTATCGGTGAACCGGTCGGCCAGGAACTGCATGACCTCCGACTTGGCGGACGGCAGGAAGCCACCCTGGTGGGCCAGGGTCTGCAGCTTGCGATCGAGGATTCCCAGGCGAAGGCTGCGGTCGGCCGGCTCGATGCCGCAAACCAGGCCCGCCTGCAGGTGAGAGCGCAGACGCGGCTCCATCTCCGAGAGTTCGGTCGGCGAGCGATCGGCGGTCATCACGACGCGGCGGCCGTCCTCGACCAGCGCGATCAGGGTGTGGAACAGTTCTTCCTGCGTCGAAGTCTTGCCGGCGACGAAGTGCACGTCGTCGATCAGCAGCAGGTCGGCATTGCGAAGCTCTTCCTTGAACGCCGCGGTTTGTTTGTCCTGCAGCGCCCGCACAAAGGTGGTGGTGAACCGCTCGGCGGTCAGGTGGACGACACGCTTCGACGGCTCGTTGCGCATGGCCTCCCAGGCGAGCGCGTTCAGCAAATGGGTTTTCCCGAAGCCATAGGGTCCGTGGAACATCACCGGGTTGAAGTGGCCGTCCGACCAGGTCGCCACCCGACGGGCCACGGCGAAGGCGAACTCGTTGGAGGGGCCCGCAACGAAGCTGTCGAAGGAGAACCGCTCCTGAAGCCCGAGAAGGCGTCCCTGGCGGGCGGCTGCCGGCGCGGGCTGGACTTCGCACTCGAAGACCTCGGGGGCGTTGGACGCGGCCACGAAGGCTGCCGGTGCGGGTGGGGCGACCGGCGTCGGTCCCTCGGAATCGAATTCCATCCGTGACTTAAGGTCGAGCCTGCGGCCGAGCGGATCGTTCTGCGCCCAGAGTTCGCCGATCCGACGCCAGGCGTGCCGGGCGATCCAGTCACGGGCCACGCCGGTGGCGGCGACCAGGCACACCTCGTCACCGGTCTCCCGCAGCGCCGCCTGGCCAAGCCAGGAGCCGAACGTCGCTTCGCCCAATTCGCGTTTCAAGACCAAGCAGGTCTTCGTCCACACGACCCCGGCCGGTGCGCTCGCCATAGCTCCCGCAGCCCCCCCGCTCATCATTCTCGCCAACCCCCGTCCTGCCCACCGCGACCGCGATCCCCAAATCAAGCGGTCGTGAATTTAATTAACGCAAACAGTCTCTTATCCGGCGAACGCAAGCGTTCCGCCGGCGCCCCAGTTTGATCCGGGATCAGATACAAGACGCCTGTAAGGAAGCTGACACTAATCGGGGGCCGAGGCCGGTCAACGGTGATTCTTCCGCGCTCAAGTTGATATTTTAATTGACTCACGCTGACCCCTTTTAGGGCCAAGGAAATTCCCGATTGGCGTTCCGTGAGCTGAGTAGATTTGTCGCGTTTGCGGTCAGGAATATTTCCCGTCAGACGCGAAAACGGCGCCCCGAGGGGCGCCGTTTGGCCGGTTTGAATTCCGATGGGAGAGGCGGGGTTTCCCCGCGCCTCGCTCCGTCAGGCCGCGGACAACTTTTTCAGCTGAGCCGCCAGGCGCGAAACCTTGCGCGACCCGGTGTTCTTGTGAACCACGCCCTTGGTGACCGCGCGCATCAGCTCCGACTGCGCCTTCACGAAGGCCTCCTTGGCCGCCACGGCGTCGCCGCCTGCCAGCGCTTCATCGAACTTGCGCAGGAAAGTGCGCACGCGCGAACGGCGCGCGGTGTTGACTTCGGTGCGGCGGGCGATCTTGCGGACCGCTTTCTTGGAGCCGGGCGTGTTGGCCATTCTGGAGAGCTCTTCAAACGAACGCGCCCGGCAAGCAGGGGCGGGGAAAATCGGAGGCGCGGATATACGGGAGGCAAGGCGGCGGGTCAATGGAAGTCGGGCGCATTTCGGCGCCCGAGGCCAGATGCCGCTATTTGCCGGTGAACTTCGCTGGCCGCTTCTCGACGAAGGCGGCCATGCCCTCCTTCTGGTCATCGAAGGCGAAGAGCGAGTGGAACAGCCGCCGCTCCATCCTCACGCCCTGGCTGAGCGGCGTCTCGTAGGCGGCGTTGACCAGTTCCTTGGCGATCATCACGGAATTGGGCGAGAGGGCGGCGATCTTCTGCGCCGCTTCCATGGCCGTCGAAATAAGCTCCGCAAGCGGAACAACGCGACTGACCAGGCCGCAGCGCTCGGCCTCACCAGCGTCCATCATCCGGGCGGTCAGCACCATGTCCATGGCCTTGGACTTGCCGGCGAAACGCGTGAGCCGTTGGGTGCCCCCGGCGCCGGGGATGACCCCCAGGTTGATCTCCGGCTGCCCGAAGCGTGCGTTGTCGGCCGCGATGATGAAGTCACACATCATCGCCAGCTCGCAGCCGCCGCCGAGCGCGTACCCGGCCACCGCGGCGATCACCGGCTTGCGGCAACGGGTCACACGTTCCCAGTTGCGCGTGATGAAGTCCTCGGTGAACACGTCGGCATAGCTCTTGGAGGCCATCTCCTTGATGTCGGCCCCGGCGGCGAAGGCCCTGTCCGAGCCGGTGATAACGATGCAGCGCACGGAGGCGTCAGCCTCGGTCTCGTCCAGCACGGCCGTGAGCTCGTCCATCAAGGCGCCGTTCAGCGCGTTGAGCGCTTCGGGGCGGTTGAGCCGGATCAGGGTCACGGCGTCGTGCCGCTCAACGATCAGGGTCTTGAGGCTCATCGGCTTAGGCTCCTTGGAGGTCCAAACGCCGCCTTAAGGCCCTATGACGGAATAGCCAAGCGCCCGGAGGCGGGCCGGAACCCCGTCCGGGCCCAGCAGGTGGCCGACGCCGACGACGACGACCGTGCGGCCATGGCCCTTCAGGCGCGCATCAAGCACCTTCGTCCAGCGGTCATTCCGCTCGGTGACCAGCCGGCGATAGAGGTTCGGTGTCTTGTCGCGGATCGGCGCCAGGGCCTCGCGGTCGAGCGCCTGCAGGTCGCCGTCGGTCCAGGCTTTGATCAGGACGCTGAATTCATCGGGCCTTTCGTCCATCTCCTGCATCGTCTCGCGTAGGGAGGTGACCTGCTCGTCCCAGGGGCCGCCCGACAGTAGCGCGATCTGTTCGGCAGGCGTCTCAAACGCGCGACGCTTGGCCTTGGGCGTCGCCATGGCCGCGATGGTCTTCTCGACACCGGAGGCCGCGTCGGCGCCCAGCCTGCGGTAGGCGCCGGCGGCGAGCGCGATCTCAGCCAGCCAGGGCTGCAGCCGGTCGAGCAGGGCCGGCGATACGTCGTAGGCGGCCGCGACCTTGCTCAGCAGCTCCGCGTCCTGCGGCGCCAGCAGCTTGAACAGCGACTGGTCGGGCGCAAGCACGCCGGCCTGGGTCGCCAGCGTCGCGGTCATGGCCTCGCTTTTGGCGTCGATGGGCAGCTCGAACCAGATATCGTCAGCGTCTTTCAGCGCCCGATCGAGCGCCGGGGAGGACCAGTCGAGGTCGTGGGGCAAGATATGCACCGAGCCGAACAGCACCAGTTCCGAGTTCTTGTCCTTCACCACCCAGACCGGCGGTTTGGCGATGGCGGCCCCGGCGATCAAGAGGGCCGCCAGGGCGGCGGCCAACGGCGTCCACAAGCGGCTCATATCGCGACGGATCACCTCTGGCAGACCGGGCAATAGAAGGTCGAACGCCCCGCCTGGACCTTGCGCGCGATGACCCCGCGGCAAGGATCATTGAGGCAGGCCTCGCCCTCGCGGTCGTACACGCGGAAGCGATGCTGGAAGTACCCCAGCGCGCCATCGGCCTGGGCGTAGTCCCGCAGGGTCGAGCCGCCGGCGGCGATGGCCTCGGTCAGCACCGTGCGGATGTCGCTGACGAGCTTTTCGAGGCGGGGTCTGGAGATTCCGCCCGCGGCCTTGAACGGCGAGATACGCGCGCGGTTCAAGGCTTCGCAGACATAGATGTTCCCCAGGCCGGCAACGATCCGCTGGTCGAGCAACAGGGTCTTGGGCCCCTGCCTGCGTTCCTTGAACGCCGCCTTCAGCCGCTCAGCGTCGAAGGCGTCGGACAGCGGCTCGGGACCAAGGCCCGCAAACCATGGGTGCAGGTCCAGCGTCGCAGTGTTGACCAGCGCCATGTATCCGAAGCGGCGGGGGTCATAGTAGGTCACTCGTGCGCCAGCCTCGGTCTCGAAGACGATGTGGGCGTGCTTGGGATCAGGGTCGGGCGCGTAGTGGAACTCGCCCGGGCTTGCGACCCCCTCGGCCCCCTCCTGTACGAAGTTTGCGATCTGGAAACGGCCGCTCATGCCCAGGTGCATCACAAGGGTGTCCTCGCGGTCCAGCCTCGCCAGCAGGTACTTGGCGCGTCGCGCCAGTCGCATGACCGTCGCGCCGGTCAGGATCTGGACGAAGTTCTCCGGAAGCGGGAAGCGAAGATCTGGCCGGCGCGCCTCGACCCGGGCGAGGCGGTGGCCCTCCAGCACCGGCGCCAGGCCGCCTCGAACCGTCTCGACCTCAGGAAGCTCAGGCATGGCCAACGGCTTGGCACGCGCGGGGCCGCGCGCCAAGGGCCTTGGAGCGCCGCAGGCGCGGGGCTAAGACGCAGGCCATGACCGGACCTGCCGCCACATTCGGCTTCCGCGACGTGGACCCGAACGACAAGCCCGGCCTGGTCCGCGGCGTGTTCGACCGCGTGGCTCGCCGCTATGACCTGATGAACGACCTGATGAGCGGCGGCGTGCATCGCCTCTGGAAGGACGCGGTCGCAGCGCGACTGAACCCGCAACCCGGCGAGACCATCATCGACTGCGCGGGCGGCACGGGGGATATGGCGCGCAGGTTCGCCAGGATGGCCCGGCGCGCCCAGTTGCGCCGCGGAGGCCCAGACGCCCGCGTCATGGTGGTGGACTACAACGCCGAGATGATCGCCGCGGGCCGCCAGAAGGGCTCCGAGCCAGAGATCGTCTGGGCCGTGGGCGACGCCCAGCGCCTGCCCCTGCCGGACGCCGGCGCCGAGGCCTATGTGATCGCGTTCGGGATCCGCAATGTCACCGACATCGCCGCGGCCCTGAGCGAGGCCCGCCGCGTGTTGAAGCCCGGCGGCCGGTTCCTGTGTCTGGAGTTCTCGCGGCCGGTCACAGAGGCCCTTCAAGCGGCGTACGACGCCTATTCCTTCAAGGTGATTCCGGAGGTGGGCGCGCGAATCGCCGGCGACCGAGAGGCTTATCAGTACCTTGTGGAGAGCATCCGCCGGTTTCCTGATCAGCGCCGGTTCGCCGCGATGATTGGCGAAGCCGGCTTCGGCCGCGTCGACTACACCAACTTCACCGGCGGCGTGGCGGCCTTGCACACCGGCCGGGTGCTCTAGGCGAATGAGCGGGATCGGGGCGTTTGGCCGCATGACCGCTGCGGTCTGGGCGCTGGTCCGTAACGACGCGCTGCTGCCGCGCGAGCTCGACGCCCTTTATCCGGCATCCCTCGGCGCGGTGGCCAAGACCCTGCGGATGTTCGCCGGGTCGGGCGCGCGGTCGGGCCGACCCGGCGAGCGGCTGGCGCGCTCGCTGGAAGGCATGGGCCCGGTGGCGATCAAGCTCGGCCAGCTGCTGTCGACACGTGGCGATTTCTTCGGGCGCGAGTTTGCCGAGGACCTGTCGCGGCTCAAGGATCGCCTGCCGGCGTTCCCGACCGCGGCGGCCCGCGTTGAGGTCGAACGCGAGCTCGGCCGCTCGATCGAAAGCCTTTATGCGGAGTTTGGCGAGCCGATAGCTGCCGCCTCTTTGGCCCAGGCGCACGAAGCGAAGCTCAAGGACGGGCGCAAGGTAGCGGTCAAGGTGCTCCGGCCCGGCATCGAGCGGCGGGTCTCCAATGACGCCGAGAGCCTGGCGCTGGCCGCCTCGCTGATCGACCGCTGGATTCCGCCGGCGCGGCGGCTCGAGCCGAGGGCCTTCGCAGATACAGTGATCCGGGCGACGATCCTGGAGCTCGACCTGCGGCTGGAAGCGGCCGGCGCGGACGAACTGCGCGAGGTGGCGGCCAAGGACGGCTACATGGCCGTGCCCCGGATCGTCTGGCAGGGCGTCGGCAAGCGTGTCCTGACGATGGAATGGGCGAGGGGCTGGCCGCTATCCGACCCGGCGGCGCTGACCCAGCCTGGGCTCGACCAGCAGGCCATGGCCGACAATCTGATCCGCGCCTTCCTGTCCCAGGCCCTCGACCATGGCGTCTTCCACGCGGACCTGCACGAGGGGAACCTGTTCGCGGCCGCCCCGGCCCAACTCACGGCGGTGGACTTCGGGATCATCGGGCGCATCGGCCCTGCGGAGCGGCGTTACCTGGCCGAGATCCTCTGGGGGTTCCTGAATCGCGACTACGAGGGCGTGGCGCGCACTCACTTCGACGCGGGCTATGTGCCGGCCCACCACAACATAGCGGCCTTCGCTCAGGCGTTGCGGGCTGTCGGCGAGCCTGTGTTCGGTCGCAAGGCGAGCGAGGTGCCGATGAGCCGGGTGTTGACCCAGCTCTTCGAGATCACCGCCCTTTATGACATGCACCTGCGCCCCGAACTCGTGCTGCTGCAGAAGACCATGATGACCGTCGAGGGCGTTGCGCGACGCATCCAACCCGACCACGACATCTGGTCGGCCGCCGATCCGGTGGTCCGCCGATGGATGGCTCGAGAGCTTTCGCCGGCCGCCCGGATCCGGCGCTTTGCCGACGAGGCGGCCGCAGCGCTCCGGAACATCGCAAAGCTGGTCGAAAATCCGCCAACGTCAGCGCCTGTCGAGGCGAGGGGCCAAGATCGCGGCCGATCTCCCCTCCTATGGTTCTCGCTGGGGGCGCTGGCCGCCGGCGCGGCCTTCCTGGCGGCCATGTTCCTGCGCTAGTCGCTCGCTCAGCCCTCGATCCTGGTTCGCGCCATCCATTCGGCCTGCGTCAGGCGCTCGGCCCCGTCCTCACCGAACAGCTCCATGCGGCCGTCACGGAAGACGGTGGTCTTGCCGATGGTCGGCATGTCCGCCACCTCAATCGGATCGCGCCGCCCGGCGGTCAGGTAGACGAGGTCGCCCGGGCCCACGGACTTCAGCGAATGCACGACGCCGTCGATGGGAAAGCCCACGAAGTCGCCTGGGCCGACCGCATGGCCCACCCCGTCCAGCACCATCTCGCCGACGCCCTCGAGGACGAAAACGAACTCCTCCGAGACAGAGTGGGCATGGGGGATAAAACTCTCCTTCCCCGGCGGAATGCGGATCAGGTGGGCGCCGATCTGCTTCATGCCGACCGGATCGCCAAGCGGGACCATCCGCATCTCAGAGGCCGGGTTGAAGGGATGGCGCCCGCGCCAGACTTGCGACCAGTCGACCCGACCGGTGCGCACGATGTGCCTGGGATCAGCCATGGATCTTGCCTCCATCTGTCTTGAACGACGTCAACCTCGAGGAGCCCCAGGGAAAGCGGCAAGGCTGCAGCGAAAGATGGGCGCCGATGAGGTTGGCGGTAACGTACTGCGAATTCCGAACAAAGAGAGAACAAGTCGAGACGGATGTCGAGCGCGATTTGCCGGATTTGTCCCGCGGCCCCATCTGGCCTATGCCTGACGCGCGTCGCATGAGGGGCGAAGGCCTTGGCAGGTACTCTGGCTGAAAAGCGGGTTCTATTGATCGTCGGCGGCGGGATCGCGGCGTACAAGAGCCTCGAATTGACCCGCCTGCTTCGCAAGGCCGGCGTTGCAGTGCGTCCGATCCTTACCCAGGCCGGCGCCGAGTTCGTCACCCCCCTGTCGCTTGGGGCGCTCGCCGAGCAAAAGGTCCACGCCGAGCTCTTCTCGCTGACCGATGAGCAGGAGATGGGCCACATCGAACTCTCCCGCTCGGTCGACCTTGTGGTCGTGGCCCCGGCAACGGCTGACCTAATGGCCAAGGCCGCCGGCGGTCTGGCGAACGACCTGGCCTCCACGACCCTGCTCGCCACGGACAAGCCCGTGTTGATGGCGCCGGCCATGAACGTGCGGATGTGGGAGCACGCGGCCACAAAGCGAAACCTCGCCACATTGAGGGCCGACGGGGTGGCCTTCGTCGGTCCCGACGAAGGCGCCATGGCCTGCGGCGAGTACGGTCCTGGCCGTATGGCCGAACCACCGGTGATCTTCGAGGCGATCATGGCGTTGCTCGGCAAGGGCGCGAGCCCGCTCGCCGGCAAACGCGCCCTCGTCACCGCAGGTCCCACCGCCGAGGCTATCGACCCGGTACGGATGCTCACCAACCGGTCGTCGGGAAAGCAGGGATACGCCATCGCCGGCGCGCTGGCGGCGCTGGGCGCCGAGGTGACCCTGGTGAGTGGCCCCACAGCCCTGGGCGTCCCCGTCGGCGTCACCCGCGTCGACGTCGAGAGCGCGCGAGAGATGCTGGCCGCCTGCGAGGCGGCGCTGCCGGCCGACGTCGCAGTCTGCGTAGCCGCTGTCGCGGACTGGCGCCCCGCCGACGCCAGCGGGCGCAAACTAAAGAAGGGCGCCGGTGCGCCTGAGCCCATTGTCCTTGTTGAGAACCCCGACATACTTGCCAGCCTCTCGAAAGACGCTCGTCGTCCACGCCTGGTGGTAGGTTTTGCCGCCGAGACCAACGACCTCGAGGCCCACGCCAAGGCCAAGCTCGCCAGGAAGGGCTGTGACTGGATCGTCGCCAACGACGTCAGCGTGGCCGGGACCATGGGCGGCGACCGCAACGCCGTGGCTCTCGTCAGCGCCAGCGGAATCGAGCAATGGGAGCGGATGGCCAAGGATGAGGTTGCGCGCCGCCTGGCCGACCGCATCGCCGACCAATTCGCCTAAGGAAACCTGAGTGAATCCGACCATTCCGATTGTTCGCCTGCCGCATGGCGAAGGCCTGCCGTTGCCCGCTTATGAAACCGGCCAGGCTGCCGGCATGGACCTGCGCGCCGCCGTGCCGGACGATGAACCGCTGACGCTGCGTCCCGGCGCGCGGTTTCCCGTGCCTACGGGTCTGGCTTTCGCGCTGCCGGCGGGTTTCGAGGGTCAGGTTCGGCCGCGCTCCGGGCTGGCGGCCAAGCACGGGGTCACCTGCTTGAACACCCCAGGGACGGTTGACGCCGACTACCGGGGCGAGGTGAAGGTGATCCTGATCAACCTGGGCGAAGAAGACTTCGTCATCCGCCGCGGCGAGCGCATCGCCCAACTGGTGATCGCCCCTGTGGTCCAGGCGGCGTGGCTGGAGGTGTCGAGCCTGGAGCAGACCGCTCGCGGCTCCGGCGGCTTCGGCTCGACGGGACGCTGACGCGCCGATGAGCGAGTCGCCGCGCAAGAAACGCCTGCCGTTCCGCTGGCTGACCCTGGCTGAGTTCGTAGGCATCGCCGCGGTGGCGATCGCGGCGCTGGGTTATTGGGACAATCATCGCGAGCGCGCCCAGTCCGACCGCGAACGCGCCGCGGCCGAGCGTGAGCGCAAGGCCGAGGCTCAGGCTGGTGTCCTGAAGCTCTCCTTCCTGATGACCGGAACGCCGGAAGGGTCCGGCGAGCGTCTACGGCTTGCCAGCGTGCACCCCGAGCAGGTGATCCAGACCCAGGCGATCACCTTCCCGAGCGATGTGCGCGGCGATGCGGTGCAGACGACCGGCAATCCGCGCATCGAGGCCGGCTGGTTCGAGGGCGGCCTCGACAGGGCCCTACATGGCCGTGGCTCGAAGCAGCGCCAGGGCCGGCTGCCGGTCGGCATCGTCACTGTGTTCATCGAGGACGGCCAGACCAAGACCGACCGCGCCCTCTACCTGGTGGGTTACAGCCTGCACCCGCGGATGATCCGCAGCGACAAGGTCGAGATGGAAGGCATGTCGCTTGTCCGGCGCGGTGTGGCAGAAGATGTCCAGGCCGCCGTCGACGGCCTTTGGGAGCGTCAGGTTCCTCCGCCTGACAAGCCGTGAGCGGCGCGGGCCTCGCCTCTGCCAACTATAAGCTCACCCCGCTCTCCCGCAGCGATCGGGCCGATCTCTTCGCGCATTTCTCCGACGCCGCGACAGTCGAGTACATGGACATCGAACCGCTGGCAGAGGTGGCCGACGCCGACGCCGTGATCGCCTGGGCGAGCGGACTGGCGGTGTCGGGAAACGGCATCCGTTGGGCGATCCGCGATCGGACGGGCGCCTTTGTCGGCACGGCAGGCTTTAATGCGCTCGTGCGCGATCGCGGGTCACGAGGCGAGGTGGCCTATGACGTCATTCGCGCGCGCCGGCGCCATGGGGTGATGACCGAGGTTCTTCCTGTAGTCCTCCGTTACGGATTTGAGTCGCTCGGCCTGCGTCGCATCGAGGCGTTGGTCACCGCGGCGAACGCCGGCTCGGCGGCGCTCCTGGAACGTCACGGATTTTCCCGCGAGGGCGTCTTGCGCGACTACGCCTATTGGAAAGGCCGTTACTGGGACCAGTGGCTCTACGCGCGGCTTGCGGACGACTGAGCCACTTCCGGCGCCGTGAAGCCGCGGACGTTTTCTTCGATAGCCTGGGCGAGCGCCAGCATGCGCCCATCGCTGTTCAAGGGGCCTATCAGTTGTGCGCCCACCGGAAGGCCGAAGGCCGTTGCGCCAGCCGGGATCGCGGTGGCCGGCAGGTGCAGGGCGGTCGCCAGGGAGATCCAGTTCAGCATCGAGGGGTAGGGCACGACCTGGCCGTCCGAGGTTGTCAGGCTGCGTCGGCCAAACGGGCGGTGGTCGTGCGGGAAGGCCGCGACCGGCGCAATCGGCGCCAGGATCGCGTCAAAGCGGCCGAACACCTCGCCTACGTCGTGGCGCAGCCGGTTGCGCACGGCGTCGGCGGCCATCCACTCGCGATGGGTCGCCGTGTAGGCCAGCGTCATGGCGGCGTTGGAGGTCGGCGCGGCGCCACGGTTCATCTGCCAGCGCGCCCAGCCGCGCATCCGCTCCATGCCGCGGATCGTGGCCGGCGGCATATCCTGGCCAAGCACGGCCCCCAACAGGACTTGGTAGGCGCTCATCAAGCCCGGCATATGAACCGGGGACGCGATGGGGATGATGGTGACGCCGGCGGCGGTCAACTCGCCTGCGAAGCGTTCAATCGCCGTACGCACCTGGGGGTCCAGCGGGAAGCTCGGCTCATCGAGCCACAGCGCGATCCTCGCCTCCCTCAGCTCGGCGGGCGCCGCCTTGGCGGCCAGCAGGCTCCCGTCGATCACTGAAAGCAGCAAGCGCAGGTCCCGCGCCGAGCGGGCCATGGGGCCGACGACGTTCAGGTCCCGCTGGCTCCAGGAGCCGGGAGACGGCGGCACGTGGCCATGCTGGTCGACGAGGCCCCAGGTCGGCTTGTGGCTGTAGACGCCGCAGAAGCTCGCCGGGACGCGCAGGGACCCGCCGATGTCCGAGCCGATCTCCAGTGCTGTGACGCCCGCCGCCAGCGCCGCCGCCGCGCCGCCCGAGGAGCCGCCGGTTGTCCTCGTCGCGTCCCATGGGTTGTTGGTCGTCCCGTAGAGGGCGTTGAAGGTCTGCCAGTCTCCAGCCATTACCGGTGTGTTGGTCTTGCCCCAGATCACCGCCCCAGCCTGTCTGGCGAGCCGCACCGCTGAGGCGTCCTCGGCCTGCCGCTGACGAAGCTGCCTGAGCCCTGAGGAGGCCGGCAGGCCCACGACATCGAGCGTGTCCTTCACGGTCATCGGAAGCCCGGCGAGCAGGCCGGGAGCTTCACCCTTGGCCCTGAGATCATCGACGGCTCGCGCCCGCTCGAACGCGCGTTCCAGGTCGATGGCGACGACCGCGTTCAATTGGCCGTGGGTCTGTTCGTGTCTGGCTAGCGAGGCCTTCAAGAGCTCCACGGCCGACACACGCTTGGCGTTCAGCGCAACGAGCTGGTCAGTGGCGTCGCGCTTGAGGAGGTCGTCCATGGTCAGCCCACAAGCACGCTAGTCTTGTCGGAAAAGCCCAGGACATCACGCATGCTGTAGTGGCCGGCCGGGCGGCCCACCACCCAGCGCGCAGCGACGACGGCGCCTCGGGCGAAGAGGCCCCGGTCGCGGGCGGAGTGCGAGAGCGTGAAGCTCTCATCTTCGGCGATGAAGCTGACGCTGTGCTCGCCGACGATCCCGCCGCCCCGCACGACCGAGAAGCCGATCTCGCCGGGTGTCCGTGGGCCGGTGATGCCGTCGCGGCCGCGCTTGGCCACGCTGGAGAAGGACACGTCGCGGCCCCTCGCGGCGGCTTCACCCAGCATCAGGGCTGCGCCGGATGGAGCGTCGATCTTGCGCCGATGATGGGCTTCGAAGATCTCGATGTCGTAGGTGTCGGGCCCGAGCTGCCGAGCCGTTTGCTCCACGAAGCCGAGCATCATGTTGAGGCCAAGCGAGAAGTTCCCGGCGCGAACGATCGCGACTCTTCGCGCCGCAGACTCAATGATCGCGATCTGGCCGGCCTCGAACCCCGTCGCGCCGAGCAGCAGGGCCGGCCCGCCGCGGCCCGCGCAGACCTCGGCCAGGGCGGTTGATGCTGCTGGAGTGCTGAAATCGACCACGACGTCGGCGGACGCGAGCGCTTCGTCCTGGCCGACGATCCCCTCGCCCGTAAGACCCGGCCGGTCGAAGCGCGCGGCCAACTCCATGCCAGGGTCGGCGAGGACAGCATCGCACATTGCGCGGCCCATGCGTCCCAGGGCGCCGCCGACGGCGATCTTGATTGAGGTGTCGGGCAGCGGCGTCACTCCGGCGGGAGGCAAGAAAGGCGGCTAGTCTCGCGAGCCCGCCCGCCGGGTCAACGACAAAGCTCAGGCGGCGACCGGCTCCGCCAGGTTCATCAACTTCTGCATGGTGGTCGCCGCGACGCTTGGGCGAGCGCCCATTCGGTCGAGCCAGGCCAGCAGGGGCGAACCGGCCATCATCTCTGCGCCCTCCGGCGACTGCGGCAGAATGTCGAGGTGGGCCACGGCCATCAGGTCGCCCAGAGAGACCTCGTCGCCCGCGAAATAGGGCTTGTCGCCGAGGATCTCCTCGAGGGCCTTAACGCAGAGCCTGGCTTGCGGCACCGCCGCGGCCACCGCGGCCTCGTCCACCGGCATGCCGAAGATCGGCTTGACGACCCGATTGAAGCCGATCGCTGAACTTATGGAGGGCATGACGTACCAGTCGACGATGTTCATCACCTGGTTCATCCGCGCCTGGGCTCGCGGATCGGTGGGCGTCAGTCTTGGGCCGTCGGCCACCTGGTCGATGTACCGGACGATCGCCTGAGCCTCGTAGAGCCAGAAGCCGTCGTGTTCGATGTAGGGAATCCGGCCGAACGGCTGGCGCGCCAGGTGTTCAGGCGTCCTGGTCTTGCCGAACTCCATAGCTTCGAGCCGGTAAGGAGCGGCCTTTTCCTCACAGACGAGCAGGGGCATCCGTACGTAGGGGCTGCCGGGAATTCCGTAGACGGTGATCGGGGACATGTCGGACCTCCTCTCAGGCGCTTGGCTCTAGCCGTTCGCGACGCTCTTGAAGCTCTCGAGGATCGTTCCCCAACCGTCGTCCATGGCGGCGCGGGCTTGCTTGGCGGCGTCGCTGTCGCCGAAGCGCTCGAGATTTCGGTGTTCGAAGTCGATGCGGGTCTCGCTGGAGCCCACTGCGGTGAACAGCACTTCGACTTCCGTGAGCAGGCCCGGATCGTACTTCCACTGCCCGTTGATCCGCCACGCCAGCACCAGGCGAGCCGGCGGGTCCCAGGCCAGGACATCGCCCCACAGGCCCTCCGACCCATCTTCGCCGAGACCGTACCAGCGGCCACCCACCCCGGGCTCGATCACGGCCTTCTTGAGGGGGGACTCGCCGATATGGTGGGTCTTCGGCCACCAGCGGTCGAAGCCGGCGGTGAACACATCGAACGCCTTTTCGGGCGTCGTACGCACGGTAAGCGTCTTCCTGATTGCGGCGGGGGTGATGGTCTGGCTCACGGCTTTTCCTTCTCCGGGTCGGATTCGTCGACGCTGCGTTCAACCTCGGCCGCGAAGGCGCTAAGGGCGTTATCCCAGAACTGGTCGAGCCAGGCGCGGATCTGGCCCAGACCGTGCGGGTCGATCTGGTAGACACGCCGCGCCCCCTCCGGCCGATCGGTGACCAAGCCGGCCTCCTTGAGGACCTTCAAATGTTGCGAGACGGCCGGCCGGCTGACCGGAAGGCCGTGCGCCAACTCGCCCACGGCCAACGGCCCGCTCGCGAGGCGCTCAAACACCTCACGTCGGGTCGGATCGGCCAGAGCGGCAAAGGCATTTGCGTTAGTCATGGCTTACCGTAAGCGGTGACTAACGAAAGAGTCAAGGCCTGTTGCGCAGGAACGGGAGGGCGGGCCCGGCCTGCCCCCCCGGACGCCGGCGCGAAGCTACTTCTTCGGCATCATCTTCTTGATGTCGGCCTGCGAGGCGTTGATGGTCGCCGCCCCGTTCTCGACGGCGAGCTTCGAGGTATCGACCGTGAAGGTGTCGGTCCCCATCTTGATTGTGGCGACGCCGGACTTGACGCCGGTCACCTGGCCGATCGAGGCGCCAGTGTTGTCCTTCACCGTCATGCCCGTGGCGACCTCGGTGCTGGCCCCCGCGTTGGCGGCGGTGTCAGAACCGGAAACGCTCGGCGCCGGGTTTGCCGGCTGTGTGGAGGAGGAGGATGAGGATTGGGCTAGGACCGGCCCGGCAATGGCCAGGGCAGCAACAAGCGCTGCATAAGAGAATGTCTTCGGCATCATGGACTTCCCATCTCATGGCCCCCAAGCCAGCCTGCTAAAAAGCAGCTCCGAGGCCGATTGTTCCAATGTCGAAATCCCGACCGACACAAATGCGTGGCGGAGCAAGCTCGACCGAGGTTGTTTCAAGGGACCGGGGTCTGTAGGTTCGCGCTCTCATCGCAACCGACGCCTTAAGGATCCGCCGCCGCAATGAGCGACGCCGAGAAACGCACCTTTACCGACGAGGAAGCCCTCAACTTCCACCGGTTTCCGACGCCCGGAAAGATCGCCATCTCGGCCACCAAGCCGATGGCGACGCAAAGTGACCTGAGCCTCGCATATTCGCCGGGCGTCGCCGTGCCGGTGCTGGCCATCGCCGCCGATCCGGATGCGGCCTACGAATACACGTCAAAGGGCAACCTGGTGGCCGTGATCTCCAACGGCACCGCGATCCTTGGATTGGGCAACCTCGGCGCGCTCGCCTCCAAGCCGGTGATGGAGGGCAAGGGCGTCCTCTTCAAGCGTTTCGCCGACGTCGACGCCATCGACGTTGAGGTGGCCGCCACCGACCCCGATGAAATAATCACGGTCGTCAAGAACATCGGCCTGACCTATGGCGGGATCAACCTGGAGGATATCAAGAGCCCCGAGTGCTTCCGCATCGAGACGGAGCTTCAGGAACTCCTCGACATCCCGGTCTTCCACGACGACCAGCATGGCACGGCGATCATCTCCGCCGCCGGCCTCATCAACGCCTGCCACATCACCGGCCGCGACATCGCCGATGTGAAGGTCGTGCTGAACGGTCCAGGGGCCGCCGGCATCGCCACGCTCGAGCTGATCAAGGCCATGGGGGTGAAGCCGGACAACGTCATCGCCGTCGACCGCAAGGGTGTGCTCTGGCGCGGCCGCCCGGAGGACATGAACCAATGGAAGTCGGCGCACGCCGTCGATACGCCGCACCGGACGCTTGCCGAGGCGATCAAGGGCGCCGATGTCTTCATCGGGCTCTCCACCAAGGGCGCGCTCAGCGCCGAGCTGGTGCAGACCATGGCGCCCAAGCCGATCATCTTCGCGATGGCCAATCCGGACCCCGAGATCACGCCTGAAGAGGTCTATGCCGTCCGTCCCGACGCCATCGTCGCAACCGGCCGCTCCGACTATCCGAACCAGGTGAACAACGTCCTGGGCTTCCCCTACATCTTCCGCGGCGCCCTCGACGTGCGCGCCAGGCGCGTAAACATGGAGATGAAAATCGCCTGCGCTAACGCGTTGGCCATGCTGGCGCGTGAAGACGTCCCTGACGAAGTCGCCGCCGCCTATCACGGCCTGCAACTGAAGTTCGGGCCGGAGTACATCATCCCGACGCCGTTCGATCCGCGGCTCATCACCTACGTTCCGCCATTCGTGGCCAAGGCTGCGATGGAAACCGGCGTCGCCCGAAAGCCCATCGATGACATGGACGCCTACCGAGCGTCCCTGGCCCAACGGCTCGACCCGACGGCGGCCTTCCTGCAGAAGCTGCAGGGCGCGGTGCTTTCCGGCCCGACCAAGCGGGTGGTGTTCGCCGAGGGCGAGGAGCCCAGTGTGATCCGCGCCGCCTACGCCTTCCAGACCGCCGGCCTGGGCGAGGCGATTCTGGTCGGTCGCGAAGACCTGGTGCACGACAACATGCGCCTGGTGGGCCTGGACCCTGGCGACGTGAAGCTGGAGATCCTCAACGCCCGGCTTTCCGACAGAAACCCGGAATACGTCGACTACCTCTATGCCCGGCTGCAGCGCGAAGGCTTCCTGCGCCGCGACGTGCAGCGGCTGATCAACCAGGACCGGAACTCGTTTGCAGCCGCCATGGTGGCGCTGGGCCACGCCGACGGCATGGTCACCGGCGTCACCCGCTCCTTCGACCAGGTGCTCGAAGAGGTCCTGCGCGTCATCGACCCCGCGCCCGACGGTCGGGTGATCGGCCTCAGCGTGGTCCTCGCCAAGGGACGCACCCTGTTCATCGCCGACACCAGCGTCACCGAGATGCCGGAAGCCGAGGATCTGGTCGAGATCGCCAAGGAAGCCGCCCGCGCGGTGCGCACCCTCGGCTACACGCCGCGCCTGGCTTTCATGAGTTATTCGACCTTCGGCAATCCGATGGGCCAGCGTTCCGAAAAGGTGCGCGAGGCCGTCGCCCTGCTGGACGAGCTCGATGGCGTCGACTTCGAATATGAGGGCGAAATGCCGCCGGAGCTGGCGCTGCAGCCTGAGGCCCGGGTCAACTACCCCTTCATGCGGCTATCGGGGCCCGCCAACGTGCTGATCATGCCGGCGATCCACTCCGCGGCCATCTCGACCCAGCTGATCCAGTCCCTGGGCGGCGCCACAGTGATCGGTCCGATCCTCCTCGGTCTCGATCGCGCCGTGCAGATCTGCCCGCTGTCGGCCTCGGTCTCGAAGATCCTGCACATGGCGACCGTCTGCGCCTACGACCGCCCGCTGGTGGAGATCGACGTGACGCCGTAGGCCTCGTCCCTGGACGGCGCTGAGGCAGGCTTCCTGGATCACACCGAAGTTTGCTATGGGGCGCGCCCCGCACAGGAGAGCGCGCCGTGACCTCCGCCCTGAGCCTTGGCATCGACTTCGGCACGACCAACACCGTTGTGGCGCTGGCGGACCAGTCAGGGCCGGCGCACCTCGTCCGCTTTCCCGCGCCTGAGGGAGAGCTTTTCGCTTTTCGAAGCTGCCTGTCGTTCCACGCAGGCGAGCGGCCGAACGATCGGGCTATCGCAGCCGGTCCGTGGGCCATCGATGCATATGTCGAAGATCCCGCCGAGACCCGGTTCATCCAGTCGTTCAAGAGCTTCGCGGCCTCCGAGAGCTTCACCGAAACCCAGGTGCTGGGTCGCCGCTATCGCTTCGAGGACCTGCTCTCGACCTTCCTGCTGAAGTTGCGCGCGTATGCCGACGCTGGAATGACTGAACTTCCGGACCGGGTCATCGTCGGCCGGCCAGTGACCTTCGCCGGCGCCGCGCCCAGCGAGCCGCTCGCGCTGTCACGCTATGAGACCGCCTTCGAACGCCTGGGTTTCTCCGAGATTCTCTATGCCTACGAGCCGGTGGGCGCTGCTTTCTTCTTCGCCCGTGAGCTCGATCATGACGCCACCGTCCTGGTCGGCGACTTCGGCGGCGGCACCTCCGACTTCTCGATCATCCGCTTCGAGCGTGAGGCCGGCGAGATCCGCAGCCACCCGCTAGGCCGCTCCGGCGTCGGCGTGGCCGGCGACGCCTTCGACTACCGGATCATCGACAACCTGGTCTCGCCGGCGCTGGGCAAGGGGTCGAGCTACCAGAGCTTCGGCAAGGTGCTGCCGATCCCCAACCGCTACTATTCGGCCTTCGCCCGCTGGGACCAGCTGGCCCTGATGCGCGCCAGCCGCGACATGCGCGAGATCCGCGCCCTGGTCCGCGAGGCCATGGAGCCGCAGAAGATCGAGCGCCTGGTGGAGACCCTCGACGAGAACTACGGCTACCAGCTCTACCGCTCGGTCAGCCGCCTGAAGGAGGCGCTGTCGGCCGACGAGGCGGCGCTGTTCGAATTCGAGGCGGGCTCCATCTCGCTGAAGGGCGGCGTGCGGCGCGCGACCTTCGAGGGCTGGATCGCTCCGGAGCTGAAGCTGATCGAGACGGCTGTCGACCAAGCCCTGGCCAACGCCAACCTCGCGGCCGAGGACATCGACCGCGTCTTCCTGACCGGTGGCTCGTCGCTGGTGCCGGCGGTGCGCGCGATCTTCCAGCGCCGTTTCGACCCGGCGAAGATCGAGACCGGGGCGGAGCTGGAATCCATCGCCTCGGGACTGGCGCTGATGGGCCGCGAGCGCGATCTTTCGCATTGGACGATGAAGGCGGGGGACCATGCGGGCG